>NZ_JBALCS010000001.1:0-21887 GCF_036919555.1 Nostoc sp.
GTCACATTCCCCGCATTCCCCTGTCCATAAGTTGAGCCAGCAAGTTGAGCGCCATCACTTAGAGAGAAGTCACCAGAATCGATAAAGATGTTACCCCCATTCCCAACAGTCCCCGTACTTACAAGGCTATCAATCCCACTGGGAAAACCATTTTTCTCCCCAGCAATATCAACAGCACCTGTTACCAAAACATTGACATTGCCCGCATCCCCGCGTCCTGCTGGCTGGGTATCAGATGCTCCACGAATAATAGTTAGCAGTTGAGCGCCATCAGTGAGTGACAGGGAAGTAGCATTGATATCGATATTGCCACCCTTACCTACGCCTCCTGCTTCCACGGTGCTTAAAATGGAAGCGTTACCTGCAAGAGAAATAGCATTTTTTGCACGCACCGTCACATTCCCCGCATTCCCCTGTCCATAAGTTGAGCCAGCAAGTTGAGCGCCATCACTTAGAGAGAAGTCACCAGAATCGATAAAGATGTTACCGCCATTGCCTTTTGAATCCTCATTTACAAAATTGCGAATCTTACTCCCGGAGTCAGCAACTTTGATGTCCCCCGTAGCATTATCGGTCGTCCGTAATCTTCAGGTGGGGAACATGCCAACGCAAACAACTCGATTACCTGTTCCATGCTAAATTTTACTGGTGCGCCAATACGCTCTTGATCTTGTAATCTTTGAAAAATCGATAAGTCTTTTGGGTCAGTTTCCAACCATCGGTTTCGCCATAAACGAGCCATCTGCCGATTCATATCTAAACTTCGGGCGATTTGACGATGGTTTTGACCATCTGATGCCATGAGAATTATTTTGGCTCGCAGCACTATCTGTTGTGGCGTGTTGTGTCTGTTGATCAATTGTTGGAGTTGTTCACGCTCGCCATCGCTTAAGTTTAATGTTTTAGGAGTTAATCTTACCACACCCTGATTCCTTGATATGCTCTGCGAAACTGGTTTTAACCTGATTATTTATTCTCCCACTAATATGGTCTGTTTATTTACGCCGTACTGTACTAGATGAGAGTGAAGTTTCTAAAACTTTACGTTAGGAATAAGAATTAAATAACACACAATTTATGTCCCTGGTTTACCTCACCCTCAATCCCTCTCCTTATAAAGGAGAGGGAAGCTGGAGACAGGATGAAGTTTTGCATTTTATTTAATCCATGTTTCTTAGGTAATGCTTCCCAAAAGAAAAAGTTACAAATCACTCATCAACCTCGCCTTACGGAGAAAGAATTGCAGCACCGTTTCTTCACGGGAAATAATATCAATCCTACCCTCCATACCCAATTGAATATGACACTGGTTTTTCCCTTTACCTAAAACCAGAGTTTCCGGTTCAATAGTCACTTCATAGAAAGCACCAGGCGCAGCAGCTTTTGGACTAGTCGCATTAGGCATTGATGCATTTGTCCCATTATTTTGAGGTGCGATTGCATCTGGAGAAATCGTCTGTACTTGACCATTGAGAGTACCATAATCTGGGTAGGGGCAAGCGCTGACCCGCATTTGGACTTTTTGACCAATTTTTAACTTACTTTGATTTTCAGATGCTACCGCAGCTTTCAAAACTTGAGGCGCATTATTGGGGACAATTTGCACCACTTCTTCGCCAGGACGCACAGTTTGACCTGGGTTTCGCAAATTGAGTTGAGATATTATCCCATCGGCGGTAGCTGCGATCGTGGTTTGAGCTAAATCTATTTCCCCTTGTTTGAGTTCGCTAGTATCACGCTCTAGCTGCTTTTCAATTTCAATCCGTTGCTTAATTAGGGCTTGACGTTCCTTTTCTAAAGTTGCCTTGTTGCTTTCCCCTCCGGCTTTTTCTTGGGCGATGCGCTCAGTAGCAACAGTTACTTCTGCATTACTTGGATTTACGGCAACTTGGGTGCGTTGTCTTCTCGCAATGGCAGCAGATATAGCTTGTTGTAACCGTTCAATTGTCTGTTTTTGCGCCTCGACTGCTGCTTGTTGCGCCTTTACCGCTTGCTCTTGCTGTTTAGCAGCTAATTGTGCTTCTTCCAATTGATCCTTAGATAGCGCTCCTTGGGCGGCTGCACTCTCATATCGGTTCTGTTTTGACTGAGCTACACCCAAGGCAGCTTCAGTTGCATGGAGATTTGCTTGTGCTGTTTTTAACTGTGCTTCCCCAGCGTGCAATTCTTTCTCAGCAATTCTGACGTTGGCATCAGCTTCTTGGAATTCGGAAACAGTGGTAAGATTTTTATCTCGATATTCCCGACGGCGACCGCTCAATTCGGCTTGGGCACCAGTAATAATCCGGTTTACGCGGTCAGTTTCGGCTCGAATCTGGCTGTTAAGGGCATTAATCTGGGCATTCATTTGCACTAGCTGTAACTTAGATTGTTGAATACTAGTTTGCAATTGGCTATTTTTGGTTTGCAGACGGGAGTCGTCGATAGTTGCGATCGCATCTCCTTTTTTGATAACTTGATTTTCTTGAACATAAATATGCATTACCTGACCTTCAATCGCCGCTTGCACAATTCGCAATTCACCCGCCGGACGCACAACCGCCTGTCCTTGGACGGTAACTTTATATTTAATCACAGCAGCAACTGGAACAGCTAGTCCTAGAACGCAGAGAATAAACATTCCGCCAAAGGTTGTCCAACGATTAATTGGTGGGAGAAATTCATTAGTTTGAATTGGGGGTAGAAAATTTGTGTTGCTAACCATGATGTAATATAAATAAACGGCAGAGAAAACAGAGATTTTTACAACTGATATCATGTCCGGGCAATTAAGCATAAAACCCGGAACCCCACCCCGCCAAAGCTGCGCTTTAGCTCCCCTCCCCGCCGGCGGGGAGGGGCTGGGGGTGGGGTGTAATGACTGTGGGAATCATAACTAATTATCCGAACTTGATCTTAATTAATGACAGCAATCTTGCCGTTACGATGAGCCGGGGAAGCTGTTAGTGCCAATGTATCGTGACATGGGATAATATTATCTAGGAAATCTAAATGTTCACCGGGTAATTTCCGCAATTCTTCTGGTGTACCTTGAATTTTTAAGCGTCCTTGTTCTAAAAGTACAATCCAATCTGCTCGCCTTATGACCTTGGGACGATGACTAATCAGAATAGTCGTTTTATCATGACGATGGGATAAAAGTCTATCTAGTACTTGTGTTTCACTTACAGGGTCCAGTGCGCCCGTGGACTCATCTAAAATTAAGACAGGTGGCTCAGTAACTATTGCTCTGGCTATGGCTAATCTTTGGCGTTGTCCACCGGAAAGATTTGCACCAAATTCTCCTAAGACAGTTTGATATTTATCGGGTAGTTTGCTAATAAATTCATCTGCACCAGCAATTTGACAAGCTCTGACAATTTCTTCAAAACTAATATGGGGATAGCTAAAGTGGAAGTTATCAATAATAGAACGACTCCAGAAGTGGGGTTCTTGTGGGACTAATACCACTTGTTGTCGCAGACATTCTAAAGACAGGTCTTGCTGATTATAAAAACCATAACGAATATTGCCAGACTGAAGTTTATATAAGCCAGTCATCACTTTCGCAAGGGTACTTTTACCACAGCCAGATTTACCAATTAAAGCAATAACTTGACCGCCAGGAATAGTTAAGGAAAAATCTTGTAGTAAGTCAACTCTACCGGCGTGATGAAAGTTAAGTTCAGTGCAGGTAATATCTACATTACCAGGAATTTCTGCCCAAGGCTTTTTAAAATCATTTTCGTCTTCTGGGGTAGCATCAATAACTTCTGTCAGGCGTTGAATGACTATCTGGGCAGTGATAAACTGATCTACTAAGCCGATCGCCGCACTTAGGAAGCCCAAAAAATTGCCACTCATGCCGTTATATGCCATCAATTGACCGATTGTTAAGGTGCGATTAATGACTAAATAGCTACCCATCCAGAGGATGCCAATACTAATGAAAGTGGAAAGAATGCCAGTAACTGTACTGCTATAAAGTCCCAACTTCATCGTACTCCAGCCCAAGTTGGCAAGACGACCATAATTCCCTTGGTATTCTTCCCAAGCTTGGGGAGTAGCTTGGGTAGTTTTTAATACTTGAACGCCGCGAAATGTTTCCACCAAAAAGCCTTGGTTTTCCGTACCAGAAACAATCATCTTGCGGGTTTTCTGGCGCATTGCTGGTAAGAAAAGCAAGTTAACAGCCGTGACAATAATAAATGCAACTATGGAAGCTAGAGTTAGTTCCCAACTGTAAAAGAGCATAAAGCCCAAGGAAATTACAGCGATAAAAAATTGACTGGGTAATCCGAGGACGATTTGAGAAACTAAGTTATGGATGGCGTTGACATCAGCAATGCGGCTGACAACTTCTCCACTGCGTCGTCCTTCAAAGTAGGAGAGGGGTAAATGTAAGAGTTTGCGTCCGTATTCTAGGATTAGTCCTAATTGCAATTTTTGACCAAAGTGACCGATGAGGTGAGATTGAACTAAACTAATGGCGCTTCTAATTAAGTTCATGGCGATAACGCCAATTGCCACAGTAGTTAGTAGTTGGGTATCTCCTCGGACTAACACATCATCGGTGAGGAGTTGCATCATGAAGGGAGATGCTAAAGAAAGCAGTCCAATGGCGATGTTAATAGCGATCGCTTGAGCGAGAATAGAGCGATAAGGCCAAACCCGTTGCAGGTATCTTCCCAAACCGCCAATTTTATCTGATTCTTGTTGATAAAAGCGGCTGTCGTCTGGGGTCAGCAGTAACATCACGCCATTACCCCAACCTGCAACTAACTCTTGACGGGTAAGATAACGGATACCAACACCAGGGTCAGCAACGACATATTTTTTACCTTTTTGTCCATATAAAACTACCCAGTGGTAGCCTTTCCAGTGAATAATTACTGGTAGGGATATTTGGTGTAATTGGTCGATTATTTGTGCGTTAGCTTTTACTTGACGGGCATTGAATCCTAGTACCTCTGCACCCCGGCTTAATCCCAGCAGAGATGTTCCTCTGGAACCAGTACCTACGGCTTCCCGGACGCGGTTGAGGGTAAATGTGCGTCCGTAGTGTTTGGCAATGGTTGCTAGGGACGCTGCACCACAGTCTTCTTCAGTGTGTTGGAGGACTATTTGGTATTTCATTTTCTGGTGTGATGATTGGCAAGAAAATACAATCGGGTATTGTGACCCGACTGTATTGAGTGTTTAGTTTGTCATATTCGACTTTTGACTGCTTGGCTGACGCAGTAAAACGTCAATGCGCTTAGGCTACAACACAGGAACAGGAACAGTACCAGGGCTAACAATATTACTACCTGGATCCCTACTAATACCACCAGGAGGACTAGATTGAGTTAAGATAAAAGTACTGCCACCATTTGCAACATCAAAAACATTTTGTCCTGGATCTGAAACTAGTTTTTGGTAAACTGGAACATAGCCAGGTCCAATCTGTGAGTCGTAGCCAACAGTTGGTGCTGTAAAGTAAGAATATGGCTTTACGTCACCAGGATTCAAAACGTCACTTTTTCCGTTAATATTAAAGTTGATGGGAATACCCGAATTATTGCTGAGTTCGTAGGTAAGACCACCTTTGATCGCAGCTCCTTCTTCGAGAGTTAATTCGGTGAACAGTTGTTCTTGACCAACAGCAGAATAGTTAGAAGTAGAAGTGAGCTTGTCGATATTTGACATGGTTTTTTTCCTTTTTTAATTAGGTTATGTACAGATAATTAAGTAAGTTTCAAGAAGTTGCATATTTGCGGGATGAATTTGCCGCTATAACCATCGAACTTTTGTTCTTGACGAAATTATCCAATGATTCAGCTAGTCCCCAAATTTGCATCTTTTTCGTGATACTCACTAAATGAACTTCTCTGCATATCACTCTCTACGACGACTTTTAGTTTTTATGCACTGAGAATAGAAAGTTTTTTTAAAAATCTGTAAAATCCTTACGCAGCAAGGAATTAGCTTTTGGCTCTACGGCTGTATAATTGAAATCAGCTATGGTTCAAACAACGGCAAGTATTCCATGCAACCCCGACAGGGCATTGTTGAAATCTTTTCTACCTTTGTGCAATTTGATATAAACCAATTTAGTGGTTGGGCAACAGATGCCAAACTGCGACGCAGTATAAAAGTTTGCCTGGAGTCGTCGTCATCTGAGCAATTAGATACCTTTTGGGCAATTTACTGGTATAGAGTTTGGCAGACTGAATCTAGTGCTGTGGCGATCGCACATCTTTCTGCTTACTTACAACCCACATTCCGCACTTCATTTTGTAGTATAAAGCCGCTACATAAATTCGCTCTGATACGTATAAATAAAAATACTCAGAAGCTTTAAGTAAGTCAGCATTAAGAATAAACCTATATTGCGAAGTATAAAGTGGGTAAAAAGCTTATAAATGCTTAATTTTTACGTTATTTCACAAAACTAAATATACATTGTTTTATGATGCTGACTTAGGCGTGATACCAGAAGTGAGACAATGAAAAAAACTCAACCATTTTTAGAAGTAAAAAATGTCTCAAATATCAGAAGTAAAAATTAAAAATATCGATCATCTAGGAATAGTGGCTGCGCTAATTGATGAAATAGGAATAGTAGAAATAATTAATTCCAAATTAGGAATAGACTCTCGTGAAAAGATTGCAGGGGGAATATTAGTCAAAGCAATTTTAATAAATGAATTAGGATTTGTACATCTGTGAAAGGTTAAGATAATTGCACATTTGTCAATAGGGCGCAGGAAAAGACGATAAATCGAGCTTGGAGACTGGCTTTCGGAGATATTTAACCACGCCTAAGTCTTGATTCTCTTTCTTCAGCGAAGTACTTAATCGGGTCATCCGCTTTGCTTTTGGAGTTTGCGACACTAAAATGGTACAAACCACGGAAAATCATCTCCAAAGAAATGCGGCCAAATGGCAAAGCTAATTCATCAGCTACGGCATCGCCCAAGTCAACTAATACTGCATAAAAGAGCCAAGTTGCCCAGACCTGTAGTTTGACACCATTAATAGAACCAGTCCACAAATAAGACAGTCCCAATAAATGTTTAACCGTATAAAAAGCCTCTTCAATTCTCCATCTTCTGCGATATAAATCTGCTACAACGTATGATGGTAATATCTGTGGATTGAGAACAGAAGTAATGTAAGAATAGCAAGTTTTACCAACTTTTATTTCGATGAAACGCAAAGTTATAACTGGTGCGCCACCACGACCAGTACCAAGTTGAATTAATCTGTCTTTGAAAGAATGGTCATAGCTGAAAATCTTTAAGTATTTAATAGATGCTTTGGCTTTTAAACGAGTAATAAAATGGACTTCTTGATTAATGAGTTGTTGTAAAAACTGGGAATGATAGAAACCTCTATCGAGTAAAATTAAAGTCTTGCCAGTCACTAAATTTAGTAATGTAGATTCAAAATTGGTGTCTGAAGCGGCAGGATTAGTGTGAAACCAAACTTCGACTGGTAAACGAGTAACTAAATTAATAACTGTACAAATTTTCCCGGCTAATTGCCCTGTTTTCAAGTCTTTCAGGCTTTTTAGCTTACGGAATAAGGTGCGTCTTTTGTTGAGCCATCAACAATCCAAATTCGTTCAAAATTACAGAGTGCAATTTTAAAACTATCTGGCAATGGTCGCTTAAGTCGTTGTTGCCAATTCAGTTGTAATTGAGGTAGTAAATCTTTAAATACTCGTTAAAATAATTCCGATGAGAAAACTAAAAATCTTTCTGAAAGTGATTGTTGGGTAACTTTGGTAATTTGACACCATAAGAAACCAACTCTAGCTAACAGACGATTTAACTCTTGAACGCCAGGAACTTGTCGCCACAATAAGGTTAAAACTGCTGCCACCATTAACGATAAATTAAGAATCCTGTCTCGACATCCTAACTGCTTGTAATATTTTTGTTGAGCAAAAACTGCTGGGGTTAAATATTGCTTCTAAGTGTTTAGCTATCGGTTCATTATCTATTAGTAGGAGTATTCTGTCGGTGTGCGTGGTCAGAGTTTTGTTTTGGTCGCTTGGGCATGGCGGTAAACCAAATTTTTCATTACCTCGTTTGATAATTGAATTTACCTAAGAATTAAGCCCACTTTTGACAAAGTTATTCTCTCGTTACAATCCTTTTTTAATTTAGATTTCAGCTATCAAAAACTTTTTTGAGTATTTTGACTGATTGATAAAAGTGCAATTACCTTACAGCACTTCCTGCTGTTATAAAGTACAGTTTGTTCCCTCGCCGCTACCTCCTGTAGCCTTTCAGGACTAAGAACGTACCTCACAATAGCGGGAACTGCTGTAACCCCTCACGGATGGTGTGCTGGAGGCCTTGGAATTGGAACTGGATTACCATGATCAGATATTAAGATTAAAGTATTGCTACTTACAATAATATCAAAAACATTTTGTCCTGGATCTGAAACTAGTTTTTGGGAAACTGGAGCATAGCCAGGTCCAATCTGTGAGTCGTAGGTAACAGTTGGTGCTGTAAACTTAGAATAATATGGCTTTACGTCACCAGGATTCAAAAAGTCACTTCCTCCGTTAATATCATAGTTGATGAGAATACCCGAATGATTGCTGAGTTCGTAGGTAAGACCACCTTTGATCGCAGCTCCTTCTTTGAGAGTTAATTCGGTGAACAGTTGTTCTTGACCAACAGCAGAATAGTTAGAAGTAGAAGTGAACTTGTCGATATTTGACATGGTTTTTTTCCTTTTTTAATTAGGTTATGTACAGATAATTAAGTAAGTTTCAAGAAGTTGCATATTTGCGGGATGAATTTGCCGCTATAACCATCGAACTTTTGTTCTTGACGAAATTATCCAATGATTCAGCAAGTCCCCAAATTTGCATCTTTTTCGTGATACTCACTAAATGAACTTCTCTGCATATCACTCTCTACGACGACTTTTAGTTTTTATGCACTTAGATTAGAAGTTTTTTTAAAAATCTGTAAAATCCTTACGCAGCAAGGAATTAGCTTTTGTCGCTATGGCTGTATAATTGAAATCAGCTATGGTTCAAACAACGGCAAATATTCCATGCAACCCCGACAGGGCATTGTGGAAATCTTTTCCACCTTTGTGCAATTTGATGTAGACCAATTTAGTGGTTGGGCAACAGATGCCAAACTGCGACGCAGTATAAAAGTTTGCCTGGAGTCGTCGTCAACTGAGCAATTAGATACCTTTTGGGCAATTTACTGGTATAGAGTTTGGCAGACTGAATCTAGTGCTGTGGCAGTAGCACATCTTTCTGCTTACTTACAAGAGGTGTGCTATTGGACTGCAAAAAAATTCGCCCTCAACTTTGCCACACAATCGTCTCTAGCAGACTGTTTTCAGATGGCGATCGCTCATATTAACAGAATCCTCAAAACTTTCAATCCTCAATACAGTTCGCATTTAAAAGCCTATGCAGAATTAGCATTTGCATCGATTATCAAGGATGTACTGCGCTTACGTCGGGAAACTGACATTTGCTCAGACTGGGCATTATTACATAAACTCAGCCGCAAACGACTAGTGCAGTCATTACAAAATGCCGGATTTAACCCTCAAAGTATCGAAAGTTATGTTTTAGCCTGGGAATGCTTTAAGGAACTCTACACAGGTGACAACACAAAAATTCGCCAGCTTACCAAACCAGATGCTCTGACTTGGGAGGCTATTACTAATCTTTATAATGCAGAACGTTTAAGCCGATTGAGTTCACCCACTGCCGCAGTCAACCAGCAAACCATAGAAAGCTGGGTATTATCTTCTGCTAAAGCTGCTCGTATTTTCCTCTATCCCAAGGTTGTTTCGGCAGACGCTCCCCTGAAAGCAGAAGATGATGCTAATTTATTAGATATATTACCTGTAAATTTGCAAACATCTTTACTAACGGAAATTATTGAGCAGGAAGAAGCTGCGAATGCACGAAATCAGCAAGCTCAGTTAAACCAAGTTTTGTACCAAGCGATCGCTGCAATGGATGCAAATTCACAACAACTACTACAAGTTTACTACGGTCAGAAGCTTACTCAAACAGAAGTTGCTGCACAGTTAGAAATTAAGCAATATACTGTTTCCCGTCGCCTTAGCAGCATTAAAAAGTCATTGCTACTGACTTTAACGCAGTGGAGTCAAAACACCTTGCATATTTCTCCTAAATCCGACGTAATAGATGCCATAAACACAAGCTTAGAGGAATGGCTCAAAGTCCAATATAGCCATATCCAGATCCAATGAGTAGAGAGAATTTTCTCTCCCCTGTCTCCCTTAACTTTTTAATATGGTCTTTATATCGAGCCATTCTAAAATTATGTTTCACGCACCTCCCCCATTCACTATTGACTCACGGCAGTTATATTTAGAAATTCCCCAATCTCTAGAGGCGCAAGAAGAACCATACTCAACAGCTGGTGCTTGTCAACGTGGGTGGATAAATCAAATTTGCTTGCAAGCATTTTTGCCTTGGTTCAAAGAGGAAATTGCCCCCACCGCCAGGGTTTATCCCAACAGTGCGGCATTACCGAGTTTTTGGGAAGTAGTTAATGGCACAGCTATTACTTTTGATCGCGATCGCCTTGTATTAATTCCCACCCTCGCTATAGATGACGATGAGTTGCGCGTACCGCAGGAATGGGTAGATATACCAGAGTGGGTTGCTGACTACTACATAGCAGTACAGGTCAATCCCGATGATGGCTGGATGAAGATTTTTGGCTACACAACCCATAAAATTCTGAAAACAAAAGGGGTTTATGATCCTGTAGACCGTACTTACAGCTTGGAAAGTGAAGATTTAATTGCAGATATCAATGTGTTGTGGGTTACACGCCAACTTAATGATCCAGAAGCCTTACGCGCCGAGATTATACCTTTAGTTCCTATTGCCAAAACTCAGGCGGAAAACCTCTTAGAAAGGTTGGGTAATCCGGATGTGAAATTCCCGCGTTTGGCAGTTCCATTTTCACTGTGGGGTGCGCTCCTAGCACATAGCGGTTGGCGTAAAAAATTGTATGAACGGCGTCAGGGTTTACTCATCCAGTCGTCAATTCCGCAATGGTTGCAGACAGGAGTAGCCAATTTAGCTCAACAGTGGGGATGGGAAAAAAGCGAATTCGTCGTGGTGCCTGCGGGAATGCGGAGTGCAGAACCAGTTATGGGTTTGTCTCGGCAAATAATAGTTGCAGAGCATACATACGAGTTACGTATTTTCCCAAAAAGCGCTTCTGAAGACTATGTTTGGCGCTTTGAATTACGAAGTACAACTCCTGGTGGTCAAATTCCTGCTGGGTTTAAGCTGCGACTAGTAACGGAAGACTTACAAACTTTTGAGAATAATGAAGATACGGCAACAACTCCTGTAGATATGTTGTATTTGGAAATAATTTTGGAACTTGGAGAAGGATTGGTTTGGGAAATAAAACCGGCACCTGAAGATTATGACCGAGAGATTTTGCGGTTTTAAGTGTTTAGCAACCCAAATAATAGATATAACTCATCATCTGTGGAGAAGTAGCTGTGGGTAAGTTAGTCATCTTAAAGTTAGCAGAGGGAAACTTTGAACAAGGGTTTCCGGTGACACTACAGATTGGCGATGAAAATGTCCGCCCTAGTGTGGAAATCACGGGTGCGCTTCCCCCCAACCCAGAAATTCTCCGCGATTATTACCGTTGGCAATCTATTTATCGTAATTTAAGGTTGCCATCTCGTCCTATTGGTTTACCTAAGGAACTTAATCAAGCCCCCAGCCTAGAAGACTGCCAGCAGGTGACTGAGGAATTTAAAGTACGTTTTAATACTTGGCTTGCTGCCGATTCCTTTCGTCCTATCCGCGAGAAATGGTTGGAAAAACTCATACCTGCGGATAATATCCGTGTGCTTTTACAAACCAAAGACCTCCGATTACAGAAACTTCCCTGGCATCTTTGGGATTTGCTGGAACGCTATCCCCAAGCGGAAATAGCCCTGAGCGCTCCCGCCTACGAACAAGTCAACCGAATAACAACCACATCCGACAAAATAAAAATCTTAGCGATTTTGGGTAACAGCCAAGGAATTGATACCAAAGCAGACCAGGCGGTGCTTAATTTGTTACCCAATACAGACATCACTTTTTTAGTTGAACCACAATGCCAAGACCTTACTGATCAGCTATGGGAGCAGGATTGGCAGATTCTATTTTTCGCTGGACACAGTTCTACTCACCAAACGAATGAAATAGGAAAAATCTACATCAATCAAACTGAAAGTCTAACAATTAGCCAGTTAAAGTATGCCCTGAAAAAGGCAGTGGAACGAGGTTTACAACTGGCGATTTTCAATTCCTGTGATGGCTTGGGATTGGCACGGGAGTTTGCAGATTTGCATATTCCCGAAATCATCGTGATGCGAGAGCCTGTACCTGATCGGGTGGCGCAGCAGTTTTTAAAGTATTTTTTGTCAGCCTTCGCGCGGGGAAACTCGTTGTATTTAGCTGTGAGGGAGGCACGAGAAAGGTTACAGGGGCTAGAAAACCAATTCCCCTGTGCGACATGGTTGCCTGTCATCTGTCAAAATCCCGCAGAGATGCCGTTGAATTGGGGAGAATTATTTAGAGATACACCCAATCTTCCAACATCTTTGTCTAAAACCACGGCTGTTAAAAGAATCACAAATCGGCTTGGTTTCTCATCGCTCTTACTGACGAGCATGGTAATGACTGGAATATTAACAGGGGTACGGTATTCGGGTAGGATGCAACCATTTGAACTAGGTGCGTTTGACCAACTGTTACGCTTGCGTCCTCCTGAGAAACCAGATTCACGCCTATTGATTGTGACTGTGACTGAAGAAGATGTCCAGGCGCAAAAACAGGAAAAACCTCAAGGTTCCTTGTCAGACAAATCACTTGCTCAACTGTTAGAAAAATTAGAGACATATCAACCACAAGTTATTGGTTTGGATATATACCGAGATTATCCAGTGGGTAAGGATTATCCAGCATTGGCAGAACGAATGCGAAAAAGCGATCGCTTTGTGGCGGTGTGTCAACTCAGCGATTCCCAAGCAGGAAAACCAGGTGTGAAACCACCACCAGAAGTTTCTCCAGAGGGTCTAGGTTTTAGCGATATTGCCGTAGATTCAGATAATGTCGTGCGTCGCCATCTGTTATCGTTAAAGCCCTCACCCTCATCTCCTTGTACTACCCCCTATGCCCTGAGTGTTCAACTTGCATTGCGTTACCTGTACGCGAAGGGAATTCAGTTGCAATTTTCCCCTGATGGCGCGTCGTGGCAATTAGGGAGCAAGTGGCTATTATCGAAGCGGATATTTAAACCAATAGAAGCTCATACCGGAGGTTATCAAGGGGTTGACGCTTCTGGACACCAAATTTTGTTAAATTATCGTTCCCCTGGTTCCCCAGAAGCGATCGCACCACATATTACCTTGGGACAAGTGCTAACGGGTAAGCTAAATGCCAATGCAGTCAAAGACAAAATAGTGATTATTGGCACAACAGCAGAAACTTTTCATGATTACTGGTTAACTCCCTACACCACTCCTCAAGGTAAATTACAGGCAATACCAGGAGTATTTTTACAAGCCCAGATGGTCAGTCAATTGCTCAGTGCTGCTTTGGACGGACAACCTCTGTTGTGGACTTGGCCACTTTGGGGTGAAGTAATTTGGATTTGGGGTTGGTCTTTTTTAGGCGGTTTGCTTACTGCTTATCTGCACCGATTCACTTACTTAAGCTTGGCAGCAGGGATAGCTTTTACAAGTTTATACGGTAGCTGTTTTATATTTTTTATTGCATATAGTTGTTGGGTTCCCCTCATTCCTGCTATGTTGGCTTTAGGAGGTAATATTTTAATAGTTACAACTTACTTAAACATAAAATTTAAAAATAAATTTTGAAAAGTATTGCTGTATAAATTTTAGATAATCCAGAATCCCAAATTGTGTAACTCCTAATTTTCTATGAAAAACTATTGCACAAAAATACAATTAATCGCTGCATTCGGGATGGCTTGGTTGGGAATTATCGGCTCTTCTCCAATGATTTGGATAACACCATCTGCTGCCGCCCCTGTGACATTTTCGCCTCCTCCACCTCCTCCAGACAGGGGTGCAACAGGCGATCGCGGAGGAGCCGCAAGTCGTGGTTGTGGTGTTAGTAATCAGTCTATCATTGCACTTGTACCTGTATACAAACAGACACTAAAGCAAGGACAAACAGAAGCAGTTTCTGTTACTAAAGTTTGGGGCTTGACGAGTGAGGAATATCCAACTTTTTGGTTTTTTGTCCCCTATAAAAAATCTACAATTAATTCCCTTGAGTTTGTTCTCAAAGATGAGTCAACTAAACTCAGTCAAACTCTTTATCGAACAATAGTAACAATACCAGAAGAACCAGGAATTATTAGTATTCGTTTAGGCGCAACTACTCCCCCATTGCAAGTAGACAAGATGTACCACTGGTTTTTCAAGATGAAAATCATTTGCAATCCCCAACAACCTCCAGAACAGGAATATGTGGAAGGATGGGTGCAACGGGTGAATCTAAATCCTAAATTAGTAAATAGTCCGAAACAAGCAACTCCTCAGCAACGGGTAAGGCTTTATGCCCAGAATGGCATTTGGTACGATGCCTTGACTACTCTGGCTGAATTACGTGTTGCCAAACCTCAAGATCCAACTTTAGCAGTGGAGTGGATGAATTTGCTTAAATCCGTAGATTTAGAGAATTTAGCTAAACAACCACTTATAAAATGTTGTCAACCTAATGCAAAGTAGCACAGCAATTCTTATTAGGAAGCAATGCAATTTTGTGATGTGCTGTGCGATTCGTTAGATACATATATATTGTCATTCGGAACGAAGTAACCCCGTAATTTCCATGATAATCATTCGTCAAGGCTTTTGTCCATTTCTAAGATGGTTGGGAATAGAGTCAGGCTTAACTCACAACGTCTGGTCAACCGTTGCCCAATATGGGGCAATTGCTAATTCATTTGAAGCTGCCTGCACAATTATTAACTGGTTGGGGAATTAATCTTAGTTTCAAACGAATTGAACGTCTCACATATAATTTTGGTCAAATTGGCATCAACTTACGCCAATCTAAAATATTGAATCTGCTACTAGTTAACCAAAATCTTCTTGGGATATTTCAAGAAGATAATTTGTGGTGCTGACTAGTGACGTAGTGTAATAAAAATTACTTTTATCACCAGTATTACTGTTCAGCGATCGCACTTTTTTTGGGGTCATCTAACAAAATCGCATTCCTCCCAGTCACGGCACGTTGTAACAGAGGAAAGAGAAGTGCCGCAATATGGAGAAAAAGTATGCTTGGAAGCTGCTACGGGTAGAGTCAGCTGGAGACAAGACCCTGAAAGTTGACTCTTCAAGTACTGTTAGTAAAACTATCCTGTTTAATCTTTGTGGTTATGGACACTTTGATATGCAGGCTTACATTGATTATCAAGCTGGACAGCTGGTTGATACCGAATATAGTGCTGCTGAAGTGGCAATGGCGCTGGCCGGATTACCTGTAGTTGGGTAGTTATTGAAGACTGCGTTTGAGAACAAAAAAGAAAGGTTGAGCTAGGTTCTTATAATCCATAATTCCTAACACAGTATTCTCATCTACTTTTCTAAAAGAATCATTGATTGGTAAATAATCATAAATCATTGTAGCTGTGACTTTGCCTCTATACTCGATCATTCGCAGTCTGGCTTGGCTTTTCTCGGTTTTAAGTAAAGAATTAATTGACCCTAATAACGGTTTGAGAGAATTATTTTTGGGTATCGGTAATTTCAAAACCCAGTTGATTAAAGTCGGATGAGGCGCAACTTGAAAAATTTTCCCCTGGCTATCTAAAAATAACAACGGGTGAACATTTTCTGTATCTATAAATTCCTTCCCATACCAATTAGAAATTTCTAATAAACCATCCATTGGATGATTTGTATGCAGTCCAGACCCTTGCCAACGACCAAACATAAAGTCTAAATTCACGGGTTCAAGAGTGTCAAACAATTCTAAAGCTTTTTCTATCGTAGTTTTACCCGTTTTCAGAATTAACTGATAATTTTCTAAGGTTTCCATTGTTACTGTCCTTCTTGCTTGTTTAAAAACTGTGTTATAACTTACAAACAGCTATAGATAAAGCTGTACTTATCCAGAAAAATTTACTCGGGTTAATGTCCCCAATTGCAAGTTAACAAAGTTAACCTACTACAATTATCTCACTCGAACGGTTGAATTGTTTCTCATCCAAATGAGTGACTTGTTTGCTAATTTTTCTCTCTGGTAATTAAATCAAGAGTCCAAACTCAAAGAGTTAGTCTAATTCAGATATTTATGCCTAACCTAGTGGCGGCAACCATGTAGCGAAAGTCGCAGATCGCGTTACTACTGAACGTCTTTAATACTTAATTTATCTCTGTAGTAATTACATCTGTGCAAAATAATCTGTAGTTTTAGCTACAAAATTAGATACGCTTACCCTGACATTTTGGCTCTAAATTTTGAGAAGAAATATTTGCTAAAAGACTTGTTTTTTAGTAAAGACTATGGAATACTCCTGAAGTAGTACGATAAACCGACCGACAAGCAGTAGTTAGTTTAAACGCTGGTAGCTTTCCAGTCAAATAATTTAAATCGTAGGAGTGAAATTGGTTCACTTGTGTCTTTGGCTGTCATTTAACTTGCAATTTTTGCAATTTACCAAAAACTCAGACAAATCCCAATCAAGGAAAGGACTAAATGAGTAGCTTACAACTTTACTTTGCGAAAGCCTCTACTTTCTCTCAAATAACCCGTATGGTGTTGCTGGAAAAAGGAATTGATTTTACAGCAATTGAAATTGACTTACAGCATAAACCAGAAACTTTACCAACAGAAACACCCCGTTTGCAGAAATGGTGGGAAAACTTGCGTCATTGTCCTTCCATCCAACAAGTTGCCAATCCTACAAAATTTTATGTAGAAAGATTTGCCCGTATTCTGGGTTTGACAGCCCCATTGGCATGAAATGGGGAAAAGACTTTTGTTTCTCAAGTTACTGCTGATTCAGATAGTTGCACTGATATCACTATCGAGTAATTCATCTGTATTAGCACTTACCGCTAATTCCTGTCTTCCAGAGATGGTACTGATTCCTGGAGATACTTTCAAGATGGGAGCAGATAATTCGGGTTTTGTAGAAGAGCGAGCGGCAGAAAATGTCACAGTTACCTCCTTCTGTATTGATAAATACGAGGTGAAAAACGCCCACTTTGCTGAGTTTGTCAAAGCCACAAAGTATGTGACAGTTGCAGAACGCCCTTTATCAAAAGAGGAGTTTCCCGACTTACCCGATGAGCAGAGATTACCAGGTTCTCTGGTGTTTCATCAGCCAAAACAAGGTGTTAAGCAAGTCCAAATTCTCAGTTGGTGGCATTGGACACCTGGTGCTAACTGGCAGCATCCCTTTGGTAGTGATAGCACTATTTTAGGTAAAGAAAACTACCCAGTTGTGCATATTGCCTACGAAGATGCCCTAGCTTATGCAGTATGGGCAGGAAAATCCCTACCAACAGAAGCACAGTGGGAATACGCTGCTCGTGGTGGCTTGGATAGCGCAACTTATACCTGGGGTAATCAATATTCTGAAAAAAAAGCCAACACCTGGCAGGGAATCTTCCCCTTTTTCAATACGAAAACTGATGGTTATATCGGAACGGCGAAAGTAGGCTCTTTTTCAGCTAATGGTTATGGACTTTACGACATGACCGGTAACGTTTGGGAGTGGACTTCTGATTGGTTCAGCTTAGGACATAACAACAAAGTTCACACTGTCAACCCCACAGGAGCAAGTAAAAGTTTTGACCCGAAAAAACCTACAGAAATTGCTCTTCATGTAATCAAAGGCGGCTCTTATTTATGTGCGCCGAATTATTGCAGCCGCTATCGTCCAGCCGCGAGGGAATCTGAAGCTCCTGATACTGGAACAACCCATATTGGGTTCCGTTTGGTCAAAAACTTAACGAGGTGACAGGTGAAAGAAGTCTCTTGTAGAGTTCATCAGATTTGATCATTCATTAACAATCAACAGATTTTCGATATCTGACGCACCCTACTAATATGCTCTCTGCATTTGTGCGTCTGTGTGAGAAAAATAGCTATAAAAGGTATTGTATGTTGAGTTTATTTTTTCGGGCGATCGCTCTATCTGTGATCATCACCTTGTTGATGGCTAGTAATCCTGCCCTAGCTGCTACATCAAAAGTGTTACCAGTTCGTCCACCGGATTTTGAAGGTAAAATTGGCACAACTTACAAAGAGTCAACACCGGATTTCCCCGCACCAATCACCGCTCCTAAAAACGCTCCTAATGTGTTATTAGTGCTATTAGATGATGTGGGCTTTGGGCAGGCAGGTACTTTTGGTGGACCAGTGCAAACTCCGAATTTGACTCGTTTGGCTGAAAAAGGATTACGTTACAACCAATTTCACACCACAGCCCTTTGTTCACCTACCAGAGCAGCTTTATTAACTGGCCGCAATCATCATTCAGTGGGTACAGGGGTAGTTGCAGAGTTAGCAACAGGTTATCCAGGCTACACCACAATTTTACCCAAGAATGCGGCGACTGTGGCAGAAGTGCTACGGCAAAACGGTTATAATACTGCGGCTTTTGGTAAATGGCACAATACACCAGACTATGAAACCAGTGCAGCAGGACCTTTCGATCGCTGGCCGACAAGTTTAGGATTTGAGTATTTTTACGGTTTTATCGGTGGTGATACTAACCAATGGAGCCCGGCTTTGGTTGAAAATACCAAACGAATTCAACCACCAACCAATAATCCTGATTACCATTTGACTCCAGATTTAGTAGACCATGCGATCGCCTGGATTGGTTCTCAACAATCCATTGCTCCTGACAAACCTTTCTTCACCTATTTGGCTACCGGTGCTACTCATGCACCCCACCATGCCCCTAAAGCCTGGATTGGCAAGTATCAAGGCAAATTTGATCAAGGCTGGGATAAATTGCGAGAAGAGACGTTTGCGCGTCAGAAACAACAGGGTGTGATTCCTGTCAATGCCCAACTTACCCTCCGTCCGAAAGAACTACCAGCTTGGGATTCCCTATCTAAAGATGAACAAAGAATTTATGCCCATGAAATGGAAGTCTTTGCCGGATTTTTAGCATATACCGACCATGAAGTCGGACGATTGATTGATGCTATAGACAAACTTGGGGAATTAGATAATACCTTAGTAATCTATATCGTCGGTGATAACGGTGCTAGTGCTGAAGGCGGTTTAACAGGTAGCGTCAATGAATTGAAAGTATTTAATAAAATACCAGAAAGCCAAGAACAACTTTTAGCTTCATTGAATGACTTAGGCGGTCCCAAAACCTTTAATCATTATCATGCAGCCTGGGCTTGGGCAGGAACTACACCCTTTCAATGGACAAAGCAAATCGCCTCTCACTTTGGTGGTACTCGTAACCCCTTAGTAATTGCTTGGGGAAATCAAATTAAAAACCAAGGCGGACTTCGCAGCCAATTCCATCATGTAATTGATATTACACCCACAATTTTAGAAGCGACGGGAATTACCACACCTACTCAAGTGAACGGAGTGAAGCAACAGAAAATTGAAGGTACAAGTTTAGTGTACACATTTGATAATTCTGATGTTCCTTCCCATCATCAAACCCAGTATTTTGAAATGTTAGGAAACCGAGCTATTTATGATCAGGGATGGGTAGCGGCGGCTCGTCATCCTCGGTTGCCTTGGCAAGGTACAATCAATGCTGATTTCGAGCAAGATCCCTGGGAACTCTACAACATAGAGGAAGATTTTAGCGAAGCGAATAACCTAGCGGCTGAGAATTCAGAGAAACTGGAAAAACTGCAAAAGTTATTTTTATCAGAAGCCCGTAAACACAAAGTTTTACCATTAGATGATCGCCTATCTGAACGGTTTGATGTCAGAAGTCGCCCCTCTCTAGCCGCAGGACGCGCTAAATTTACTTACTATCCTGGCACAGTACCCATTCCCGAAGGTAGCGCCCCAAGTCTTAAAAACAGGTCCTTCACCATCACGGCTGATATAGAGATTCCAGAAAATGGTGCTGAGGGTGTCTTGTTAACCCAAGGTGGACGCTTTGCTGGTTGGGGCTTTTTCCTTGAAGATGGAAAACCAACTTATGTTTACAACTTTGCAAATACGGAAAGATACATTATTCAATCTCCTGAAAAACTATCTCCAGGTAAAGCAAAAATAGGATTTGATTTTGATTATGACGGTGGTATTGGTGCAGGAGGAACTGGTAAATTATTGATTAATGATCAACAGGTAGCTCAAGGTCGAATTGAAAAAACCATACCTTATCGTGTGGGGTTAGATGAAACCTTTGATGTTGGTCGAGATACAGGTACTCCTGTTGTAGAAACTTATCAAGTACCCTTTGCATTCACAGGTAATTTAGAGAAGGTTAGTTTGAATTTGAGGTAATTGCAGTATCTATCTTAAGTGTTGCTGATGATGAAAGTCTCACGCAGAGGCGCAAAGAGGCATAGAGCAAGATTGAGAGGAAGAATTAAAAGTCATGCTGAATTATTGCGTTATTTTTTGCGCTTTTGCTTTTATGAATAAAATCAAAAATCTATGAATGAAATTATCCCGATACTTGACAAAATTGCATTCCTGGCATTTGTCGTTGCGACGATGTTTGGTACAGGTTTAAAGCTAACTATACGGCAAATTTGGCAACCTATTTGTAATATCCGGTTAGTTATTTTATCGTTGGTGACAAATTTTATCTTTGTACCACTTTTTATGTATTTGCTATTACAATTAGTAACTGTCACCGAACCAGTGAAAGATGGTTTTATCATCATGGCATTAGCATCTGGCCCTCCAGCTTTACCTAAACTTGCCGAAATAGTTAAGGGTAATTTAGCTTTTTCTACAGGTTTAATGATGTTGCTAATGTTCGGCACAGTATTTTATCTGCCAATCGCTTTACCTTTAGTTTTGCAAGGTGTACAGGTCAATTCTTGGGATATTGCTAAACCTTTAATATTTTTGATGTTAACCCCGTTGGGAATTGGGTTATTTATTAAGGCAAAATCTGAAGATATAGCTCTCAATCTTCAATCAATTACTTTCAAAATATCTAATTTTGGATTGCGTTTAGGTTTAGTAGTTAGGCTGGTGGTACACTTGGGCGAGATCATCATTTTATTGAAAACAGGTGTAATCTTTATTTCTGCTATTTTTATTGTCTTTTCATTTACTGTAGGTTATCTTTTAGGCGGTCCTGGTATTGATACTCAAAGAGTTTTAGGAGTAGGAACGGCTCAACGTAATTTTGCTGCGGCTTTATTAATAGGTACAAGCAATTTTGATGATCCTAATGTGATTAGTACCATTATGGTAACGAGTTTATTAATGATGGCTTCAGTTCTAATTTTTGGGAAAAATTTAACAGAAATAGATCAACCACAGGGTGCAGAAGTAGAGCAGGTAGAAGTTTCGTGAGCAAGATAAAATTAGTAAACTCACATCTTGCACCAATAAAAAAGGAAAAATATTTTTCAAAAACTCATAAAGCCTACAGTTAGTAGGAATTTAGTAACCGATCCGGCCATTTGGGAAATATTACAGCCTCCAAAATAGCAAAGGCGATCTTGAGTGTGCGATGCCTACGGCGGTAAACTACGCAGCACTTGAGGAAGAGCTAAAAACAGGAAAAGGCTTTAGTAGTTATGGTGCAATAGTTGAGAGGTTGAAACAAAAACATGGACTTACAGCAGTTTGCGATCAAATTCACCACAAAAAAAGCTATCTAATAGGCTCAAAAAACAGACCACAATGATTAAACCAATTAAGCCTTCATCGC
>NZ_JBALCS010000002.1:0-57069 GCF_036919555.1 Nostoc sp.
CTTTAATAAAACAATGGCTAAACCTTTTAAGTGGACTTACAAGGGTAAAGTCCTGGCTATCTAATAGTCTGTTTATTTCCGCCAAGCTGTACTAGACCGATACTTGTATCCGCATTGCCCGCGCTAACTCTGCCGCCTTCTCTGGACGGGAAAATTCTAGTGGAGGTAAGCTGTTCGACATTTAAATTGTATCTGCTGGGCGCTAGCAGTAGCTAGAGAACAGGGTTATCACAAAAATGAAGAGAAAATTATTGAGATTATTAATCAAATTAATAGTTGTTTATCTGCTTGATTGACTGAACCTTAGTTAGAGGTAAACAGCGATCGCTATTCCAGTACTATGGTTTTTGAGACTGTAAATATTGCAACAATAGTAAAGTTAATAATACTCCCCATAAAGGGGAGTTACTACATAGCATTTAACTACATAAAGTGAACAACATAGTTATCCGTCGCTTGTGTGATGCGGTTCATTTGTTTCTCCTCCAAAATGGATGTCGGAGGATGGGCAGAAAATGCTAAGACTGATGTCACAAATGATCGAGAATCAGTTAAGCAAGTTGAAACAGGAATGTCATTAAGTCTCCTTTACCCAAGCTGATGCGATCGCCTGGACGCAAGCGGTGACGATTCCCCGGTAAGAGTGGCAAATTATTAATATAAGTGCCATTAGAACTTCCCACATCTTCTACATAGTGAGCGTCTCCCTCGACGCGAATATCTGCATGAATCCGCGAGACAATTTCTGAATTGGGAAATCCTGAAACATCTATATCTGGGGGAATCCGATCATTGGGCTTGCCGATATGAATCACAGAGAGATTTTGCGGCAATTCAATTAAGAGATCGGTTTGAACGTGGATTAACCGCGCTGTAATCTGCTGTAATTGCGTTTTGGAAGCAGTTGCAGTTGCTGCTGGTGTTGCTGACGGGGGTACTTCCACTTCCGAGGCTGGCGCTGGTTCCAAAGGTGGTGGAGTAGGAATACTTGTTCCAGAGACTACGGGTTGAGCTGCGACGCTTGGCTCTGGTTCTGAGGGGCTGCTTTCTGTAACAGATACCTGTGGCGGAGCTTCTGGGGCAACTGCCACCTGTGTTGGTGGTAAAGATGAGCCGGAGGGATGGGAGTTAGTAGATTCGCTCATTCCTAAGGCATCTGGTTGTAAAAGTTCTAACAGTGGATCTGGTGAAACTAACGGCGGTACTTCCACAGGAATATCGGGAGTAACTGTTGCAGCTACCCCAGTATGAGCGTGTGGAATTCCTGCGGAATGAAGGTTATAGCCACACTGACCGCAGAATGCAGCATCTGCCTGCACAGTTGCCCCACAACTGGGACAGTTAGTAGTCGCAGGTAACGGTGTATAGCAAGCTTCACACTGGACAGCGCCATCAGGGTTGGGATGATTGCAATTAGGGCAGACGATCATCGATATTTAGCCTTTGTTCAAGATCATCATAGATGTTAGGTAGGACTGGCAAGCAGAGGGCGGCCCTAACTTTAGATTCTAGCAATTACTGCTCATGGAACAATGAATTGGACGCTCTGACGTGGGGAAAGGGAGTAGGGGAGTAGGGGAAGAACTATTGATCCATGCCCAATACTTCTCTACGAGAGGCTGCACCAACGGCAACGCTACTTCGACGTTGCTCACTACAAGTCAGTACAAGTGCCCAATGCCCAATGCCCCATGTCCAATGCCCAAGTTCAATCAATGTTGGAGTTCTAAACCTGCTGCTACATCCAGTAGCCACCAAAGTTCTCCTTGGGGCTGAATCAAGCGGGATGGGTAAGTGAAGTCATCGGCTACAGGTGCAAAGACTTGCGCCAAAGCTGGTCGTTTATTAGCACCAGCAACCAGAAAAATCACGCAACGAGCAGAGTTGATGAAGGGGTATGTGAAAGTTATCCTGGGATTTCCGTCTTTGTTACCCACGGTAACTAGGCGATCGCGTACTTTCAGAGCCTCTGTGTGGGGAAACAAAGATGCGGTATGTGCATCATCACCCATTCCTAGCAATACTACATCCAATGAGGGAAACTCGACCCCAGAAGAATTGAAAAATTCTTTGATCTGTTGTTCATACTTAGCAGCAGCCAGTTCTGGATTAGCTGACAAGGTTGGTACGGGGTGAATGTTAGCTGCTGGGATGTCAACACGATCTAGCCACGCCCGACGCGTCATCAGTTCATTGCTATCGGGATGATCTGATGGTACATAACGCTCATCCCCCCAGAATAGATGAATTTTATCCCAAGGCAGTTTTTGAGTAGCGATAGCTTCGTATAACGGTTTAGGTGTACTACCGCCAGATAAGGCGATGGTAAACTGCCCACGCTGCTCAATGGCAGTTTCTAACTTGGACAGAATTAATTCTAGCGCTCGTGCAACCAGCGCTGGCTGATCTGATAGAACTTCAACGGTTTTGTTCATGGCTTCATCATATTGCTCGCTTCCAGGAATACAATACCGAATTTATTACAATCCCCCTTTTTAACTTTTGAAACATTTAACATCCTGGATTAGGTAGGTTTTAAAAACGTAAACGCTCCTTATCACCTTCAACGCTAAGTTGTCAGTAGTCAGTCGCACTAACTACTAACTACTTTCATGATTATTTTTATTTACACCCAGTTACTTGATACTTTGTTGATTAACGCCACAGAGGATACATTTCTTAATTCTTATTAAAAATTAATAAAACTAATTAATCACAAACAACCCTTCCCAGTCAGCGATCGCTTCACGTTGGGCGATTAACAATTCCTGAATTCCCTTTTCGGCGACATCTAGCAGTTGATTCAACTGAGTACGGCTAAAGCTGCCTTCTTCGGCTGTTCCCTGGACTTCAATGATTCCCAGGTGTTGATTCATTACCACATTAAAATCTACTGTTGCAGCCACATCTTCGATATAATTCAGATCCAAAAATGGCTCTCCCTCCAGTAATCCTACGGAAACTGCTGCTACCTGTCCACACAATGGCGATCGCTCCAACAGGCCCTCCTGCAACAATTTAGAAATCGCATGAGCCAAAGCCACAAACGAGCCTGTAATCGCTGTTGTCCGAGTTCCAGCGTCTGCTTGCAACACATCGGCATCCACAGTTAGCGTGCGTTCTCCCAGTGCCTCAAAATCCACTGCTGCCCGTAAGCTGCGGCCAATTAAGCGTTGAATTTCTTGCGTCCGTCCAGATAATTTCAATAATTCCCTTTCTTGCCGTTTTTGGGTAGCAGATGGTAGCATTCGGTACTCAGCAGTTAACCAGCCTTTACCAGTTCCTTCGAGAAACTTCGGGACTCCTTTATTAACGCTAACAGTACAAAGTACCTGAGTATCACCGCATCTTGCGAGAACAGAACCTGGGGCAAAGCGGGTGAAACTGGGGTAAAAGCTGATCGGACGTAGTTCGTAGGGAATCCGACCATCTGGACGCTGCCAAGCCATTGGAGTTGCCTCAAGTTTTAGAATACTGCCTTCAGATTACCTTAGTGTTGCAAATCATCTAATTGAGGGGCATTGGGGATTGGGCATTGGGCATTAGTTATTTCCTTGTAACTCCTAACTCCTAACTCCTAACTCCTAACTCCAAAGTCAACATTCATCTAAGGAACTGAAAGCAGAGTCAAAATATTTTGCTGCACCATATCTGGTGACTGGTCGCCGTTGATGGTCAATAGGCGGCGACGACGATCGTAATATTCTAGGATAGGAATGGTGCGATCGTAGAATAATTCTACACGGCGTTGCACGATTTCCGGTTGGTCATCTGGTA
This sequence comes from Nostoc sp., assembly GCF_036919555.1. Taxonomy (GTDB): domain Bacteria; phylum Cyanobacteriota; class Cyanobacteriia; order Cyanobacteriales; family Nostocaceae; genus Nostoc. The sequence goes on from NZ_JBALCS010000002.1 coordinate 3,778, forward strand.
GCGATCGCCCCAAGGATCGGCTAACCATGACAGCTTCTGGGACTTGGAGATAAATTGCCCAATCTAGCTTTTGCCCTAAATCATCCAAGAAAAAATCTAATTCTTCAGATTGGAAGGCAGTACGGGGATAGCCTTCTAACACCCAATCGCAGCTAATATCTGGTTGTCCGAGGCGTATTCGGATCAATTCAATGATCATTTCGTCTGGAACTAACTCCCCTTTTTGCATGTAGGAGCGTGCGTGGTAGCCTAGTTCACTCAGGCTAGCGTAAACCGAAAGACAAATCCGGGGATCGGCTTCCGACCATCGAAATTCCGAGAGGGGCTTCTCGCCAGATATTGCCTCCCGTAAAATCTCACCTGTAGAAATCAGAGGAATATCAAAGTATCTGCAAAGCCTTTGTGCTTGAGTGCTTTTACCCGATCCTGAACCTCCCAGAATCACCAATCTCACAACAATTCACTCCTCATCCTGTCAAATTCACTACTTGCTAAGTCTGTTTTGCCCAAACAACCGGTAAATCGAGCATTTAGCGGTTTTCAGACGTTATGCCCAGCTTTTTTAGATAATTGGAACTGTAACTCTTATGTTTTCATTTTTACAACTGCTTTCAGAGAAAAAACGAAAATAACTCTTGACTTCACCACAAACCTAGTGTTGACTAAGAATGCAATTTGCTAAATCCACCAAATCTGTGAAAAACAGATTAATTATACAGGCAGATTTGTAATAAGTAGCGCCAGCAGAAACCTTTAATTTATTGTAACTTTTTGAACTTAACCCTATGGTTGCCCAGCTAGAAACTCAAAGTATCAATTCAACCCTTACCTTACCATATCCAGTTGAAGGACTAGTGCAAGTTTTCACTAGCTCCAATCGCAACTTTTTTACAAGCGTTATGGCTCAATCACTGAGAATAGCTGGACAAGGAACGCCAGTATTAATAGTGCAGTTCCTCAAAGGAGGTATCCGTCAAGGACAGGATCGACCCATACAATTAGGACAAAATTTAGATTGGATTCGCTGTGATTTGCCTCGTTGTATCGATACGCCATATTTAAACGATACGGAAAACCAAAGTTTACAAAGACTGTGGCAATATACACAACAGGTAGTGTGTGAGAGTAAGTATTCTCTCGTTATCTTAGATGAGTTAAGTTTAGCGATTAACTTTGGTTTAATTCCTGAAACCGAAGTTTTAGCATTTCTGGCAAACCGCCCTCCCCAGGTCGATATCATTCTCACAGGGCCAGAGATGCCCAAATCTCTGTTGGATGTAGCAGATCAAATTACAGAGATTCGTCGGAGTTATCGACCTTAAACAAAATACTCAGTTCGTGCTAATATATCGAGTCTGTTTGAATTAACGTTATTAGCGAACTTGTGATTAAGAACGATATCTGGATTACTGAAATGGCTCAACAGGGTTTGATTTCGCCCTTTGAGCCAAGTTTAATCCGAAAAGTGCAAAAAGATGAGTCTGTAGCAGTTCAACCTGTAATTAGCTACGGTTTGTCTTCTTATGGGTACGATATACGCCTTTCCTCGGCTGAGTTCCGCATTTTTCGCCACATTCCCGGAACTGTAGTTGATCCCAAAAACTTTAATCCCCAGAATCTTGAGCCGACAGCAATGCATACAGATGCCAATGGCAGTTACTTTATTTTACCTGCTCATTCCTATGGACTTGGGGTTGCTCTAGAAAAGCTGGAGGTTCCTGAGAATATTACAGTAATTTGTATTGGAAAATCTACGTATGCACGTTGTGGCATAATAGCAAACCTAACGCCTGCTGAGGCTGCATGGCGGGGTCATCTAACTTTAGAATTTTCTAATTCTTCCAGCGCCGACTGTCGCATCTACGCTAATGAAGGTGTGGTGCAATTACTATTTTTAGAAGGCGAACCTTGTGCTATCAGTTATGAATCCCGTCAAGGTAAATATCAAGATCAGCTAGAGATTGTAACGTTGGCTCGTGTTTAGACTGAATGATATCTAAAAGAACTTTACACCAAAATAGAACTTAAATCTATTTTGGCAAGTCCGAGTTGGTTTGCAATTTGGACGTACTCATAAACTAAATAGTTGATATCAATAGTGGGAAGTTCGTTTGATACATAGTTTATTTTAGGAAGAGTAAAGCTTTTCTTAATCAAAGTTTTGGGAGGTAAACCAGGAAGTGAGAAAAAAATATTTAGGTTGTAAAAATACCCGTCTAAAGATTCAGAAACAGAACCTAAAAAAGAGTAAATGCTCCTACCTCCAGTACCGCCCTCAAACTGATAATTATTAATTCCTAGCTGATTACACCTCTTTAACAGATCAATAACTTCACTTTGCTTTGAAAGTAAAAACTTCTGCTCTACACTGATATTCATAAAATTTTGCAATTTTATCAAATTTTGTCTTGATTGTAGCTTAAAAAATTCTAAATTTTTAAACTTTAATGACTCAATTTGCTTAAAATGCCAATCTTGCCTTCCCCCAACACTGCTTTTCATACCATTGTGCGTAGGCGTAGCCCGTCGTAGACATCGCTCTAAATCTAGCCCTATAGATCGCTTTATCCCACTGCAAATTCTGTCAGCTTTCGCATATAAGGAGGCTGATATGCCAGCACTATATCCTGCTTAGGAATACCATACTCCACTAATTCATTAGCCACGCCAACCTCAGTACCATCATACTGAATCCAAATTTTCTGATCTCGAATATCTAGGTGAATTAAACAGCCATAAACCCGACGACGATTTTCCCAACCTGTATTTACAACTTGATAATGATTCTGTTGTAAATCAAAAATAGTTTGTCGTTCGATTTCACCATAGGCAGGTTTAATCTGAACGTGACTTGTCAAAACTCGCTGGATGATTTGCCGATACTCAGCTAGTTTATCCATTGTACAATTACCTCATTCTCAGGATCAAATACTAGTAGTTTCAATTGATATTCGTGAATACTCAGTTGTGGCAATTGCCGTGAGAAAAAATCCTCATAAGATGCTAGCGGAACTGCTAAATAGAGAACTCGCTCTGGTTCTTTCAGTTTTAGTGCTACTCGATAATTTAAACATTGTCCCAAAGCTGTATGAAACTCAGAAATAGCAGAAGGAGCAACAAAACTCTTGATTTCTACAGCAATTAGCTCCTCTTGCTTTTGGGCAGCAATTAACCGTTCTGTACCCAGATCAATTTGCAATTGTCCATCTGCTAAGTCAATAGACAGTGGATCGTGTGTAATTGTCCAGACATCTTTTTGCAAAGCCAATCTAACTAAATTATGGAAAATATCTCTTGCAGACATTCCTTAAAGTTTCAGTTGTTTTTTCTTCCCATACTGAGTTACTTTAATTTTAAATGAGATGAGAAAGGAATTACCCTATCTCATCTACCAAAATTCATCGATTACTTATCAATCCTAAATTGAGGGCATCGCCCATTTCGTCGCTTTACCCTACAGCAAATTCTGTCAACTTTCCTCTAAATATCCTGCTTAGGGATTTAGGGTGCTAACCTTGCCTTACCTAGACGCTGCTTTTCATATCATTGTGTGTAGGCGTAGCCCGTCCTAAACATCGCTCAATCTCCAAAGCTCAATTGATGGCAAACTCTGTAAATTGGCGCATATAGGGAGAGTGAAACGCCAAAACGATATCTTCTTTTGGTATACCCAGTTCGAGGAGTTGTGTCGCAATGCCGACTTCGGTTCCATCATGCTGTATCCAGATTTTACCATCTTTGATATCGAGATGCAGGCTGCATCCATGTGTTCGACGATTCCCGCGCCAGCCTGTATGTAGCAAGAGGTAGTGGTCGCGTTCCTGATCTAGAATGGCTTGTGTTTCCATTTCCTCTGGTGATAAGCCTCTTTTTGCTCGTTCTAAAATTAACTGTTGAATAATTTGACGGTACTGCTCTACAGCCATTGGACAATAACCTCCTGTTTTTCATCGTAAACCAGTAGGCGAATTTGAGTTCGTGAAATCACTGACCGGATAAAACGACGCTGAAAAAATGAGTTATGAATTGATTCAGGCACTGCAAGATAAAGTTTGCGTTCCGGTTCCAATTCTTCGAGAGCAAATTGATAATTGATAAATTGTCCAAGGGCTGTGTGGAATTCTGATACACTTGATCGCCCAATAAAACTCTTAATTTCAACTGCAATTTTTTCGCCTGCTCGTTCGGCAGCTAACATTTCTGCTGCCAAATCTATTTCAAAATCTACATCTCCAACGCTGATCTCGTAGGGATCGGCAGTAATTGACCATCCTTCTTTCTCCAAAGCCATTCTAACTGCATCGTGAAAGCGGTCTTTAGCCATTTAGCTTTTTGTGAGAATTGATCGGCACACTTGACTGGTATCTCAATTTTATCCATTAAGGTGCTAGTCTTGCCTTACCCAGACGCTGCTTTTCATACCATTGTGCGATCGCAGGTGCCCAATCTTCAAAATGAGGCCACATCATTTCACACAACTTTTGAATTTCAAATTGAGCGTCTTTCTTATTTCTCAGGTCACAAAAATGCAAGAAAGACCTTAAATTGAAACTAACTACAAAATGCTGGCGATAATCAAAAGGCACTTTACCTCTTGCGTGTTCTTCAGACATTCCAGCCTCAAAATCAGCTTTATATCGTTTAGCTGCTTCTAGACACCACTGCAAATCTGCTGCTCGTTGCTCTGGTGAATAGTGGTACTTTTTGCCTTGTCTATCAGTGTAATAACCAACGGGACGTAGGTAGAAAACGTCTTCTATGTCTTTTTTACCTTCTAATACATCAATAAATTGGTTGCCTGTGTAGCGGAAGGAATTGTGAACTACAATTCCGTTAGCGACAAAATTATGCCATGAACCATCAACTTCTAGATCATAAGTCATTTGTTGTCCAAGGTATTCTACACTCTTAACCTTGACTGGATGCGCCTGAAGCTTTTTACCCATAGGCTTCGGCTTGGAACGCCAAATTGCGGTTTCTAGGATTGGTTTGTAGGATTTAGCGAATTCAGCCTCTTGATTGTTTTGATGAATATATTCTTTAGATATGTGTGCAATTTCTAATGTAGAGAGTCCTTCTGCAATTTGAGATTTAAGCCATTCCCTGTTTTTGTAAAGCCCGTTGTCTACTACTACCAGACCATTACACATCAAGTTGCACAGCTTAGTCATTTTGACTACACTACCATCGTGATTAGTAACTAAACCAACAGCATCACCCATCCTTTCCCAGCCAACTGAAGTAAATAGGCGATGGTTAACAGTACAATCTAAAGTCTTTCTATCTTCTAAAGTTACCCGGTAAACGGGCTGAAGACCACTGCATATTACATCCTTAATATGCCCAATTTCAAATAAGCCAGTTTCTTCGTTTAGAACTCGCAAACGCATTTTGCGAATACGTTGTTTACAGTCACGTCGATACTGATCGGGTGGTTCTCCATTTCTACCGCGAATCGACCTTTGACAGATTGCTTTTTCCGCGTTAGTCCAAAGTTCGTATAGCTCCCCAATAGTTTTTTTCAAGTTTTGGTTACTTTCGCCTTTACAGTTAACAAAAGTGATTTCAGTATTAGTAGCCAAACATTGTACATCAAATGATACGCCCACACGATGAGTACGCGCCTGCTGCATGACACTGTGGGGAAAGTAGCCACAATTGAAAACAATCTGGGGATGCTCTAGAGGCCCATAGTGTCCCCTCTCACCGGCTAAAAGTCGCTTAACAATAACTTCGCCGCTTTGTGACTCCGAGGGCCAGGAGTCGCGTTCATCAAACACAAATCTATCAGTATAGTCCTGGTGCATCGCGGCATAAATCACCTGCTGCGGGTTTGGTGTTTTGGCAATAACCTCTACTCGAAATCGATGCATTAGTTTTTGGAAATGGATTTGTGACTGAAAGTGCTTATGCAGAAGCAGCGGAGCCTGTTCTTTAAACATGGCTTTGAACTCGATCCATTATCATATCTCTAGCTGGAACTTCTACTTGAGCAGATGAAGATACTTTACAAATATTAATATTTTTGTTACAGTTATTTACATAAAGATGAGACAGGGAAAAAACCATGCGTACAAACACTGGTATAATTGACGACCAAGGCAAACTGAACAACTTTGCGATCGAGCCAAGGGTTTATATAGATGAGCAAGGCGATCGCACAGGCTTCACTCCTTTTGCAGAACTGCTCAACGGTCGTTTGGCAATGATTGGTTTTGTCTCTCTGATAGCATTAGAAGTATTGACAGGACATGGCATCGTTGGTATTTTGACAAGCCTGTAAAAACTGATTCCTGTAACATAACTCTCAACAAATGTAAGAGACGGTAAATTTACCGTCTCTTAATTTATGGAAAACTTAGTGCTAGAGTAAAATATACTGATAGCAAAAGCTGTTAGTTATCAGCGTAAAGTTATCAAGTAAATTATGGCTTTAACTGCTTCAACGATGTTGCCGCTAGGCACAAAAGCACCAGATTTTGATCTACCGGAAGTAGTATCTGGAAAGGCAACTTCACTTTCTACCTTTGCAGATAAAAAAGCGCTGTTGGTAATGTTTATTTGTCGGCATTGCCCATTTGTAAAGCACGTCCAAAAAGAATTAGCGCAGTTAGGAAAAGATTATTTTACAGGTGATTTAGCGATCGTTGCCATTAGTGCTAACGATGCAAACAATTATCCAGATGATGCGCCAGACTCGTTACAAGCATTTGCCACAGAACAAGGGTTTAATTTTACCTTATGCTACGACGAGAGCCAGGAAACGGCAAAAGCTTACACCGCAGCTTGCACACCAGATTTTTTTCTATTTGATGACCAACGGCAACTTGTTTATCGGGGACAATTAGATGATAGCCGCCCCAGTAATGCTAAACCTGTAACTGGCGCAGATTTACGCGCAGCCATTGAAGCAGTGCTAGCGGGTAAACCTGTTACGAGTGAGCAAAAGCCGAGTGTTGGTTGCAATATTAAATGGAAACCTGGAAACCAACCCAGTTATTTTGGTTGAAAGGGATTGGGCTTTGGGCATGGGGCATGGGGCATGGGGCATGGGGCATGGGGCATGGGGCATTGGGCATTGGACATTGGGCATTGGACATTGGGCATTGGGCATTGGACATTACGTTAGTTATTCTTTCTTCCCCTGCTTCCCCTGCTTCCTCATTCTCCCCACTCCCTACTCCCTACTCCCTACTCCCTACTCCCTACTCCCCACAACTATCAGTGTTTAATTTCCAAATTAAGTATGTAGCATCCTAGTTGGACTTTTTCTGCCCACAATTCATATTCCAGACGCAAATGTTCTGGCAAGGGATGTCCGTTGAGAGTTAGGCTACTAGTAAAATTTCGTAAACGAATAGGATTGTTAGGTTGCAACGACTCAGTTGGCAACCAATAGCGACTAATGCCATAAACGCCCTGTTCCCAAAAGTGACGGTAACTCACTTGGGCGTTACCTTGCATAGTCATAATTACTCGGTAAGGGGAAATCTCCAGCCACAAAATTCTGGGACTGCTAGGAGCGTAAGCTTTGCTCTTACTTTGGGGAAGTGTGTCCTCTGGACTTAGGACACTCTCTACTTCGCAGCTAATTAGGGGCGGTGCAGTTAACAGCAAATGGAACCGGTCAGTGTCTTTTTGATACAATGTCCCGGCAGTTTCGACAACAGACCAAATTGGTAGGTCAGTGGAAATAAGTGATAAGCACACGGGCTTGCGGTGATGGGTCAGCATGGGAGCGATAAAGGCTAATAGCTATTGAACAAAGTGAAATGAACACTCTAGCTGTCTAATAGGTCAGGGTAAGAAACTAAATAGTAAAACAGGCTTAATATTAATGAATCCGCTAATTTGTTAAGCTACACAAATGCGGATATAAACAGGTAGAATCTCAGCTTAGACAGCAAAAACGATACTTTTTCTAGAAAAAGCTAATTCCTAAGTAAAGCTTGTAAATATTCTAAGGCTATAGCCTCAAAACAGTGGAAGTCGTTGTAGATGCTAAGAAACCTTCTTGAGGGAGACTTCCTGTAGATTGGAGTAAGTTTCATACAGCAAAAAGGGATAGGATACTAGGCAGGAAGTCACCAGCAGCAACTTTGTTTATTGCTGCTGAACTTCCGGTGTATTCAAAAGCCAGTGTATCCTAATGTCGGCTTCTGTTATAACCGTAGAAACTCACGAAGACCTTTCTTACAAGTTAATTATTCAGTAGCCCCATTTTGGCTCTCTTTACGGGGTCGCATCCGGGTATCTGTGGATAAATAAATCTATCTCTCACCGTGCCTTAATGTTGGGCGCTCTAGCCGAAGGTGAAACCGAAATTCAGTAACTTCTCTTAGGAGAAGAACTCCGCAGCACTGGTAGTTGTTTTCAAGCTATAGATGCCCAAATTTCGGAAATGAGACTCAAATTTGAATTATCAAGGGTAATTATTTAGCGTCCTTAGCAATTCCAATTTTGCATTTACAGCATTTTCAGGTTTATAGACCATAGTTAGGACAGGCTACTTAAACGCTACTGGCATATTGTAAATTTGAGTAGTTGTACTTGATTACGGATGTTTTAGCAAAATCAACGTTTTTACAGCAGATTGCAACAAGCGTGAGGTACAGATTATTGTAGGGGCACAATAATCTGTACCTCATTTACCTGAAAAACGCTGTAAATTTTTTGCCGACAGCCGACATAGAATTAACTTATACTCCTTTTTGTATATCATACTTGTGTATGTGTGACTTATAATATTTATAATTAAAATTATCTGGATTTTTATCTACAGTAAAGTTTCAATATGGGACTTCCAATTAAAAAATATTCAACCTAATAGAGTACGTTAAGTAGAACACTTTAACGCAGCATTTATTATACAAATAGATCGGCATAAATATTTGCCGTTAGTCAATAGCTTTCGACTATTCAGCATTGAGAATTTTTGGTACTTTGAAAAATTCGCCTTCCTGTTCAGGTGCACTGTTGAGAATACTTTCCCGGTCAGGATAGGGTTGTAATTCATCCTCTCGTGTGATGTTGCTGACATCAATTGCCCGTGTTGTTGGGGCCACATTACTGACATCAAGTTCATTCAACTGTTCAATATAATCCAGAATACTTCCCAACTGAGTAGTGAATTGTTCCTCTTCTTCTGGAGTCAATTCTAAACGGGCAAGATTAGCTACTTTGTGAACTTGTTCTTGGTCAATCATAATTTGTCATTGGTCATTGGTCATTGGTCATTGGTCATTAGTCCTTAGCAAATGACAAAGAACTAATGACTAATGACTAAAAGAATACGTCAATTTGCGATCGCTTAGTGGTTTTCAGCCAGTTTTGGGCTTCGATATAGTTATTGGGAGCCATGCGAATAGCTCGAATCCAATAGTCTGCTGCTTGGTCAAACAGTGCTTCACCAGCCTCGTTATCTCCAGCTTCTTTCTCTTTTTCGCCTTGGTAGTGATAAATCACGGCGATGTTGTTCAAGGCTTGGGGCATGCGTGGGTTTAACTCAACTGCCTGGTGATATAGTTCTAAAGCTTTGTTGTGGTCGCCATTGCTGGCATAGATTAGCCCCATATTGTAGAGAATATAGCCGCGATCGTTGGTGTCTTCCTCTAGTGTTAGAGCTTCTTCATAGTATTCCAATGCTTCAGCATATTCCCCTTCTGCTTGGGCTGACATCCCATCTCGATAATAAACAAACGCTTCTTTAGCTTTTTTGTTGGTTGGCAGAATCTTCAAGATGATATCCGCCATCACTGTAAAGGATTTGTCAATAAAATTATCGTTTTTTTGCGTTCTTGGCATATTTGTTTCTGGGTATTGGGGATTGGGTATTGGGGATTGGGTATTGGGGATTGGGCATGGGGCATTGGGAAAACACTTTCTTTATCCCCTTGTCTCTCTTGTCTTCCCCATCTCCCTCATCTCCCCAATCACCTAGCACACTCAATAGCTAATTTAACTGATTTGCGGGTGCATTTTTCTCACTGAGGGGTATGATGCATTGCGGACTGTTATGCCGAGAGTTGTTTACCAAGGTGCTAACTGGATAGGCAGTCATTGCTGGGGCTGGATAGGGATGCAATAGCTGCTGTAGGGTTTGGGGTGTTTGCACTTGGGAATCTAGCCATAAATCGTAATCTTCTGGCTCTAAAATCACTGGCATCCGCTCGTGGATGGGTTGGAGTAATTCGTTAGCTGCCGTTGTCAAAATTGTACAAGAGATTATTTCCTCGTTAACAGGCGTTCCCGCTTCGGGTTGCCGTAGGCATCGCCATTTCTCCCACAAACCTGCAAAGGCGAAGGGTTGCCCATCTTGAAGGCGAAAATAAAATGGCTGCTTCTTACCTTGTTGCCGTTGCCACTCATAAAAGCCATCAGCTAGCACTAAACAGCGTCTGTGCTTAAAAGCCGAACGAAAAGCGGGTTTTTCGGCAACAGTTTCTGCCCTAGCGTTAATCAGCTTTGCCCCCATTCCTGCATCTTTCGCCCATGAAGGAATTAAACCCCAATGCAATTGCTTAAATTCACGCTTTTGGCTTTCGGGATTTTGTAACACTGTTGCCACCATTTGCGTAGGTGCAATGTTATATTCTGCTGCTAAATCTGGCACTGACTCAACACGGAAAAATTGAGTTAAACTTGCTGCCGACTGGTTTAGAGTAAATCTTCCACACATACTTTTATTTTCAACCACCTACTTAAGTTAAACATCTCAATTTAGAAATAAATAATACTTTTTTTATTTTCTTGAATGATTTTATCTAGAACTCAGAAGCCAAATATCAAAATAATTATCCGGTTTTGGGAAAATCTTTTGGTAAGATATTGTATTTTGATCCTTCAATTATCGACATATTCTTCTTAACTGTATTTTAGCATGGAACTACTGCGTTTGTACGATTTTTTACCTTCTGGTAATGGTTATAAGATACGTCTTTTATTGACACAACTAGGTATACCTTTTGAGAGGGTAGAGCTTAACATCTTGAAAGGCGAGACTCGAACACCAGAATTTTTAAGTAAAAATCCTAATGGTAAGATACCCGTTCTGGAAATTAAGCCAGGGAAATACTTGGCAGAATCAAATGCCATATTAGTGTATCTGAGTGAATGCACAGAATTTTTACCCTATGACCGATTTTTACGAGCGCAGGTGCTGCAATGGTTATGTTTTGAACAGTATAGCCATGAACCTTTTATTGCTACATTAAGATTTTGGATTTCTATTTTAGGTAAAACTGAAGAATATAGTGAAGCTATCAAGCAAAAACGTGAATCAGGTTATGCAGCACTTAACTTGATGGAAAAACATTTAAGTTCTCACACTTTTTTTGTGGGTGAGCGTTACACAATTGCGGATATCGCCTTGTTTGCTTACACTCATGTATCTGATGAAGGTGGGTTCAATTTAACACAATTTCCTGCTATCCAAGCTTGGATAGAAAAAGTCAAAGCTCAACCCAGGTATATCAGTATTACACAAGCTTAAACAATTCCTAACTTAAAATTCAAAATGAATATAGCGTAAGCGTTTGATTGATTTGTTGAAATGGGTGGTTTATTTCCGCCACATTCTACTAGATATCTCTATCAATTTCGATCAGCTTTTGCCGGGCAGACAAGCCTGACTTAATTCTGATCTGAGATTTATTTACATCAAATTTATTTGCTAGTAGTTTAATTAACTCTTCATTCGCTTTGCCATCAACTGGGGGCGATTTTAAATACACAGTCAGACTGCCATCAGGTTGTTCTTCAATCTTTTGCTGTTTTGAATTAGGTTTAACCTTGACTTTTTTTTGCATAACCTATTCCCTGTAATTGTCGCAGCCACAACCAACCTAAAATAGAACCCAATACATAATGAGGAAAATCCCACCAAACAAAGGTAGTACCAAGTAACAATTTACCTATCAAGGTAGCGCGAATCTCCTCTAATAGGGGCGGATGCCAAAGTTGCAAGAATTCTAGTATACAAGTAATGACAAAAACCCATAGAGGAATTTGGATTACTGCTGCCGGACTTCTGAAAAACCAAAATGCGAATAGACACCAAAATATTTCGTAAAATATAGCGGCTCCGTAGTCATTAAACCAATGATGGGCAGGCCCAGTGTAGTACTTAAACAAAAAGCCCATCGGTACAACGATGAGCAGAGAAAGAATAATAAATATTGTTTGGTTAAGGTTTCGGCGCATTTTCTGAAAGTTTAGAGACTAAGCAAAATTTTAGCCTCTGCATAGTCGTTTCTCAATAATTCGTAATATTGAATGTTAATTACGAATTACGAATTATTTGGTTATGGATATCTTCTGCTACCAGCACCCACTACACCGATTTTGTGGCGATACGAGAGTTCAGCACCGAACCAGCCGGAAATGCTAACTAGTGTACCGACAATGAGCGAGAGTAAGAGTCCCCAAGGTACTATTCGGGATTCAGCGTCGCCCAAACGCAGGAGAAAGTTGACGAGTGATAAAACTAGTAAAGAAACGTTAAGTATCAAATGTGCCCAACCGGCGGTGCGCTTGCGAACTCGTTCAATTTTAAAAAAGTCGCTGAGGCCGATTGCTGCTGCAAGGATGCCTCCAGCTAATCCGAGTCCGATTAACCATAGGGAAGCCCTAGCCCAAAAGAAATCACCAGTTAACCAGTAGCCAATGTCACTTCCCAAGGCGGCGGCTAAAAAGGCGATGGGAAAGATTACACTCAGAGGGTGTAGGGGATGTCCTGCGATCGCAACTGTACTGGGTACGCCGCTATCAAGATACTCACTGTCGTTACTTTCAATAACTGGTGGAATATTTGGAAAAGGTGTTGAACTTGTTTGCGTTGTTTCTGTAGTTTCCATTATTAGTATCCTGAATTTATTAGCGTCCTATTATTAACCAGAAGGAATTTGTTCAACATAAGCTTCAGCTTGCAGAGTTAGTTTACCAACTTCTATTTTTAGTTGGTTAACTTGTAAACTCATTCCTTCTAAATCAAAGTTACTCAAATTCAAAATTTCGCTAGTTTGATCTACCAAAGCTTTTGTTAATTCTGGCGATATTTCCTCACTTTCGCCATATTCGACATTTTCCAGAGAAACAGTTTTTCCATTAGCGCTAATCTGGGGGACTGCGGAAAAAGCAACTTGCTGATTTTCACCTGTTTCTACTAATTTGATAGTGGCATTTAGTGCTACTTTCCCATCACCCGGTAATCGAAAGTCTATATGTTGAGGCTGAATAGTCGTCAGTTGCCCGTTAACATGGATTTTTTGACTTTGCAGTTGCGATCGCACATATTCTGAGTTGAAGGCGCGATTAATATCAGCCTCGGTTAACACAACCCTTGCATTAGCTTCAGTAGGTTTAGTGAGTTCAATTTTGCCAAAAGCCACACTCAGAGGATTAATGGCAACACTAGTCATTTGCATTTCAAATTCCGCCATGCGGAGGTCTTTCTGCATAACCAAACCTTCACCTTCAATCCTGACTGCATCCACCTCTCCCTGAACCATTTTCAGCGGGTCTGTTTGGATGCTTACATCTAAATTTTCTACTTCATCTAATTGGCTAGATAATCCTATTTCTGCCGCTTTATTCAGCGCCTGCTCTCCTAATCCAGGATTGTCTGCCATTATTAAATTAACTCCTGCTTTAAATAGTATTTCCTGGATTTACTTTAAATAATTAGCATCAAGATTTTATCTATCTGGCGATGGAATATAGATTTAAATACTGTCTATCTAAAAGGATAATTATATTATTTATAATCAAAAGTTTTGCTTTTATAACCAGAATCTTTAAAGCGTAGATGCAGAACGTCTTATGATCTGATATCACTCAAAACAAAGATTAAATATATATAACTTAGTAGTTATATTGTTTCCTTCTGAACTTTTGCTTAAATTTTTTTAATAAGAAAAGTTCGCAACATATAGAATCAAATTTTTGTTTGGCGCGGCACATCGTCATATCAAATGGGTATAAAGTGTGTAGGCGTAGCCAGCCGTAGGTATCTACAATAATTTTTTCAAAGCCAACATAAACCCAGGCACAACATCTTTACCGTTTAATATTGCCGTAGCCGGATATTGAGTAATTGAACCATCCCGACGATAAACTAAAGCTTGTTGATTTTTACTATCAATTAACCATCCTAATTAAACACCATTAGCAATATATTCTTCCATCTTGGCTTTGAGTTTTGCCAAGCTATCATTTTTAGAACGAATTTCAATTACAAAGTCGGGTGCTAAGTTGATAAATTTGTCCTCTTGCTGATCCCAACCTTCTGGTAAACGTCCTTTAGCTACAAAAGCAGCATCAGGCGCTCTGACAGCAGTATTTGCTAATCTAAAACCAGTACTCGGCCCAAAAACTTCACCTAGATTCTGACTTTCTACCCAATTAAATAGATAGGCTCCTGCTTTTATTTCTCGATTGCCAGAAATTCCACCAGTTGGGGGCATAGTTTCTAAAGTTCCATTAGCATTGCGTTCAAACCGCAGTTCTGGGTTTTGCAAACTCATCAAGATTAATTCTTTATCAGTAACAGTATATAAAGACTGCACCGTTATTTTTTCGCTGTTCATGATCATGCCATACCAAGCTTGATAGATATTTCAATTTTAGCTCTGTGCCCCTCTCATCCTTTGCAACCTCGAAGCCTGGAACGGTTTGTTATAAAATTGACATAAACCCTTTATTAGATTGAGTTCTCCAACTCATTTTATACAATGCTTTCAGAACGTTTTACCGCAGCCCTCACCTACGCTACCCAACTGCACGCCAAGCAAGTTCGTAAAGGTTCAGGTGTTCCCTACGTTGCCCATTTATTAGGTGTCGCCAGTATTGCTTTAGAATACGGCGCAAATGAAGATGAAGCGATCGCAGCCCTCTTACACGATGCGATCGAAGATCAAGGTGGCGCGACAACACGAGAAGAAATTCGTCGCCGCTTTGGTGACAATGTAACAGCAATTGTAGATGGTTGTACTGACACTGATACAACTCCCAAACCCCCTTGGCAAGAGCGTAAGGAAGCATATATTGCTCATATTCCTACTGCCTCCCCATCAGTACTGCTCGTATCATTAGCAGATAAACTTTACAACGCCCAATCTATTCTCAAAGATTATCGCGTTTTAGGCGAATCAGTTTGGGAACGTTTTCAAGGGCGTAAAGATGGTACTCTTTGGTATTATCGGGCGCTTGTGGATGCTTTCAAAAAGACTGGAAGCCCTGTAATCATTGAGGAATTAGAACGGGTTGTTGCACAAATTGAGGTATTAGCATCTCAAGAAAAAATTTTATTTACGCAGAAGTAGATAAAAGGTTCATGGGAACTAGACAAATAGCTTTTTTCTAGAGACGATATAGTGATGTGCCTCACAAGCAAATGTTGGCTTTTAGGTTCTCTCTCTAGATAAAAAATCTTTCTCTCGGTAGATAGGTATACTTACATTATTATGGATGCTATGTTACCAATATGACGATAGTAAGACAAAACACCCTAAATACAACCGCAAGTCCTTCAGTAAATCCTCCAGAAAACTTGGCAGAAAAGTATATGGAAGCAGAGCGGATGCATGATGTTCTGCTTTTACTGCAAAACTTGATTAACAGTGAAGAAGCCACTGTGAAACTAATTCTGGATTGTCTTTATGATGTTGGTTCAGTCAATCTAATCAATCAAAAGCTTCGCTTGAAACCCTTAAATAGGGTGATGAAATTAATTGCTAGAATTTCCAAACCAGTTTTTAGAACCTTGGCTTTAAATTGGTTTAAAAAGAACTGTCCCCAACTGATTACTAATTGGATATACACGCAGGTTTCTTTTAAAAATCCCCAAAATACACCCCAACAAGTAGCTATCGAAGTTGTACAACTGGAACCATATTCCATACCACAGAGAGAAAATATGAGCCAAGAGATTAAAAATCTCCGCTCACAGGTTAGATGGCTAGCTGGGATTTCAATAACAGCGATCGCTATTTTAGTAGTAACAGCCACTTGGTTAAACTCAAACCTATAAGTAGCACCGTGATTAAATTTAATTGATTCAGCAAGCTATTTTAGGCGTAAAATATGTTTAGATTTTACAGCAATCCTAAATTGTTTGTAAACGTCTTCTCTATTTGTTTTCTTCTGGTGCATTTGCTGCGCGTAGTTTACTTAAGCGTAGAAATACGCCTGTTATTATCATTATTTTTTCTTGATCACCTATCTAGGATTCTTGTATGAGCAAATACAGCGTTTTTCAGGTAAATGAGGTACACAGGTAGGGTAACAAAAATGTTGTGTTCTTACAATAATCTGTACAGAGGCGCTTGTTGCAATCTGCTGTAATTATAATTTCTAATTCTTAATTGATGTTAAAGAGCAACTAAATTGATTGATAGAAATTACCCAAAGTCCAGCATCATTATTCCAAAAAGCTCATTCATACCTAGGGTAATAATTATAAATTACGTTAGCTACACGAGAAAGCGAGTCCGCGTACCCCTCCGGGGAAGTAAGCTAGCAAGAGCCTCTCGTAGAGAGCGTCATTACGAATTACGAATTACGAATTACGAATTATTATGAACTTGGCCAAACCGACCTTGGAGGACATCGAAATACATCTGCTTTTGGAAGGACTGTATCAGTACTACGGTTATGATTTTCGTGATTATGCTCTTTCCTCACTCAAGCGCCGCATTCAGAGCTTCATCAACTTAGAGGGGTTAGCAAATGTTTCTGCACTGCAAGAGCGGTTACTCCACAACCGTGCCTATTTGGAACGATTTTTGCTTGCTCTGACGGTGAATGTAACATCAATGTTTCGTGATCCCAGCTTTTATAATACCTTCAGAAATCAAGTTATCCCCTTCTTGCAAACCTATCCGTTTATTCGCATTTGGCACGCTGGATGCTCTACCGGTGAAGAAGTTTACTCAATGGCAATTTTACTGCAAGAAGAAGGACTTTACCACCGTTGCCGCATATATGCCACTGATACGAACGAGAAGGTATTACAAAATGCCAAAAGTGGTATTTTCTCCCTGAAACTGATGCAGGAATATACTCACCTTTATCTGAAAGCAGGCGGCAAGAAGTCTTTCTCAGAATATTATACAGCAGCTTATGATAACGCGATTTTTCGAGCATCTCTCAGAGAAAATGTTGTTTTCGCGCAGCATAATTTAGCAACTGACAGTTCTTTTAATGAGTTTAATGTCATCCTTTGTCGTAACGTCCTTATATATTTCAATCAGGTACTTCAAAAGCGGGTTCATGAACTGTTTTATAATAGCCTTTGCACCTTTGGAATCTTGGGTTTAGGAAAACAAGAATCCATCAGGTTTACATCTTATGAGCAGTACTATGAGGAGATAGTCAAGGGTGAGAAAATATATAAGAAAATAGCTAGTGCTTAGAGAAGGTTTTAAAAGTCTAATTTATTACTAGCCCTGGCGAATATAGCTTTTCCCAATAAGAGTGAAGTACATCTCAAAACCTCACCCCCAACCCCTCTCCTTACTCAGGAGACGGGAGATAAAGTTGCGATTTTGTCAAAAGACAGTCCGTCAAACATTTTTAATTGTGTTCAGAAGATAGATACAGCGATCGCTTAAGGTAAATTACAGATTAAAGTCTTAAAGGAGATTGTCGATGCAACTTCTCGAATGTCCTCCTGTTGCAGTCATTGCTGGAGAAAATGCGGTTCACGTTTCTCAACTACCTTCTACATGGCAAGACATTGCTAGAGGAACCAGGAGTGTCGGACTTTCCCATCCCCAAAGCTATGTTGAGATGGCACAGTTGTTCCTATACAAATTAGAGCATGGTGATGTTGACTTGTTTAGCGATCGCCCCCAACTAGCTCACTTGATACCATCATTCTCCCAGCTATTTACACAACTGGCATGGGAAACTCTTGATTTTTTTGGGCAAGACTTTCTCAAACACAGCTATCCGAATTTTGCAGAAATTCTCCATGATGTGGAGTCAAAAGGGACAGAGTATGCTGACGAAGTAAAAGTGGCTCGCATTGGTATAGATTTGTTTAATGAGTTTGGTTATGAACTACCTGCCAGCTTCTATCATGTGCATTTAGCACCAATTTACCGCGATCATGTTTTTGAAGAACGCGCCTTACGATTTGATCAGCGCGATATTGAACACAAACGCGCTTGGGATGCCATACTCCATGCAGGTAAGGTGTTTGCTATCCAGATGAAGGTGCAAAGTATTGCTTCGAAATACGGTTTTACTTATCAACACGGCTGCGGCTGCAACTCTCATCTATCTTCCATTGATGTATCTCGTGGGGCGTTTGAATATGAATTGAGTCCCGAAAAGCGTCAGCGATGGATTCGCAGTTTCATCTGGACTGCTTGGTATGAGTATGCCTTCTTTGCGATCGTACCCAACACGAGTTATTTAGTTTGATAAAAAAGTAGACTGCATCGTGAAAATGGATAAAGCGAGTTTAAAACGATTGTGACAGATGAAGTATCAAAAGAGTTTACCAGGAACTCTTTATCTAGGAGAGGCAAGGCGTCGTAGCCTCTCCTAGAGAAGAGAAGACAGTCAGTTTCCTTTGGAGTTATGATTCAACAGTTACTCCAGCTTCTAACTCCAAAGCTTTGATTAGAGCCGACGCATTTTCTTCCCCCCATCCTTGATTAACTGCCACCTTAAGTGTTTCTCGCACCATTGCAGCAGCAGGCGTTGGAGAATTCAAATCTTGGGCAAATCGAGCGATTAAATTCGCATCTTTAAGCATATGTTTTAAGGCAAAACTCGGCGTAAAATCGCGATTCACCAGCATCTTACCTATGCCATCAAAAAGCGGAGAGCGAAAATCTACTACGTGCAATACATCAAGAACGTCTTTCGGATTCAGTCCGGCTTTAGTTGCCAGAATCATTGCTTCCCCTAACGCTTCGATTTGGGTTGCCACAATTGAGTTACCGACGAGTTTCATCGCAGCTCCTTTGCCAGTGTTACCCAGGTAATGTATGGTTTCGCTTAACGGTGACAAAATCGGTTTGACTCGCTCAAATACGTCTCGTTTACCACCGACTACAAACCACAATCCTCCAGATGCAGATTCGTTTTTACTGCCGAAAACGGGAGCATCCAGAAATTCGACATGCTTTTCGGCATAAGCTGCGGCTTCTTTTCGGGATGTGTCGGGATGAACTGTACTCGTATCGATCGCAATTTGTCCCGCTCGCACTTTCGATAAGATACCATCTTGTCCAAAAACAACATCTTCAACCGCCTGATCATCCGCTAACGAGTAGATAATCACTTCAGCATTTTCCACAGATTGTGCTGGTGTTTGTGCTTGTGTTGCACCTTGTTCAATCAGAGGTTTATAGGATTCTGGGTTACGGTTCCAAACTGTGACATCGTAGCCCGCTTTGAGCAAGTTGGTTGCCATGCCACTGCCCATGATACCTAGTCCTAAATACGCAATGCGTTCCATGATGGTGTCTTTTAAAGGAAGTTTATAACGATGTCTTGGGCATACACGAAGCGTACTCGAAGTCAGCCTGTTTGTACCCTCCACTTACATTACTGAGGCTTTGAGTATAAATTCATCCTCCAATCGATAGACTCAGCAACTATGCCTGCGGCTGGCTACGCCTACGAAACAGGGATATCACAGGACTTACATATTTCACAAAATTATGAAGCCGCCCTTTCACCAGAGCGGCCTAAATTAACTCAATACCAATAATGAGAATTACTGCCTTATTCGATTGAAGTCAGATTTTTGAGAAAACTAATGCTAGGAGCAAAGAAGTATTCGCCACCCTTCAAGTGTACCCAACTTGGAAAGTTAAATCGATCAATCGTTTCTGGTTCTCGCCATTTTTGGTTTCTCTCAGCATCAGGTGGAGTTTGACTAATAACTGGATATTTTTACTTTGCAGTTATTTGATTGATCAAGCAAATAGACTTAAGTAATATTACGGGTTTAGAAAAAATTAAAAGACAAATATCACAAAATATAAATAAAAGATAATTTATTTATGGAAATGCTTAACAAAAATGCACAAATTATAGTATTATTTACAGATTTGCCTAAGTTCGTAGCGAATGGACTCAAACAAACTTTGCGTTTCTCTGCGCTATACTTTGCGCCCCTCTGCGTTTAAACTTAAACCCTCAATCGTCCACGAATTTATAATCATGAAACCACAGATAAACACAGATGCACACCGATGAATGATCTGTGTGCATCTGCGATTCTAAATATGATTAGACTGTATTCTCATAAGAAGTCTAATCTTTACTGCCAAACGTAGATGAGGATAAACAAAATAATCCAGATAACATCGACGAAGTGCCAGAACAACGAAGTTGCATTGACACCGAAGTGACCTGTATCGTAGTTCCCAGGTATGAAAGAACGTACCAAAATTATTAACTGCAATAGAATACCTGTGAAAACGTGCAAACCGTGAAAACCTGTTAGTAGATAGAATGTACTACCAAATACCCCTGAGGTGAAGCCAAAGGCGAGGCCGTTCCATTCAATCGCCTGTCCAACCAAAAAGTAAGTTCCCATCGCCATTGTTCCCAAGACAAACAGGCGAAATTTCACTAAGTCATGGCGTTGCAGGGCGCGTTCGGCTAAGTAAATCACAAAGCTACTAGCGACAAGAATGACTGTGTTGATTGCCGGATCTTTTACTTCTAGTCCAGAAACACCAGCTGGTAGCCAGTTAGGAGTTGTTGTTTTGTAGATGGCATATCCGGCGAAAAAACTTAAAAAGATAACGCTTTCGGACAGTAGGAAGACAATGAAGCCAAACATTTTGTTGCCTTCTTCGTCGTGGCTATGTTCTGCGCTTGGCTGGTGCAATTCATGTGAGTTGATATAACTGTCCATTTTGCTTTTAGCTTGAGGGGAATTTGAAACGCAAAGGAGAGGCAGCGCGTTGCGGGGGTTCCCCCCGTTGTAGCGACTGCCGTCGCGGAGGGAAGCGCAGAGGTACGCGGAGGCTTTGTGCGTCTTCCCGATGTTTTGCGTTATTCTGAGAAGTTGGCTGTCAAGGGTTCTGATTTGCCGTAGCCGTAGGGTTCGGAGATGATGATGGGAATTTCTTCAAAGTTTTCTACTGGGGGCGGTGAAGAAACTAACCACTCTAGTCCAATTGCCCGCCAAGGATTAGCAGGTGCTTTCTCACCTTGCATCCAAGAAATCACCATGTTGAATATGAAGGGCAAGGTGGACATTCCTAAAAGAAATCCGCCGAGGCTAGCGATGATATTCCAGAATTGATACTCTGGAGCGTAGGAAGCAACTCGACGTAACATTCCTTGCAATCCTAAGGGGTGCATGGGCAAAAAGTTGAGGTTGGTGCCGATGAAAGCTAACCAGAAGTGGATTTTACCCCAGCTTTCGGAGTACATCCGCCCAGTCATCTTGGGGAACCAGTGGTAGATGGCAGCAAATAAGCCCATCGTTACAGTGCCGTAGAGGACGTAGTGGAAGTGTCCCACCACAAAGTAGGTATTGTTAACGTGGACATCAACCGGGACGGAGGAAAGCATGATGCCTGTGATGCCAGCGAAGACAAACATGATTAATCCACCCAAGGCGAATAGCATGGGGGTATTTAGCCGCAGTTTACCGCCCCAAATAGTTGCTACCCAAGCAAATACTTTAATTCCCGTGGGGACAGATACAAACATCGTCGTCAGCATGAAAATCAACCGCATCCAGCCCGGAGTACCACTGACGTACATGTGGTGTACCCAAACCATGCCACTGACGATCGCAATTAAAATGGATGAAACGGCAACTACTTTGTAACCAAATAGAGGTTTACGTGAATAAACTGGGAAGATTTCTGAGAAAATGCCGAAGATAGGCAAAATAATCACGTAAACGGCGGGGTGGGAGTAGAACCAGAAGTAATGCTGGAACATAACTGGATTCCCGCCCTTGCTAGGGTCAAAAAAGGCGGTGCCAACTGTGAGGTCGAGTAACAGCATCACTGCACCTGCTGTCAATGCAGGTAGTCCGAATAGTTGGATGATTTGGGCGCTAAATACTGCCCAGACAAACAAGGGCATCCGAAAGAAGCCCATTCCTGGGGCCCGCATCTTCACGATTGTGGTGACAAAGTTCACTGCCCCCATAATTGAGGATACGCCGGATATTGCCACCGCTAAGAGCCAGATAACTTGACCATTTATTAAGTTACCTGTGGGATTTTGGAGACTAACTGGCGGGTAAGACCACCAACCGGCTTGGGCTGGGCCACCAGGCACAAAGAAGCTACCCATCATCAGAATTCCGACTACTGGCACCATCCAAAAGGCAACGGCATTCAGGCGGGGAAATGCCATATCTCGCGCCCCAATCATTAATGGCACTAGATAATTAGCAAAACCAACCAGTGAGGGAAATGTCCACAAAAACAGCATCACGGTGCCGTGCATGGTGAACATCCCGTTGTAGACGGTGCGATCGACTAAATCTGATTCGGGTGTTAGCAGTTCTCCCCGCATCACCATCGCAAAGATACCGCCGACAAGAAAGAAGAAGAATGAGGTAACGAGATACTGAATACCAATAACCTTATGGTCAGTACTAAAGCTGAAGTATTCTTTCCAGTTACCTGGAGATTCGTGGTTAGGCTTCTCACTGGGGAAAATGCCTTCAATAGGAATATTAGTCATCGGTTACTTTCCTTTCAACCAGGAGAATTGACTAGAGGAGGTGCAGCAGGTGGAACTGTTACCCAACCAGTTTGGATTGATTGATTCGATGTTTGGGCATACTCAGAAGCTGCCTGATTATTTGCTAGGGATGGCTTTTGGGTTGCAGCTTGGGCTAGCCACTGCTGATAATCTTCAGGAGATTCGACGACTACATTTGCCTGCATCGTCGCGAAGTATGTGCCGCTATATTGGGAATCGGTCAATCGGTATTGTCCGGGGCGGATAGGAGTAAATTCAAAGTCGATCGCATGGTTGGGAATTATATCCTGCTTGAGGCGAAATGCAGGTATATAAAAGCCGTGCAAAACGTCCTGTGATTTTAGTGCTAAACGCACCCGGCGATCGCTCGGTAAATGCAATTCGGTACTAGTGACATCTCTCTCTGGGTAATGAAAAACCCACGCCCATTGTTTAGCTAGGACGTCGATTTTTTCAACGGGTTCTGCTAAAGCTTTTTCTGGTGCTGCATAAGCCGATTGCATTGCCAATGGATTATGCAAGTGAACTAATTCCGATGGGCCTTGAATCCCCATTTGTTCGTAAACTTGGTAGCTGTAGCCCGCAATCCAAAACACTAACAGAATTGGGATTGCTGTCCAGACAACTTCTAAGGTGATATTCCCTTCAATTGGGGGTCCGTCGGTGAAGTCATCTTTGACTGCCCGATGGAAGATCACAGAATACATCAGAGTACTTGTTACTCCCAAGAAGATGAAGGCACCCAGGGTTACTAAGAAGCTAATCAAATCATCAATTAGTAGGGATTCGGCTGCTGCTTGGGGAGGAAGCCAGGAGTAAACCTGCTTGCCGATCCAGAGACTGCTAATAGTCACTGCGATCGCGCCTGTAAGCAGCGTCAAAATATTTAAAATCTTCTGGATTTTCATGGTCATTTGTCATTTGTCATTTGTCATTGGTCATTGGTCATTGGTCATTAGTCAAAGGACAATTGACTTATTTGAGTGTTGTGTTGAGGTTTTGGCCCGATCGCAGCAAATTATCTGCTGTATTGTGTATGCCAAATTCGGTTGCCATTTGCGCCCCTAGTGTGCCGTGGACGTACATAATGAACATGATTGCTATGCCTGCAAATAGATAGATCCATTGCACTTCTCTATCTGTCTGTTTATATTCTTGTTTGCCCCAAACAAAGCGTTGCCATGCTCTCCAGATGGTCATGCTAACAATCAGCGCTAATAAGAACACACCACCTACACCATGCCAAAGCATAGTTTCCATTGCCTGCAATCCCCAGGCACTTTTCATATCAGCTGGTGGTGTTGCTAACAGCATTTCGTAAAAGCCTGCTGCCACCGTGAAAAATGTGATGATGCTGGCAGCTAGCATGTTGTACCAGCCAACATCAAATAAGTTGTCACGTTCCACGGTAATTGCCAAATATTTAAAGACCCATTTTTCAAAGGGGAACAGAACACCAACGATATCAAAGGTCATCCCAATGATGAACAAACCTATTGTCAGATGGACTAAGTTGGGATGAACGGGAATGGTGTAAGGTAATCCGTTTGCGCCTAGAGAGCCGGTCAATTGGTCAATCAATTCTGAGTTCATCGCAACAGACCATCCTTTACTGCTTCCACAACTGGCACGGTATGCAATCCATATACCCAAACAAGTTCATCTCCGAGATATACCTGCAAGCCAAGTATCAGGGTTAAAACTAGTCCGGCTCCCAAATAATAAATTGGTACTTTTTGCGGGTTGCGGGCACGAATTACATAGCGCCAAGCTGTAATCGCCGTGATGATTCCCGAAAGTGACCAACCAATCAGCGTATGCAAATTTAGCACCGATTTAGCGAGGCTGTAAGGTTGTGCTAAACCCGCTTCAAGCTGACCAAAAATGATTGCGACGAAAATAGCGATCGTGGCAACTAACATATTCCACCAACTCACCTCAAAAAGACTGGCTTTACCAGTAAAATAGCCAACTACATCGCAGAAAAACGAAAACAATACCATCGCAATTACGAAGTGGACAACGATGGGGTGAATCGTATCTGGATAAGGTAAATTGTGGTCGTTCAAAGATGTCAAATACTCAAGCATTGTCTTCTCCTGGACATATCTACCGCACTTTGGTCAATCAATTTTGGATTGCCAATTTTGGATTTTAGATTTATTCCGTCTCTGACGAGATATAAACCAGAAGACCCTAATCCAAAATCGAAAATCTAGAATCGCTAGTTAAACTTCAATGATTGATGGATACTCACTAATATCACCACAAGTATCCATCTATAATTGACCGAAATATGTTCAATATGTGCGCGGTGCAATACGCTTAATCATGTCTTAGCTTTTTGCAGCTAAATCAAGTGAGCTTGCCTACAGTGAATAATTTTGATTGAGATTAATTTCCTCATGCCAATAGTCTGCAACAGCAATTCTTGATGGAGCTAAAAAAATTGCTGTCGTTTGTTGATTTCCCTAACCTATCTTTTAGTTTAAGTAAATTTTTATGAATTGTCAAAACAATAATGATTAAAATTTTAAAAGTTAATTATTTAGCAAAAAAATATTTTCACAATGTATCGATTCTGGCATTAATTAAAATTTTAAAAAGCCTAAATATAATATTTATTTGTAAAGCAGCTCACAATGATAAAATATTTATTTGTAATCCAAGGGACAAAATTATATAATCTTCATTCAGTGGTTGGTATAGAAGCGAATCAAGATACAGCAGATTGCAACAAGCGCCTCTGTACAGATTATTGTAAGGGCACAACATTCTTGTGCCCCTACCTGTGTACCTCATTTACCTGAAAAACGCTGTAAGTTAGTAGCTGTGGGGAAACTGGAGAATGCTGAAAGGATTTTATCGAATCGCTGTAATACCCCTGCCTCAACGTCTCGTAGTTCGTGGATGTAAAGCGGTTAAAAACTTAGCACTATATAGACTCATATTGAGCGTCAGCGAAATGAAGTCTGTATAGTAGCTAAGTTTTTAACAATCATGGTATACTATTTATGTAAAAAAAACTGACATAAATGATAGTATTTGAGGCAAAACTTGACAGGCAAAGTGAGCAGTATCGGTTGCTTGACGAAGCGATTAGAACTGCTCGTTTTGTGCGTAACAGTTGCCTGAGATACTGGATGGATAACAAGGATATTGGACGCTATGACCTGAATAAATTTTGTGCTGTACTTGCCAAGAGTGCTGAATTTCCTTGGGTATCGAAGCTCAACTCGATGGCAAGACAAGCCAGTGCTGAAAGAGCGTGGTCTGCCATTGCTCGATTTTTTGATAACTGTAAGAAATCTTTGCCAGGGAAAAAAGCGGAAAACGCGGTCTTGGGGTTTCCCCAAGTTGAGCGATTTTCCAAGACAGGGTTTCCAAAGTTCAAGCGTAGTCAAACACATGGTTCTGTTGAGTACAAAACTTGTGGGTGGCGACTTTCTGACGACCGTAGGTATATCACTTTCACCGATGGATTCAAGGCAGGAACCTTCAAACTCTGGGGAACCCGTGACTTGCATTTCTATCAACTTAAACAGTTTAAAAGAGTGCGGATTGTGCGTCGCGCTGATGGGTATTATGCCCAGTTCTGCATTGATCAAGAACGACTAGAAAAGCGAGAACCGACTGGTAAGACTATTGGTATTGATGTTGGGTTGAACCAGTTCTATACCGATAGTAACGGGGAGACGGTGGCAAATCCAAGACATCTTCGTAAGAGTGAGAAGTCTTTGAAGCGGTTACAAGGTCGTTTGTCCAAAACCAAAAAAGGTTCTCAGAACAGAATTAAGTTTAGAAATAAACTTGCACGCAAGCACCTCAAAGTAAGTCGCCAGCATAAAGACTTTGCTATTAAGACAGCAAGGTGCGTGGTGAGGTCTAACGACCTCGTGGCATACGAGGATTTGATGGTGCGTAACATGGTCAAGAATCATCGCTTGGCTAAATCAATCAGTGACGTGTCTTGGTCATTGTTTCGTGAATGGGTTGAGTATTTTGGTAAGGTGTTTGGCGTGGTTACGGTTGCTGTGCCACCTGATTACACAAGTCAAAACTGCTCTAATTGTGGTCAAGTCGTTAAGAAAACTCTTAGTACTAGAACTCATATTTGTCCGAAATGCGCCACGGGGAGTATCCCCGTGGACACTTTCGTTGATTGTGGACATACCCAAAATCGGGACTGGAACGCGGCGCGTAACATATTAGAAAAAGGATTGAGTACGGCGGGTCACGTCGGAACTAACGCCTCTGGAGAGACTGATCAATGGTGGGGAAACTCCTTCAAGCAAATCAACTCGTGGAAAGAGGAAACCTAAAGAGCGATCTTTAGAATCCCCACCTTCTACGAAGTAAGGTGCGGAGAATGTCAAGAGCCATCAAGTTACACCAAGAAGATGTTTGGAAACTCTCTAGCCTAGCGATTATAAATCGCACACCAGTTGCTCATGGGGAGCCACTGCGGTGGACGGGTTCCCCGGCATAAAGCAAGTGGCGTGGAAACCCCTAAGACCGCACTGGCTTGGCTATATAGGCAAAACCCACCGGCGTGGGTTAAAAACTCTTGATTTTCTCTTAGTCCACGGAGGAAGACGAAAGTTCGTGTAGTAGCGTTCGCGTCAGCGTGCCGGAGGCTCTATTATATTCGCCCAATACTTTTAAAACATCCTCGAAAATTGAAACCCACATTCTACAGGTGTGAGGGCTAAACAAGTGTCGTTTAAAATTGTGGTAATTGGTACTTCTTTGGGCGGATTATCAGCATTAAAAATTATCCTGGGGAACTTACCAGCAGATTTCCTCGTACCGATCGCGATCGTGCAACACCGTCACAAGGAGTCAAATAACACACTCCAGGAGTTATTACAAGAATCCGCTTTGTTGAAAATTCGAGAAGTAGAAGACAAAGACGAAATATTAGCAGGACATATATATATAGCTCCAGCAGATTATCACTTGCTGGTTGAACTAGATCACTTTGCTCTTTCGACTGATCAGCCTGTTTCCTATGCCAGACCATCTATTGATGTACTATTTGAATCAGCGGCCGATGTCTATGGTGAGCAAGTTATTGGTGTAATATTGACAGGAGCAAATCAAGATGGTATGCAAGGTCTTAAGAAAATAAAAGCACGGGGAGGACTGACTATTGTACAGGAACCTGCCACAGCTGAGAGCGACGTTATGCCAGAGGCAGCAATCTCTGCTGTTGCAGTAGACTGGATTTTGACACTCTCAAACATTGCTTCCCAAATGGTCAAGCTTTGTCACTCATCACGGAAATAAACCCATGCAGATGGAACCCAAAGTAAACATCCTCCTAGTAGATGATAAGCTAGAAAATTTGCTGGCACTAGAGGCAATCCTAGAAAAACTAGGGGAGAATCTCGTGAGAGCTACTTCTGGGGAAGAAGCTTTGAGATGTCTGCTGCATCAAGACTTCGCGGTAATTTTGCTGGATGTGCAAATGCCTGGGATGGATGGCTTTGAAACTGCTACCTTGATTCGCAATCGGGGGCGATCGCGTCATACTCCAATTATCTTTCTCACCGCCTTTAGCACCAGCGACCAAATGCTGTTTAAAGGGTATGCCTTAGGTGCAGTTGATTATCTGCTCAAACCATTAAACCCGAATATCTTGACTTCTAAAGTCACAGTATTCGTAGAACTATTTAAGAAAACAGAAGCCGTCAAGCAACAAGCAGCGCAGCTGGTAGCTGTGAATGCCGAACTCAGGCAAAGTGAAGAACGATTGCGATCGCTAAGTACCTGTTCACCCGTTGGCATTTTTGAAATTGATACTGAAGGAGGCTGTAGATATACTAATCCCCGCTATCAGGCCATTTGTGATTTGAAAGCGGCAGAAAGTTTAGAAAAAAGATGGCTAGAATCTGTTCATTCAGAAGATAGAGAACGAGCAGTTATCAGTTGGTCTGACTACATTCGTGAAGGTAGCGACTACTCTGAAGAATTTCGCTTTAAAACTACTCACGGTAGCATCCGTTGGGTTCAGGTTCGCTCATCACCAATGCTTTCCGGTCAAGGAGAATTGCTGGGGTATGTAGGCACTCTTGAAGATATTACTGAACGCAAACAAGCAGAAGAAGTTCGCGCTCAAGTAATTCGAGAACAGACGGCAAGACAGGAAGCAGAAGCAGCAAATCGGATGAAAGATGAGTTTCTCGCCGTTCTCTCCCATGAACTCCGCACACCCCTAACCTCGATGTTGGGCTGGTCAAAAATCCTCCGCTCTAAGAAACTTGATGAAAAAGCCACTTCCCGCGCCTTGGAGGCGATCGAACGCAACGCTACATCCCAAATGCAACTAATTGAGGATATCTTAGATGTATCCCGGATTATCCGTGGTCAGCTGCGGTTAAATGTATCTGCGGTGAATCTGATCTCGGTGATGGAGGCAGCCTTAGAAGCAGTGCGTCCCCTAGCAGAGCCAAAAGATATTAAGTTAAATACTGTCCTGGATACTTCGGTAGGGTCAGTTTATGGCGATCCAGCCCGGTTACAGCAAGTTGTTTGGAACCTACTAACTAATGCCATTAAGTTTACCCCTAAGGGTGGCAGGGTAGAAGTGAATCTGTCAGTAGTCTGTGGTGAAGGACAACAAACAACTCACAAATACGCCCAAATTCAAGTTATCGATACGGGCATTGGTATTAGTTCCGAGTTTTTACCCAAAGTATTTGAGCGTTTCCGGCAAGCAGACAGCACCACAACGCGATCGCACAATGGACTAGGACTAGGACTAGCGATCGTCCGTCATCTAGTGGAACTGCACAAGGGTACAATTTTTGCCGAAAGTTTAGGCACTGGAGAAGGAGCAACCTTTACTGTGAGACTACCACTGCTACAAGACAATAGGGTTAGCAGGGAGAATAGAGAAGAAACTTCCTCCCTTGTGGCATCGATGCCTCTAACTGGATTAAGAGTTTTAGTTGTAGATGATGAAGCAGATACCCGTAACTTTCTCAGTTTTATGTTTGAGGAATATGGAGCGATCGCCACTGCGGTAGCATCAGTTGATGAAGCGCTAGCAGTAGTTGAACAAGCAAAACCAGATATCCTGATTAGCGACATCGGCATGTCAGAGCAAGATGGTTATACACTGATTCGGAAACTGCGCTCTTTAGAACCAGAAAAAGGCGGAGGTATCCCAGCGATCGCTTTAACAGCATACACGCGAGAGGAAGACCGCTTAGAAACCCTAAGAGCAGGGTTTCAGCAGCATTTATCTAAGCCAATTGACCCCACTAAATTGATTGCTATGGTTGCCAATGTATTAAAACTGCCTCTGGAAGTTCCAGTAAGTTGATTTGGAATTGGGAAGAGACGCGATTAATCGCGTCTGTACAGGAGTTCGGATTGCGAGGGAATATACTAATGCCCAATGCCCAATGCCCAATGCCCAATGCCCAATTAAGACGAAGTTAGGGCATATTTTTTCAGTTCGTCTAAGGAAACCACTTCCAAAGCTCTAGCATGGGTTGCAGAGAGAATGACGGGACAAGCAACGCCAGCATCGAGAGCTTCTTGCCAGCGAGAAGCACACAAACACCAGCGATCGCCAGGATTGAGTCCAGGAAAGTTAAAATCAGGAACAGGTGTGCTGAGGTCGTTCCCCCGCGATTTGGTGAACTCCAGGAATTCTGATGTCACTTGGGCACATACAACGTGCGACCCGAAATCCTGACCACCTGTGCGACAAAAACCGTCGCGGTAAAACCCAGTCATGGGAGAAGTACAGCAAACCTCTAGGTTTCCATCGATTACGTTTTTAGCGTCTGTCATCGTTAATTCGTTGCAGTTAATTTTTCCACTTCAGGGTAATTGAAAGTTTATCAGATTTGAAAACCCCTCATTTGCATGAAGGGTTTGTAGCATCAGGCTACGGGAATTATTTTACACAATTCCTGGAACAGCAGGTTTACAACCTTACTCATCAGCTTGCCTTGGATGTGTTTACCATTTAGTAGCTTTTCGCCTTGTTTGGTGACGTTGGCTTTAAGTGAGTCGCGGTAGTTAATCAATTCTTTGGTCAGTTCGTTTTCTGGTGCGTAAGTCCTAAAAATATCTAACTTTTTGTATTTGATTTTAATATCATTGTGTGTTCCTATATAACTTGATGGCCATAGCTTTCCACATTGCCCAGCTTTTATCTAAGATTCCTGTGTATAAATATGCCAGAAACTAAATCAAGTCCTCATACACATACAAACGCATCAACTAAAGCTGATACCTTAGCTGCATCTGTTATCTCCTCTTCTACTTCTCAGGAAATCTACGATGTTGTAGTGGTTGGCGGTGGGCCTATTGGGTTAGCAACTGCCATTGGCTTACGTAAACGTGGCATTGAAAATGTGCTTGTCGTCGATCAAACTCGCGCCTTTCGTCAAATTGGACAAATAGTGGATCTTCTCCCCAATGGATTACAAGCTCTCAAACATTTAGATCCTAACGCTTACGAAGAAGTCAAAAAAACTGGACTTGCTTTATTGAATCCCAAGCAGTCTAATGGGCAGAAAACTATTGAACTTACTCAAGAGCAACAAGCTCCAAAGACTTCACCCCAATGGGTTTTTAAAGATTTACAGGGGCAGACAATTCGATCAATGTCGCTTAGTTTCGATGACTGGTTTAAAGATTATGGCGAGGGTCGAGTGTCAATTTCTTGGTACAATTTGCAGACAACCCTTAGACAACTACTTCCCCAAGACCGAGTTAAAGCTAATCACCGTTGTATTAATGTTGTAAATGAGCCGGAAAAAGGTTGTGTCCGCATAGATTGTGTAGCTGACACACGAATAGAAGCCAACGCCTATGCCTATTGGACAGATGGGCAGAAAGATAATGAAACGCAGCCCCTAAACTCAGATGTTGCCTCCCAAGAATTAGCAACAAAATCGATTAGAGCTAAACTAATTGTTGCAGCAGACGGGATTAATTCTACAGTTCGGAGGCTGCTTTACACAGATACTCAATACCATGATTTTGCCCGACCTGAATACTCTGGGTTTGCAGCTATATTTTGTATAGAAATAACTGAGATAGCAAAGGAACTGTTGACGAAATTAGAAGAAGATTTTTTTCAAGACTCAACAATTGTAACAATCACTAATGATGAAATATCGGGAGATTCTGTTTGTCTAAATAACATTAGGATAATTTTATTTCACAGACCAACTGGTGAACTAGGATACATAATACATCTTGCTTTGCCTTTAGATTCGTTGCAAGGAAAGTCTGAAAGTTCTTTAATTGATTTAGCTTTACAGGAGTTTGAGAAAGCCGGCTTTCCTGATGCGCTCAAGCAATTAGTACGTATATCTCCTCCTGCCAAGATGCAGCAGCGTCCATACTATATTCACCACGCTACCATTTCTGATTCTCTACAAGTTTCTAACTCAACTGGCCTCAATACTGAAGCTGAACCTGCCAAAATTCCACCAGCCTGGAGTGTAGGGCGAATCGTATTAGTTGGCGATGCCGCACATGGAATGCCTCCCTTCATGGGTCAAGGAGCTAATCAAGGATTTGAAGATGCACTAGTAGTTACAACACTCATCGCTAAAATTGCTGAGGAGAATAACTGGGATGATCCGCAAGCTATAGCCAAAGCCTTTGAGAAATATGAGTGTCTTCGTCGCCCATTGATGGCATATGTCCAACAGGCAACATTAAAACGATCGCCCTACTCGTCAGACAAAGAGTTGCAAAAATACACCCAACAGTTGTATCGCCGCAATTTCGACCAAATAATAGAGGCGCTGTAGTTTACCGCCTGTGAAAAATTTTGATTAGAATGCAGATGTCCACTAGGCGGCGTGCTGTCTATCCACGTAAATCCAGAAGATAATCGATGAGTAATCAACTACAAGACTACAATCCTAGCGGCGTAGGTGAAATAAATGGCAATCTCTTAGGTTTGCCCTGCGATTATGATTCTGCAAACCTGATTGTCTTTGGTGTGCCGTGGGAAGTAACTGTTTCCTATGGTGCTGGCACTGCTAAGGGGCCACAGCGAATTCTCGATGCTTCGACTCAACTGGATTTGTTCGATTTTGATAACCCCAATGGTTGGAAGCAGGGAATTTTCATGGTGGAAATTCCCCAAGAGATTGTAGAGAAGAATACATACTATCGCGCCTTGGCAGCAAAAATTATTCAGCGATTAGCCCAAGGTAAACAACTCTCAGATACACCAGATTTAACACCTGTGCTGACAGAAATTAATCAGGCTGGTGAACAGGTGAATCAATGGCTGTTTGAAAATTGTCAACAAGCAATTAACAATGGTAAGCGAGTTGCAGTCATTGGTGGAGATCACAGTTCGCCTTTAGGTTATTTCCAAGCATTAGCGGCTAACTACCCAAACTATGGCATTTTGCACATTGATGCCCACGCAGATTTACGGGATGCCTATGAGGGATTTGAATTTTCCCATGCGTCTATTATGTTTAATGCGATGAAAATACCGCAAATTTCTAAGTTAGTGCAAGTGGGTTTGCGTGATATTAGTCATGATGAAGTGCAAATCATTGACCAATCTAGCGATCGCATTATTGCTTATTACGACCCGGCTATTAAGCAAAAGCTTTACTCTGGAACAACTTGGATTGATTTATGCCGAGAAATTATCAGTCATTTACCTGAGTATGTTTACATTAGCTTTGATGCAGATGGTCTAGATCCAAAACTCTGTCCGAATACAGGTACTCCTGTTCCCGGTGGGTTAGAATTAGAGCAAACATTTTGTCTGTTGCGAGAATTGGTCAATAGTGGGAGAAAAATTATTGGCTTTGATATCTGCGAAGTTGGTGATGGGGAGTGGGATGGTAATGTCGGGGCGCGGGTAGTTTATAAGCTAGCGAATTTAATGGATTTATCTCAACAGAAAACATAAAGAATAAAATTTTGGCAGAGTGGCAATTCATTCTTTCACTCAGCAACGCCCTTTTTCTCGCACTCCCTCCTCAAAGCGGTTTTTGAGAAGGTAAACCTGTAGCACGGGGAAAATTAGCTGGTGTGTTTGCTACCTTACGCACATAAAGGCAATGACGGATGCTATCACTTAGAGGAGTGGTAAATTTTTCAATTAATTCAATTACGCCACCTAGCTGGTTAACAGTATTTTGCAAAACTGTGGTTTCTTCCTCTGTCCAATTACCACGATAAATTATGGCTAAACCACTTTGTTTGAGTAATGGTAGGGCATATTCTGCACAAACAGAAGCTGTGCCAACAGCGCGGATCAAGGCAATATCGTAAGCTTGTCGGTGCTGGGGGTGCTGACCGATTTCTTCAGCCCTACCAACAAGAGTTTTGGCATTGGTCAGGGCAAGTTCAGTTAATATATTGTCGATAAAAGTAATTTTTTTCCGGGTTGAATCCATCAGAGTAATTTTGCAATTAGGTGCAGTAATTGTCACTGGAACACCCGGAAAGCCTGCACCCGTGCCAATATCAATCATAGATGCAGCTTTTTGAAGAGATGGGATAAATTGCCCCTGTGGCGCAATTCCTCGCAGAGAATCCCAGAGATGTTTTTCCCAAAACTCTTGGGGGTCAGTGATCCGAGTTAAATTTAGTTGGCGATTACCTTCTAGAATTAACTCATAAAGTCTCTGGAATTGTGCCTGCTGTTGGGCGGTTGGTTGCCAATTGAGAGTTTGCTGCCAGATTTCTGCCATCTCAGGCAATAAGTTAGTCATTAGTTATTCTTTCTTCCCCCACTCCCCACTCCCCATTACCCCTTATCCCCAGAGGGGGCCCCACCTTCCCCACTCCCCCTTTCATACTGCTGGTAGAGGTTCTTTAACTTTGGCTTCTAGTGTCTTTGGGTCTACTGATTCTAGTTCACCGTGGTTGAGTGTCCAGCAACGGTCTGCGATCGCTAACAGATCCCCAGCATCGTGTGTCACTACTAACAGCGTCCAATCTTGTTTCAGTTTCGCTAATAAATTTACCAGTTGCCGACGCATTGACCAATCTAACCCAGCTGTGGGTTCATCCAATAACAGTAAATTTGGCTGGCGAATCAATTGCACCGCCAAAGCTAAACGTCGTTGCTGACCACCACTCAAAGCATGGGGAGCAGCGGAAAGCGATAAATGCTCTAATCCCACCTCAGTCAGCGCCTGTCTGACTCGCTCTGACCCTAACTCAGGATGTCCTAAACGCAATTCTTCTAAAATCGAACCACCACAAAAGTGTCGCTCTGGAAACTGAAATACTAACCCAGCCAATTGTTGTAGCTGTTCGGCTATCAGTTCTTGTTCCCGCCAGAAGAGTGCGCCGGTAGTGGGTTCGGCTAGTCCCGACAAAATTTCTAGTAAGGTACTTTTTCCTGAACCACTGGGGCCAATAATCAGACCTAGCTGCTGGGGTGCTAATTCCAAGTTGATCGATTTGAGAATCGCTGTTGGGCAGGCTGTGGGGTGATAAATTACATTTCGGAGATAGAGCATTTGTTAAGATTACCAAAAAGTCAGCAAATTACTGATTAGCTACACTGAGAGCATCTGGAAAATTCTGGAAAAATTCATAGCGCATTACCTGGATTAACACCTTAATTTAGCAGCAAGAATCATCCAATTTTTCTCCATTGTGGCAGACTTACCCTTAAACAATGGCTTTAACTTGCCTGGGAACATGGAAAAATTACCAAAGTCAACTTTTATATAAGAAAATTTTGGTTGAAGCAGAGGCAAGTTAAAATTAACTATTTTTGCATTCTAAGTAACACATACAACTATTTCAACCGCAATTATTCTGAGGGTTAAAATGACTAAAAGGTTTTCTTCGCCTCGATTAGTAGTGTCTGCTAGACTTACTACCCTTGCTCAGACTGCTTTTGGCGCTGCGATCGCACTTAATTTGTGGGTAAATCCCTCCCTGGCTGGTGATCCGTTTCGCAATCGCGAACCTCATCAAATTGGCGACCAAACAGAAGCTGCTTTTAAAGCGATTTTCCAACAGGGCAACTATCCAGCAGGAGAGCGTTATCTGCAACAAGCACTATCCAAAGAGCCAAATGAACCTCTAGCTTATGCCATGATGGCATCTTTAGCATACGGAAATAAGGATTGGGCTAAACTAGACACCTACAGTCAGAAAACTCTAGAAACTGGGCAAAAACTGATTCCTAGCGATCCACTGCGTGGTAATTTATACACAGCTGTTGGTCATTTTTTAGAGGGTGCAGTAGTTATCACCCGTGAGGGTACAGTCAACGGTGTGCCGCAAGCCTTTAGTCGGTTGCGGCAAGTTTATGAATATTTAGACAAAGCCGAAGCAATTTCTGCCAACGATCCAGAACTGAATTTAATCAAGGGTTATATGGATTTATTATTGGCGGTTAATTTGCCTTTTGCTAGCCCAGATCAGGCAATTGCAGGGTTAGAACAAAATGCTGCTCCTGGGTATCTAGTGGATCGGGGTATTGCTCTTGCTTACCGCGATTTAAAAAGGTATTCACAGGCACTAGAGTATGTCAACCGGGCGCTCAAAACCACATCCGATAATCCAGAAATTTATTATCTCAAAGCCCAAATCCTGAAAGAACTGGGGCAAAAACAAAAAAGCCAGCAGTTGTTCCAAGAAGCGATCGCTAATTTTGACAAAGCATTGACTAAAAAATCCCAACTCCCAGGCGATTTAGTCAAGCAAATTGAGCGTGAACGCAAAAATGCTGTTAGCCTGAAGAATCCTTAGCCCCCCCATTCCCTACTTCAGGGCCTGATCGGCTTAGATAGTGACACGCACAATGACATCGTTGAAGTCTTTATCTCCGCCACCCCGTAAATCCTCAAAGCCGAATGTATTGTTACCTAAGAGGCGAATATG
Source organism: Nostoc sp. (assembly GCF_036919555.1). Classification (GTDB taxonomy): domain Bacteria; phylum Cyanobacteriota; class Cyanobacteriia; order Cyanobacteriales; family Nostocaceae; genus Nostoc. Next base: position 40,342 of record NZ_JBALCS010000002.1, read on the forward strand.
ATCGGCTTGATCTGAATTTGCTCCAAGGTAAGCAAAATATACCTCATCCAACTTTTGACCACTGAGAACCTCGTTCACTGAAGCATTTGCAATTAAGAAAGGAGCAAAAATAGAGCCACCTGCAAACTGTCCTGACAGGGTTGCTGTTTGTTGGTTTTTTACACTTAAGTCAATTCCTGTTATGCGACTATTTACCGCGGCTTGAGCGTAACCTGTCCTGCCCGGCAGAATGTCTACCGTACCATCGCCATTGGTATCAATTCCACCATTCTGGTCTACCACGCGGTAGAACCCAACAAAATTGCCGAAGGCTGCTTCACGGTTGACGGTAAATGAAGTACTGACTTGTCGTGTCAGAGAGCGCAAATCTAGCACCTCACTCTGCCCTTGCAAAGCTGATCCTGCTGAGGCACTCTGGCTAACCGTCTTAACCCCTAGCACTATATCATTAAAGTCATTGTTACCACTGTTAGGACTATCTTCAAAGCCAAAGGTGAAATTACTGGCAGTAGCATTAGAAACACGTACCGAAGTCTGGCTACTCAAAAAGACGCTTTGATCAGAAATCTTTCCGGTTCGCAATTCATCAAGGCTACCGTTTTGAATTAATAAAGTGGAGAAGCGTGCATTTGACCCAAAATCTAAAATACTTGATAGTCCACCGCCAAAGCCATTGGGATTGTTACTGAGTGTGGAGAAGATGGTACGGGAACGAGCGATCGCAGCTTCCAAATAGCCTGTTGCATTAGGGGCAACGCCATTGATAGTACCTAAATCGTCATCAACCGTGAAAGCAACGATCTCGTTGACAACGGTATTCTTTCGGCTGGATAACGAGAACTGCACAAGGCTTTGAAAGTTGCTAGCAATAGAGATAATGGCGCTACCGTTAGCAGCAAAGTTAGCCGCGATCGTGCCAACAAGATCATTGTCAGTAATGTTAAAGATAGCAGTGTCTTGTGCTGCTAAAACAGCGCCATTTGTCGGATTTTTTAAGGACAGTGTAACTGTCTCATTGCCTTCAACCAGGCTGTCATCAGTAATATTGAAGGTGGCAGTGGCAGTAGTCTGACTATCAGCAAAAGTTACAGTCACAGGTGTGCCATTATAATCAGAACCAGCGGTTGCTGTTCCACCTGTAGCAGCCACATCTACAGTGAAAGCACCACTCGAACCACCTGTACGAACTAAATCGAGCGCGATCGTTGTGCCATTTTCAGCAACGGTATAGGTAGGTTTGCCAAACGCCACTGTGCCAGTAGGAGATTCCGCGACTGTCAAACCAGCTAAACTTGTACCTAAACCAATAGGACCGAGCAGAGTAGCAGCCCCTGTACTTAGTTCAATTGTATATAGATTAGTCAGACCTCCAACACTCAATGCTGCTATCCCCCGTCCTGAAGCTGCTGCATTTGATGCAGGAACTCGTACATTTGACGGAATATCAAAACCGCTAGCTTCAGTAAAATCTAGTGGAGTACCATTAAGGGTAACTGACAATTGAACTGTTTGGGTGCCATTGTTAGGCGGGTTTTGAATAAACAGGCTGTTGCTAGTTGGGTCTAGCGTGTATTGAGTTGTAAAAGTGGTTCCAGTGAGTCCATTGAAGCTGTTGGTATAGGCAGTAGCAGAAACTCCTGTAGAACCGATGGGAAGTCCATTAATTGCACCATCTGTGTTTAGACCTACTGCGACACCTGTGGTAGGATTGATGCGGAAATTCAACCCAGTATTTGTGACAACACGGATACGATCAACCGTTGGATTAAAGTCAAAGCCAAAACCATTGTTAGCAGGGGGTAGATCCACAGGGTTGCCTTGAGTGTCAACAAAGGCAATTTGCCCTGCTGATCCACCGACAATTGTTGCTGTTGCATTTGTTCCAGTTTGAGGGTCAATCAGGTACAAAGTGGCTGTGTTATTTGTATCGTTAATTCCCAGTCCATATAACTGCCCAGTAGCTGGACGTAGGTCAATGCCTACTAATATCTCACCTGCCGTTACACCAGTAATCGCGGCGGTTGTTACTGTTCCAGAACTGGCACTATTGAACCGAAGGAGTTGAGTACCATCGGCAGTCAATCCAATCAGAGGTACGCCACCAGGAGCTATTTCGTTTTGGAGTGCAAACCCTTGAACTGGATCTGTGCCTGCACCCACCGTTCCGATCAGTGTGGCAGCACCTGTAGAAAGTTCGATCGCATAAAGTCCGGTTGTACTACCGACCGTGAGAACCGCAAATGCCTGTCCAGTTGCTGGAGTATTTGATGTTGAAACATTGATACCAGATGGAATATCAAAGCCATTGACACTAGTAAAGTCTAGAGGAGTGCCATTAAGGGTGACTACCAGTGGCGATGTCTGGGTGCCATTATTGGGTAGATTCTAAATGAATAGTGTATTATTGACTGAATCCAGCGTGTATTGCGTGGTCGTTGTAACGTTGGGAGTGCTGTTTGTATAGGCAGTGGCATCGACTGTAGTGGTACCACCATTGATCGAACTATCAGGATTCAGTCCCATGATGGATGAGTTACCATCGATCGCCGCCCCAGTATTGGGGTTAACGCGAAAGTTTAGTCCATTGGAGGTAACAATGCGGAGGCGATCGACTGTTGGATTGAAATCTATTCCAAAGTCGGAACCTGTAATTGCAAGAGGGTTGCCGATACTATCAACAAATTGCCCTAATGTCCCGATAGCAACAGCTAACCCAGTTTGGATACTAATGGCATAAAGCTGGGCGTTGCTTATACCATCGCTAGCGATTCCGTAGAGTTTGCCGTTTTGGGGACGGAAGTCAATACCTAGTAAATTCTGCCTGCCGCCAGTCCAGTAATAGGGATACTAGCGTTAACGTTATCGGGGTTACAAGTATCAAACGAGATTAGAGTGTTATTACTGAGAACATATGCTGTTGTCATGTTTTAATTTCTCTACTTAATAATTTTTTGAATAAACTTTGACTCTAGCCGTCTGGGCTGAGGATTTGATAAAAATCCATCTCGATTGCCGTTGGCATTCCTTGAATAGAAATCCAATTTTCTTAGACTTACGTATGTGTTACCCAGAGCTAAACAACTGGTGAACTATTTCTATAAATGCCTACTTAAGAGTAAGGATTGTAAGTGCCAATGTACACAGTAAAACTACGATAATAAACGAAAATCCAAATTATTATACTAGTAAAATTACTGATATAAATTAGCATAAGTGCTTTTTTTTGGTCATTGGGGTGCTTAAAGAGAGTAGTTAATCGCAGCGTAATTCTTACACTTGGCGCGATCGCACTTTCATCTGCAACTGTCCGCGATCGCCCCAGGGCAAACGCATCTAAACCTTAAAAAAAACCAAGGTAATCTTCTATGATGAAGTTGAAAAACTATTTATGTCAGGGATAAGCACAGATTTTCAAGAGGTTCAACATAGCACATACAAAACAGAAGAAATAGGGCATGGTCTTGACACTAGTAAACTCAACGAGTCCCTCACGAAACTCGCTGGTCTTCAAAACCGTGCATGAAGTTAAACTAAGCGATTCCTTCGCAGAAATCACTCGTCTTCAGAACCGGACGTGACACTTTCGCGTCATCCGGCTCCTCTGTATTTTGACCCTTGATATGGGTACTTCCAACAAAGGAGGATTTGATATCCATTGCTGTTTTGTTGTCATGACAGTGCCTGTGGAGTAATTGAAGGTTGCTGTAGATGTCTTTTCCGCCTTTTGAGCGAGGGATAATGTGGTCAACCTCAATCAAATCCTCAGAACGAATATATAAATTACAGTGCGGACACATCCCCTTTTGTTTCTTCATGAGTCTGGCGACTCTTGTCGGTGTTTCAGGGTGAGTTCCTCTACGGGCGCTCCAATATGCCCAATCTCCATTGAGGGGGCTATAATTGCCTTTCACTTTTATGTGTCTAACAATTGGTGTTTTCTTATGTTCGGCTAGGAGGAGAATTTCTTCGCCATTACTTGCACCAAATGCCCAGTTTCTTTCTCCCACAGTCTGCCAATATTTATCAGCAATCCATGTGGAATTTTTGTTTGGGTGACGACGTTCTGCCCATGACTTCAATTGACTGTACAGGTGGCTATCGCAAGTGTTAAACGTTTCCTTGCTAACTACTGTTGAGTAGTAATTGCTCCATCCCACAATTACAGGATTAAGGTGGGCAATTAGTGCCTCTTGTTTCGCTGTTTTGTGGCTGGCTATGATTTCCCCGATTGACTGTACATGGAGTTGAATTTTCTTTTTGCTGGGTTTGATGAGTGTTTTGAACCCTAAATACAGGTAGAAAATCGCCAACTTATCCCCATGTCGCTTCTTGGGGCTTACGTCTCGTTTTCCGGCCATGAAATCCGCCACTACGTGATGTTATCTAGAATTACGCCTCGGCTTGACCCAGATTCAGTTTGGTTAAATTTTAATAGTGTTGGGATGGTAGAGTGGAGCCGGAGACGCTCCGCCTCCGGTCTGTCCGCTCATTGGATGGGAAAACAACAGTTGAGACTCGTTATTTTATCAGTAGTCTTGAAGAAAATGCTCAACAATTTGCTCATTCGGTTCGTAGTCATTGGGAAATTGAGAATTCATTGGATTGGATATTGGATGTCGCTTTAAGAGAAGATGATTGTCGGATTAGGTAGGAAATAAAATGCGTTTGCCCTGCTCCCTACTTTGATATGCTTATTTTCAGAAGAGTAATTGAAATATTAGACCAAAATGGAGATTCAGTTCCGCGAAATTAATCCTTTTGATATGTGGATTTGGCTGAAATTCAGCACAAATCCTTCTGCGCGTGAAAAGCAGTTTGTAGAAGAAGTTTTCAATTCCTGGTTTTATCTGGGTAAATTGGGTGCATTTAATGCAGAGAATCTTCAGGTGCAGGACACTGGACTCGATATCAGCTACATGAATTATGATGGACAAGGGTATGACAAAAGCCTGCTAGCACTGATGCACAACATCGGTGAGTTTGAATATGAGGGACAGTGGGGGCGTTGTTGGTTTGACTTAGGAACCAGTGATGCGATCGCCCTGGATATTTTAATCAACGCCCTCACACAGCTAAGTGAGGAATATGTCACTATTGAAGAATTGTACATCGGTGGCGAAAATGCAGATTGGCCTGTTGAGGATAGCGAAAGTCGTCCTCAGTCTATTTACGATAATTAGTTATAAAAATGAATAAAGCAGGCGAAATTCGGGTAATAGCCTTGGGGCTAATTCGGCATGGCGATCGCATATTTCTTTCTGAAGGCTACGATCCCGTAAAGCAAGAAACATTTTATCGTGCTTTGGGTGGTGGTATTGAATTTGGCGAAACCAGCCGCGTCGCCTTAGAACGGGAGTTTCAAGAGGAAATTCAGGCAGACTTAATGAATATTCGCTATTTGGGTTGTATAGAGAACCTGTTTACATTTAATGGTAGGCAAGGTCATGAAATTATTCAGCTTTATCAATGTGACTTTGCTGATTACAAATTTTATCAACTGGAAACTTTAATTTTTTCCGAATCACAAACTCATAAACATAGAGCGTTATGGATAGATATCTCTCGCTTAAAATCTAGGGAATTAAGATTAGTACCTGAAGTATTTTTTGACTATTTATAAAATATCTGGAAATTTACTACGATTGCTTTGCTGTTAATTATGCCACCGCACTCAGCAAAGACACAATATACTGGTTGAAACTAACGCCTTCTCGTTCAGAAGTCTCAGCTAGATATCGATGTAAAGATTTTGGCATCCGTAGTAATAGTTTACCGCTATAGCTATCATTACTACTTGGTAAAGGAATATCATCGCCGGCTTCATAAGCTGTCTCAATCCACAATTCCCGCGCCTCATTGAGATTTGCCACTGTCTCTTCAAGGGTTTCGCCTTGGGTAAGACATCCAGGTAAATCTTTAATTTGAGCTACATATCCCCCCTCTGGGTCGGGGTAAAGTATTACAGGGTACTGAAGATTTAAATAATATTCTAAGGACGGCTTCTCAATCTGCTGGTTCTTCTGGTTCAGTGTCTTCATCAATCCACTCTTCTAAATTTAATAGTTCAACTATTTGCTGTACATAGATTCCTTTAACTTTTGTCCTCCTGTTTTGGGTACAGTGATAGTTTTACCTTGGGAGTCTCGGAAGCTATGATGGCTACCCTGAGATTTTTTTTCTTCAAAGCCAAAAGCTTCTAATAGATAGTAAACTTCCTGAAACCGCACTTCTGGACGTCGTTTCAAAAAGCGATCTACTAATTTTCTTAATTTGCTCATTGAGAGATGATACTATATATAGTATCAAGGTTTTGAAATATAAAAAAGCGATCGCTTGTTGTATTTAGAAAAAGGACGATCGCTCTAATCAACGCCAATCTGCGTTAATTCTGTTTTAGATTTCGCCGCCGTGACGGCACGGTAAGCACTCATCTTTTGATCCAAATCGGGAATGCGATCGCACTGTGTCGCTACAACTGAGAGAGCAACTTGTTATACTCTGCGTGCGAACCAAGCCAAAACCAAATAACCGTATCTCCATCTAACTGTCCAACTGGTCGATAACTTTTGCTAATCCGTGCTGAATAAATTGGTAGTTCTGGATGTACTTTTTTGAAGCGCAAGCTTGGATGGCTCGGATCTTGTTTGAAGAGGCGATATGCCTCACGGGTTTGCTCTTGAACTTGCTCAGGTAGTGAAGCAAACCCTTGACGAAACTGAGCGGTTATACGTGACTTCACAATGTATCTGGATCTAACTCTTGGGTTTTTCCTGCACGGTATTCAGCCATTGCCTCGGTTGCCAGGAAAGCGAGTCCGTCAGGGGAACGGGCGAAAGCTTCATCCCAAGAGCGTTCATCTTCTAGTTCTTCCAAAATCATCGCCGCGATGCCTGCGGCGGGCTACGCCTACGCATCTTGTTCATTGGCAGGCAAGTTTTTTAGTTTGGCGATCGCTTGTTCAAGTAGCTCAGCCATAGCTGTCAATTGTTACGAAAGTCATACTTTGACATCCTCCCTGACGTAAACGTACAGGGATTCCTAATACTCACGAATTAGGTTTCTGTTTCAATCCCAAAACGGGTTTTTCGCAACTGCCCTTTAACCCTGCTTGTACTCTGTTGGGATTGTTAGGGTGCGATCGCCACTTACAGTGGGCGTTTATGCCTGGACTTAACCTAAGAGAATACCGGACTATTAACAGTTCTTATTACTCAGTCTGGTTCAACTTTTTTCTAAAAATTGCTTCGACTTCAGTTTTGGGATCGGCAAGGTCGAAAGGATATGGTTGATGATTGGCTGGATTACGGCGACTCATCAAGACCTCCAATGCCGCCTGGAAAGCTTGCTGATCATTTCTGTGTTCAGAAAGGTACTGTTTTAACTCAGTATTTGTCATCTCAGACAGATTCGATGTCATAGAACAAACTCCCAACTTCCATCTTCATCGATCACAAGTGCAATCTCATCACTGACCCCAGCTTGAATGTAAATGGTCTTGAATTTCTGGTCGTAACGAAAAACTTGAATTGGCTGGTACAAACTAGAAAGGAGTTGACAGACAAATATGGCAGTATCTGACTGTTCTCGTGTGGGCAAGCTGGAACCTCCTCGTATGTGCTAATAATAGCGTATCAGGAGTGAGTGCGACTTACTCATCCGAGCTTGCCTTACAGCTAGCTAAACTAAAACATATCTAAATTACATGACCGATTGTATTGGTTGTGCTTTGTCATTGATCAAGAGCCATTTGTATTTACAAAGGACTAATGACTAATGACAGTCTTCTCCTAACGGAGACGCTACGCGAACACAAGTGATTATGCAACTTGGATGCACATTAGTCGTGACTTCTGGTTTAATCCAAAATCGATGCTTTCTCAAACAATAGCCGCCTCTGGAATCGTCCCCTGCATTCTCCCAAAAGCATCAATCAAATTCTGCAATTAGTTGATCTGCTTTAAAAACTCTTAACCCGCGCACCGTCACTTTCCCAGGAGAATACACAAACCGCGTCTTGATATTGTCTGGTAAATTCGCCGCTAACAAATTCCAAGCAGGTTCTTCCATTGGTGTTTCTAAAACGACGTGCTGCTTGTTTTCTGGTAAATCCGACTTTTTTCGCTAGGTGTTAGAGTTGCATGACTCGCAAAAGTTTATTTGCAGACACTGGTAAAGTACCATAGCGATCGCTCTTAAAAGCAGAATTACTGGAGTTTGAGACAGTTCTACCCCACATTCCGCACTTCAAGATGTAATACATCGATATTCAAGAATATTTCCTAATAATGCTCAATTATTAAGTATTAATACTGAAATTATTGGGGATTTGTGATTGCTATTTAACCACCATTAGCCAGATGTTGGAAATCCTCGTGTATTACACGATGAAGTGCGGAATGTGGGATAATAACTTGAGCAATAAGAGTAGGTAAACAAACTTAAATTCAGTTGTGATCGCACTGCCGAAAACCAGCGATTTGTTGGATCGAGGATAGCGTGGGGCAAGTTGGGGAAGTTTTTATGCAGTGCCATTATTTTTTCCCTCCGATCAAACGATTGAATTGAAGATAATGTGGAAAACTGATTTTTAGCATCCGCTCTGGACTGTCATGATCATCAGTTATTTTCTCCCGTGTTGGTTTCTTATGAATGTTGATATTTCTGATGGTGACGAAACGGTAGACATAAGTATCAAGGAAATTTTTTTGTCCCCAAAACTCTTTACCAATTTTTTTGCAATAGGCGACAAAACACTGAGCGCCCTTAAGTTGCTGAATGATTTCCCATTCTGTGCTTGTGCTAGCCTTTGCTTTCATCTCAATGCAGAGGATGACCTTTTTCTTGCCAGTATCAGTAACGATGACAAAATCCGCACGTTTGCATTCACCACGGTTTCCTTTAAAAACTGTATCCGGTGACTTAAATTTATCTGCATTGATGATGATGACCTCATCATCATCGGGCATCCCATAAATAGTTACATCGTAGTTGGCGGGTGGCGGCTCTCTGAGTATGACCTTATTTTTGCCGTAGTCATCATTTTCCAATGAAACTGTAGCAGTTTCATTGATCATCTCTTTGAGAATAGCAATATCAGTTAATCCATCAGACATTACTCCTCACTCCAGACGATCGCTTCCTGAATCCGGTTCATCGTTTCGATGGTTGTATCAAAGCTGCGGGCTTCAATACCCAGTTCTGGGCTGATGTGGGCTGGTGTCAGGGTCTGGTATTTAGTTTTTTTTGTTTTGCCGTCTAGTATTATCGATGCTTTTTCTGCGATATAGACTTTGATTTTTTCAGAAGAGATCAGTTCCTCTTGTCGATAACCTTCAACTTGGGCAATTCGCTTCAGATGCAGGGTGGATTAATTGTCAAGAGAGAAAATATAACATGGAAGGATGATTCCTTGAGAAAAACACCAAAAAGAGAGGAAAGTTGGGAATGAATTTAATCGAAGCAATCCAAGGGGTTCCCGATTATCGACATGCCAGAGGGATTAGACATAGACTTGGGATAATACTAACTATAGTTTTGTTAGGTAGTTGTACGGAATATTGGGGGTATAAACCTTTAGCTGAATTTACTAAAAATCATCGATTATCCCTAATCAAATTATTAAATTTATCTCCAGATATTCAATTTCCATCGGCATCAACATTCAGAAATATCATGATGTCTATTGATTTTCAGATATTAGCTGAACTGTTTAACATCTGGGCAGAGAAGAGTTTGCCAATTAATTTCAAAGAATTATTTGCTATCGATGGCAAATGTATTAAAAGTACTGTGACAGGGGGAAATAAATCTTATCAAAACTTTGTGAGTATCGTTTCAGTTTATAGTCATCAACAAGGATGGGTAGTTAGACATCAAGCTATGGAAAATCACCACAAGAGTGAGATTAGTGTGGTAGAAGAGCTAATTAAAACACTTTCTGGGCATCATATTGTGATTACAGCAGATGCACTACATTGCCAAAAAAAACTGTTGAGTTAATTATTGAAGGAGAAAATGACTATATTATTACTATTAAAGGAAACCAGCCAAATCTGCTGAAAGTAGCTACTGAGCTAGCTGAATCCTCAATCGCTATCGATACTAATTACCATTATGAAAATTTACATGGACGAAAGACGACTCGCCAAGTCAAAGTCTATCCAATTCCATTTGAGTCACTACCTGATTGGGTTGGTGCTAAAAGTTTAATTGAGGTTAACAGATATGGAACTCGACCTCAAGGAAAGAAAAGTCGTCGCCAGATTGTTGATTATCATGAACGACACTTTTATTTAAGTAGCTTAAATTACTCAGCCTCAGAATTCGCTGAGGTTATTCGTGGTCATTGGTCAATCGAAAATCAACTTCATTGGGGAGGCAGCGCTGTGGGCGGCTTTGCCGACTTGAGGCGACTGCCGTTCAAGGATGTAACTTTAAATGAAGATAACTGTATTCATACTGGCGGTTTTTCACCAGCTAATTGGGCGATGGTCAGACAGTTTTTAGTTTCCCTCGCTCGTCAGTTAGATTGTCGAACTCTTCCTGAAGCGTTAAGGCTGATGGCTAACCAACTTCAAATGATTTTTGATGCGCTATTTGACCACCCCGACTCCTCTTGTGGAATGCCTGCGAGTCCAACGGTCGAGTGAGAAAACTTTTTCTCTCTCGACAATTAATCCACCCTGCCTTCCCTACAAGGGAAGGGGAGCAAGATTCCAAGCCTCTCTCCTTTTAGGAGAGAGGCTTGGAGATAGGTCAGACTGTATTGCATCCAAAGGAGAACCGCTATATTCTCGCTCACGGGTTTGGGCTTCATCACGCAACTTACGAGCGTATATTTGACTATCTGTAATATCAGGTCGTGAGTTAATCACGCCTTCGCTCTGCCAATAAGCAACAAGCTCGGCTCCTGTCTTGGGAGGATTTGCTAAAACCTGTCTCACAGAAAGAATCCGAAGAATGTATTCAGAAAGAGGAAGATTTAACCGAGAAGCTTCAGTAAAAAGCTGGTTTTCTAACTCTGGTGGCAAATCAAGATTAATACTCACTCTGCTTATCCTCTGTAGGTTTGGTTCTTAATTGATAAAAACTTGAGCAAAACTTATCAAGCAATTGATGACTAATCTTTTTCTAGCATTTAAACAACAGCGGCCTCTGGAATCGCACCTTGCATTCTCCCGAAAGCATCAATTAGACTTTGCAATTGTTGATCTGCTTTAAAAACTCCTAACCCGCGCACCGTAACTTTCCCAGGAGAATACACAAAGCGCGTCTTGAGATTTTCTGGTAAATTCGCCGCCAATAAATTCCAAGCTGGTTCCTCCATCGGCGTTTCTAAAACGACATGCTGCTTATTTTCTGGTTTAATCCGGCTAAATCCGATTTTTTTGGCTAGCTGTTTGAGTTCCATGACTCGCAAAAGTTGATTTGCAGGCACCGGTAAACTACCATAGCGATCGCTCCACTCGGCTGCAATCTGCTTTAATTCTGATTTAGATTTCGCTGTCGCCACCGCCCGGTATGCACTCATCTTTTGATCCAAATCGGTAATGTAATCTGCTGGGATAAATGCCGTGAGGTTAAGGTCAATCTGCGTATCCTCCACTTGCGGAATTTCTTGTCCTCGAATTTCCCGAATTGCTTCTTCCAGCATTTCCATGTATAAATCAAAACCGATGGCATCCATTTGACCGGATTGTTCTGCACCTAGCAAGTTACCCACGCCTCTGATTTCCATATCGCGCATCGCTAGCTGATACCCAGAACCGAGCTGAGTAAATTCCTGAATTGCTCGTAATCGTTGCCGTGCCGCATCAGATAACGTCCGTTGCTTCGGATAAAATAACCAAGCATGAGCTTGGATACCTGCACGTCCCACACGACCGCGTAATTGATACAGTTGTGCCAATCCAAAGCGATGAGCATCTTCAATCAAAATGGTGTTGACTCGCGGAATATCTAAGCCAGATTCAATAATTGTCGTACAAACGAGGATATCTGCGTCGCCATTACTGAAGGTGAGCATCGTTGATTCTAACTCGCTTTCATCCATTTGACCGTGAGCGATCGCAAACCTAGCCCCCGGAATCACTTCTCGTAAATTTGCTGTTGTCTCTTCAATGCCGTCCACTCGTGGGACTACATAAAACACCTGTCCACCTCTGTCTAATTCTTGACGAATCGCACTGCGGATACTTTCAGAATTTATCGGTGACAGATGGGTTTTAATTGGGCGTCTGGTTGGGGGTGGCGTGGTAATCAAACTCATTTCCCGAATTCCCGACAAGGACATATACAAAGTCCGGGGAATGGGAGTGGCGGAGAGGGTAAGCACGTCCACCTGAGTTTTCAGGCTTTTTATTTTCTCTTTTTGGTTCACCCCAAACCGCTGTTCTTCATCTACTACCAACAGTCCTAAATCCCGGAATGTCACGCCTTTACCTAAAAGTTGGTGCGTACCAATTACTACATCTAATTCACCCGTTGCTAATCGCTTTTGAATATCGCGGCGTTCTTCAGCCGAACGAAAGCGGTTGAGTAAGCCGACATTCACGGGGTAAGGTGCAAAACGTTCTTTGAGTGTATGGTAATGCTGCTGTGTTAAAATAGTCGTTGGCGCAAGGAGTGCCACTTGTTTACCGGCGATGACTGCTTTGAAAATAGCACGAATCGCCACTTCCGTTTTCCCGAAACCGACATCGCCACAAACTAAGCGATCCATTGGGCGATCGCTTTCCATGTCTCGTTTCACATCTTGGACAGCTTTGAGCTGATCCGTTGTGGGTTGATAGGGAAAAGAATCTTCTAATTCCTCCTGCCAAGGCATATCACCTGGAAAGCTAAAACCTTGTTGTTGCGATCGCGCTGCATACAGTTTCAACAAGTCCACCGCCAATTTTTTGATCGCTTTGCGGACTTTATTCTTGGTATTTTCCCAAGCTTTACCGGTCATCCGGTTGAGTTCGGGTGCTTTATCACCTGCGGCGCGGAACCGGGATAAAGCACCTACTTGATCGGCTGCGACTCTGAGTAACCCATCAGCATACTGCACCGCTAAATAATCACGGGTTTCGTGATTAATCGTCAAACTTTCCAGCTTGACAAATTTGCCAACACCATGATTTCTGTGAACTACATAATCGCCTGGGCGCAGCTTATTGGGATCAACTTGTTTAGAAGTAGCTTTGTGGCGCTTGCGGATATAGCCGGGAGTCGCCAAGGAATGTTGCCCAAAAAATTCTCGATCTGTAACAATTACCAAACGGTACGTAGGCAGGATAAAACCTTCTAGTTCCGCAAGACCAGAATATTTTAGGGCTATGGGAATATGGTTGATTTGGAGCTTATCGATCGCTAGGTAGTCGCGGGGATTGGGGATAAATTGAGCCGGACAGTCATGTTCTTGTAAAAGCGAGACGGAACGCGAAGGTTGAGCAGAAAGCAGCCAGATCGAGAAATTGCGATCGCGTTCTTGGCGGATGGTCTCAGCTAGTTTAGCAAACTGGTGCGGCATGACTGGAACAGGTCGGCTAGCCAGATTGATCCCACTATTTTCCTCTGACAGTTCCGATAAGTATAATGTTTTAAATTTGGCAACATCAGCCAAACACTCATCAAACGACCGATGAATCTTAGGTAATGTTAGGGGAGTAGATTCTTCCCCATGCCCCATTCCCCACTGTTCCTCAGCATTTTCTACCCAGCGATCACTATGAGCATGACACTGTTCTGGCTCATCAATGGCAATCAGGGTATTTTCTGCTAAGTAGTTTAGCAGAGATGCTGGTTGCTCAAACGCTAACCCCAAAAAGCGACGACTACCCTCCAAGAGTGATGAGTTTTGAGTTTTGAGTTCTAAGTCAGAATTTAACTCATAACTCCTAACTCCTAACTCAGAACTATTCTTCAGTGCTGCCATCACGACGGGAGTAAAGCTCGTGGGGGTAAGAATTAACTGGTCAACTTTGTCGAGGGCGGAACGTTGGGTTGCTGGGTCAAATTCCCGCATTTGCTCGATTTCATCGCCAAACCATTCCAAGCGGACTGGAAACTCAGATGAAACTGGGAACACATCAACAATATCGCCCCGTCGGCTCCACTGTCCTTCCGTTTCCACCAGAGGCACCCGTTCGTATCCCAGAATAGTTATTTTCTCACTGAAAGCATTCAAGTCTAATTCCATCCCCCGCTTCAAGGTAAGACAGAATTCCTGAAAAGCTGCTGGTGGCGGCAAGTGAGGTTGCAGCGCCCCTTGAGTAGCCACAATCGCCATCTTGAGTAATTGGGAATTTGGATTTGGGATCTGGTTTTCTTCCCCATGCCCCATGACGCCAGTTGCTTTAACGGAGGGAACCTCCGCAACGCACTGGCTCCCCCATGCCCCATGCCCCATACCCAAATCTGCCAATACCTGCATTTGCCCCCAACTCATCTCAGTTTCCGGGTCAAAAGGTTCGTAGGGAGAAGCTTCGGAGGTGGGGTAAAAATGTACTGTTTGCCATCCCATTGCCTCCAGTTGTGCGTAAACGCGTCCAGCTTCTTCCAGAGTGGCGCAAATCACGAACAAATCCTTGCCAGTAGCCCGCGCTAAAGCCGAAGCCACCAGAGCCTTGGGCAGCCGGGGAATGCCATTTAACCGCAATTCTTGTTGTCGGTTTAGCTTAGAAATAAATTCAGTGGTGAGCGGCGATCGCGCCAAGGCACGCACAATAGAAGAAAATGACATAAGTACTACTAGCGATGGGAGTCTTTGTGGGTCAGAAAATCTTGAGGCAGTTTATGTCAACTATTTTAAAAGTGTTAACAGTCTTCTTATTCCTCCGATGGAAAAATAATGCACAGCGACTAATAGGCCTAAGAACTATAACTACTACTTTGTGTACAGTCAAAGCATTTATCGAAGCACCTTTAATACTAGATACTAGGGATTGAGCTACGTTCGCTCTGATAAGCGGCAATTTTAAACATGTCCTCCATCACTTTTGAAATTTTAATCATTTTGGTGCTAATTATTGCCAACGGCGTGTTTTCTATGTCTGAGATGGCGATTGTCTCAGCCCGGAAAGTTAGGCTACAACAGCTTGCCAATCAAGGAGATGCCAAGGCAAAAGTAGCACTAAAACTAGCTGAGTCTCCAAATCATTTCCTGTCAACCGTTCAAGTGGGTATTTCCCTGATCGGTATCCTGACTGGTGCTTTTGGCGGAGCAACAATTGCCAGTCGGTTGGCAATCTATGTAAAACGCGTCCCCTTCTTAGCACCTTATAGTGACCCGCTCTCCTTCGGAATAGTGGTTTTGCTGATTACCTATTTTTCACTCATTGTTGGCGAATTGGTACCGAAGCGTCTGGCATTAAACAACCCAGAAAGGATTGCATCGATTGTAGCTATTCCGATGCAAGCCTTGGCGGCGATCGGTTCTCCAGTAATCTTTCTCTTAAGCGCTTCTACAGATTTGATCCTGCGAGTGCTGGGAATTACAGCTTCTACTGAGCCACAAGTCACCGAAGAAGAAATTAAAATCTTAATTGAGCAAGGTACTGAGGCGGGAACCTTTGAGGAAGCTGAACAGGATATGGTAGAGCGAGTGTTTCGTTTAGGCGATCGCCCTGTCAGCTACTTAATGACACCCCGCCCGGATATCGTCTGGCTAGACTTAGACGACTCTGCCGAAGAAAATCGCCAAAAAATGGTTGATAGTGCCTATTCTCGGTATCCAATTTGTCAGGGGGGACTTGACAATGTGCTGGGTGTTATCCCTGTCACCGACTTATTAGCCAGGAGTTTCCGAGGAGAACCGCTAGACTTGACCATAGGATTGCGACAGCCCGTATTTGTGCCAGAAAGCACCCGTGGCTTGAAAGTTTTGGAATTGTTCAAGCAAACCATCACTCACATGGCGCTGGTAGTCGATGAATACGGCGTGATTCAAGGATTAGTCACTCTCAACGACATCATGAGCGAAATCGTGGGTGATGTTCCTTCCACAGATGGCCAAGATCAACCCCAAGCTGTGCAACGCGAAGATGGTTCCTGGCTTTTGGATGGAATGTTGCCCGTAGAGGAGTTTTTGGAACTTTTCGGTATGGAAGAGTGGCAATCTGAGGAACGCGGCAGTTATCAAACTTTAGGCGGTTTTGTGATCACCAATTTAGGTCGTATTCCTGCCGCCGCAGATTATTTTGAATGGCAAAGTATGCGAATTGAAGTAATGGATATGGATGGGAACCGCGTTGATAAGGTGCTAGTCATACCGAAGGTAAGTAAATCAGCAGATACGAAAAAATCTGACTAGCGATCGTTGCGGGCATTGGGCATTGGGCATTGATAATTATTGTTTAGTATTTCTCATGCAGCATGCTCAATTTAACTTGGTGCGTTAGGCTAAAGCCGTAACGCACCCTGCTAGCTAAATATATTCATATCGGATTTATTTGCAAATCATAATAAAATATTCAGAATATATGGGTTGAAAATGAATTTTGGGATTTTTGTTCTGGAACTGAAAATATATTTGAGCAATTAAAAGCACTTTTCGTTGAGTTAGGACAAGAAAACTTTGCCGCAGAATTTAGTGATATTTTTTATCAAAATTAGTTTAAATATCAAGAATATTTAGTAACTCTTTAGCTACATAGGGGTTGCTGAAAAAGTAATAAAAAAGCAAGATCAGGATTGGTTAGTTATTCAAGCAAGCCCTAAATATAAGTTTTTGTTGTTTTTGATTAG
>NZ_JBALCS010000003.1:0-65667 GCF_036919555.1 Nostoc sp.
TATTCTTTGTAAAGGTGTTGTCATACTAGATGCAGTTTAGTTTTTATTTTATTCCTTAATTATCTCATAATATTTATATTAAGGATAGGTCTAATATGTAATGCAAATTGAGTGAATTAAAACTTACCTAATTATCTCTGTATGCACTTAATTAAAAAAGGAGAAAACCCATGCTAGGCATCAACAAAAAGACTCTTAATTCTGACCTTTCTGGTATCGATGACGAACAACTATTCACTCAATTAACTTTTGAAGAAGGGGCTGTTATAGAAGGAGGCGGAGGGATTCTTTTTATAGATCAACTTCAGGCTATCAATGCTGGTGCAGATACATTCGGCGATGATGATACCTATATCACAGTCAATGGCAGTAAGCTTTGGGGACCTGGTGGTTTTTCTACCGGACAGACATCTGGAGTTAACAGAGGTTTAGGCGTTGATTTCCCTGCAAGCATCGCTCTTTTCGATGAAGACGGCGGTTTTAACGGCGATGACGATTATCTAGGTGGTTTTACTGTCAATGGACCAACAAATGGTACGGCAATAGCGCGTGTGTCTGGAAGTGGCTCTACATATGATGTGTATTACCGTGTTTTTTGATCAAGAGGATCGTAACTTAAAGCGAAAGCAGCAATAGCCGAGCCTTCCCAAGTCAGAATCTAAGTTAGGTTTTTCATAGGGGCGCACAGATGTGCGCCCCTACCGCGTGTTGCTCTCTGCAAAAATCTACATCACTTCAAGTAAATTATTCTATGCGGGGGGATTGAGTTGGTATTTAGAATCACTTGTTGGCAAAAAAGACGCGTCGCCAGTAATTAATGAGAGCGCGAGCGCAGATACAATACAAACTCTACCATCAGAGCATTGCCTTAAGGATATAGTAGGTGACTGGGAATGCTGGCAAACGCTAAAAGGGCATAACAGAGGCATTAATTGCCTAGCTTTCAACTCCGGGTGTAAGAATGGCAAAGCCTTACCCATATTGGCAAGTGGTAGTCGTGGAGAAACGAAGCTCTGGGATTTAAGCAAGAGTGAATTAATAGATACATTGTCAGAGTATCCTTGGGTGATATCTGGGCTGGTGGATGAAGTGAATTCCCTCGCCTTTAGTTCAGATGGACAGACTTTAGTGAGTTGCCGTGCTGATAAAACCATCAAATTATGGCATCTACAAACTGGGGAATTGCTGGGCACGTTTACAGGTCATGGGAATATAGTCACAGCATTAGCTTTTACAGCTTCCGGTGAGATGTTGGTTAGCGGGAGTTTGGATAAGACAATTAAAATTTGGCAACGGAGTTAATAGTAATTCCTAATTCGTAATGACGCTCAAATACTCGCTAAAGCTACGCTAAGGTAATTCGTAATTGTGGAGTCTTTGAGACTCGTGAACAACAAACTTTAAAAACCTCTCGCTAAAGCCGATATGGGTAATTCGTGGGTACATAAATGAAACCAGAGTCTTTTAAAATGCGAATGAGCGAACGTAGATTAAATAAGTTGCGCTTATATGTCGCACTTCAAAGATAAAACTATGACGCAAGTTGTAGAAGACCTTATTGACTCGTTAAAATTCCCAGAGATAGACAAAAACTCGTACACCCCTCTCCCGCGTTAAACGACGTTTAAGATAGGTCGGGGGTGTACCTTGTTTTTGTCCCCCTATTCATCCCACACCTCCCTGCGGCTAGGATGTGGGATGAATAGCGGATTAAGCTAAAACAAATAAAATCAAAGCTCTACTGATTTTTATTCAAGAATTAGCTCTTTAAGAGGTATTCTTGGCTTTTGATGCTATATGATATCCAAAAAAACTTGTGAATTGATAATCAAAACTGGTTATGATTACATTGCTGCTCTTAGAGGATGTTTGAAAAGTCGTAGAGTATACCAAAAAGCCCGCTTCCATTCCTCTCCCCGTTGGCGTCAGCCTGCCGTTAGGCAAGGGTCGAGAGGAATAGCAGGGTAAAAAGCCATGTCACAAAACGAGAATCAAGACTTATGTATTTTTCTTTCTTCGTATGAAACCACCCTGCCATTCCCTTGTAGGGAAGGGGGGTTGTTTCATTCTCGACAGAGAAAAAATGTAATCCTTAAACTTTCGTTTTCATTTGACTATTTTGTAGTAGGTTTTAAACGGAAAAATAAGAATCTGAGATTTTTATTTATTCGTATGAAAACACTCTGCCAATTCTCTTGTAGGGAAGGGGGGCTAGGGGGTTAGGTTTCTGAGATTTTGATGTTAGCAATAATACTGTTAAAACATTCTCTAAGAGAATGTTTTAACAGTCCTATTTTCAGTAGCAGAACGTTCCATATTCCCGTAAGTCCACACACCTGTTTGAAGTTGGCAAAGATGCCCAACGCAGTGGCGTTCCTGAAAAAGGGGGACTTTGATTCCGGTTCTTCCTTTTTCAGGATTGGGGATTAATAAGTGTCTAAAATCACACTGAACTACTTTTCAAACAACCTCTTAAAGGCAACAAATCAGGTATATTTAAATATTTATAAATTTTATTTATACCTGAATCTACGGAACATTTGACATAGAATTTAAGTTTGACTGCATATCAGTAGATTTCATTCTGTGTGTAAGTTATACTGCGAGTAGAAAACCAAAGTTCGGATACTCTTAACTAATAAAAAACAATGGTTATTTCACAATCTGGTATTATCACGTATGCTTACGGAGCATCTTACTATCTCGAGATGGCAAAGTCATTAGCGCGTTCTTTGCGTCTTCATTCACCAAAAGTTCCGCGTGCTATTATTACTGACGCTCCAAATGATCAAGAGTTACTAGAACTTTATGATTACGTTATAAATCTTAGAGATGAATACGGTTCTAACGTGAAACAAAAGCTTCATATCTATGATTATTCTCCATTTGAATATACACTTTGTATTGATAGTGATTGCATAGCAGTGAGGGATATTAACTTTATTTTTGATGCTTTTAAAGGTAGAAATTTTAGTGCGGCAGGTAATGTATATCTTCAAGCAGGTGATAAAGATACATTCATTGATGTAGATGACACACTTAAACGATTTAATCTGACAAAATTACCTAAATTTAATGGAGGTCTCTATTATTTTGAGAAAAACGATACTACTAAAGCATTTTTTGAAACAGCACTAGAATTTTCGAGGGACTGGAAAAAGCTAGGTATTAGTGAATTTCGTGGTGATGGCCCTAATGATGAACGTATTTTTGGTCTAGCTATGATGCTACACAATCAAAGTATGTTTGAAGATAATGGTCAGATGATGCGAACACCTATCGGTCTTCGTGGTTCTTTTAATATAGATGCTATTACAGGTCAATCTACTTTTCAAAAATACAATCAGGTGGTGTCTCCTGCTCTTGTACACTTTGCCTGCGTTTGGGGAGAGCATCCCATATATCATCGTGAAATATCAAAGTTAAAAAACCTAGACAAAGGTTCAGCTAAACAGATAAAGTCTAATATATCTTCCGCAATTAAATATAAGTTTGGCTATCAGATTGCTTTATTAAGGTATATAGCTAAACGTGTACCTAAAAATCCTAAATATATTCAAGCTAGAGTGAAAAAACTTTTGATACAATTGCCTGAGTTGATTAAAACTAAATATAGAATTGAGTTAACTCGTAGCAAATAAAATTGGCTAAAACTCTGCATCCCTTTATGCTTTAAAAAAGCGATCGCATTTCCTAGAGAAAGTTGTAAAGGATTGTATCTGTAGGTTTATTGTAGAAACTGGGCGATACAGCGCAAAATCGTGTGTACCATAAAAATTTGTATTGCCGTACTTTTATGGAAAATCAACTAGGATTGGTTCTGAAACTGCTTTTACTCTCGGCTTTGTTATCGCTATTAATTAAGTATGCAGCGCCAAATCTATCAATTCCGGCGACAGCAACCAACGCGTTGATTATAATATTGTTGCCGATTGTGATTATAGCGATCGCGTTACTGTGGCGATTCCAAGCACAGAAGCAAAATTAACTCAAAGTATCTACGCACAACTTACCAAAATCGGCTAACCTAGCTGAATTACCAGAAAATTGCATCTCCCCAACTGTTGGGAGTCAGCCTGTGAACCTCGGTCAATCGATCGGCTTAATCGCCATAGTTCTTTCTTTATACATCCTGTGGCAAATTCGGGAAGTGCTTTTGCTAATGTTTGCCGCAGTTGTGTTAGCCACCACCTTAAATCGGCTAGCAAAACGCTTCCAACGCCTTGGGATGAAGCGTGGATTCGCCGTCCTCCTCACAGTAGCTATCTTTTTTGCAGGTGTCGTGGGTTTTTTCTGGCTCATTGTGCCACCATTTGCACAGCAGTTTCAAGAACTAACCTATCAGGTTCCTAAAGGGTTTGGGCGCTTTAATAGTTGGCTTGATGCCCTGAGAACTCGTATTCCTACCCAGTTGATTCCCTACATCCCAGATATCAACAGCCTCATCCAACAAGTACAGCCCTTTGTTAATCGGCTACTGGGAAACTCCTTCGCCTTTGTATCTGGCTCTTTGGAAGTAGTCCTCAAGATTTTGCTAGTGTTGGTTTTAACAGGAATGATATTAGCCAACCCCGTGGCTTACCGCCAAGTATTTGTGCAGCTTTTCCCCTCATTTTATCGGCGGCGGGTAGATGGGATTTTAGATAAATGTGAAGTCTCTTTGGAGGGATGGATTACAGGCGCTTTCATTGCCATCTGTGTAGTCGGGCTGATGAGTCTGATTGGCTTATCAATTTTGGGTGTAAAGGCAGCACTAGCTTTAGCGGTTTTGGCAGGATTTTTTAACTTAATTCCCAATCTGGGGCCAACGATGAGTGTAATACCAGCAATGGCAATCGCCTTCTTGGATGAACCTTGGAAAGCCGTCGCTGTCTTGATTCTCTACTTTATCATTCAACAGACTGAAAGTAATTTCATCACGCCCGTTGTGATGGCGCATCAAGTCTCATTGCTGCCAGCTCTAACCTTAATTGCCCAACTATTTTTCGTTACTTTCTTTGGCTTTTTAGGATTATTTCTGGCGCTACCCTTGACCGTTGTCGCTAAGATTTGGTTGCAAGAGGTGTTAATTAAAGATGTTTTGGATCAATGGGGAAATAATCATACACAAGAGACTGAGTTTGTGATACTTTCTGAATCTCCTGAAGCAGATGATAATTGGACCGCAGAAAGTCCTGATATTAAGCATGAACGACCGATTGATGATACCTTGCCAAAAAAAGATTAGTAGACTTCTTGCATAAATCAAAAATTAAGAACCCCACCCCGCATTTGAGTAAAGCAAACGCCCCCCTCCGAAAGAGCGGGGAGGGGTTGGGAATGGGGTGTTAGGGACTTTTGCAAGAGGTCTAGTGTTTTTTAATCTAAGGTTTGTCCGAGAGAATCGGTTGGGCGGCAATATCATCTAAGTGGATACTGCTTAACAAATTCCGCCACTGTGCTTGCAGCGCTGCATCTTGAGGATTTTTCTGACGTAGTTGAGCCAGTATCGTCAGTGCCTCGTACCATATCCCGTTTTGGGCATAGATAGCATAGCGCTTTAGAGGGTCTGTCATTCGTAGCTCTTTGACTGTGGCTGGATTCAGTTTGACTCGTTGTATTACCCCTTGGACGAAAGTCGGGGGAGAATTCTTTTGCTGGTCACAGTTAATCGTGAAAAACCAGTTATATTGTTTGTTTAGTGCCAAAGCAGGAGCAGTGGTAGGCAGAGAAACGCGGATGACTCCTGGTTTATCTGGTAGAGCGATCGCTTTTTGGTAAATATCGTTAGAGTTCTGATCTTGCACCACAAATTTAACTGCATACGGTAAATCTTTGGTATATGGCACATAGAAAAACCAACTTGGGCGTTCTTCCGTTGTCTGTCCCCAGACATTAATTACTGAGTTAGCTTCCTCAGTAAAAGGTACTAAAGCAGTCAAATCAAGTTTACTAAGTTTACATCCACCCCCGCGCTTTGCTCCGCCACGAACGCGACCTCCAGGAGCAGGACCAGGTGGAAGTTGAGGTTGATTAAATGTTGTAGCTTGAGCAAGGGTCGTTTTCGGATTAGAGCGTAGGCGTAGCCCGCCGTAGGCATCGCTAACTGAAGAATCATCAGTTGATTTCGCCAGTACTGGAATCAGGCTAACTAGTAAACTGGTGCAGCTAAAAGCTACTACTAAAAACAGTTTTATCGGTTGTGAATTTGACTTCATAAAAACCTTCACTTAGTATGTAAACCTTCTAAATTTATCGTAAATTCAAGGGTTTAAATCCCATTATGTTGTAACTATCTTCTCTACGAAACGCTACGCGAACAATTTTGAATTTTGAATGCGTGAATTTTGAATTGGAAGTCCCCTATTCCCCACTCGCCACCCGAAGTTTTGTTTTTGAATTATTATAAATTGACATCAAGCTAACCGTGACTACCAACGACAAAGCCGATGGTACAAACGGTACCCAAGCACCCCAAATTAACAGACCAAAGCAAACTATATACAGAACACTAGAGGTAATACTGACTGCCAATGCTAACCAGGGGAACGAAAGCTTTCGCCAAGCCAAGATTCCCCCTACCAAAGACCAGCCCCAAATCCAGACCACCTCAACCCACAGTGACCAAACCCGCAGCAATGGCCGCCCATCCTGGACAGCACTGAGGATCTGGCTGATCATGTGCGCTTGTACTAACACTCCTGGCATTTGATCATCTAAAGCAGCGCCATAAGGTGTAGGCCAGGTATCTGGAGAATCCCCCTTTGCCACCACACCAATTAAAACAATCTTGTCTTTGATGGCATTGGGGTTAACCTGACTAGATAAAAATTGAGTTAGCTTCACCTGTTCGGCTATTTGTTTTGAAGAACGGTAGTTAAGTAAGATTTGACCGCCATTGGCATCAATATCGTGATAGCCGCCAGTATGAGATTTCAGATTTGGAAAAATAGTTTTACCCAGCTGCAAATTTCCTTCAGGGGTGAACTTTGGTTTAATTCCTGAAGGGCGAAGATAGAGAGAGGCCAGTTGTAGACTGAATGCAAAGGGAGCAGGACACAACGATGTCGCCTCCTGGTTCATGAACAGGAGATGCCGACGGATAACTCCATCACGATCATGAATAAAGTCACTGAATCCCAGCTTTGTTGTGGGTATTTCTGGTGGCGGTTTAATGCCTTTGATATTTGCTGTGCTATCACTCCCCTTACATATACCAACCAAATTCTGAGTTTGTTGAAAACGAGTAATTAAATCTGGTTGTGTGGCTTTAAAATCACGGTAGATATCCAAGCCGATCGCGCGGGGTTGGTATTGATTCAGTTTTGCCAGTAGTTTGTTGAGAGATTTTTCGGAAATGGAAGCTCCGATCAAAGACTCGCCATTTTGTCTTTGAGTCGCCAAATCATCATCGTCAATTGTAATTACCAGCAGTCGGGGATCAAGTTCCTCCGCAGAGCGCGATCGCATCATCAGGTCAAAGGCTTGAATCTCTAGATTTTCCACAAATCCCAGCAATCTCACCCCACAAACTAAGGCTGTAATTGCCAAACTGGATAACAAGGTTCTCTGAAATTTGCGTCTAGTAGACAAAGCAAAATTCGGTGGATCTTCAGTTTTTATAGACCTTAATTCATCCCAAGTGGGTGGTATTTGTGCTGGATTTTGGCAAATCACTGGTAGCCAAGTTGCACAGGGAAATCGATCCTCAAGTCCTTGCAACCGTTCTCGTGCTTGGCGTACCGACTGATATAAAGACTGTCCACCGGCAAAACCTTGGAGAAAATACTTTAAGAACTCCTTGGCAACCTGGTCTGGGACTGGTTCGCGCATCACAATTATTTGAGGGATTTGCAAATCAGCCAGTTCTCGCGCCAATCCCAATCCATCACAGGAGTTGAATATAGCTAGTTGCAAGCCGTTTTCAATTGCTTTCTTCAGAGCGTACTTTAACTCGCCAATGCTGAGGCTATCAGTTTTATTCAGGTAAATTCGTCCGCTTTCTCCATTTCCATTACTGGAACTGTGACCAGCAAAGAAGAGAATATCCCAGTTTTTTCCCCAAAGATGGTCAGTCAATTCCTTACGTTGTGGTTCTACCAAAAAGCTGACATCTGCATTACGACACTGTTGCAGTAAAGCTTGATCAGCCTGGGTGTCAATCCCCTGACTATTGCCCACAATTGCTAAAATGTTGACTAATGGATTTTTTGTGCGTGGCTTGTAAATGCGATCGTAGGATGGTGAAGAAAGGGCGATTTCAGCCTTGGGGTAGTGTTCTAACAAGTCCCACAGATGCCAGGGTAATAGTTGCAATTGGCTATTTTCTGTTTGCAGAATCACCCGCACTTCTTCCGTGGACGACAATCTTTGTAACCATTTTTCCCTCAAAGGGCGAAACTCCTCTGCTCGCAGCCAGGTATTAAAACGTGCCCGCAAAATATGGGAAGTGTTTTCGCAGTCTTGAATCATCGATACATTCGTCACCTGCATTTGATCAGCATGGAGGCGATAACGATTGCCGATCTGCCGATAACTAGACTGCCAATGACTATAATAGAGCGGCATTTCAGGGAATGAAGGTAGCTTCCCCGTGATTTCGGTTGTAGCATGTTCGCGTTCTTCACCAATTTGGAGGGTGATAGCAAACCCCTGCTCAAAACTCCCCTCTCCGAATTTCAGAACCACTAACTTACCCATCCGTCGCTATCTCCCTGTGCAAAATCATGCCCTATTTTAATGTTTGATCGCAAGCTCCAGAAGCGTTTACAGACTTCTTTCCAAATCCCTAAAAGCCAGCTTTAATTTTTAATTATGAATTTTTAATTAACCAATTACCACTTATAAATTACCGACAAAGAGGGAAGATAGCTAGATGTTTCAAATTCTAAAATGTTCGGTAATGCTAGTATCATTTATGGCGACTCTAACGCTAAATTGCTCTGTAGGTTCCCCGCGAAACTGCAACTGAATGTAGTTGTCTGATTTTCTAGATTGAGCGTCTAGAAACACTGTTCCCGAACTATCTAGAACCGTAAGATGAACTCCGGGCGGCAAGTAGATATGATTCCCAGTGGCGTGCAATTGCAGATGAATACTGGTTTGTTGATCCTTTTCGGGGCTGATTTGCACAATCAACATGACTGGTTGGTTGAGAATTTGGATACCCAAATCAATCAGTTTTGCACGTTTAGTAATTGATTCTGATTGGTTCAGGGCATTTAATTGCAAAGTTTCAGTACTGCGAAAGGCATAAGTTGGTCTGAGTTCGGGCACGTTCCACAGGGATTCAATAGTCTGCCAACCTTTCTCAAATATACCAGCAAACCACTGACTCAAATTAACCAATTGGCGCAGTTGCCACAGGTGGTCGATAAACGCTTCCAATGGTTGCAGTTGTTCTAAAGGCAGTGTTTCGGTTGCGATAGTAGGCATAAAACCAAGCAGCCGAGCTTCTTGGAGCGATTGATCAAATTGAACTACTAAATAACCCATGCGTTCTTCCCAAGTTTCTGGAGGAATGGAACATATCTGCTGATGCAGATGGACGGGGCGACACTCCAGACGACCAACTGAGGGTATCTTTAAGTCAGCTACATTCCCACAAAGGCGCATGATGGGGTTCCAGCTGTCACTAGCTTGGAGGTCAGTAGGAATATCCATCATTTTCAAGTAGTCATTCACCACCCATACAGCTAGCGTATTCAGCCGGACTTGCTCTGCTTTTTCAGGATTTGGCTGTTGGTTAGCAAATTGCTGGGCAGTTGTGCGAGCCGATTGGGAAATCGGCAATCTTAAAGCAAAATCGTCTAGCAGATAGGTGGAGTTATTCATAAATCAATCCCTAGTGATCAATGCTGGTATATACATATCACCCGCATTCACTAAATTTATGCCACAAAATAGAGAATGATTATTGGAAAAACAGAATTAGGGATTGGGGATTGGGGACTACCACTTCGAGTACTCCCAACAAGGTAACGCACTATCCAGATTTTTAGTACGCTAGCGGTAGCGTAGCGCACAGACGCGATTAATCGCGTCTACTCCAAACTCCTGTAGAGACGCGATTAATCGCGTCTCTACTTCTTCACCACTTGCAGGCGCTGAGTTATCATCGTCATCCCATTACCGCGCAGAATGACAGCAGAAACCCATTGACTACCAGGGGTAGATGGTGCTTGTCCGACTTTAAACAGTCCGCCAGATGTCAGTAATTCCAAATCGACAGATGTGGGATTGAGAAATTTATCTGGTTGGATAGATTCCTCTAGCGCGGTTCCTAGTAGAAAATCATCACCAAGTGGCTCTTTGACGATCGCATCAAAATTATACTTCTGACCAACTTGTACCTGCTGTGGTAATTTCATCTCAATTTGGGGCGGCTTGCTGCCAGAGGTAAGTAGGGTGCGTTCTGATAAAATGTCTTGGCGGACGATTTTTCCGCTTTCAATGCGCTGACGCGATTTAATCGTCGCATTGAGAGCCAAATTATTCCCGCTACCAGAGGGTAAGCCAGTTATCTGCGTTTCTGTTTCGGCAATAATCCCATTCCCTTC
This sequence comes from Nostoc sp., assembly GCF_036919555.1. Taxonomy (GTDB): domain Bacteria; phylum Cyanobacteriota; class Cyanobacteriia; order Cyanobacteriales; family Nostocaceae; genus Nostoc. The sequence goes on from NZ_JBALCS010000003.1 coordinate 10,539, forward strand.
AGGTTTTGAAGATAGTACTTTTGTACTATATTTCAACTTGGGATATCGTTGCCAAAGTGAAATCAAAGACCTTTCCATAGTTTGGAGATTTAATCCATCTCCATGAGTGAAATTGGGGCTATAAAATTGCAACACCCCTTTGACATCCCCGCGACTGGCGGCAGCATCAACTTGCGTCAACAGATTTGTCAGTTGTGCTGGTGCATTTTCGGGTGTACCAGCTTGGACTAATTGCTGTGGTGTTGTCGCTTGAGTGCGTTGCCAACCACTTGTTAAACCAAGTGTCAGCAGGAAGGCAATCAACCCGATACTTGCTGGAAATCTGAGTTGGCGTCTCACTAAGGCGGTAATAATGTTAGTCATTGGTAATAATTTACTGATTTGATTAGAGAAAGTAAGGAAATTGTTTTATCTTAGTTAAGCTAGGCGCTAAACGGTAAAGGTTTGATGGCAAACGCACCGATACGATTATTAATCGCTGCCAGTGGGACTGGTGGACACTTATTTCCAGCGATCGCACTGGCAGAGAAACTTCCAGATTATCAAATAGAATGGCTGGGAGTACCCAATCGGCTAGAAACTCAACTTGTTCCCAAACAGTATCCCTTGAATACTATTGCAGTTGAAGGGTTTCAGCAAGGGTTTGGACTGTCCTCGATTCGCATCTTGGGTAAACTCGCCCTTTCGATTCTGGAAGTTAGACGAATTCTCAAACAGGGGAATTTTCAAGGGGTGTTTACTACAGGGGGTTACATTGCCGGGCCAGCCGTCATTGCGGCGCGTTCCCTCGGTTTACCCGTGGTTTTCCACGAATCTAACGCCTTACCAGGTAAAGTAACTCGCTTTTTTAGCCCTTGGTGTAATGCGGTAGCCTTGGGATTTGAAGTCGCTGCTAAGTATTTGCCCCGGGCCAAAAATGTCTATGTTGGCACTCCTGTGCGATCGCAATTTCTGGATGGGGCAATTAATGCACCGCTAGATTTAGCCATTCCTGATGGTGTTCCTTTAATTGTTGTCTTTGGTGGTAGCCAGGGTGCTGTTGCGGTTAATAAATTGGTGCGGGAATCTGCAAACGCTTGGTTTGATGCTGGTGCATATATAGTACATTTAACTGGCGATCGCGATCCAGAAGCAGATAGTCTCAAACATCCACAGTACATAGCCTTACCTTTTTACAACAATATGGCGGCGTTGTTGAAACGGGCAACTCTTGCTATTAGTCGTTCTGGCGCAGGTAGCTTGACAGAATTGGCAGTGTGTGGAAAACCAGCAATTTTGATTCCTTACCCCTTTGCCGCCGAAGACCATCAATCTTATAATGCAGATGTATTTACTTCATCTGGTGCGGCCTTAACCTTAAAGCAATCAGAGTTGACGACTGAAGGATTGCAAAGTATTGTGTTGAATATATTGCAGTCACCGGCAGAATTAGCAAAGATGGGAGAAAAAGCTCATGCGATCGCAGTTCCCGATAGCGCCGAAAAGTTGGCGCAATTAGTACGTGAGGTGATCGAAACTTAAACAATTCAAAACTCAAAATAGTAAAAGACAACAGTAATTTATTTTCTAAGTTATGAATATCTTGTTTAACCAAAAATTCCGGATTACAGTAAGTTGTGCTAGTTTCTTATTTGTCAGTTTAGCTAGTAGCCATCTATATACTCAGTTAAAAACTAAACAGCTAGTTCAAAAAGCTCAGTCCTTTACTCAGCAAGAAAATTTTGCCCCACTTCAATCACAGATTTCGCTCACCTCAACATTTCAAAATCCTTTTGTAGTTCAACAAACATCTGATGAGATTATAGACAAGCAAAATGCTTTTTCATCTCGGCAGAATTTGTTAGCAGCATCTGCACCGTATCCAGTTGTCGATGAGTTCAAAAAATATAAATTTAGTCTTAATGGCAGCCAGGTTGTTACCCCAGTAAAACTGCCAATTAGTAAGGTTAATTTCAATCAAGGAGATTTATTAACCGTTCTCATTAATACTAGAAAATATTTTCAAGATTACTCTTCAGAAGACCCAGATATTCTGCGTACAGGAATACTTGCCACTCAAGGGGTTACTGTACCAGATGTTCTCAAAACTTTGGATTTCATGATTGCCGTCTTAAAGGAGGATATTGCTAATAATCGAGCTACTCGTTTACAAGACCCTAAATTTATCAATACCAATTTTCGAGTCATTAAATGGTCTGCCTACAACCCAAATAATAAACAGCAAAAACAATTACGAATTACTGAATATGCTGTTTTTACTCACCCCGGTTCTCGCCAGAAAACCTCTACTTTTAACACACCAATTTATAGCTTAAAAGAAAACTCCAATAACGATAAATTTTATACTAGATATACAAAGCAGGATGTTTTATCGGGTATTTATGAACCAGGTGGTAGAGAATTTGGAAAAGTTACGACTCTCGCTTATCTAACCAGAAATGGCTTAGAAGAAGCAATTATGGAAGGAACAATACTGATTAATTTTACAGATGGTTATCAGGCATTTTTTAATGTAGATAGAAATAATGGAATGTCTTATATTCGCGGATTGAAGGCAACAGCACAAAAGCGTTATTGGTATTTTAGAGAAGTTGATGCTATTAAAGGCTATGGATACAAAATAGATGCAAAAATTTCTATCAAACCCGGAGTCACTTTTGCGGGAGATGTTTTGAATATCGGTTTAGGTAAAGTGATTGTGATTGAGCATACTCAAGGTGGTCGCAAACATCTGCAAATGGGAGTCATTGCCGATACAGGCGGAGCATTTTTACCCAATCTTTATCAACTCGATTTTTTGGCAGGTATTTTTCAGAATCAAAAAGAATTTGGACAAAATATCAGCCAAGTGCCAGACTATGCTACAGCATATTTTTTAGTAAAGAAGTAATGCTTTCTGTAGACGAATAATAAAGTTGGAAAACTTTTTAACCTTATGTAGAAGTATAAACTTGTAAGGGTTTGGAACTATTGACTACAAGATTCAATGGCGATCGCTCCCTAGTCAAAGCCACATCAGTAATTTTGGTTGGTGATGTATGCGATCGCAGTAATTGAACTCACGTTATATTACAGCAAAATTCAAGTATTTGAACCACATCTGTCGTAGGGGCACAGCAATGCTCATTGGTATCAACTTAAGCGCAAACCCTTTTAAAACCAAAACCTCGTTTCCAGCCTCTGGCTGGAAATGCACTTCAATTGCGGCTCTGTGTAGAAGTATAAAAAAGTTGTACAATTTCGCAGTTTATAACCCCTATATTACCGTTGGCATTTACGCGACTTGAAAAAATAAAGTTGTACAATTTGGCAAAAATTTGTCATATTGAGAAATAAAAAAGTTGTATATTTTCTCAAATGCAGGCACTGCAAGGGTTTGGAACTATTTGCTACAATATTCAATTGTGATCGCATCCCAAGTGCAAAACTGAATTAACAGGTTGAGTTTGCGTGCGATGGATGCGATCGCACTCTATTTCACTTTATCTATGGCTGGTAGCATGGAGCGATCGCAACTCCAATTTCTCCCCTCTCCAAGCCGCACAATCTTTACAGCGATTCTGCCTGTTTTAATAGTATTACCCTCGCTTTATCCTGTTTGTCTGATACATAGCCATATTTCCACAGCAGGCGTTTGACTAGCCGTCTCAGATTGGGTTTGACATTTTCTTTCTGCGTTCAGTCTATGCTGACATTAGGGCGGACTGTCTTCACTAATTCACGAGCGATCGCTTTTAGTATTTCATCACCCAAAGCACCAACTGAAGTCTCATTAAAATCTAAGACATTGTAAAAAGCAAGCTCATCAATATACTCTTAAATATCGACGCTCTTAATTACTGCTCGGTCAACGTCGCCATAAAACACAATATCAAGCTTTTCGACCACCTCTTCTGGCAAGCCTGCAAATTGACTCTTATTGGAAAGTGGTACTAAAGCTCGTAAAGCCCCACTTTCCATTGCTATTTGCAGTGATTCGACAATTGAAGCAGGGCCTTTGATATTCCCTTGAATTGTTAAATCGCCCAAGATCAAAGTTCCGGCTTGGATTTGACGATTCTGTATGGCTGAAATGATGGCGACAAAAAATGCTACACCACAAGGGCATTCAACACGGCTTCCAGACAAGTCCACAGCTTCAGCGTAAATGTCTTTCAGTCCCAGAGTTTCGTTGAGTCCTTTCCTTTCTTTTATACTTTGAAGATAGCTGAAAGCCCGGTTTAATCATTCTTTTAAAGTTTTGTCTAGCCCTGTAGGGGTTTGCAATTTTCCTGTCCCCGATGTACAAGCAACTTCCAGGCGGAAAAGACCAACCCTAGCCTCTCCATTTGCTGTGGCGGTGTACACTGTGCCAGGAGGTAAAGGTTCTTGAGAGATGATTCCAGCACTACCTTGTTCTGGTACACCCACTGTCATCTCTGCATCACTTTCCTGGTCGATGTAAGAAAAGCTGGTTTTGTAAAACTCAAAAGAACCTCGCTTTCCTTCTTCTTCAGTTGGTTGAAATTCGACATCTACAAGACCCCAAATTCCACCTTCTAAAAGTCGTTCGTATTGTCGATAAAATCGGTCAGCAACATGAATTCTGGAGTAACTAAAGTGATCCATTGCCGCCCAATATTTGTTTTCACTGGCGAGATAACGAACTTCTATACGGTCTATAAATCGGTGTCGTCCTCGTTGTTCTACTAGCGCTTGGGCTTTGTTAGCTTCATCGTGGCGGAAATAGTTGCTTTGTAGTGTTTCTTTAACAGCCTGAATGCCAATGCGGATTTCATCTTCATCATCTGAGGCGCAGTACTTTCCTAGAAAATATTCCAGTACATAAGATGGTACATTTTCTCCACCCTTGATTTGATGTAGCAAGTCCTTACGTACTACCTTTCCTGGAAATGTTTGATTAACTTTTTGGTCTAAGGCATCTTGAAACATGAGTTCATTCTTAATCTAGTAAGCGATTTTCTAGTTCTAACTTTGCCCAAATTACGCCAGTTTGTGGGTCAATTGCTCGCATTTCAATTTTGGAGCATGAAATATCGTCAGACTCCAGTAAGATAGGAACCGAAGTTTCTTGATTGGGCTGGAGTATGATTTCACCAGTTCGTTCGTCTCTAGCATCGCAGTCGGTTGCTTTACCTACCCGCTTGGCTTTTGCTGTTGAGCCATCGTAAGCTTCGATGCGGACTTGTATTGCTTTTAGTAGCAAATATTCATAGCAGACTCGCAGATTGATTACTTTATTGGTAAAGTAATCGTACTTATAACGCAGGAAAATATTCGGCTTACTCTGAGCTGTAATCTTACCTTGCGATCGCAAAATTACCAATGGCACGATCGCTTCCTGCAAGCTTATGCCTTCGTGGAAGTAACCTTCAACTTGTTGGAAAACTTTAAAGCCTTTGGCAACACAGAGGTCTTGGGCATCTCCTTGGATACCAACCTGCTCAGTTTTAAAGATAACTACACTTGAAGATTCGCCAGATATAAATTGCCCAAGCAAACTCCTGCGCTTAATTTTCAACTCTTCTACAGCATTGCTTGTGGCGAGAAATGTGACACAACGCTCGACTATCATCCAAATATTACCTCGTTCCAAGTGGTTGTTCCAGATGGAATGACGGCGTTGCGTTAAAATCTTCTGGGCATCTGCTAAGTTATTCTGTTGTACATACTCCAGCACTTGCTGTAGGTATCGCTTTTCTGCAAAGGGGAAGGTATCTCTAGTACCTAGTTGAGCTATATTTTCTGTGAGATTGCCAAGGTGCAACTGGTTTTCTACTTCTACTGCTAGCTGAACATAGCCCGATCGCAGGTCAGAACTATCCCGCATCCGATCGCACACTGCAAAAATCACTAATTCATGGCTAGCTTCGGCTCTGGGTAAGCCACTGAAGGATTGTGGTAGTTCATAAGGCAGGTCGAGGGCAAACTCGTTGAACAGCAGATACTGACCGAGTTGCTTTCTGATTTCTGTCCAGGATTTCGCTTTTAATAGAGGTTTAAAGCCAATCTCCGTTGCTAGTAACTGCAAAAATTCTTTTAAACAACCCTTAACGGAATCAATACGTTGTGATTTTTCATCTAAGCAGAGGACTAAGGCGATCGCTTCTGATGGTGAGTCAGTACCTAACGCCTCTAACAGTAAAGGCGAACGGTGATGGAACTGTAATTTATCCAACATCGATAGGGTTGGACTGCCTTGGGCAAATAGCCGAGTAATCTCTATAGCCCGTTCTGGTATTGCTTGTCTGGCAAGAGATTCTAACTGTTCTGCTTCTTTGTCGCCAAACGCCACACCAGCCCATGCGAAAACTTCAAACGGATCTTGCCGCTTCTCATCTTCTATTGTTCCACGCTGGCGGGGTACGTAAATGAGGAGATTCAACCCAGCATTGGCTAAGTCATCAGACTCGTTCATGTGGCGGTAGACGGCTTCGGCTTGACGACAGGAGTTCAAAATAGACAGGACTTACGCAACTGGCACAAGCAATGGTGCGCGAAGCGCACCGAGCGCCCAAAAACTACACAAAAGACATAGCAATATCTGGACGTTTTAGTTGCTCAATTAAATAATTAGAAAGCAAATTTTGCTTGAGCTTGTAAATAGTAAGACAAGTTTGATAAGCTAAACTTTTCAGTCTTAGCCAAACTAACATAGCGCAAGCAATATGATTTCTTTGAAGACGAGCTTTACGACATCATTCTTTAAATAATAATTGATTTTATCATGACTAATATTTGACAAATGTTCCGCTAGATTAGTCATTGTATAGTTAATTTGGCTGCTCAGTAAATATTGACAATAATTAAGTTTAGTAAATTTCATCACTAACCAACTTTTTGATGCACCTTCTATCAATTTTCTCATAAAATTTTGAACAAGAAGATACATCATTGATTATTGTTACTAATTCGAGTCAAGCCAATCAAACACATTCTCCCTAATTAATACCTATGTACTACTGGCTAGAGATCGCACTGTGCCAGTTGCGTAAGTTCTAACTTGTTACGAATCGGGTTTAATAGATGAGCGATGTGGTAAAAACTACCAGATCAACTCAAGAGGCTGTTTCTGTTGGACATAAAGAAAAGCCAAACTATTCAGCAATACCCTCAAACGTCATTTCTCATGACACCCTGCTGTGTGTTTTAGGCAATCCATCTAAAATTTTTTGAGCAAGGTCTTTCAAATACAAAACTTTGGGACGTGAAATACCTACTCCTCGCAAAACGTCATCTGGCTGAAAAAGAGGGGGAAAAAGGAGCAAATCTGTGAGCTACTTAAAACTGCTGGAATTGTTTCGCAATATACATTTTGGCAGTTTTTGACCCCTCTTTTTTCTGGCTTTGTGAGAAATTCGGGCAAAGCTTCTTCAAAAGTTACTGTTTATACTTCCATTGCAAACCATCTATAAAGGTTTAATTTTCAATGAAGATGTATCGAAAATAACTATTATTTTAAATAAATAGGTCAAACTGAGAGAATTAAATTTTATAGTAAGTGCCCTTTCATACAAACATTGTAAGATTGCGGTAAAATTTGATGTGAAATTAGTCTTTAAATATAATTTGAAAGCTAACACATCACTATAGGACTTATATTTGATTTTTGAAAGATGTGTAGGGTGTGTTAGCGAAGCGTAACGTACCGCCTAAAACCTTTGGTACACTACCTTTCGCTAAGACACCCTACTAGCGTGGCAAGGCTAAAATAGTGCATTAAAAATCTCTAGAAAATTCGATTTGAGAAACATAATCTAATTTTTATATTGCAACATTTTAAGCTTGCCACGGCACTGTGTATACTTAGGTTTTTTCAAAAATTAAATTCGATTTCTATGTATTATCTAAGTATCAACACTGATAGATAAACATATAAACCCCGTCCATTTTTAAACCTGGAGTTTTTAAGGAGAGTGTATTATTCGGTCGTGGCTTGAGTTCTGAACTTTACCCTGATTCCAAAAAACTATGGTTTTCAAGGTAGACGCGGTTTAAAAGCTTTAACATTCTTGCGTGGTTGGCAAATGAGTATCAAAGCTCATCATCAGAAAATAACTTAGAACAAGATAATTTAACATTACCTATTTTGAAAAAATTCGAAAAACACCTACCAATCGAGTGGAATCATACTCAAACTGATTATCCTCAGCAAGCGTGTATTCATCAATTGTTTGAAGCACAAGTAGAGAAAACACCTGATGCTATAGCATTAATCTTTAATAATCAGCATCTCACCTATAGAGATTTGAATAGTCGTGCTAATCAATTAGCACAACATCTGCAATCACTAGGGGTAGGAACAGAAATTCTTGTAGGAATCTGTATAGAGCGCTCCTTAGAAATGGTTGTAGCACTTTTAGCTATCCTCAAAGCAGGTGGAGCTTATGTACCACTAGATCCAGGGTATCCACAAGAACGTTTAGCTTTCATCCTATCAGATACCCAGGTATCAGTATTATTAACTCAAAAAGAACTAGTTGCCAAATTACCTACTCATACAGCATTTGTAATTTGCCTAGATGCAGATTGGAATGCGTTGGCAAAGCCCACCGGAGGTATCGCCCAAAATAAAAAAGAGAACCTAAGTACTAGCGTCACTGCTGATAACTTGGCTTATGTCATGTATACCTCAGGTTCTACAGGTACACCCAAAGGTGTTAGTGTTATCCATCGTGGTGTAGTTAGGTTAGTCAAAGAAACTAATTATGCCCACCTCACAGATGAAGAAATAATTCTGCAACTGGCTCCTATTTCCTTCGACGCTTCAACTTTTGAAATTTGGGGTTGTTTGCTTAACGGTGGAAAACTAGTAATATTCCCTCCCCATACCCCATCTTTAGACGAATTAGGGCAGATTATTCAGCAATACAAAGTTACTACTCTTTGGCTAACAGCCGGTTTATTCCACCTCATAGTGGATGAAAAAATTGATGCTTTAAAATCCTTGCGTCAACTTTTAGCGGGTGGCGATGTTTTATCTGTTCCCCATGTACAGAAGTTTCTCCAAACAGTAGAGAACTGTCAGCTAATTAATGGTTATGGTCCAACTGAAAATACAACTTTTACCTGCTACCATCCGATAACAGCGCCACTGCAAGCAGGTGTCTCTATTCCTATTGGTCGTCCAATTGCTAATACCCAAGTTTATATATTAGATAACAATCTCCAACCAGTATCAATTGGAGAAGTTGGCGAATTATACATTGGTGGTGATGGATTAGCTAGAGACTATTTGAACCGTCCCGATTTGACTGCTGAAAAATTTATTTATCACTCCTTTGATAGCAATTTAATAACGCGTCTTTATAAGACTGGAGATTTAGCTCGTTATCTTCCAGATGGCAATATCGAGTTCTTAGGTCGAATTGACAATCAGGTAAAAATTCGCGGTTTCCGAATTGAACTAGGGGAAATTGAGCGGGAGATTGCACAACATCCTGACGTTCGGGAAGTTGTCGTTTTAGCCCGTCAGGATAAAACAAGTGAAAAACAGTTGACAGCTTATATTGTTCCTCACTATAACAGTAGATACACACATAATAAATTGCGTAATTTTTTACAGCAGCAACTACCTAATTACATGATGCCCTCAGCGTTTGTGATGTTAGAGTCACTGCCTTTGACTGCAAATGGCAAAGTAGATAGACATAAATTACCAGCACCAAGTAGAGAACGTCCGCAACTGGAACAAGCGTACATTGCTCCCCAAACCGATTTAGAGCGTTTACTTGCAGGTATTTTGTCTGAACTGCTCAAAATTGATCGCGTTGGGATTGATGATAATTTCTTTGATTTGGGAGGAACTTCAATCTCGATTCTGCAAGTTGCTGTGCGGTTACAATACGAGCTTGGTATTGAGCTACCTACTGTGAAGCTATTTCAGTATTCAACGATTGGCTCTTTAGCAAACTATTTGCATTCAAACCAGAATAGTCAACCCTCTCATGACAAGCTGCAAAATCGCGCCCAACGCCAACAAGCAGCTCGAACTCGTCACCGTAATCATCAGGTGTTTAAGTAATGGTGAATATGCAAACCTCAGATAACCAAGATCCTATTGATGGTGTTGCCATTATTGGCATGATAGGAAGATTTCCTGGCGCTGGAAATGTCGATGAGTTTTGGCGCAATCTGTGTGAGGGATTAGAATCAACTACTTTCTTTCAAGATGAGGAACTAGATCCTAGTATTGACCCGAACCTTTGCAAAGATCCTAGCTACGTAAAAGCTAGAGGAATCATTTCTGGCGGGGAAACCTTTGATGCTGCCTTCTTTGGCATTAATCCACTGGAAGCTGTGGTTATGGACCCACAAGCCAGAGTTTTCCTAGAGTTGGTTTATGAAGCTCTAGAAAATGCTGGTTATGAATCAGAGTCTTTCGATGGTTTGATTGGTTTGTACGCTGGTTGTGGTCAAAATACTTATTTTGCTAACCACATTTCTGGACGCATGGAAATTGTCGATCGCATCGGCGAGTTCCAGACAATGCTAGCAAATGAAAAAGACTTTTTGACGACCCGTGCTGCTTACAAGCTCAACCTCAAGGGCCCGGCTGTCAGTGTTAATACTGCTTGTTCTACTTCTTTGGTAGCAGTCATTCAGGCTTGCCAAGCCTTAAGCAGCTATCAGTGCGATATGGCTTTAGCTGGTGGTGTTTCTATGACTACACCCCAAAATAGCGGTTATATGGCTCAAGAAGGCAGTATGCTGTCTGAGGATGGGCATTGTCGTCCCTTTGATGCTAGCGCTCAGGGTACAATGTTCAACAATGGCGCAGGACTGGTTGTCCTCAAGCGTTTAGAAGATGCACTTAATGAAGGCGATCGCATCTATGCCGTAATTCGGGGTTCTGGGATCAATAATGACGGCGCTGATAAGGTGAGCTTTACAGCTCCCAGTGTAGACGGACAAGCAGAGGCCGTTGCGATGGCGCAAGCTGATGCCAACTTTCACCCAGAAACCATCTCTTATATTGAAGCTCACGGTACAGCTACACCTTTAGGCGACCCGATTGAAATTGAAGCGCTGACCCAAGCATTTCGTGTACATACAGATGCTAAACAATTTTGTGCGATCGGCTCTCTTAAAAGCAATGTCGGACATTTAGTTGCTGCGGCTGGCGTAGCAGGGTTAATTAAAACCGCTCTCGCCCTACATTATAAAAAGATTCCACCTAGTTTAAATTTTGAGGCTCCCAACCCCAAGATTGACTTTGCCAACAGCCCTTTCTATGTCAATACCAAACTAGCTAAATGGTCAGAGGGTGAAACTCCGCGACGAGCCGGTGTGAGTTCTTTTGGTGTCGGCGGGACTAATGCTCATATTGTGCTAGAAGAAGCGCCACAAATTCAAAATTCTGGATCTTCTCGCCCACAGCAGCTATTATTGCTCTCAGCAAAAACTAGTAAAGCCTTAGAAGTTGCAACAGCAAATTTGCAGCAACATCTCCTGTACAATACCGAAATTAACTTAGCCGATGTAGCTTATACCCTACAACGAGGGCGCAAAGCCTTAAACTATCGACGCAGTATAGTTTGTCACGATGTAACAGATGCGATCGCAGCCCTACAATCTTTAGATCCAAATCAAGTAAATACCCGTCATACAGAAATCCGCAATCCAGCCGTTGTCTTCATGTTCCCCGGACAAGGATCACAATATGTGAATATGGGACTGAATCTCTACAACCGTGAACCCGTATTTCAGGAGGTAGTAGCTCGATGTGCTGAAATCCTTAAACCTTTGCTGGGCAAGGATTTACGAGAAATACTGTATCCCGCACCGAGCGATAGTGAAACTGCGGCTATCTCCCTGCGGCAAACTTGCTTTACCCAACCAGCATTATTCGTCATTGAATACGCTTTAGCGCAACTGTGGCAAACTTGGGGAGTCAAGCCCCAAGCCATGATTGGTCACAGTATTGGTGAATTTGTCGCCGCCTGTATAGCGGGTGTATTTACCTTAGAAGATGCGCTGATGTTGGTTGCAAATCGCGGTCGCTTAATGTGGGAGTTACCGGAAGGGGCTATGCTCTCAGTGCGCTTACCAGCCAAAGAGTTAGAGCCGCGATTGAGTGCAGAACTAGCGATCGCTGCAATTAATAGCCCTTCCCTGTGTGTAGTTTCTGGCCCCACTGAGGCGATCGCGGCTCTGCAAAAACAACTAGAAAGCGAAGAAGTTGTTTGTCGCTGTTTACACACTTCCCATGCTTTCCACTCCCCAATAATGGATAGCATTATTGCCCCCTTTGCTGAGGTAGTTGGGAAAGTTAAATTATCACCTCCTCAAATTCCCTTTGTTTCCACAGTTACCGCCGACTGGATTACAGCCCAGCAAGCAACTGATCCGATGTATTGGGCTACACATCTACGTCAGACTGTGCGATTTGCGGAGAGTGTACAAACCCTATGGCAGCAGCCAGAACGCCTACTGTTAGAGGTGGGGCCGCGAATCACAACTGCGACCCTAGCCCGCCAACAAGCAAAAGATATTAAACAACAGATAGCGATATCTTCTCTGAGTGATAATGCCGAGAACGAAGCCGAATGGACGACATTACTCAAAGCAGTAGGACAACTGTGGCTAGCAGGAGTATCTATTGACTGGAGCAGCTTTTATCAAAGGGAAACGCGACAACGAATTCCTCTGCCTACCTATCCCTTTGAACGCCAACGCTTCTGGATTGATCCTCTACCTCATTCCAACCGCGCAGCAACTCCCAAACCTTCAAATCCCCAGTTAGAAAACACCCAAACTATGACAAAATCTCCTCAGCAAAAGCTTATTTCTCTGCTAAAAGAAATTATCGAAGAAACATCAGGATTGGAAATCGCTAGTGTTGACGACTCCACAACATTTTTAGAAATGGGATTAGATTCTTTATCCCTGACTCAAGTGGGGCTAGGGTTAAAGAAAAAATTTCAAGTCAAGGTAACACTTAGGCAGTTACTAGAAATTTACCCCAATTTAGGAACACTGGCTGACTTTATCAATCCAGTCCTGTCTGCCGAAACTTTATCCGCATTAGGATTAACAGAAACCGTTGCAGAAGCCATTCCAGAAGTAACATTATCAGCATCTGTAACCACATCACCCACTTTGGTAGTGCATGAAGTTCATACAAATGGATCTGCACCTCAGATTTCTCCCCAACCTGCTGCATCCAGTTTCCTAGAAAATGTGATTAATCAGCAGCTCCAAATCATGAGTCAGCAATTAACACTATTGGGTAACAATAGTCAATCTGTAACAATCCCAGTTGTACCTGCGGCGACACCTCAAAATAATGGTGTCAAACCACAAAACACTGTATCTATCCCAGCGACTCAAACGAGCAAAGAATCACTTGCATCGGTAGACACGGAGACGAATGGCGCTAAAAAGGCATTTGGTGCGGCTGCTCGAATTGAAAAAACCCAGACTAAAACTCTGACAGCGCAACAACGCACTCATCTAGACAAAATTATCCAAAGATATACACAACGGACTCAAAAATCCAAAGAATATACTCAATCTCATCGTCCTTACTTAGCAGATCCAAGAACTGTTTCTGGGTTTAACCCGACGATGAAAGAGATGGTTTACCCCATCGTAGCGTCTCGTTCATCGGGTTCTAAACTTTGGGACGTTGATGGCAATGAATATGTCGATTTAAGCAATGGCTTTGGTTTGAATTTGTTTGGTTGGTCGCCACCTTTCATTACCGAAGCAATTGAAGCGCAACTGAAACTTGGTATGGAAATTGGCCCCCAGACTCCCTTAGTTGGAGAAGTGGCACGGCTGATGTGTGAGTTGACCAACTTTGACCGAGCAGCCTTTTGTAACACAGGTTCGGAAGCGGTTCTGGGAGCGATGCGGATGGCACGCACAATCACAGGGCGTAACTTAATTGCCATCTTTTCTGGAGCTTATCACGGCATTCTGGATGAAGTAATTGTTCGAGGGACAAAGAAACTCCGGTCAATTCCCGCTGCTCCCGGTATCCCACCGGAAATGGTAGAGAACATTTTGGTACTAGACTATGATTCGCCTGAATCTTTAGAAATCCTCAAAAATCGGGCTGATGAGTTAGCAGCAGTGATGGTTGAATCTGTGCAAAGCCGTCGCCCTGAATACCAGCCCAAGGAATTTCTCCACCAACTGCGTGATTTCACTGAACAAGCTGGTATTGCACTAATTTTTGATGAAATCGTTACCGGATTTAGAATTCATCCAGGTGGCGCTCAGGCACATTTTGGTATCAAAGCTGATATAGCAACCTACGGCAAGATTGTGGGCGGTGGACTACCGATTGGAGTCATTGCTGGCAAATCGCAATATATGGATGCTTTAGATGGTGGATTTTGGCAGTTTGGGGATGACTCAGTTCCAGAAGTAGGTGTGACTTACTTTGCCGGAACTTTTGTCCGCCATCCTTTAGCACTAGCAGCAGCCAAAGCAGTGCTTCAGCATTTAAAACAGAGTGGCCCCAGTTTGCAGCAAAATCTCAATGCAAGAACTGATAAATTTGTAGCGGAACTCATGGGTTATTTCCAGCAAGTTCAGGCTCCGTTTACAGCCTATAATTTCGGCTCTCTGTTCATGGTTAAATCTTTACCAGAGTTCCCTTACAGTGATTTGCTATTTTACTTGCTGCGGGATAAGGGAGTGCATACTTGGGATCACCGTCCTTGCTTCTTGACAACAGCCCATTCCGAAGCCGATCTGGCTTTTGTAATGGCAGCCTTTAAAGAAAGTATTGCCGAAATGCAATCTGCTGGCTTCTTATCTGCACCGCCCATAGAAGTAACAAATTGCGATCGCCACAATGGAGCAGAAGTTACTAATAACAGCCTACGTAATCGTCCTCCGCAAGCTGATGCCAGATTAGGACGAGATCCTCAAGGGAATCCCGCCTGGTATATTCCTAATACCGAGCGACCCGGCAAATATCTACAAGTTGCCAGTGTTTCCTGAAGTGTTTTAAAAAAGCAATTGCACACAAAGTATAGTGTGCGTCAATAATTTTTGCAAATAGTAAATACTCATCCATCAAGGTTTTGTATGTCAGTTGATAATCTACTTGAACCTAGTTCTATAAAGTGCGATCTGAAGCTTCCTGAACAAATCATTGAAACTGATCTTTCAAACTTCCGGGAAAACTTCAATTCTTCTCACTTCATGTTTTCGCATAACCTTGCGGGACACCCTTTGTTTGAGATCCCCCGCTTAGTTGAGCTTGCAAATACTATCCTAAGTCAGGGAAGAACAAATAAAATCCAGTCCTATATCAGCAAAGTCCCTGTTGAGCAAAAGTGGAATCATCGACCTGGAATCAAGCAAATTAGGGAGGCGATCGCACATATTGGAGAATCGGATTCTTGGGTGATGCTTGAAGATGTCCAAGTAGACCCAGAATACGCTGCATTGCTCAACCAGATCATAACTGAACTCGAAATTCTTACAGGCAGACCCCTTCGCAAGGAAATGACGTGGCTAGGTGCTTATATCTTTATTGCTTCTCCAAATTCTATTACACCTTACCACATCGATAGTGAGTTGAATTTCCTGTTTCAAATTCAGGGCGAAAAAGATATGAGCCTCTTCAATCAAAATGATCGTTCTGTACTGAGTGAGGAGGAGATTGAAAAATTTTACATAGGCGACCTGAATGTAGCAAATTATAGAGAGGAGAATCAGAGTAAAGCGAGCGTTTACCATTTGCAACCAGGCAAGGGACTCCATCATCCAATCCTGGCACCCCATTGGGCCAAAAATGGTAATAATGTCTCTGTGGCTTTGAGTGTCCTCTTTTATCTGCGACCTTACGATCTAAAAACCAGAATATATCAAGTCAACAACTATTTACGCAGACTGGGATTGGAACCCACTCCACCAGGCAAGTCTACCTTGCGAGACCGGATGAAAATTTTTGCTCTGGGTCTTTTATCCGATCGCCGGCCGAAAAGTAAATTTACAATACTGCGCTCTGGTGTATTAAGACTTAAATCTATTGAGGGAAGGCTAAAGCAATTTCAACAGGCAGTGAGGTCCCTAAAGCGATAATCATCTGTCGTAATTATTGAAAACAAAGTATATACCACATTAAGATTAGGGTTTTCGATATGTCACTAATTAAACCATCCACGAATAAGCAGAATTCGATTAATTCATTAGCCGATAAAGATATAAAAATGGTTGAGAAGTTTGTATCAGAGCTTCAACAGTTAGATGTAAAGTTATGGATTGAAGGCGATCAATTACGCTATAAAGCTCCTAAAGAAACACTGACTCCTGATTTACTCGCTCAAATGAGAGATCGTAAAAAATAGATTCTAAATTTCTTGAGCCAATCCAATCCTGCTAATGCAAATTCTAATGGAAGCTTAATAGCTCAACCAGAAAAAATGACTGTTGAAAAAGTGGCTAAATTATCCTATAAAGAGTTTGTCAGTCGCTATCTAAACCCATTGTATCCTGTTGTCATCACTGATGCGATTCAAGATTGGAAAGCATTGTCAATATGGACTCCTGAATACTTTAAAAAAAACTATGGTTCAAAAGAAGTAACTGTTGATGCTCAACGCTATCAACTGCGGAATTTTATTGATTTAGTTATTGCTTCAACTGAAGAGAAACCTTGTTCATATCTCAAAGATACTGATATTCCCGGACTATTACCGACCCCTTCAATTGCAGTCACAATGAATTGCCTAACTAACTCAAACTGGGATAGATTTAGCCAAGATTTGACTCGCGATCTGGTTAATTCATTAACTTCTGCCAAAAATAACCAGAGTAGACTCACTATTATTGAATCTAATATTTATTCCTATCTAGACAATCTAGGAAGACTCCTAACATCCCTAGAACCAAATTGAGATTTTTTATTCTTAATGCTATATCTTGGTTCTATATCTTACTCAATTTATATGGTTCATTGGTTTTTTCAAGAATTGTTAAAACTATTCTGGAATTATCATTTTCACGATATTTTTGGTAAAGGATTCACAAAAGATGAAGCATTGACATCTATAGGAGCATTTCTTATGATTAGTATATTGGCTGCATCATTGACATCTAAATTTGTAGAGGTTCCTATGCGTAATTATTTAAAGTCTACAATCTTCGTTAAACAATGAATTGAACGCCAATACTTTGTCAAGAAAGATTTAAATTTAACAACATTGAATAAACTGAGAAAATAATAGAGTTTTATGACCTTATCACCTGTAGATTTCCAATCCAGATTAACTGCGGTTGATTTTGATCCATTTGCAGATGGAGAATTACTTCTAACCGCCCCCGCCACAGAATCACAAAAAGAAATTTGGGCTTCTGTGCAAATGGGGGATGCTGCCAATTGTGCTTATAACGAATCCCAATCTCTGCGACTAAGAGGCAAACTTGATGTCAAAGTTTTCCAGTCTGCGGTGGAAAAGTTAGTACAACGTCATGAAGCACTACGGACAACTTTTAGTACGGATGGTAATACACTCTGCATTGTTGCTTCTCGGCAAATTGAAATCCCTATTATTGATATTTCTAGCCTGGAGCCACAGGAACAACAGGAAAAATTAGCTAGTATCTTGCGACAAGAGGTAGAGCAACCTTTTAATTTGGAACATGGCCCCCTATTTCGGGTAAAAATTGTCAAATTGCAGCCGCAGGAGCATCTAGTTCTTTTGACAGCCCATCATATTATTTGTGATGGTTGGTCTTGGGCAGTGCTAATGCCAGATTTGGGTAAACTTTATTCTGGCTTGCAACAGGGAATTGTTCCTGAACTGGAAGAACCAGACAATTTAAGTGAATATGCGACTTTGCAGGAAGAAGAGGCGGATAGTCCAGAAGCGATCGCCACAGAACAATACTGGTTGCAACAATTTGCTGACTCTGTACCTGTACTGGATTTCCCTAGCGATCGCCCCCGTCCCCCACTGAGAACCTTTAACGCCGCCCGCGAAGATTGGCATTTAAACCCCGAACTAGTTGCCAACCTCAAACAACTAGGAACAAAACTCGGTTGTAGCTTTATGACTACTATCTTGGGAGGATTTGAGGTTTGGCTACACCGTCTGACAGGTCAAGACGACTTGGTTGTTGGTATTTCAGCCGCCGGACAAGCTGCTTTAGGTCAATATAATCTCGTAGGTCACTGTGTAAATTTATTACCCTTGCGTAGCCAAGTTAATGGCGAAAAATCTTTCAGCGACTACTTGCGATCACGGCGATCGGCTGTGTTAGATGCCTATGACCATCAACAATTTACCTTTGGTAGTCTGGTCAAAAAATTAGTATTACCACGGGATTCTAGCCGCATTCCCTTAGTACCAATTATATTTAATGTCGATCAAGCCTTAGATAGCAATCAACTTCCATTTCTGGAGTTAGAGGTAGAATTTTTCTCGAATCCACGCGCATTCGAGAATTTTGAACTGTTTATCAATGCTACGGAATTGCATGGTAAGCTGATCTTGGAATGTCAGTACAACACTAATTTATTTGACGCTGACACTATCCGCCGCCGGATGGCGGAGTTTGAAACTTTGTTATTGGGCATAGTTGCTAACCCTAATCAAAGTATTGCTAAATTGCCAATTTTGCCAGCAATTGAGCAACAGTTATTAGCAAAATGGAACAATACTCAAACAGCTTATCCTCAAGATATCTGCATTCACCAACTGTTTGAAACTCAAGTGGAGAAAACTCCTGACGCGATCGCTGTAGTTTTTGAAGACAAACAAATTAGCTACCGCGAACTGAATCTGCGAGCCAATCAGCTAGCCCATTATCTTCAAAGCTTAGGAGTCGGGTCAGAAGTTCTGGTTGGTCTGTGTGTCGAGCGTAGCTTGGAAATGGTTGTAGGAGTTTTAGGCATTCTCAAAGCCGGAGGAGCCTATGTACCGTTAGATTATGCTTACCCTCCAGAACGTTTAGCTTTCATGTTGCAAGATGCTCAGGTGTCAGTGCTACTAACACAGGAGAAGCTAAAATCGGGGCTACCCAACCATCAAGCAGAGATTATTTGCCTTGATACCAATTGGCAATCCAAAGATTATGGGTTGGATAACCCAACACATAACATCACTTCCAATAACTTAGCTTACGTCATCTATACATCTGGCTCAACAGGTCAACCGAAAGGCGTTCAAATTCAACATCGGAGTGCTGTCAATCTCCTGAATGCCGTCGCTCAAGAACCCGGTTTAACCGATGAGGATACTCTCCTCTCTGTTACTAGCCTATCCTTTGATATTGCCGTTTCAGAAATTTTTCTACCCCTGTCTGTAGGTGCGAAGTTGGTGTTGGTAAGCCGTGAAGTTGCAGCTGATGGTACTCAACTTTTAAAAGCGCTAACCACCTCCAGGTCAACCTTTATGCAACCGACGCCAGTTACTTGGCGGCTATTACTGGCAGCCGGATGGCAAGGAAGTCCTCAACTCAAGATGATTTCCACAGGCGAAGCCTTACCTAGAGACCTCGCAAATCAATTATTACCTAAAGGAGCCTGTCTGTGGAACCTCTACGGGCCTACAGAAACAACAATTTGGTCAACAGGCTACAAGGTGATAGCGGGAAATAAAGCAATAGGTATTGGTTGCCCTCTAGCTAATACGCATATCTACATTTTAGACTCCCATTTACAACCCGTTCCCATTGGTATATCAGGTGAGTTGTATATTGGTGGCGAAGGACTAGCAAGGGGATATCTTAATCGTCCCGATCTGACTGCTGAGAAATTTATTTCTAATCCCTTCAGCCCAAACCCTAAATCGCGCTTATACAAAACTGGAGATTTGGCTCGCTATTTACCAGATGGACATATTGAATACTTGGGTCGGATCGACTATCAGGTAAAATTGCGTGGTTTCCGCATAGAATTGGGTGAAATTGAAACCGCACTCCTGCAACATCCAGAAGTAAAAGAAGGCGTTGTAATTATTCGAGAAGACACTCCTAATGAGAATAATTTAGTAGGTTATATTGTTGCGGAAACTGGTCAAGATAGCTTGCAAGTGATTTCGCAGTTGCGTCGATTCTTGAAACAACAGCTTCCTGACTTTATGGTGCCAACGATCTTTATGGCATTAGAAGCTATGCCGTTAACCCCCAATGGCAAAGTCGATCGCAAGGCATTGCCAAAACCCGATGCTTCCCGCCTAGAACTGGAGGCAAATTATGTAGCGCCTCGCACTCCCATTGAGCAGCAAATTACAGATATCTGGACACAGGTTTTGAATGTCAAGCAGGTTGGGATTTACGACAACTTTTTTGAACTGGGTGGATATTCTCTACTAGGAATTCAAGTGGTTTCTCGACTGCGCCAAGCCTTGCAAGTAGAAATTCTCATGTCCAATTTATTTGAATTACCAACGGTAGCAGATTTGGCTGAACGAGTGGAGACTCTGCGTTGGGCAAGCCAAGGTGTTCAGGCTGCTGAGAGTGAAACAGCTGATGATTATGAGGAAGGTGAGCTATGAAAACATTAGATGAACTACTATCTGAACTACGTCAGCGCGATGTCAAACTTTGGCTAGAGGGCGAAAGCTTACGCTACCGAGCGGCAAAAGACAGTCTCACGCCGGAATTGCTCACCGAGTTAAAAACTCAAAAAGCCGAAATCATCAACTTTCTTCGACAAATTACTACAGCCGCCAATTCACAGATTCCCCCAATTGTCGCTTGTGAACGGAATGGCAACTTGCCGCTTTCCTTTGGCCAGCAACGGATATGGTTCCTCCATCAATTTGAACCTGATAGTTCCTCAAATAATATGCCCGTTGTGGTGCGTTTTACGGGGAATCTCAATGTTGCTGTCTTAGAGGAAAGTTTGAGAGAAGTCGTCCGCCGTCATGAAGTTCTGCGGACAACTTTTCCCGCAGTGAATGGCAAGCCCACTCAAGTCATCGCCACCGATGTTTTCTTGACGCTGCCAATAATTGACTTGCAGCAAGTATCAAATGAAAAACGAGAAGCGGAAGCTCACTCACTGGCAACTAAAGAAGCTCATCAACCCTTTGATTTAGGTAAGGGGCCGATTTTGCGGTTGCTACTGCTGCGGTTGAGGGAGCGCGAGCATCTGCTAATCTGGAATATGCACTGTATAGTTTGTGATGGCGCTTCTTCTGATCTGTTCTATCAAGACTTCACTACCATCTATAAAGCATTTTCGGTAGGCAAGGCTTCTCCTTTACCTGCCTTAACTGTGCAGTATGCTGATTTTACCAATTGGCAATATCAGTGGCTCCAGGGAGAGGTTTTAGAGTCACAGGTAAACTACTGGAAGCAAAAGCTAGAAGGCAATTTACCCATCATTGAGTTACCTTACGATCGTCCCCGTCCTCATGGTGTGCAAACCTATCGAGGCGATCGCGCTGCCCTGCTGCTATCAAAAGCGCTGAACCATGCCCTGACAGACCTGAGTCAAAAATGGGGTGTCACCCTCTTCATGACTCTACTGACAGTGTTTGAGCTATTGCTCTACCGTTATTCTGGACAAGAAGACCTACTCATTAGCTTTGCAAGTGCAAGTCGAGGACAAGTTGAAACCGAGGGGTTGATTGGATTTTTCTCTAATACACTTGTACTGCGGAGTAACTTTGCAGGGAACCCAACTTTCCGAGAATTGTTAGACCGAGTGCGTAAGGATTGCTTACAAGCTTATACCCATCAAGATTTACCCTTTGAGAAGCTAATTGAAGAACTTAGACCAGAACAACGAAGTCGCAATACTTCGCCCCTGTTTCAGGTAAAATTCTCCCTCAATCCTCCTTGGTCTAATGGTCGTGGAATGGGAGCAGTGCAACTATCTGATTTGACTATTACTTCTCTATTTGGCTACATCTATCATGGTAAAACCAAATACGATCTGACATTAGTCTTGCGGGAACAGGATAATGGTCTGGGCATGGTATTTGATTACAATGCCGAGATGTTTGATGCCAATACCATAGAGCGGATGTTGGGACACTTCAAAACTTTACTCGAAGGTATTGTTACTAATCCCGATCAGCTGATTGCCGAATTACCCCTGTTGACAACACCTGAACAACATCAATTGTTGGTTGACTGGAATGGCAAACAGGCTGATTATCCCCAGAATACTTGTATCCATCAGTGGTTTGAGGCTCAAGTCAAGCGAACTCCAAATAATATTGCAGTAAGTTTTGAAAATCAGCAACTAACCTATCAGGAACTCAACCAGAGGGCAAATCAACTAGCCCAATATTTGCAAACTCTAGGGGTAAGATCGGGGGTACTCGTCGGTCTTTATGTAAAGCCTTCCCTAGATATGATTGTGGCGCTGTTGGGTATTTTGAAAGGAGGAGGAACTTACGTACCGATCGCTCCGACATCTGGGCAAGATGGTCTGGCTTTCATTTTAGAAGATGCCCAAATATCCTTAGTGTTAACCCAAAGCTCATTGGCTGAGAAATTCTCTGAGCAGCAGGCACAAGTTATCTGTTTAGATAGTGATTGGGAAGCGATCGCCGTACACGCGACTGAAAATCTAGGTTATCATACCACAGATCAGACTCTCGCCTGTGTGATGTATGTGTCCGATTCCAATGAAAAACCCAACGGTATAGCCATTACCCACCGTAATCTTGTCATCCACAGCCTAGCAATCAGCGACACCTGGGAGTTGACCGAGAGCGATCGCCTACTACTCATACCTAACATCAGTTGCGATTCTTTCATTGAATCACTTTTCCCCACTTGGATTACTGGTGCTACCGCAATTCTCCAGTCTCAAGAGCTACAAAACTCGACGACGCAGTTTTTCCCATTGATTGATCAACAACAGATTACCGTTGTTAATCTACCTACTTATTTTTGGTATGAGTTAGTTAAAGAGCCATCTGTGTCTCCACAAACTTTGCCAGCGATTTTGCGGTTAGTCATGGTTGGTGGTGAAAAAGTCTCACGCAATGCTTATTTAACTTGGGTAGAAAAAGTTGGCAAGCAAGTACGCTGGCTTAATGCCTATGGATCACTAGAAACAACTTTAACCGCCACTATTTACGATCCGGAAGCTGCCACTGAAGCCAGTAACACGCGGTCAGAAATTCCTATAGGAAAAGCGATCGCCAATACCCAAATCTATATTCTCGATCAGCGATCGCAACCCCTACCAATTGGCGTTACTGGCGAAATCTACATCAGCAGTATCGCTGTTGCATCAGGCTACTTTAACCGTCCTAACTTAACATCTGAGAAATTTATCCCCAATCCCTTTAGTAGCGAATCTGGGGCATACCTTTACAGAAGTGGCGACTTAGGACGCTACTTAAGTGATGGTAATATTGAGTTTCTTGGTCGTCTAGACAATCAGGTAAAAATTCGCGGCTTTCGCATTGAGTTGGCTGAAATTGAAACAATTTTGGGTCAATATCCAGGCGTGCAAAAAACTGTGGTGATTACCAAAGAAGATGTTCTGGGGGATAAAAGTTTAGTTGCTTATCTTGTTCCTAAACAAGGGGAGACTTTTGGAAGTGAGCAACTGCGGAGTTTTATCCAGCAAAAGCTGCCTGAGCATTTGTTGCCTTCTGCATTTATCATAGTAGATTCTCTCCCATTGAATGCTAATGGTCAAGTTGAACGCAAAGCCTTATCTACACTTAATCCAACTAATTCTAAAATAGAAAAAACATTTGCCACAGCAGAAGACCCATTGCAACTTAAATTAACAGAAATCTGGGAAAATGTTTTAGGAATTCATTCGATTGGAATAACAGACAACTTTTTTGATTTGAGTGGACACTCACTACTTGCAGTACATCTGTTTTCTCAGATTGAAAAGACATTTGAATTAAATCTGCCCTTAGCTATTCTCTTGCAATATTCAACCATTGAGCAATTAACTAATTTTATTCGCCAGCAAGGGTTTTTGTCAGAAAGCCATAACAAGATTCAGACTAGTACTAGTACCAACTCAGGAAAATCGATACCTTGGCCATCACTAGTACCAATGCAGCCCAACGGTTCTAAGCCACCTTTATTTTGTATCCATGCAATTGGTTTAAGTGTCCTCTACTACCGAGATTTATCACTTAATTTGGGTGAAAATCAGCCATTTTATGCACTACAAGCACGAGGGTTAAATGGGAAAGAAGCTCCCTTTACCAAGCTTGCAGAAATGGCAGATCATTACATCAAAGAGATACAAACTATTCAACCTGAAGGCCCTTATTTTTTGGGTGGCTCCTCCTTTGGCGGACTAGTAGCTTGGGAAATGGCTCAACAACTAGTAAAGCAAGGTCAAAAAGTAGCTTTGTTAGCTTTATTTGATACCACTGGCCCAAATTATATTAAACAAGCGCCATTAGAAAAGCGAGTTTCTCAGCATTGGGATAACCTGACAAAACTTGGAACTAATTACGTGCTTGAGCAAATAAGGAACAAAGGCTTTTGGCTGAAGTATAAACTTCAAGAAAAGTTCCGAACATTAATCTTTAAGTTTTCCTTAAGAATCTGGCGGACTGTACCTTATAACTACCGTAAATTAACAATCGAAGAGGCCAATAAACAGGCAGCCAGAGAATACGTTCTAAAAGCTTATCCAGGTCGAGTCACTGTATTCCGAGCAGAAGAGCGCTTTGCATTGGAAAAACGAGAGGTTGACCCCAAAATGGGTTGGAGTGAAATGGTCTTGGGAGATTTGGATATTCAAAATGTCCCAGGAAACCACGACTCTATTTTTAGAGAACCCCATGTCCGAACTTTATCTGAAAAAATGAAGGCTTGCATAGATCAAATTATTCTAGAAACCTGAAATTATGTTACATCTTCGTGTAGAAATATAATAAAGTTCTACAATTTGAACGCCTAGAACCATTATATTCCCGTTAGTGTCAATATTCATCTCCATAAATAAAGTTGTACAATTTCTGGAAGATTCTTAAAATTAATAAATAAAAAAGTTGTATAATTCTTGAAAGGCTTAATTGTCAAACATTTCAAGCTATTGATATAAGTATTTTTATTGCGATCGCATAGTTCTGATCTTAATCCACACCTGTGTAGACAAATAAAACGGTTAAACAATTTCAGAGAGTATCCCTTGATGTGCTTAATTTTAAGCTGACAGGACTTACGCAAATAATAGCCAAAACCCCAAAACCCTAATTGTCAGCTTGGGGCAATTCATGAATTGCCCCAGGGCGTGTGTAGTTTTGCATAAGTCCTAGCTAAAAAAATAACCCGATTAAACAATTGTTTCAGCCATTTTCCGACAAGTGTTTGAGAACCTTATACAAACAGAATTTTAAAAAGACTAGCTAACTCTAGCTTTACCTGGCGCGATCGCATTTCAAGTAGCAAGTTCAACAACTAATTTATGCTGCCAATGCGATCGGGCTACTCTTTTTAGCTTCGCCTCGCACCAACATTAGTATCTATCTGCCAAAACTACTTCCTGTTACGGTGTATTTCACTTTCTAACAGTGAACGTTGGTATAAAATCCACAACCATATCAAAAGATATTAAGTATAATAATTTATACAATTACTTGGCTTGTACAGTTATCAACAGCTGTTTTAAGCAAACTATGAGTGTGTCCAATAGCTGATCTAGAAAACCCAATATAAACATTAAGGGCAAACGCCTACGGTAACTGAGATGTTAAAAGCTTTCTTTGCTTTATTAGGTTTAAAGGTGACTCTTGAAGAATCTGCGTAGGTAAGCTGCAATCAATAATCATCTTTACCACCCTATCTTTAAGCAAATACACGATATTTGAGGCAACTAAATTATTACTTAGGCTATCTTAGTGATTAATATGAGATTACTTTAAAATGACAAGCAAACATGATAATTTTTAGTAAATTTTTATTGATTTATATTAATATACATAAAAATATTTATATGTGAACTTTCCTACTGAAAAAATGCTTCTATAGAATTTGCTAAAAATTTTATCATCAAGATATGAGTGATCCGGTCAATAGCTGGATTTAAGTCACATCCAAGCAAGCAATGGGAGAAATATTTACCTTGATGTTGGATTAACTTTGGATTGAGAGCTTCTAAAGATTCTTGACCATAAAAATCAAATATAAGCTTTGAAAAACCATATTCGTCAAATTTAAACTTCCCAGCAGGAAAGATTTGCAATAGCCCTTTACTCACTAAGTAACGCTGGTACTGAGCGCGAAGCCAAGCCAAGCCTTTAAAGGCAAAATTACTATGAATCAGCAAGTTAATATCATTTGTCAGCGTGAAGAGTGTTTTTAAAGTCTGATTTGCCAAACTTTTTATATCAGTAACTACTAAACAATTATCTAAGTTTGCAGCATAATAATGTATGCCTTTCGATTCAAGTGCAACAGAACTATCGCACAGAACGACACCATGAGTTGGACAAACCAATATGCCAGGTACTTGATGTGTTCTATGCCAGTAAGGCTCACCATATTGTTGGGTATCTTTTTCTAAACATTCAGGACAAAATTTTAAAAATTTTTTTGACTCACCACTAGAGCCATTAGCCACCTTAGCAACCTCTAAAATAGAACCACTAAGTTTTTTACTCATTGAGTCTTTTAATGACCAAGCTTCCTGTGGCATTAAGAAAGTTGCATAAAAAGGGTATAAAGTATGATTTTGCAGTAAATTACCGACTGTTTGGTAGGAGCGTAAAGGTAAGTTTTTAACTAAATAATTTAAGTGATTAGTTAAAGTAATCTTGCATACTTGTTGAGAACTATAACCGAATAGGTCTAAGTCAGTTTGCTTAAAACTTCTATTACCACTCCGAATGTGGTATCTAGCTAAAGTACTATACAAAAGTTCATCTGGATAAAGAGTTGGGAAGAAACTAAGCATCGATAAGCGAAATATTTATAAAATCTTCGACTGGATTTTTGATTATACCAGCTAATTTCAAATCTTCGTATGCAGGTTTTTTCTCCTTCTTGGCATTTTCAACAATTCGTCGAATGTCATTTCCTTGATATTTTGGCTTTAATTTAGCTTTCCTTATATTTGTCTTAACAAGATTCTCATTTACTTTTTCTCCTTGCAAAGCAAGAGTATATGCTTTCCTGACTAACGATCTAATATCTTCATCTTCATCACTAGAAATCATTATTTGTTCTGCACATTCTTTTGCTTTAACAGGTTCTACTTCCAAATTCAAAAGTTCAATAATTACATCATTTAGCTTTGGCGATATTTTATGCTGAGTCTGCTGCTTCCTGGCTAATCTCCGAATTTCTTTAAAATCTTTAGAATCAATCTCAGATAGACATCTATTTTCATATTCTGTAGTTTCTAGAGGAGCAATATCTTTATACTTAATCATCCAATCCTTATCACCTGACCTAATCGCATCCAGCATTGGCTTAACTAAATACAACCCATCTTTAGCAGCTTGACGAATCAGGTCTACAGTAATAGTTTCTTTACCACCTATTGAAATAGCTCTCCATTGAACCATTTTGTAAAGCTTGACGGCAATATCAATAATTCCTTGACTTTCGTTATAGAAAACTTCGTTAATTTCATCTGAGAAAGGAATTGGCATTTTTGTCCATTGGTAGTCCCACATCCCTTCCATGAAAAAATACCATTCATCATCGTTTGCCATTCTGTCCCAAATTACACTTCCCTCTCCCGTTCCTCTCCTAGCATTTCTAAAATTTCCTTGAAGAATGGGGAAAGCCTCATTTGTGCCAACGCGAATTACTGGAATTCCTACAGTGTTGTCCATTTTTACTAAAAAGTTCAACATATCGGAGCTACTTCTTCTTGCTGTAACAAGATTCTGCATCTCATCTATGACCAAAGCTCCTAAATGATGAGTATGGGCAATCTGAGCAACTTGAGCAAGCATATAATCTTCAGAGTTGCGCGATGAACCAAATTTTTTGAAGTAGTTAGTACCCAACAACCTGTCAACAGCAAGAAAAATATCAGTGCACAGACCCTTCAAAGAACCCGCATGAGGACAATCAACCTTCAACCAAACTATCTGGTAGACACTATGTTCAGGGTGAAGAATGACTGAAGGATAGAGATTAAGAATATTTTGAAAATTTGTAGACTTCCCCATTCCTGATGGGCCAATCAGGGTTAAACCGGAAGCAGACGTAGGAAGATTAACATAGTTTTCTAAGTTTTTACCTCCCCCGTCTTTTATTGCATTATAAATTTGCCTAGAGCGACTTGCATATTCAGGCTTTAGAACATTCCGAGCCAGATAGCCAGTCATTATGAGCGCACAAATTCTCTTCTGTAATTCAACAGTTTTATTTTGGGGATCAAAGTATCTAGAAAGCCTCTCGATGCAATGAAATCTATAACGAGCTTCTAGCTCCCTCTCTTCATCATTAAAATCTGGCGTTCTTGTTACTTTATCTATAAATTCGTCTGCTGAAAGGATAGGAGGTAGTGCCTGAATCAATGGGTTAGCGTTATACTCTGGAAGTTTTTGATCTATGTATTTGGCAATAACCGCTAATTCTCCATCAGGAATCCTAACAACTTCACCCTCATTATTCCTGTCCACGTTTTCGCTCCTGTCTCTTGCGTCTTAGTAAATTCATATGGTCAGGCTGCAATGATTTTGATGCCTCTGAATCTTCATCTTCAGCCAAAGGCTGATTATTTGTAGCCTCAACAATGTTTTGTTTTTCTTGCTTTGCTAGTTCAAATCCCTCACTTTCACGCCTTTTATCTTTTTCAAAAGCTCTATTATCTCGGATACCAGCAACTTTTTTTCTGTTACTGATTTTCTCATCTAAAACTTCTTCAGTCTCTTCTTTAGCTTTACTAACTATACTTTCTATGTTTGCTATTAAATCTACTTTTCCTTGTAGCTGTTTACCGTAATTTTTTTGTTTTTGCAGTTCTTCAGATGCCTGTAAATATTCTATGTCATGTAAATTTTTATCAGAGTATCTTTGTTGTGAATCTAAAAGAAAACACTTTTCAAAATCTCTGCCATCGGGAGAGCGCACATAAATATAGTTGAGTTGGCGAATATCATATGAAACATTCAATGATTTTTCTGATTTAGAAAGCAAACCACTTCTAGATTTTTCAAACCAAAATTCTTTTCTTGCTTTATTACAGGTATAGTATATTCCTTTAAATTTAATACCACGAGCAGTAATTGTTGCTTGCCCTGTTGGCATTAGGTTTAACTTGATAATATCTTCTGGAAAAGTTCTGAGTCTACCAGAACGATTTGCTATTCCCCACTCCCACAGTTCTCTGGGTATCGGATTTATATCATCAGCAATCATCATCTCATCTCTACTGTAATTACTTAAATAGTCATGATTGTTCCGTTGGAGAATTAAAAAAATAATTATTTTAGTAAATTCTTCTATATCAAGTCTGCCATCAAGGCGGTAGTCATGCCCTCCTCTCTGCCTAAAATCTCTGTCTATATAACCGGGAACAAATGGTTTTACATACCCATGAATAATACGAAATTGTCTTTCAACTAAACCTTTCCAATCTGCTCGATAAGGAGCAGCATTTTCAATGCGAACGTTTAAATTAGGGATTAATGTTTCTACCTTCATGCCTGCTAATTCACCTCGATCGCCCAAAATAGCATCAGGAACATGCTTGCATGGCCAATCACTTTCAGAAATTTCAATACCATATTCTCGGCAAAACTCTACCTTGTCTGTAGCAGCATTGGCTAAAGCCATCATGGCTCCTGCCCAAGATGGCCCTTCCAAGCCAACATAAACACCCGTTATCATACGGCTAAAAACATCAATAACTACATAGATAATAGGTCTACCAATAATCCAGTTACGATTGTATTCTGATACTAAGTATACATCTGCAATTGTGGCATCAATTTGATATCTCGACCCAGGACCCATCGTTTCCATTTGCGAGGTTCCTGTAATAGCCCGATGCTCAAGAGCATACTTTCTAGAACCTTTACGAGATATAATAGTTTTCCTAATATCAGTTTGTTCTACTTCATACCAATATTTAAACTGAGTAAATGTAGGTTGTTTTTCTGGAGGGATTAAAATGCTTTTTTTCACTCCATTCTCATCATAATAAAAATCCTCATGGTAAAAATTTTGTATCATCAAATTATAAGCAGTAGTTAAAAAATTCTCTTTAGGATTGTTGTAGAACTTAGTAACTGCAAATCTAAAGATTTTTTTATCCTCCTCTGTGACATTTACCCCAGTACCAATTTCTTGGTCATGTGCATATTTTCTTGGTCTTCCTCTCTTCTTGTCTCCTGATGTTTTAGGTTTTCCTCTACCACCAGAATTTGCATAATCAGGCAGAAGAGCATTTTTATTTTTACCCCTCTGCCAAAATCTTCTTAAATATTTATAAACACTTATTTCTACTAATTTACCTTTACTTCTATCTGCATTATATTTTTCAATAGTCTGCTGAACTAAAGCACCTCTATAATCTCTATAGTAAACCGAGGGTTCTTGAGTAATGATAAATGAAATTATTTGCCAAGCTCTATCTCTCAGTCCTTTTTCCTTCTCTGACAAATCTTCATCTCTGACTATTCTTGCCCACGGATCTGATTTAAGCTTCAATGCACGACTATCAGAAATAGCTTCTATAATCTCTGAAATTTTTTTATGTTCTGGAAATCCTGTTTTAGTATTTATATCAAAAACAAAGGCTATAGTATATCCTTCATCAATCCAAAGAACTCGTTCTACGAAGTTATTACCTGATTCATCAATCCATTCAATCAAGTCATTGACAAATAATTCATTAATCATGTAAAGCACCTCGTATTATTTTAAATAATCTTTTTAATTTCTTTTGAAGAAGGGGAACTAGATATTTTGGTTAGTAACATATCCATAATGATTTCTTTCCGAGCGATAAGGTGTCTAAAAAGATAGAGGCATGTACCATGCTCTATATTCATGTCTTTATCTAAACCCGTTGTTATTCGATTGATGCTTGAATCAGCTTCCTGAAGCTTGGACTTTAAAATGTTGGCAATGTTACGTAGTTCTTCGAGATTTATATCTGCATTTTCCTCTAATTTATAAGCAGTATGAACCCACTCAATATTTTCCGCTAATAGTTTAGGAACTTCTTTTTCTGTAATTATTCCCCAATCAATACCTTTGGCAGCATAGTAACGCTTTTCTAACTCAAATTTTTCAGCTACAGACTTACTTCCCAAATCCTTGGTTAGCTTAAATGTTCGTGCTTTCTGGACTATCTTTTCGCCTTGCCTGACAGAAAGCATAAAATCCGTGGTTAAAGGATAGGGAGTATTACTTTGAGGGTCTTTGGGATGGTTAATAGCCATTTCTTCTGCGATACTCATTGATAAGTCAAGGTCAAGTAGAGGAAACTGCTCTCTTATATCTACAATCGCATCAGACCACTCAAACACATAAAATAGCCGCTTCTCGTTATCAGAAAACAGATGATGTTCTCGGTTTGTTTTCCAACCTGGGGGTCTGGAAACACGACCCTTTGAAGGAAAATCCTGAATCTTTATCCAAGGCTGATAGTCTTTACCAGTACCCTGACCACGCCCTTCCTTGAAGTAACGCTCAAACTTGGCTTGCGTCCAATCTTGATTTCTTCTAGCCATAAAAACTCCTGTAGATGCTCACATACACACCTACAGGATAAATTGTACAACTTTTTTATGTATTGTATAACTTTTTTATTTGTTATACGACTTTATTATTCTCCTACAACAGCTACTACCTCTATTAATAGATTATTCCACCGTTACAGACTTGGCCAAATTCCTTGGCTGATCGACATCCAAACCGCGACGGGCGGCAATATGATAAGCGAACAATTGTAAAGGAACTACTGTGAGCAGGGGGGAAAGTAACTCGTCCACATGAGAGACAGGAAGAAGATCGTTAAAGATTTCCGCAGCTTCGCCATCGTTGACGGGAGTCACGCCAATTAACCGAGAATCTCTGGCTTTTGCTTCTTGGGCATTAGAAATAACTTTTTCGTACACACTACCAGGTATTGCGATCGCAACTACTGGTACTTTCGCATCTAATAGAGCGATCGGGCCATGTTTCATCTCTCCAGCCGGATACCCTTCGGCGTGAATATAGCTGATTTCCTTTAATTTCAACGCCCCTTCTAAAGCAATAGGAAAGTTAATTCCTCTTCCCACAAAAATGAAATCTTGGGTTTCGGCGAATTCGTGGGCTAGCTGTTCAGTTAAACGTTCCTGAGTTTCCAAAGTTGCCTCGATTTGTTTGGGAATCTGCCATAACCCATTAATAATCTTCTCTAAAATATCTTTTGAAACTGTCTGACGACGAGCTGCTAAATCCAATGCCAAAGCATAAAAGACCATCAGTTGGGCAGTGAAAGTTTTTGTCGCCGCTACCCCAATTTCAATTCCCGCTAGGGTACTAATGATATGCGATACCATATCACCAAGGCTGCTTTCGGGTCGATTGGTAATGCCCAGTAGTCGCGCTTGATATTTGGGTTCTTTCCCCTGGCGACGTTCTTTTTCCATCGCCAAAGCTGCTAGGGTATCGGCGGTTTCACCTGATTGGGTAACGCCAATGATCAACGTGTTAGCCGTCACAGGTGATGGTGCATAACGATACTCAGAGGCGTAATGTACCTGAGTTGAAATTCCTGCTAATTGTTCGATTAAATATTTTCCGATTAATGCTGCGTGCCAACTAGTACCACAGGCGACGATTTGAATTTGTTCTAAATCGTTATATAAATCCGCAGGTAAACCTAGACTGATTGGCGATTCGGTAGATTCGGCTGGATTAAAGTATGCTTCTAAACTAGCTCTTACTACCCCTGGTTGCTCATGGATTTCTTTGAGCATGAAGTGTTTGAATCCCTGCTTTTCTACCATTGCAGGATTGAAGTTGAGCAGCCGGGGTTGTTTTTTCAACCTGTCGCCAGCAAAATTGTAAATCTCAACGCCCAAAGGTGTGAGGCGGGCAATTTCGCCATTTTCCAGAGGTAACACTGCACGGGTGTAGGAAGCGATCGCTGGCGTGTCAGATGCACAAAATAACTCCCCTTGCCCAAAACCAATTACCAAAGGTGCTTGTTGGCGGACAACAATCAATTCATCGGGGTAGTCAGCAGAAATAACGGCGATCGCAAATGCCCCGCGCAAGTGGTTAACGGTTTGGCGAATTGCCTCTAGGAAGGGAGATGAGGAAGATGAGGGAGGAAGATTTTTTAAAAATTCGGCTATGAGATGGGGAATGACTTCAGTATCGGTTTCAGAACGAAATTCGTGTCCTTTTCCTTTGAGTTCCTCGCGTAACTCGCGGTAGTTTTCGATAATGCCATTTTGCACCACCGCCACTCGCTTTGCCGTATCCATGTGCGGATGGGCGTTGTACTCTTCTGGTTTACCATGAGTTGCCCAGCGTGTGTGACCAATACCAATTTGGCTAGGGGTTTCTATTTGTTCCAGTTTAGAACGCAGGTTAAGCAGTTTGCCCTTTGCCCGTACACAATTTACCTCACCTTCCCAAATAGTGGCGATTCCAGCAGAATCGTAGCCCCTGTACTCTAGTTTTTCCAGCCCAGCCAGTAAAATCTCTGTCGCCGCTTGAGTGCCTATATATCCAACGATTCCGCACATTGTTCACACCGCTTTTTTTAGGATGATTAAATCCAGTATGTCTAGTTGGTAGCACAAACTTGACGTTTTGCAAATAAAAAAGGGAGTAAATTACTCCCTCTACCACTAAGTATTGCTAAAGATGCTTGCTATTAAGAAACTTTAAAATTCTTGAGCGCTGAGTTCTGAGTTCCGTTAGCGGATAGCTAGGGTTTAGCCCGTGCTGAGTGAAGAATCAAGAAATTGTTTTTTTGATTTACTTCTTTTGCCTTAGAACTCAGGACTCAGCGATAACTCTGATCGGAGGCTTTTTTTGATGGTCTATATCACTGCCAAGAGGCGCAAAGGCTTGCGCCTCTCCCTTATTTCCAAAGGAGACAAAGCAACCGTTCTAGAAGGAACGCTTGAGCAGTAGACCCGCATCGCGATCAGAAGTTCAATGACTCAGCACTGAGCTTTTTAGTAAGCCAGACCCATACTGCGAGTTGTTTCAGCGCCCAGGTAAACCCGGATGCTCAAAAAGTCGGTGGGACAAGCGGTTTCGCAGCGCTTACAGCCCACGCAGTCTTCTGTACGGGGTGAAGAGGCAATTTGAGCAGCTTTGCAGCCATCCCAAGGAACCATCTCTAGTACATCAGTAGGGCAAGCGCGGACGCATTGGGTGCAGCCAATGCAGGTATCGTAGATTTTTACGTTATGAGACATTGAAAAAGCCGCTCCTTCCGAGTGTTCTTCTCTGCGAAAGAATCATAATCAACGCACAGTTTACCGCAGTGGTTGATAGGCCGTAATCAAAAGGCTACATAACTTCAAACAATGTAATGAACACCCTTGATATTTGTTTTTGCGAGATTGTCCCGATTGACTTATTAATTAGCAACATCATTGGAGCGTATTTACCCCACTGATATACCATAATCGGGTTGAATCGTAAAGATAAATGAAACAAAAGTCAATCCAAAAGATGAGATGGGAAAGTTATCTATTCCTCAGTCCCCAGCCCTTAATCCCTAATCCCTATTTTAAGACCGACTCTTCAGTAATTCTGTTGGTGGTGTTGTGTCTGTTTTCAGTAGCCCGGTCATCCGATCTACTATATCTTCTGGTACTAGTGGGCGGGATCTGAGATCATTTTGTAGTGAATGGGCGATCGCAGTCAGCAATTCTAAGCGATCGCTCACCGATAACTTGTATATTTGACTTTTTAAGTCTGGCAATCTCATAATTTTTAGATTTCAGAGGATTTCAGAAATCGCAAATTCATCATTTCTTATAGCAGCAATTTCTGTAGGAATCTTTGGCTCACTAACCATCACTTCCAGTTGTTCTTCGGGATTTTTGGCATCAGCCAATTTATCTTTTGTATACTCACTTTCTCGGATTTGTCGAGCAATACTTTCTAGCAGCCAAAGTTGTTCTTCCACAGACAAGGCAAGGACGGAGCGCTCAATTTCTAGTAAATTCGGTGATATCATTTTGCTTCTGATTCCCAGGAAGGTATATTTTCAAAGATATTATATTTCAGTCTATCTGGTTAACCTAGAGCATCGCAAATTCCCAATCATTTTCCCCACACCTATCTTTTTATAAATCAAATGAGATTGCTATAAATAATCAAAAGCCAGTTTGATGAGTTTTTAATTAGGTATTCGTGCTGAAGCAAAATCTACGCTAAACTGACTACATGAATTACGAAACAGCTCGCAAACTCCTCATAGATCAGACAATCATAACCGAGGAAAACCCAGATGCGCTGTTAACGCGTATGAAACAGGGGAAACCGCCGGTACCCGGTCAGATCACCTCGATTTTATTGGCATTGAAAGTGGTGTTTGAAGCCCTCAAAGATGCAAAGAACCTAGACCGAGAACTGGCTTTGACCCTTTATCAGTTAAGCATTAAGGCGCAACAGCTATTTGCGGCAGGGCGTAAAGCCGGGGTTGATTGGCCGCCACTACTGCAAGAAGATTTGCTACGAATTTCCTTAGCATCTGAAAGTATCTTTTCGGGTATATGGCAAACCCTAACTCCTGTAGGGTTGGGTAAGTTATAGAACACAAATTCAGTAATCTTTAAACGAGAAGAGATGAGGGGGATGAGGGAGACAAGGGGGACAACGGGAATAACCAATGCCCAATGCCCAATGCCCAATGCCCATTAACGATTTTTCAGTTCACTTTCTAACTTATCTAGGTCAGTTTTGAGCAAAATCGTCATTTGACCGGTAAAAGCTTTGCCCGTCTTGGGTTGGGCAATTTCCACCCAATATACATAGCGATCGCCTACTCGTAATTCTCCCTTTAAAGCTTCGCGAATCGGAGTTTCGGCAAAACGCGCCGAGTTAATTACCTTCTGGTTGGGATACTGGTACACGACTTGGGCGCGATCGTAGTCTTGATAAATCTCCAAGCCATAAATCACCCGCAAGGATTCCTGGAGACGCGTAAATGTCATGCCGTTAATCGCATCATACATGGCAATGCGCTCACTGCGAATTTTGCCACGGTCTTTAGAAAATTCTATTCTACCGGGAGGCAATACCGACGCTTGAAAAGTAAATCGTTGAGCAGCAGTATCAGTCTTTTGCACAAACAATTGTTCCCCACTTCTGGGGCGGAGTGTGGGATGTGCTTTAATCCAGGTGCCTACTTCCTCTGTACTTTGTCCTGGTAAAGCATTAGCTTGGGAATTAAAAAGCGTTCCCACGCACAGCCCGGTTGCTAGAGAAAAAGGCAAAATCAAACAGTTAAGCAGAGATTTTTTCAGCATTTTCCGATTCAGGACTTTCATGGAAATTTCCCTATTAGTGGAGTAACCATAGTTTTCCCGTTTTTCAGCAAGATTATTTCAATGTGTCACAGCGATCGCCCCGAGAAGCCGAATCTCCTGCCTTTGCAAGAACTACGGTGTACACACAAGTCGAAAAAAGCTTTAAAAATAAGGGGAACGCTGTTATTGCAAGTTACAGCAGAATTCAAGTATTTGAACCACACCTGTCGTAGGGGCACAGCAATGCTCATTGGCATCCCTACCCTGCGGGAAGGCGAAGCGCCTATGGGTTTAAAAACGCTACGAATTAATGGATGATTTAATTTTTTCCTTAATCTAGATAATGTTCAGCTATTTTGGTAGATTAGGGCGATTTTGGTAAGGAGAGGCTCTGTCAACACCAGGAGGATGAGGTGGAACACCTAGTGCATCCTTTAACTGTGCTTCACTAACTCCTAACTTTGCCGCAGCAGCTGCAAAATTAGGTCTGGGTGGACGTTGATTGCGATCGCCTTGATTTGGAAAATTGGCAGGGACTCCCAACGCATCCTTTAACTGTGCTTCACTAACTCCTAACTTTGCCGCAACTGCCTTAAAATTAGGTGTGGGTGGACGCTGATTGCGATCGCCTTGATTTGGAAAATTGTCAGGGACTCCCAACGCATCCTTTAACTGTGCTTCACTCACTCCTAACTTTGCCGCAGCAGCTGCAAAATTAGGTCGAGTTGGACGCTGATTGCGATCGCCTTGATTTGGAAAATTTATAGGGACTCCCAACGCATCCTTTAACTGTGCTTCGCTAACTCCTAACTTTGCCGCAGCAGCTGCAAAATTAGGTCGAGTTGGACGCTGATTGCGATCGCCTTGATTTAGAAAATTGGTAGGGACTCCCAACGCATCCTTTAACTGTGTTTCACTCACTCCTAACTTTGCCGCAGCAGCTGCAAAATTAGGTCGAGTTGGACGCTGATTGCGATCGCCTTGATTTGGAAAATTTGCAGGGACTCCCAACGCATCCTTTAACTGTGCTTCACTCACTCCTAACTTTGCCGCAGCAGCTGCAAAATTAGGTCGGGGTGGAGGCGGCTCTTTCTCCGATGGTTGGTTGAGCGGTAGTTGCACCTGTGCAATTTGATGGAATTGATTAGCGGCATTTGCTTGATTGAGTGAAATAAAACCAAATGTGCCAACCAGAACAGGAATCCCTGTCACGACTAGTACTCGACGAATATTCATCATTAAAATCTCCAAAAGTTTATATTTCTAATTAAGTCATCTCAAAATGACAGCCTGCCCTATTTCTGAATTACAGTTTTGTCATTTGAGTCACGAATCCTCTGGCAACATCATGGCTGAGGGCGAGGCGAAGTGCAAGGGTTTTGAAATCCAAAACTTTCAGATCCCCTGAAGTTGATATATAAAAGAGCAATTTTCAAATGACCATTTACTTTTATAAGGTTTGGCAGCCTTATGGCTGTTTTTCTAACTTTTCTCTCCACGGAATCCACATCCAGGG
Organism: Nostoc sp.; assembly: GCF_036919555.1. Taxonomy (GTDB): domain Bacteria; phylum Cyanobacteriota; class Cyanobacteriia; order Cyanobacteriales; family Nostocaceae; genus Nostoc. The sequence goes on from NZ_JBALCS010000003.1 coordinate 48,372, forward strand.
TACTTACTGGCCAACGGTTGAGCATTATTATCAAGCCCAAAAGTTTGTCGGCAGCACAGATGCGGCAATTATACCCCTGATCCATGCCGCCGCCACCCCAGAAGAAGCTGCTGCTTTGGGAAGATGTAGCGATCGCCAACTCCGTCGAGACTGGAATTTAGTTAAAACTCAAATTATGCGAAAAGCTGTACTCAAAAAGTTTCTCACTCATGCTGATATTAGAGAAGTTCTCCTGAAGACAGGCGATGAGATTTTGGTTGAAAACTCCCCAACCGATTCTTTTTGGGGCTGTGGTGCTAATCAAGCAGGTCAAAATCATCTCGGTAAAACTCTCATGAGTGTGCGTGAAGAAATCCGTAATTTCTTATCCTTAACGGTATTTTACGAATAGTTTCATCAAAATAGTTACATTCAACATAAAATCAGCAATTACACAGGGAATAGTAAAAATCCCTAGCCAAAAATATTTGAAAAAGTTGCTAATGATTTAGTTATTTTTTTAAAAAAATCAGAATTAATTGGAAAAATGGGAAAAAATCGGAAAAATTTTTCATCTTAAAGCAATCATGAAGAAATTAGTTGAGTGATTTCACTGAAATAGTTTGGTGATTGAGAGTATAAAATTAATAGGTGTCTCGGATTAATATTTTCTCAACTTTAGACAAGCATTGTAAGTTGAAAGTTCTTATCAGGACAATTATAAAAAAATTATACTTCAGTCATACTGTATATAAACAATGACATTTACGAAGAAACCAAACGAGTTGGAGCAAAGCTTAGTCCAAAAAAGTCTACTGCACCGGATGATCAAACAGATCAGGCGATCGCTCGACCTCCAAGAGATATTAACGACTACCGTTAGCCAAGTGCGTTTATTTTTGGATGTAGATCGGGTGAAAGTGTATCGCTTTAATGCTAGTGGTAGTGGTGAAGTCGTTGCTGAATCTATTCATGAGCAACGTCTGCCATCCTTATTGGGGTTAAACTTCCCAGTTGATGATATTCCAGAAGCCGCCAGACAGATGTTCGTGTTAGTAGGGCAACGTTCGATTGTGGATGTGCCAAACGGGAAGATCGGGCTATCGCCTGTAAAGTCAATAGAATCTGGCAAACATCTAGAAAGTAATATCTACTATCGGCAGGTAGACTCGTGCCATATTCAATACCTAAAGGCAATGGGCGTGCAGTCTTCGTTGGTAATGCCAATTTTACATTCCGACCTCCAAGAACAATCGGCAAAGCCGAAATTGTGGGGATTGTTGGTAGCTCACCACAGTGAACCGCGAGAGATTTTGAAGCGGGAACTAAAAATATTGCAGGAAGTTACTGACGAAGTAGGGATCGCGATCGCTCAAAGTAATCTCCTCACTCAAGCCCACGCCAAGCAAGAGCGAGAAGCGACTATTAACCGAGTTACCACACTATTACATAAACTGCCGACAATCCAATTGCAGAGAGCGCTAAAACAAGTTATTACTGCCTTTGGTGGAATAGGTGGCAGGCTTTACATTGAACAGAATAGTGAACTATACACCTGGGGCGACCAGCCGAAACTCCCCTATCAGTTAGATAACAGTATTATCGAACAGCATCTCGTATGGCAAGACTGGATGGCTGAGTGTAAACCAGGTAATGTTTGGGCAAGCGATGACCTCTACAAAGAACCACGTTTGCGAGTTTTGGCTTTAGGATTCCGTTCTACTAAAATTCGCGGACTTATGGTGATTCCGCTACATTACCGCGAAAAATTTATTGGTGTATTAAGCATTTTTCGGTCTGAATTTGAAACAGAAGTCTTGTGGGCGGGACGATGTGAAGAAAATCGGCGACAAGTGTTACCCCAGCTTTCCTTTGAGCTTTGGCGAGAGCAAAAAAAGGGGCAATCATCTGAGTGGAAACCGGAAGAAATCTTATTAGCGCAAGCCTTATCCGAGCATTTCTCAATGGCAATTGAGCAGCACCAAATGTATAAAAATGTACAGATGCTCAATGTAAACCTAGAATTGAAGGTGCAAGATAAAACTGCTGAACTCGAAAAATCATTACTGCTTGCCAAAGTCCTCAAGCAAGTCACAGAGCATATTCGCCGCACATTAGACTTGCAGACAACTCTGCAATCCATCGTCCAGGAAGTCCGTCCCCTGCTAAATTCAGACCGAGTGCTGATTTTCCAAATGAAGACTAAATCAGTGATTGTGGAAGAGATTAATGGCAATTGGCAGTCAGCTTTGGGATTGAATGCACCGCCGGAATGCTTTCCTGATGAGTATACCCGTCTATACTGTCAGGGCAGGATAAAGGCAATTAACAACGTTTCAACGGCTGCTTTAAGTGATTGTTATCGAGAGTTTTTGCAGAGTCTGCAAGTGCAAGCCAACTTAATAGTTCCGATTAATATCGGTATGGAACTATGGGGCTTACTAATTGCCCATGAGTGCAACGCTCCCAGAAATTGGCAGGATACAGAAATTGATTTATTGCAACAGTTAGCAGATCAGGCTGCGATCGCCATTCAACAAGCACAACTTTACGAACAAACCTGTAATGCCGAAACTGAATCCAGAAATCAAGCTGCCCAATTAGAGCATTCCCTATATGAACTCAAAGAAACACAGACAAAATTGATTCAGATCGAAAAAATGTCCGGCTTAGGACAGTTGGTGGCGGGTGTCGCCCACGAAATCAACAACCCCGTTAACTTTATCTACGGGAACCTGTGCCACGCCAGTGACTACACCGAACAGCTGCTAGAAATTTTACGTCTCTACCAGCTACACTATGCCCATCCCCATAGTGAAATTAGCACCGCGATCAAAGCAATGGACTTTGACTTTTTACTAGAAGACTTCCCGAAAATCATCACCTCAATGCAAGTAGGAACCGATCGCATCCGCTCAATAGTACTGTCATTACGCAATTTTTCTCGCTTGGATGAGGCTGAAAACAAGCGCGTTGATCTGCATGAAGGCATTGACAGCACCTTATTAATTTTGGAACATCGGCTGAAAGGAAATGCTGAATTTCCCCGCATTGAGGTAATCAAAGACTATGGCAACATCCCACTGGTGGAATGCTATGCCGGCCAAATGAATCAGGTATTCATGAATATTCTCAGCAATGCTATAGATGCCTTGGGAATGGGGAATGGGGAATGGGGAATGGGCAATGAGGAAATGAGAACAGGAGACAAAAGGGACAATCAGTATAACCGATGCCTAATACTTCGGGAACGCTCAGTAGAAGTGCCCACTATCCACATTTCCACTAAACTCTCACTAGATAAATCTCGTCTGTTGATTCAGATTAAGGATAATGGGTCTGGAATAACTGAAGAGGTGAAAAAGCGAATTTTTGACCCGTTTTATACTACCAAACCTGTGGGCAAGGGTACAGGATTGGGACTGTCAATTAGCTATCAGATTATTGTCGAAAAACATGGTGGAATAATGGAGTGCATTTCCGAACCTGGCAAAGGTACAGAGTTCTGGATTGAGATTCCCATCAAACCTCTAGCTAAAATAGTTAACTAGTTGACTCGTCTCAGGTCTAAAGACACTGATGCCCACAAGGCTTAGTACAGAATTTCATAAGTTCATAGCGAATTAAAATTGGCAAAACTCAGCGCCCCTCTGCGTTTAAAAAAGCTACACATTTCGGAAAAGCTGTACTTAGAACTTGCAAACCATCGGTCAATCTTGACGAATTGGCGACCATACCAATCGCATTTATGTTTAAAGAAAAGTCGGAAATAGGGACTCCTCTGGGTGTAAGATTATACGAAGCTAAATAATGATAAATAGTTTAAATAGCGCCTTATGTCAATTATTGCGCTCAGAGCGTGGTATCTTCAGGATTACGAGCCGATTCCAGAACTGGAAAAACGTCCGCCAGACATTCGCTTAAGCAAAAAAAGCCTCCTGAAATCAGCATTGCGAGCAGACTTTTTAGAAGAAAGTGACGAAGTTAAGGAATCAACTTGGTTTGGACGCTATCTGGAAGGAGAAAATATTGAATTTTATATTGAAGGTAGTGGTGGCTATTGCGTCGCTAATATTGACTTAATTAGTCATGAAATTTATTTTACGAAGCAGGCGCTATTGGCTCAGTTAGAACCAACGATTTTTTTATCCTCTCAAACTGAGTATGCCGCAGCGACGAATGTTCTTAGAGAAGAACTGCGAAAAAGTTTGGACAGTTTAAACTTGCGATCGCGCCTTCCCCTAACATTAGTAGAATCCTCTCGTCCCAGTGGTGCTACTATCCGAATTAACCGCACGATCATGCGAAAAATCCGTAAGAGTTTGTTATTTATAGCTGACACCACACCCATTGCTAGTATTAATGGTAAAGAAACCCCTCAACTAATTTCCAGTCCGAATGTCTGTATTGAGATTGGCTATGCCATCCAAAGTAAGCGGTCTGAACAGATTCTATTAGCGCAAATGCAACGCCCAGACTTTGAAGGGCAATTTCCCTTCGACTTACCCACACAGCAAATTTTGCAATTTCAAGACACTACAGAATTGAATAAAATCCTCACAGGAACCATTGAAAACCAGCTAGCACGATTCAAGTTGTTTTTTTGAGCAACATAGATGATGGGGAGTGGCAAAGATGAGCAGGGGAAACATACCTTGTTTCTGAATAAGTAGGTAGGCGTAATTAAATATAAGATCAAACCTCACCCTCAATCCCTCTCCTTACTAAGGAGAGGGAAGCCGGAGGCAGGGTGAGGTTTTATATTTTAATTTGACCCACTTACTTAAAAACTAATGAGCATCTCAAAATTATCAAAACAGATTAAACCGCAGAAATAGCACAAACTTGTAATCCCACAGGTGTGAGAATAATCACTGATTCTACGCCGAAGACTTGAGCGATCGCATTTGGTGTCAGAACTTGTTCAGGTGTTCCAACTTCCCAAATGCGACCCTGTTTTAATAATGCAATGCGGGAGCTATACCGGGCTGCTAAATTCAGTTCGTGTAAAACTGTGACAATAGTTAATTCCTGCTGCTGATTCAGTTCTTTAAGCAGTTCTAATAGTTGCAATTGATAGTTGATATCTAAAAAAGTTGTCGGTTCATCTAATAGTAAAACTTTTGGTTCTTGCGCTAGTGCTAAAGCTAAAAAAGCCCGTTGTCTTTCACCGCCTGAGAGTTGTTCGACTAAGCGATAGCTCAATTTTTCTAGTTGCGTCTTTTTAATTGCAGCTTCCACTTTCATCCAATCTTCGGCGTTTAATTCCCATTGCCACCAAGGTTGATGTGGCGTGCGTCCTAAACTTACTAATTGTCGCACTGTTAACCCAAGGGGAACCGTTTGTTGTTGCGGTAATAATGCTAGTTTCTGTGCAACTAGATTTGGGGGTTGAGAGTGAATTGCTTTGCCATCAAGTAGCACTGTTCCTTGCTGTGGGGAGAGAATACGACTCAGCAATTTGAGTAAAGTAGATTTACCTGAACCATTAGCACCAACTAAACTCAACCATTCTCCTGTTTGCAGAGTGAGGTTAATGTCTTGAATAATTGCTACTGAGGTGTAACCGCCTGTGAGGTTTTGCAGTTCGAGTGGCATTTCAAAAATTCAAAAATCAAAAAGGAGAAACTTAATCTTACAGTATTTGAGTGGATTATTTAGCTCGACTTTATCCATTTACTCAAACTGCGATCGCTCACCCTCTTCCACACATTAGTTATAACAATTAGTAAAATATACTTAAATGTTAATTTAATAGTAGCAATTTATCACTTGCATCTTTATAGGTGTCTCAATCAAGTAAAATGTTTGCTTATAGGGTGAGAGAGATTCGTAATTACCTTGCATATGAGTGGTGTCATTTAAGTATAAATTTTGTCTACTATTCTTGACGCTCTCAAAACTAAAAATCAATAAAGTTTTATTAAAAAAATATTATTAATATTTGAATATATAAGAAAAACCAATCAATATTTATATTGACTATAATATACTATATAGAGTACAATAGTAAGCTTTTTTAAATAAAAGTTTATTCTTTATGGTAAAAATGTAATACGTATACATTTCAGTGCAGCAAAGTACACTACTCTTGCTGCATAGTATTTGTGTTCCAAGGATTTTTGGTAAGAGTGGAAGAATTTATGTATTTGAACATTCCTGAGCAGTATAAGACTGGAATTGAATTTATTTTAAACACTGATGATGATGCCATTGATGTAATTATATCAGCTTTACGCGATTTTCCTCCGACCGTCGAAAATGTTGTATATAATATTTCTGAAAGAATAGTTCAAACACAAAAAATTGATAGGCGTACTGCTGTAAATATTGCTGAGACTCTAGTATCTTTAAGGCAATTATACAAAGAAGAAAACTTGTCTAATGAGGAGATTGTGGTTTTAATCAGTAAGTATATAGAAGAAGACGATGAATTTGTAGTTGAAATAGAGCAAATAGAACGTTTTAGCAAGAGGTTATCCAGCCTACTAAAAGCTTTAGAAAGTATTGCTTTCTCCTTAGATATTTCGGATAAAGCTTCTAATTTACTGATTGAACATGAGCGAATATTTTCAGACTCAAGGATTGTTACTGACATAAGGACTGTATTTGACTCAGAAACTGAGAGAAAAGTAGAAGCTGCTATATTAATTCATACACTTAGAATTCAGTATAGAGATGCAGAGGGAATTAAAGAATTTTATGTAGCTCTTGACTCAGATGATTTAGATAATTTGCATGATCAAATAGTTATTGCAATAAACAATAGAGATGTCTTGGGATCTGTTTTACAAAAAGCAGAAATAGAGTGTATCAATCCTGTACGAAAAATTGAAGGATTAGAAAATCCACAAAATAAAGATGAATAACAAGGTTTATTTAAGAATATAAACATCAAAAATTACTAAATAACAATCTAGGGTAGAAATATGTTGATATTAGAAAAAACGAAAGATAAAACAAACCCTTGGATTCCAAAAGAAAAGAATCAACAAGCAAACAAATATTCACATTCTATTAAATCTCGCTACCTTAGTGTCTCTCCTATATCAATTCAAGAAAATTACAAGAATTTCAATTTACTCAAAGATAATAACTGCGATATTTATTTGGGTAATCGAACTAAAATTCAAACAAGCAAAGCATCATTATTGAGACCTAAAAACTGGAAGCAGGTGGTTTCTCGTTGTAGAAAAGAAAATCTGTTGTATGTTTTTTCTGAACGATCCTTACTGCAAAAAAGTAACCATCCGAAAGCGAAGCAAATAACAAACCGTCTGTCAAGTTATCTATTAAGGCAAGCAGAACTAAAAGACACTTTCATTAAGCTTGCTAATCAATGGCGTAGCGAAACCAAGCATATGTCATTAATGAGTGATATCATTTTACACACTGCATATCAACAAATAATAGGCATGGGGAGAGATGCAGTGCCTTTAATTCTTGAAGAACTGAGCAGAGAGCCGGAACACTGGTTTTGGGCATTAAAATCTATCACTGGAGCTAATCCCATTAAGCCAGAAGATAGAGGGAGGCTCAAAAAAATGGCAGAGGCTTGGTTGGATTGGGGTAGACAGCATGGATATAAATGCTGAACTTGAAGCCGATTGGCCTAACCTAGCCAAGACTATATACGAAATCACAAGTAAATACACACGTGAATACAATTGCTTTGCTTGGGCAATTAACAATGAAGATGACCATTGGTGGTCTCCTGCTCCCGGAGAGGATTATTACTGGCCTGAGGGTGCCCCTAGAGAGGAAACACTACAAGCATTTACTATTGCATTCCAAATTTGCGGTTACGAGATATGCACTAATGCGGAAATTGAAGCTAGATTTGAAAAGATTGCTATATATGTAAAAGAAGACGGAAAGCCACAGCACGTAGCTAAACAGCTAGATGATGGTATGTGGAGTAGCAAACTTAGAAGCTATGAAGATATAAAGCACGAACTCGACGGATTAGTTGGTGAACTGTACGGAAATGTGGAACAGTTTATGAAACGTGCTTTATAGGATTTTGATAAGACTATTTTGTTTAAGACTTTCCCTTAGTGATTTGACACGATTATCTTCATTGATATATCTACAAAGTAAAATGTTTACTGCATAAAGTTTTGTTGTCAATAGTTAAAGATAATGTGCGGTGGGAAAATATCAGCGGGTAGCTAGCTGTTCTCGCCCTAATCGGGAATTTGGTAGCCGTTCGACTTGGCAGTAGACATCTAATTGTTATAAAGTGCGATCGCCAAAAATGAGTAGCAAATAAGTAGCGCGATCGCACATTGCGATTGCTCAAAATCAGATTTAAAATACTGCATTTGAGTAGCCAGCTAACCCAAAAACAAAAAACCCTTGATATGTAGGCGTTCTCTGTTTACTTAATGGGAATAAATCAAACATTACATATTGTCTTGTATTCAAGCGTTTGAAGACTGAGTGCTTCGCTTTTGAGTAGCATTTGAGTAGCAGATCAGAAGTCTGGACAATCTGCCTCTACAACCTGTGGATGACAGTAATACTTTAGAACGGTCTCCACTCTGTCACCAATCCATCGGGCAACTTTATCAGGAGACACCCCTTCACTGGTGTGACGTGTGGCATAGGCTTTAAGGTAGTAGGGGCAGCAGCTGCTTACTAATTCCCCTACTTATTGCCGCACAACAAGCCAAACCGAATTAACCCGCGCTGATAACCGCGACGCATTAATCCCAGTGATAATGCCCCTTGGATGGTAGTCCAACCAGCATTTAGTAAGCCCCAAAACGCTTGGGGAGTGAATGCCGAATCAATCACCATATTCCAAAAGGGGGCGACGGCGGTAGACCAATCAGCAGTGCAGATATTATGTAATGGTAGTTGCTGGGCGATCGCTTCATACTCTGGCAAAGAAATCACATAAGGCAAACAATACACCCGATAAATATCCTCCAATTGCTTTTGTTCATCCGCCGTTAATGGGGACTCATCAGTTGGTCGATGACACCATGTCACCATAATTAACTTCCCACCAGGCTTCAATACTCGGTAGCACTCCTGGAGAAACTTCTTTTTATCTGGCATGTGTTCACCGCTTTCCAGCGACCAAACCAAGTCAAAAGAATTATCAGCAAAAGGCATTGCTTGAGCATTGGCTACCTGGAACTTTGTTCGCAGGCTCAAATTAGACTCCAGGGCGCGTTCCGTTGCTCTGGCAGCTTGCACAGGACTCAATGTAATCCCTGTAGCTTGAGCATTAAACTTTTGTGCGAGGTATAAAGAACTGCCACCAATCCCACAACCCACATCTAGGATATTTTCTGCTGCTTGTACCCCTGCCCAATTAAGCAGTTCTTCAATTAAATCAATTTGAGCCTGACGGCGGTCTTTTTTCTGGGTACCATCCGCGCCATAGTAGCCGTGGTGCATGTGTTCACCCCAAATCTGTTCCCACAGACCAGAGGAAGCATCGTAAAATTGCTGAATTTGCTGGTAAAGTGTTGCGCTCATGTTCTAAGTTCTTGAAGTCTTACTTGAAAAAGTTTAGAAGATATCTCTCTATTTAGAGATTGATATTAATTTTTCTTTCTAAAGTATCAAAATAGAAGTATAAAAAAACTCCCCTCTAGAATGAAGGGAGTTAGCTGAAAAAATTAATGAATTTTATTGACTCAGCAACCCAATAGCCATCTCAAGATAGATTTTCGCCTTGTGCAAGGCTAGTAGCTTCTCTTGAGTGTACCTATCCGGGTAATTCATGATTCTCCCTTCCATCGTGATTTTGATAAGCGCTGCTTGCTCATCAGTAGGTGCATTCATCTCATCTATAGCGTTACTCAGTGCTTGCATAAAAGCAAAGGTAGGAGGTTTTAATCCCTTCCCTGCTTCAAACTGGGATAACGCCATACGAGGGAATACCATCAACGATGTAATCCATGAAGTCTTGTACCCTTTATTGCCAGTTGGTTTGATGCCGTAGCGTAAGCATAGGTCACGCAGTTCTTTGATGGTCTTTATTTCGAGTTCCGAACGTGTAAACATAGAGTTACCATTTCTCAAAAGTGGTATCGGTAGTGAACCGTTTTGCTGACTGATTTCACTACCGATTAAATACTCTATTTGCTTGCGCGCAATCGATTCAAGCTATATTTACCTTTCTACATAAATGCCTAACCCGAAGGGAACTCCTGAAAATTTAGAACCAGGTCAACGAAAAGGCCAGGAACCGTTAACGGCTAACCTCAGTTTTAGAGTGTCAGAGTTAATGAAAGAAGCAGTTAAAGCTAAGGATGATCCGCCTGAGTTTTGTCGTCAAGCTATTCAGAAGGCGCTAGATGACGGCGTGTAGTTAATTGTTCAGTAACTTATTGAATATAAAAAGCCTCTCTTACACAGTAGAGAGGCTGTATATTGCAAATAATTGTTTCCAAATACCATCAACAGGAATGACCAATTACTCTGAAAGTTAGATTAATTCTTGGTTGAACCTTCTTCGATGTTTTTGGGATCTGATGCTGCCAAAAATGCTGCGTTGATCCCGCCATAACAACGAGGCTGCCATGTGTTAACTCAATTTCGGCTTTCAAATCCTTATCGTGCTTATGCCTAAACATAAACCTTCTTGCTCCACCAAAACTAACAGAACCAATTACAGGATTGTTACCTAGTTCGGGTTCAGCATCAGTGTGCCAGGAAATTCCATCATTTCCGTCTCTGTAAAGATTGAGCAAAACACTGTTAAAGCTAACTTTTGCAATCTCCTCAGCTTTCTCTCTTACTTGTAGCAACGTAGGCGTCCAAGGTTCCGGGTCAAGATAAATCCCTGAGAATTTATATGACTTGTTTCTATCTCCATACCAAGCAGTTTTTCTTGGCAAGTTTACTTCCTTACCGTAAATTTTCATCTTGTCTTGTCGCCATTTTATTTCGTTAAACAAGGTTTGAAAAAGTTCGTCGCTTTCTTGCTGATTAAAAAAATTATAATAAAAAATTACATCTGCATCTACCATAGATAGGACTTCTTTTTCTGCACTCTTTAATGGCTCATCCATAATCGAATCAAACCCGGAGAATAAGCTACCTTGAATCGCATTTCCAGTTGATTTATTTTTCATTAAACTACTCATAAAGTATGGCTGTAAACTGTCTTTCGTATCTTTTGATTATTATGGTTTCAAATCTTCCAGTTTTAAAATAAAAAACATCTTTAGAAAGGGATTCATTTGTATAAAATGAATATTGAATCCTGTGATTGTTACAAAATAAATTATGGAATTTATCTATTCTGTAATTATAATTATTACGAGAAGGGCTTGTACAAATAATACGATTAATGCCTTTAAAAGAATTGTTGATTAATCTGTATAACTTATCTAAGTCGAATTTCTCTACATCGATTATGTTTGAAAAAAGATGAATTTTAATATTGTCATTATTTGTATTAAAATCATTATAATTTAAGTCATCTATATACTTATTGACTGTCCTATTTATAAAATTATTAGGAAAACTGGTCTGCAACATTTGGCGAACAAAACCGTAACCACGCCAAAGTGCAATTGAAGATGGCTCTATGAGTGTGATTGATTCTATTTTAGGAGTAATACATTTTTCAATAAAATACTCAAGTAAAATGCAAGTCGCAAGCGCTTGACCACATCCCCAATCGATAATTTCTATGTTTTTACCTTCTATGTATTCAAAGTTGGTTAAAGGAAACGCTGCATAGAGTTTATGAAAATGGTGTCCGCCGTAGAGAGCGATGTATGTATCACATTCTACTTCTTCCATGAGTACTTTCTTCCCATGATCTATGTTGGGTAAAGGAGTTGGAAGTTTTTCTATTGTGGGTTTGTAAATATCATCAAAAAACCGTGTTTGTATTTTCTGTGGACTGTTAACGAGCATGAGAAGCCTTAAGAGTGGGTTTGACTACTCTCTTAAGTTACCCAGATCCTCACTAAATACTTAATATTTATTATACTGATTTCTCTATGTATTGGCTCTGAAGGTATTATTAGGTATTATTGGTGAAACTTTCCATGTATCTCTCCAGGATAAATAAAAAAAACAGCTTACTCCGTACTTAAGGTTAGATTATACATATTTTTACTTAGTTTATATTTCACCACTTAATTTATATTTCACCACTTAACAGGCTTCAGAAGTTTTTTAGTATAAGCGTACTACATTGTGTGTATTACACTACGATACAGTCAATCAATCTGTATTAACTGTATGTAGTACCATACAATACACTTGAAAAACTAGAAAAATGTCAAGTCAATGAATAGCCACAAAAGAAAAAGTTTGGGCGGCTGCTGATAAACTATTCGCTCAAGGAACAATAGTTACCCAGTCAATTCAATTTTAGATTTTAGATTTTTCCTTCAATCCAAAATTCAAAATTCAAAATTCAAAATTGGCAAAGTTAGAAATTATTAACTATCAAAGCAAATCAAAGCACCAGTCGCCAGAATTGATGCTGAATTTTGACGACTGGCAGATGACTTCTTCTTTTATTTCTAACTCTGAGTTTTTTATTGTCTGGGACTTGTTGAAGCAGGCTGGAATTCAACTGAGACAGGCACATTGCCAGGATCGGCTGAAGTTTCTGGTTGATTTGGTGTTTGTCGCTTAAGTTTTTCTACTAAATTACTTGTAGGTTGTGGAGTCTGGGAAGGAGTAACTGTTTGACTGGCTTGAGGTTGCTGTTGCTCACTTTTCTGGGCAATTTGCTGCATTAACTGTTGAATTTTCTCAGCTTGCTCAATGTTCCCTTGCTGACGATACTCCTTATGAGCACGTTTCAAGACTCCACTGGCTTTTTTGATCTCGCCCTGATTATATAAAGTTACTCCCAAGTTATAGTAAGCTGAGGCATTTTTAGGATTTAGGCGAATAGCTTGCCGATAAACAGAAATAGCCTCAGCAGCTTGACCTTGAATTGCCAGCAAATTTCCCATGTTGTTGTAGGCTGTGGCGTTTTTAGGATCTAGGTGCAAGGCTTGGCGATAAGTGGCGATCGCCGGCTGTATTTGACCTTGTTGTTGTAAGGCGATCGCTAAGTTAAAATAAGCATTGGCATTGCTGTTATCTAAACTAACTGCTTTTTGGTATGCAGCGATCGCTTCCTCTAGCTGTCCTTGTTCATACAGCACTAAACCTAAATTATACAGCGCTGCTACCCTTGTCGGATTGATCGCAAGACTCTGGCGATAAGCAGTAATCGCTGCATCTTTTTCTCCTTGTCGCTGCAACACTGACCCTAAGTTGTAATAACCTTCACTAAAATTGGGATTAACTTTAACCGCCTCTGCATATTCTTGTAAAGCTAAATCCAGGCGATTTTGCCCGATGAATATATTACCTAGATAATTCCGTGCTGCCCCAAGGTTAGGGTCATACTGCAATGCTTGGCGGAAGGCAGATTCCGCACCCTGTAAGTCTTTGCGGTTATAGCGCATGACTCCCTGCTGGAAAAAACTAGCTGCTTCGAGATTCTGAGAAATTGCGGTTTCTGCCAGCAGCTTGCTGACTGGGAAATTAGTAATTGTCGGTGCAACTAAGACCAAATACGTAGAACAGCCACAGAGTGTCACTTGGAAAAATAAATGTAACCACTGAGAAAATAGAGATTTTTCAGACATGAATGGCAAACCTTTACTTATTTTTAACTCCTCATAAGTCAGAGTACCCACCAGGAAAGAAAAAATTCCAAATTTTCAAAATTCCAACAGACGCGATTAATCGCCTCTCCAAACTCCTGTACAGACGCGATTAATCGCCTCTCCCGACTCCCCACTTCCCGACTTCCGGCAAAATTAGCATGGCATCACCGAATGAATAAAAGCGATAGCCAAAAGTGATCGCTTCGTTGTATATATTCAATAACCGTTGTCTGCCAATGAGCGCACTTACCAACATCAGCAAACTGGAACGCGGTAGGTGAAAATTGGTAATTAAACCATCCACCACCCGCCATTGGTAGCCGGGATAAATAAACAAGTCTGTTTTACCGCAAAATGGTTGTAAATTTCCAGATTCAGCCGCCCCTTCTAATGCCCGTACTGCCGTTGTTCCCACAGCAATAATTCGACCACCAGCTGCTTTAGTAGCGCGGATTTGCTCTACTGTGGTGGCGGGAACTTCAATCCATTCTTCATGCATCTGATGGGTAGTTACGTCTTCGACTTCCACAGGGCGAAATGTGCCTACACCAACGTGTAGCGTCACAAAAGCTTGATTTATTTGGCGATCGCGCAACTTTTGTAATAATTCTGGGGTAAAATGCAATCCTGCTGTCGGAGCTGCGATCGCTCCTGGCTGTTTGGCATAAACTGTCTGATACTGATCATCATCAGCTTCTGAGGTAGTGATGTACGGAGGTAGCGGTATTTCACCAAATACCTCTAACAGTTGCACCAAAGACTTTCCCTCTGGCAGATCAAATTGCAACAAACGCCCCCCGGTGGCTGTGTCTGTTTCTAGAACCGTAGCTGTGAGTTGGGGACTCTTGACTGGGTAGGAATCTTCCCAATCCCCAATCCCCTTCGGCTGACGCTCACGGCGCAAGCTTAATCCCTGATTCCTAATGCCTAATTGCCTTGCTTCAAAAATAATCTTCGCTCCCTGTTTGAAGCTTTTTCCTGGCTTAACTAAAGCTAACCAACAGTTATGCTGCCGTTCTTCTAACAGCAACACCTGGATTTTAGCACCAGTAGATTTATGACCATAAAGCCGCGCTGGAATGACTTTTGTATTGTTCATCACCAACAAATCACCAGAGCGCAGCAGTGCAGGCAAATCATGGAAAATGTGGTGTAGGGGTACTGTTTCGATGCCTGTGGTGGGAGAATTAACCACGAGTAACCGTGAGCTATCTCTAGGAACTGCTGGGTTTTGGGCAATCAGTTCTGGAGATAGTTTGTAGTCATAGCCAGCTACCGAACAATCTAATTCAAAATCTTTTTCTTGTGGGCTAGAGGTGTCTTTCAAATTGGCTTCTACTAGTTTCTGTTTTATTTAGTATTTATACTCTATTAAAAAAGCTGGTTTGAGCTTTCCCTTATAAAGGAACTTTAATGCATCTTTGCTCAGTTTTGTCACTAGGCTATAAGATTGATACTATTGAGTAACACGGAAAAATTAACATAAAAATTGGGTAAACCTCCCCATCTAAAAACGGGGGATTTTACCCTACCGCGAACAGGCATTGATTGACGAAGATAGATATGTAGGATTGGCTTTGATCCCAAGCACCAACAAACATGGAATACTTGTACTATCTGGCAAATGCCAGTCTAACCCTGAGGGTCGTTCAACATCTCCACGCTAGACCCCAGACACCAGTTTTTTTCGTCACCGTAATTCATCAAATTGATGGCTGGGTGGTTAGGATCAAACTCAAAGGTCAAGTCTCGCCCCAAGAAGATGGCGACTTTCGGGCTTTTCTAAATGAATTAGGAATTAGCTACGAACCGCCAATGAGGGTGCAAATGGCACTTTGGAGTTTGGAAGCAGGACAGTGCCCTGTAGATGTGATGCGTCGTTATCAAGTAGCGATCGTCTCTCATGGTAGCCCAGAGAGAGACGAAATCGAAGCCTTCCGGCAACAGTTTGTCCGGGGCTTAGGCTACTGTCCAGAAACTTTGGCGTGACACTATTTGGTTGTAACGCCACTACAAAATTATTGGTCATTGGTAATCAAGATATTTTATCCATTACCAATTAACCATTATCAATTGAAGAGTCGAAAGCTGCAAGAATGTATTCTTGCAGCTTAAACTTATATCCGGCTGCTGATGAAGTCGCTACAGCTTCCTCGGTTGGTGTAACCCCAGTCAGAGTTTTTGATATCCTTTGACAGTAGACAATAGCAACATCAAATCTACAAGAATAATCTGCCTTCTCAGGGTACTGGGCTAAAAACATTCCAGCTGTCCGCCAGATTTTTGCTTGCTTTTGTGGGGTGATTGCGCTTCTTCCTCCTGCATCCCAACTCCCTAAACTACGGGTTTTGACTTCAACAAATGCCAGTACTGAGTGCTGAGTATTGAGTGCTGAGTGTTGACTCTGCTGCTTTGCTTCCCCAGATTTTTCATCATATTGGGCAATAATATCAATTTCTCCCCAACGGCTAGAAAAGCGACGATGGAGAATTACCCAACCTGTAGATTGCAACCATTGGGCAACTAGGTCTTCTCCTAATTGACCAATATCTGGATAAGGCATATAAACTTTAGTATTCTGGGTTATTTACCTGACTCAATTAGCTCGACTTTATCCAAAATTAAGAACTCGGTTTTCTTTATCCGGCAAAAACCCTAGCTTTTTGGCAAATACTTTTTCCACGTCATAAATTATCGATGAAGATCAAAAAGTAAAACTGCCATCGTACAAAGGTTTCAGCTTATGTGTTCGCCTAAGCGCAAAAATGGATAAAGTCGAGATTAGAGGATGTTTGAAAAGTTGTTTGTAATGTATTAAAAACTGTAGATCCTCCTAAATCCCACTTACAGCTATTTTCAGGTAAATAGACGACGCGGTAGGGGGACAGCAATGCTGTGCCCTTACGACAGATGTGGTTCAAATACTTGAGTTCTGCTGTAAAAAGGGGATCTTTACCCTATTTGTGATAATCTACACGCAAACGGCAAGCTAATAAGTCAACGCCTCGTTAGACAACTATCGGGATAATGAGATGGAGGAGGGTTCACCATTGGCTAAAAATAGCATGAATTCTAAGTTAAGCGCCCGGATTTGGACAAGCATACTCAGCTTATTCCTGTGGGGAATAGTTGGCATCACGGCAACGATCGGTTTTGCTCCCACAGCTTTAGCACTCGAATATAATAAGGAAATTTTGGTCGAGGCTGATTTCTCA
Source organism: Nostoc sp. (assembly GCF_036919555.1). GTDB lineage: Bacteria > Cyanobacteriota > Cyanobacteriia > Cyanobacteriales > Nostocaceae > Nostoc. The sequence continues at coordinate 65,218 of NZ_JBALCS010000003.1, forward strand.
GGACGTGATTTAACAGACTCCAGCTTTACCAAAGCTAATCTTCGCCAGAGTAACTTCAGTCATGCTAATTTGAACGGTGTCAGTTTTTTTGCAGCAAATTTGGAGTCTGCGAATTTGGAGGGTTCTGATTTAAGAAATGCCACTTTAGACTCGGCTCGTTTAGTGAGAGCAAATTTGACAAATGCACTGTTAGAGGGTGCCTTTGCCGCTAACGCTAGATTTGATGGTGCAATCATTGACGGGGCAGATTTTACTGATACGCTGCTGCGTTCCGATGAGCAAAAAAAATTGTGCAAACTTGCCAAAGGGACTAATCCTATTACAGGACGAGATACGCGTGACACGCTGTTTTGTCCCTAGTACAGCTTGGCGGAAATAAACAGACTATTAGATAGCCAGGACTTTACCCTTGTAAGTCCACTTAAAAGGTTTAGCCATTGTTTTATTAAA
>NZ_JBALCS010000004.1:0-64124 GCF_036919555.1 Nostoc sp.
TTAAGTTCTGCCTCTTCTAGTAATCTTCCAATATGGCGAACAGATATGCTTTCAATAATCCCTTGTTTGATGATTTCATCTGCCAGTTCTCTAGCAGCTTGTCCTATAAATCCTAATGTTCGATCTCTTGTATTAGCTTGAATTCGGAGATTGTTAGAGTAGCTTGTGTAAACCGCTCCCATTGCATTTGGATATTGGAACAAAGGCAATTGAAGGCGAAGAAACGAGGCGACATCAGGTTCTTCTCTCAACAAGAAACGTTTGGTTGTCTCACTAACTCTAACCACCCACCCAGATACTGATCTCTCAAGAAAGTAAAGTCCTAAGTACGCTGGATAAGCACTTATTTCATCACGAAACTTTGATACATCTAACCTACCAGCTTGTGTCAAAGGTAATGCAGACACTGCTTGCGTTAGGTAAGATGCGCGTGGACTAATACGTTGTAGACGGCTTTCAAACGCAGAACGATCATAAAGCCGTCCATCAAATTCACCAAATATTGCTGCCAACTCCGCTAATTTATCAGGCCATTCATCGCCGCTTGAATGTATTTTATGGCTGAACAAATCAATAATCATGAGCTACAAGTTTTTATTTATTCTTGAAGATAATCAAGCCCTAATATTTGTATGAAATCTTCATAGCTCCTTTGTTTTTTTTTTCTCAAAAATATGCACACGCAGATGCTCTGCCAGAAGTGTAGCGAAAAGGGGAGGAACCGCATTTCCGACTTGCCGAATAACGTGCCGTCCAGTACCATAAAATTCCCACCAATCTGGAAAAGTCTGCATACGTGCTGATTCACGTGGCGTTACTTCTCTCGGAACGAATGGATGAATATGACCTTTACCACCACCTTTGTCAGAACCAACAATTATCGTAAAGCTTGGACGCTCTGGATGTAGTTTATTTATTCTCGTTTTTGGATCGCGCTCTCCAAATTTTAAGTTTTCATACCGAGAGACAATTCTTGGGCTATGTTTTCTTCCGATGTGATTAAGAACTGTACTGAATGTTCCTGGCTCAGGCAAATATCGGAGCGCCTCCCTAACAGTACGGTAATTCTTAAGTGCTAATAATGATTTACTACCGTGCGTTGGAAGCATTCGGGGAACAATTGACCCATTTTTTGCTCCTATAACAAACACCCTTTCACGGAATTGAGGGATTCCATATTCAGCCATTTGATAACTATGTGTAGATATTGCGTATGTACCGCCTATTGTTAATTCACTCAGTATTTCTTCAAACAACTTTCCATCATGAATAGATTTTAAGCCAGGTACATTTTCAAAAACAAATGCTTTAGGTTTGATTTCCTGAATAATTTTTAGATATTCCCATACTAAATTACCGCGTGGATCATCTAGCCCTTTACGACGACCAAATATAGAGAATGCTTGGCATGGTGGACCACCTAAAATAATGTCAATTTCGCTATCATAAAGCTCTGCCTTTCTTAGCAAATATTCTGCTGAAATTTCTGTTATATCAGCCGTTATTGAGTGCGCGTCGTTATAAAATATTTTTCTTCCATTGTTGAGTATTAGCGTTTGACAAGAAAATGAATCTATGTCAGTAGAGCATCCAACTCTAAATCCTGCTGCTGAAAATCCTAAATCTAATCCTCCTCCTCCAGAGAATAGAGATAGTGCCATCAATTCTTTTGTGCCAGCATTAAGTTTATTCTCTATTGCTGTCATTTCTCTAATTTTTAGAGCATTTAATTTTTTTTCTAATACCACAGGTTCGTAATTCATTTTACTCCTTGACGGATAACAGATTGAGAACGATCGCCACGTTGTTTGATTTCAGCGATTTTAGCAGCAAAATCTTCAGGTGATTGTGCTAGGTTCTCATCCTCCAAAGCAGAATCAGGCGGAGTGTGTGCTTGCTCTAAAGATGCCAGAATCGAAGCTCCAGTGGAAGGTGATCTGGTCACTTCTGATTGAGATGGAACTGTTTTCTGAAAAACAAGAAATGCTATATATTGCTCAACCTGAGTCAGTTGGTCATCTGGAAGTTGAGCAATCTGTTGTTGAAGTTGACGGCGGCGGTCAAGGATAGTCATCGGACATCTCGCAGGAACAACTGAACTTTCATTTTACTCAATTGATACAGTAGCAATGCTTTTGACGATGATCGGCTTTGTAAAGTCTAGTTGTACCTGCAAATTTATTTAACGCTTCTAAACCACTCAGTAATCCCCTGAGCGATCGCATTTGCGATTTTCTTTTGTTCTTCTGGGTTCACTACCTGCTCAAATTCATCGGGATTACTCATAAAACCCAATTCCAGCAACACCGATGGCGCAGCAGTTGGACGTGTCAGCGCTAGGTTATCCCAAAACACACCATAGGAAGGTCTGCCAAGTTTTTTGACTACATAGTTCTGTAAAAATATTGCCAAGTTATGGGCTTGGGGTTGATACCAAAATGCGGCGAATCCCTTGATTTTTTCGGCATCGCCATCATCGGGTAGGGAGTTGTGATGTATGGAAATAGCGATCACTGGTTCTTCTCGACTGATAATTGCCTGACGTTCTACTAGCGAAAGTTCGCGATCGTCCTCCCGCGTCATTACCACCGTTGCTCCTCGCTTCACCAACTCGTCGCGCAGCAACTTAGATACTACCAAATTCACATCTTTTTCTAAATATCCAGTTGGGCCACTGGCACCAGTTTCTTTACCGCCATGCCCTGGATCTAGTACAATCTTGAAATTAGCTAAAGGCTTGCGTCTTGTGTTCCCGATTTTAGGCGGATGATGCAAAGCTAAAACCAGGGTTGTACCGTCGTATCTCAGCTTATATCCCCACTGTTGGGCTTTTTTGAGGTTAAAGGTGTATTTTACTTGTCCTGGAGCTTCCTGTTGCCAATCTAGGCCAGAAATCAGGGGGTCATCATCCAGGCGAATAATGTCGGTTTGGGCAGTGGTATTGTAGAGAGTGAGAGCGATCGCTTGCTGACTTTGTTGTACGCTCACAGGTACGGGAATTTGTAAGGGGAAAACTATCTCTGTCGCACCAGGGAGTTGACGGTATCCGACACTGCGAATTATTGTCTGTGGCGGAATTGCACCAGGTAGAATGCGCGTTTCGTGACTATTAATCCAAGCGCCATAGTCTAGGCGCAACCATTCACCTTCCCTACCTGTTACTGTTGCGCGTGTGCCTTTGGGCAGTGGTGTAAGTCGAGAATAATCGGTGTTCGGACCAGTGCGAGCAACGCCTGCGTCTGCCGTTACTTCAGCAACTGGCAACTCTGATCTTGAGAGGATTTGAATCTTACCAGATCCTGGTTGAGTTATTGTCTTGCCATTGAGCGTCAGTTGAAACTGAGGTTGCCCCAGATCGGCGGCTGTTGCCACTGTGGTGCAACCTTGATAATTGCCTACGCTAGACTGGGCATAAGGCTGATTTTGCCCTGTCAAAACTGCCAAATTACTTGGTAGTTGTACCTGTTGAGGTTGGGGTGAAAGGGCAATAGTTTGATTAGCCAACTTGACAGAGACATTGGCGTTAGGGGGTGCGACCCCTTGGGGAAGTTTCGCTAACGCGCTAAAACAGATCAGTTCTCCCGGTAGTCTGGCAATGTCAGCTGCGGGAGTCAGGGAATCTTTCGCAAAGCCTAAACCTTGTGGTAGTTCAAGTCCAGTGGTAAGCCTTGTCACCTTAATCTGGAGTTCTTGATTGTCGTGACGCACAGTAAAAAGATTCTCCCCCAACTGCAAGGGGAAACTAGGGGAAAAATGACCAGCTTTGCTGCGGGTAACTGGCTTACCATTGATCAAAACCTGACCATCTGGTGGTGCAGTGCCCAGAAAGAAGATTTTTTCGGCACTCGTCTGGTAGTTTGTCTGGGGAAAAATGACTATAAGAGATGGCTCTGCCAATGCTACGGAGGATGTGAGAATACAGCCGAATATTACTAATCCTAAAAGGTTTTTCACAGCAAATCACAGAAGATTACACCACAATAACTGTGGCACAATGACGGGATGTATTTTTAGAAGTTGTTAGAAATTCAAAGTCCTATGACTAAGTTTATCTTTGTAACTGGAGGCGTAGTTTCCAGTATTGGTAAAGGCATTGTAGCAGCAAGTCTAGGGCGTTTGCTCAAGTCGCGCGAATATTCGGTGTCGATTCTCAAACTCGACCCTTATATCAATATCGATCCTGGCACGATGAGTCCCTTTCAGCATGGGGAAGTATTCGTTACCCAGGATGGTGCGGAGACAGATTTGGACTTGGGGCATTACGAACGCTTCACTGATACCTCAATGTCGCGCTTGAACTGTGTTACTACTGGCTCGATTTACCAGGCAGTCATCAATAAAGAGCGACGCGGAGACTACAATGGCGGTACTGTACAGGTGATTCCCCATATTACCAATGAAATAAAAGAGCGAATTCTGCGAGTTGCTAAAAGTACAAACCCCTCTGTAGTGATTACAGAAATCGGCGGTACGGTGGGAGATATTGAATCACTGCCGTTTTTGGAAGCAATTCGCCAGTTCCGCAAAGAGGTGGGACGGCAGAATGTGTTGTATATGCACGTAACGCTGGTGCCGTGGATTGCCTCTGCGGGTGAAATGAAAACTAAGCCAACACAGCATTCAGTTAAGGAACTGAGATCCATTGGCATTCAACCAGATATTTTAGTTTGTCGGAGCGATCGCCCCTTACCCAAGGGATTAAAGCAGAAATTGTCGGGATTTTGCGATGTCCCCGAAGAATGTGTGATCACTTCCCAAGATGCCAAAAGTATCTATGAAGTACCGCTAAATCTGGAATGGGAGGGAATGGCAGAACAAGTGCTGGACTTGCTGCAAATGGAGCAACGTAAACCAGATTTGACCCAGTGGCAAACCCTAGTAAAACGGTTACATAGTCCCAAGCACGAGGTAGAAATTGCCATTGTCGGTAAATATGTGCAGTTAAGTGATGCTTACCTATCTGTAGTGGAAGCACTTAACCATGCTGCAATCTCCACTTATGGCAAACTGCGTCTGCGTTGGGTGAACTCAGAAGATTTGGAAACTGAGCCAGCCGAAACTCATCTTGAAGGTGTCGATGGCATAGTTGTACCGGGAGGTTTTGGTGTTCGGGGAGTGGATGGGAAAATTGCTGCGATTAAATACGCGCGCGATCGCCAAATTCCCTTTTTGGGTTTATGCCTGGGAATGCAATGTTCTGTGATTGAATGGGCTAGGCACGTAGGGGGATTGACAGATGCTAATAGTGCTGAATTTGACCCCTATACAACCGATCCGGTAATTAATTTATTGCCAGGACAGCAGGAAGTAGTTGATTTAGGGGGTACAATGCGCTTGGGGCTATATCCTTGTCGTGTTCTTCCTAATACTCTAGCTTTCAAGCTTTATCAAGAAGATGTAATTTATGAACGACATCGACATCGATATGAGTTTAACAATGATTACCGCGATCTGTTATTGAAGTCTGGCTATGTGATCAGTGGCACTTCTCCCGATGGACGCTTAGTTGAAATTGTGGAATTATCCAAGCACCCATTCTTTCTTGCTTGCCAATTCCATCCAGAATTTCAATCGCGCCCCAGTACCCCTCATCCCTTATTTAAAGGCTTGATTCAAGCAGCGATCGCTCTTTCTATCTCAACATCTGGTAAACCAACACCATTGGAGGTGTCGTAACAATTCAAAATTCAAAATTCAAAATTAATTTTTAGATTTTGAATTCGTGCATAGCAACATTAACTTAAGGCTTCAGCAGATTTGGACATTCAGGGTGCATCATTTGTAAATTTCGGACTTGAGGAGATGTTGTGGCGTACTGGGTGAGAATCCTTTACGAGAGGAAAGAATATGTAGTGGATTTTGAGTGTGTCCATGCTTTTTGTTATGAACTGAATGGTAGGGTTACTTTTTGGTTGCCCGATAGTGCCATTCCCATAGTGATTAACCCACAAAGTAACCTGGAAGACTATCAAAAAATTCTCAATTATTTAGAATCTGTGACGGGGTTGAAATTAGATCATGCCCACTGGGTGAAAATTATTTACGAAAAAAAGGAATATGTAATTAATCTCAACTGCATCAGTTGCTTTTGTCATGAACCGAACGGTAGGATAACTTTTTGGTTGCCAGATGGCACTATCTCCATCATCATCAACCCTGTGAGTAATCCTGAATCATATCAAAAAGTCATTCAATACGTTAAGAAAGCAACTGGATATTCTTTGTCTTAGGAATTAGGACAATATCATTTTACGTGTGAATCTAAGTGTTAATGCTGCATAGTATTAAGTAATAGTAATTTTTGTATAAAATTTATCAACCTCATCCCTGTTGCGAGATCAGGTTGCTTTATCCCGGCTTTCTCACCACATTTCTCAAAGCCTGATAAAACCTAGATTTCTGCGTTTCACACTAGATCAAAATTCTTCCCAGACAAAAATGCCCGAAATATAGTCTGGGCAAAGGTTATGATTAATGCGATGCCGGCGGTGGTAACTGAGCTTGCCTTTCTCTACGAGAAGGGTCGAAGTGCTGATGTAGCCAACGCAATACTTGTGAGAAATACGGGTTTAATGCTTGTATCAGATAAAGATGGACTCGATATTAATTAAATTAGTAGATTTACTGAAGGCAGTTATTGTCTTTTCTTCATAAATTGAGTAGTTGATTACTGTCAGGTTATCAAAAAATCTTTACCTTTACTTTTCCAGTTAATTTTTATTGAATTAATCTGGACGAGAAGTCATGGCTGCTGTTTGACAACCAAAGTTTGTTGTTTTTCGCTAATCAATAGTGATGGGATGAATCCCTATATTTAAGAATTTGTCAAAAAGAATTCAGAAATTTAAAGTTTTTTTAATTACACAATTCTTAATGAGGGGATTTACTTAGGAAAGCATTTGTGATATTTTCATGTAGATTATCATAAATTAAAATATCCGACGCTAAGTTTAACAACTGCGTTTATGTGTCTTGGTTTGACGATAAGTATCCATCTTGCATACTTGCAATGCTAAATATTAATTTTCAACTTGTATAAATTAACGCGATGATGGCGTAAATTATCTAGCGTTAACCAAGTGATAACTTGTCCTCGATCTATTTACAGTATCTTTGTTTTGAATAATGCATAACATTAGGAACCCTGTGATATGGATGCAGAACTGCAATTAGACAAAGCTACCCTCTGTGCTTTTAGATATTCATCCACACTGAATAGCAGAGAAATCTTGCGGCTGCTGGCATAAAATTAAACACTGCTACTGTTAGTAAAAGAGATACTCCCTAATATTTTCGACTTTATTCCTCACTTTTTCCTTCGACTTGTTTTATATGACTTACATTAAGAACACTTTTGCCGAATTTCTCACCACCCTAGAAGGGTTTGATCAGTTACCAGATGGAGCGATCGCCAATCTATCAGAACAGCTGCAAGCTTGGCGCTATCGCATCGGTCAGAAAATCATTGGTAAAGAAAGTCTGCCGCAACAGATCACGATCATTTATGAGGGACAAGTGCGCCTGTTGGGATATGACCCCCAGACGCAACTACCAATCACCCTAAAATTACTGCAACCGGGCGAAATTATCGGCGAAATTGGTTTGCTGCGCGATGTCGCCTGTGAGACAGCGATCGCTTCCACCGAAGTAGTATCTTTAAGCTTGAGTGCATCGGCATATTTTAGCTTTCTGACTTTATACCCAGCTTTTGCCGATGCTCGCAAGAACCGCAGTTATTTGGTGGAAGTTTTCGATATTCTCAGTTCCTATTGGCAAAAGCAAGCAATAGCTACTTTAAATCTCAGAGAACTGGCAGAAAATGCCTTACCACAGGCGAAAATACACTACCTCTCTCCAGGAAAAACTCCATTCAACCAACTAGATCGCGAAAGGGTCTGGTTTATCAGTGGCGGTGGGACAGTCACGAATTTATCACCTAGCGATCGCCTAGAATCGGACGATAATAGAGACAATATCCAAGTCATCAGTCAAAACCCCGCACGGTTGCTTGGTATACATCCGTCAGATTTGATCTTGGAAGTCCCTCATCAGACAGAACTTGTGGTAAGTGACACCAAATCAAATAGCGCCCAGGAACTAGATATCCCCTATGCATCGAACGAAATAGTTCCACAGACAGCCCCTCAGACCTCAAAGAGTTCGCTAAAATACAAATACCCGTTTTTTAGTGGTAACGGAGAACTAAATACAGCCTTCGCCTGCTTCCAAATGATCGCGAAGCACCTAGAAATGCCCTTTCGTCGAGAGGTGGTTCGCCGCATCTTAACTGAGCAAGTCAAACGTCAGGGTACTATATCGTTTCAAGTTACTGCTTACCTAGCAGAGTTAATCGGACTTAAGGCGCAGTTGATAGAGCTACCAGTCGCCTCTGTAACGCGCATTCCTACACCAGCATTAATTCGCTATGGTGATAATTTTGCGGTTTTATATGCAGCAGATGCAAATACTGTGGTTGTCGGTGTCCCATCCGAAGGAATTGTGCGCTGCAAACCCGCCGAATTGATTGAACAATTAGATGTTGATCCAACCAACTTTCCGCCCCAAGTTAGAGTATTACTGCTCACTCCTACCAAAGAAACACCCCAAGAGCGCTTTGGTTTACGGTGGTTTCTGCCCTATTTGTCACGCTACCGTCGAGTCCTGATAGAGGTCTTTGTCGCTTCCTTTTTCGTGCAGTTGGCGGCGTTGGCAAATCCTCTGGTCGTCCAGGTAATTATTGACAAAGTTATCACTCAAAATAGTATTGGTACTCTACATATTTTGGGGGTTTTGCTATTAGTAGTGGCGATATTTGAAGCGGTGTTGACTACCTTACGAACCTACTTATTTGTTGATACCACTAACCGGATCGATATGAGTTTAGGGTCGGAAATCATCGATCACTTACTACGTTTACCTCTGCGCTATTTTGAACGCCGACCAGTGGGGGAACTTTCCACTCGCATCAACGAACTAGAAAATATCCGCCAATTCCTCACGGGTACTGCTTTAACAGTGGGGTTAGATGCTCTATTCTCACTGGTTTATATCGGTGTGATGCTGATTTACAGTTGGCAACTCACCTTAGTAGGCTTAAGCACAATTCCGGTGTTTATCATTGTGATCTTAATTGCTTCTCCCACCATTAGCAGACAATTACGTGGCAAAGCCGAACGCAACGCTGAAACTCAATCTTATTTAGTGGAGGTGATGTCAGGAATTCAAACAGTAAAAGCGCAAAATATTGAATTGCGAACCCGCTTTTCCTGGCAAGAACGTTACGCTCGATTTGTCGCCGCTGGTTTTAAAACAGTTGTGACTTCTACCCTCGCCAACTCTACCAGCAGCTTCCTCAACAAACTCAGCAGCTTACTAGTCTTATGGGTTGGAGCTTATTTAGTACTTAAAGGAGAATTAACTTTAGGCGAATTAATTGCCTTTAGGATTATATCGGGTTACGTCACCAGTCCAATATTGCGCTTGGCTCAACTCTGGCAAAGCTTCCAAGAAACTGCCTTGTCCATAGAACGTTTAGGGGATATTGTCGATACACCACAAGAAGGAGAAACAGACCGTTACAATATACCCTTACCGACGATCAAGGGAGCTGTCAAATACGAAAATGTTTCCTTCCGGTTTGGCACAAGTGGCCCTCTGCAACTTTCTAATGTCACCCTCGAATTTGCTCCAGGTCAATTTATCGGCATTGTCGGACAAAGTGGATCTGGTAAAAGTACGATGATGAAGTTGCTACTGAGACTTTACGAAACCGAGTCCGGCAGAATTTTGATTGATGATTATGATATTGCCAAAGTGGAACTTTATTCACTGCGACGGCAGATAGGCGTAGTTCCCCAAGAGACATTATTGTTTGACGGCAGCGTTCAGGAAAATATTGCTCTGACGAATCCCGATGCAACAACCGAAGAAATTATCGAAGCGGCTCAGGTGGCTTGCGCCCACGAGTTTGTCATGAACTTGCCCAACGGTTACAACACGCGGGTGGGAGAACGGGGTTCTGCACTTTCAGGTGGACAACGACAGAGAATTGCGATCGCCCGCTCTGTTTTACAACGACCAAAATTATTAGTTTTAGATGAAGCAACTAGCGCCTTAGATTATCCCACAGAACGGCAAATATGTCTGAATTTAGCTAAAGCATTCAAGGGTGATACAGTATTTTTTATTACCCACCGACTGAACACCGTCAGTAATGCAGATAAGATCGTCGTGATGGATAATAGCAGGGTTATAGAACAAGGCAGCCATCAAGAACTAATGGCTATTAAAGGTCATTATTCTTATCTGTATCAGCAACAAGATGTTAACTTGTAATTAGTCATTGCTGGTGGGAGCATGGCATGAGAAAATTCTCTGTTTGACTAACATTCCATAGATACAGCAATCAGTGTAAAGTAGGCAATGTCACAAATATCAAAATCCCAGTTTTCGGCATTGATAAATAGTGCCCACCCTACAAAAAATCTCAAACCCAAAACCCAAAATCGTTATGACTCAACTTAATGGGAATCACCTCAACGGTAATCAGAAAAACGGAGTAAAGCAAGATTCACAGGTACTTACAAAGCAACAGACAAAGGAACAGAAAGCTGCTCGACAGTCTTTAACTAACTCAAACACTCAAGAATTTGAGCAATCCATTGTCTTGCGCCAATCTCCAATTTGGTCGCGTACAATCATGGTTACTCTAATTCTGCTAGCCTGTTTTGGAATTGGTTGGGCTTATTTTGCAAAAATTGAGCAAGTAGTGCCAGCAACAGGGCAATTAAAACCACAAGGAACAGTCAAAGAAATTCAGGCTCCTGTTAGTGGAGTGGTGAAAACGGTTAATGTTAAAGATGGACAAGAAGTAAAGCCAGGAGATTTGTTGCTGACTTTTGATTCCATCGCTTCTGTTGCTGAATTAAATTCTTTGAAGAACATTCGCTTTGCATTAATTAAAGAAAACCAGATTTATCGCCGATTGATGAGTGCAAGCACCACCACAGGATCTGAACTCTCATATTTGGGCGGGAATTTGCCACCAGAAACTGCTTTTCTGTTGAAAAGTCGGTCAGCGCTAGTAAAAGAAAATGAATTATTGCGGACTCAATTAAAAAATTCTGGACAAGATACTGCGGTAGGAATTGATGAGCAAAAACTTCTAGAAGTTGCCAAGAAAGAATTAGATTCTCGCTCCTTAGCAGCCCGATTAGAAGTAGAAAAAACTAAAAAACAACTTAGTCAAAATCAATTTAAGCTGGAAGATAGTAAAGCAAGTTTAGCTATTCAACGGGGGATTTTAAATAAGCTGAGGACATTAGCACAAGAAGGTGGAATTTCTCAACTCCAGTATCTCAACCAGCAACAAGAAGTACAAAACCGTACGGCGGAAGTAGCGCAACTAGGTGAGGAAACAAAACGCCTCCAGTTTGATATAGAAAAAGGACGACAAGAGTTAAGCAATACTGTGGCTCTTTCTGATAAAACCATTTTGGATAAGATAGCTGATAACAAACAGCGTATTGCCGCAATCGATAGCCAATTCACGAAAGTTGTGCTGGATAATGAGCAGCGTTTGGCAGATGTTAATAGTAAAATATCTCAATCACAGTTAAATATTAGATATGAAGAACTCCGTGCGCCTGTAGCTGGAACAGTTTTCGATTTACAAGCAAAAAGCCCTGGATTTGTAGCGACTCCAACGACAAAACTGCTACAAATTGTCCCAAATGAAAACTATATAGCTGAAGTTTTCATCACTAACAAAGATATTGGTTTTGTACGAAAAGACATGAAGGTAGATGTCAGAATTGACTCCTTTCCTTACAGTGAGTTTGGCGATATCAAAGGAAAAGTGATTGACATCGGCTCAGACGCATTACCGCCAGACCAAACACATCAGTTTTATAGATTTCCGGCAAGAATCTCATTGGATAAACAATCTTTATTGATTAAGGGTAAAAAAGTCAACTTGCAATCAGGTATGTCCATCAGTGCCAATATAAAAGTGCGCGAAGAACGGAGTGTGCTGAGTTTATTCACTGAGTTGTTTACCAAGCAAGTTGATACTCTTAAAGAGGTACGTTAATTTGTTAATTTGTAAAAGTGATCTCTCACAACGGGCTGTGACCCTCTCTACGAGACGCTCTTGCTAGCTTACTTCCCCTTAGGGGTACGAATACTTGCTAACGATTCTCTACCAGACGCGCAAGGGACGCTATCAGTCAATACAGTTCAGTTAACGTGAGTTCGACGGTTAGAAAACGGCAAAAAGCTTGCTAGATATGAAACATGATAAACTGGGCAGGTGTTGCGTGCGATGCCTGCGGCGGGCTACGCCTACGCTAACGCTCTTTCATCACTCTGCTCAAAGAAAAATCTCAGCCAACTTTTAAATAAGAGTCAGAAACTAGGTTTGGAGCTTTATTTTCTAACATTATGGCTAAAATCATCCTTTTTGCCTGAAAGTCTTGTTTAGCAAGGATTATTGTTTTTTCTCTGGAGAGAGTGATTAAAGAGCGCTAAGATTGATTGAGATTAAGTAAAAAAGGCACAAAAAAACGCCGAGACTAAAAATATCTAAGAAAAATGAGGGTCTCGGCTATGTCTACCATTGTATCTCGCCTCGATATCGTGCAAATTTTCTGTGACATAGATGATTTCTGCAATCAATGGGAAAAATTGTGGCAGCAAATACCACAGCTACCATCAACAACGGGAGAACCTCGCAGTAAATCAAGGATGCATTTATCAGAGGTGATGACAATAGCCATTGCATTTCATGGTAGTGGTTATAAGACTTTCAAGGAGTTCTACACGTTGCATGTTTTACAAAGGTGGCGTGGAGCATTCCCCAACTTGGTGAGTTACACCAGGTTTGTGGAACTGATGCCTTCTCTTCTCTACGAGAGGCTGCGCCAACGAGACGCTACGCGAAGGTGTTTAATGTTATTGTGTTCTTTCTTACATACACGCACGGGAGAGGTTACGGGGATTAGTTTTATTGACTCAACCCCAATTGAAGTTTGTCATCGATGCCGCGCACACGCGCACAAGGTGTTTAAAGGATTAGTCAAATGGGGTAAAAATTCGGTCGGTTGGCAATGCAGGTTTTAAACTTCATTTGATTATTAACGACTGTGGAGAATTGCTTGCATTCAAGCTGACTCCGGCAAAGGTTGACGACAGAGTGCCAGTCCCAGATATGACTAAGGATCTAATTGGTAAACTATTTGGCGACCGGGGATATATCTCCCAAAAATTATTTGAAGAATTATATGAACGGGGATTACAGTTCGTTACCAAATCCAAGAAGAAGATGAAAAACCGCTTGGTAAAACTGATTGATAAAATTCTTTTACGCAAGCGAGCAGTCATTGAGTCGGTCAATGACCATCTCAAAAATATGTGTCAAATAGAACACTCTCGACATCGTAGTCTATTTAACTTTTTGGTCAACTTGATGGCTGGTTTGGCTGCCTACACCTATCTGCCCAAAAAACCCTCAATTGACATTTACCCAAAAGATTTGCCTGCACTGTCTCCTGCCGTTTTTTAGTGCTGTCGAACTCACGTTAATGTAAGCTAATCAACGCAGATTCGCGGCACTGCAACCTTTTGAAAAAGGTGCGGCGATGTTTCTGCACTTGATGGGTAATGGCTCAACTTGGCTTTGAACTCTGGATTATTGAACGCTCGCTTAAAGTCTTCCACCGATTCCCAAACCGCGTAATTAATAAAGACGCAACTCTCACCGATGCCACGATGAAGCTGTGTGGAAATGTATCCGGGTTGCTCTTTCATATAGGCAGAGTCATCTACCCAAGCCTTGATAAGCGCATCAACATCTTCAGGAGCAACATTGAATTTGTTGATTAAAATGACAGGACTGATATTTTCGTCCAGTTGCATTTGGAGTGTTACTAACTTATCCATTTCAACAAATTTTAGCATAACTTGAATCTCCTTAGTCTATTGAATTTAACAGCGTGTTGCATTCTAGCAAGTCGGTACATCGGAATAAATCTAATTTACAACTATTTCAGCTTTAACTGAATCGTATTACCTTTTAACTACCTTCTACTTCTGATTTAAGTCAGTTCGTTGAACCTCTCCTCAACCCCTCTCCGACGCGGAGAGGGGCAGAAATATTCTTCGTTTCAAACGAGAAAATCTATCTTTTCAAAGCCTCTCTCCCTGTGGGGGAGAGGTTTGGAGAGGGGTTTTTTAGATCCGTCGAATTCACGTTCAGTTAAGCATTTCCTCCTTCTCTTTGCGTCCTTGACGTTCTTCTCTACGAGACGCTGCGCGAAGGCGGTAGCCTGCGGCAAGCCGCTTTGGGTCTACGTTAAAAAAATTGACTTTGACAAAGACAGGACTTACGCAAAATAATAAAAAAACGAACCGCAAAGGACGCAAAGGAATAAGAGTTTCAGAGAGTTATGCGTAAGTCCTAAAAGAGTTTTAGTTTTAACCCAAGCGTATTGCGCTATCAATGACGCAAATTCATCGCTGCTTGCAGCTAAGACTTGATATGATGGAGCCGCAGCTACGCCCGTTGTAGACATCGCTTGATCATAAAGCTTGAGATAAAATTGTTAAAAGCCTATCACACACATCAAGATTTTACAATGGTTAATTCTCAACGCATCGAACCCGCTCCTGGACAAGAATCAGTTTGGGATTACCCCCGTCCTCCTCGTCTGGAGGACACAAGTAAACATATCCAAATAATCTTTAACGGAGTAATAATTGCAGATACCCACAACGCCAAACGTGTTTTAGAAACTAGTCATCCTCCTTCCTACTACATTGCCCCTGCGGATATCAAAATGGAATATTTGCAGCTGACCCCGCAATCTAGCTTTTGCGAGTGGAAGGGAAGTGCTATTTATTACACAATTCGAGTTGGTGAAAAAGAAGTCCATAATGCTGCCTGGTTCTACCCTAACCCTACACCAGCGTTTGAATCTCTCAAGGACTACGTAGCTTTTTACGCTCATGTAATGGATAAATGCTACGTGAATGGCGAAGAGGTGCAACCACAACCAGGTAACTTCTACGGTGGTTGGATCACCAGTGATATTGTTGGGCCTTTCAAAGGCGCTCCTGGTACTTGGGGATGGTGACAGTACGCTTGGGTTAAGGAAATTTATCTGTTAAAGCAGGCAGGGGGAACAGGGGGATAGAAAAAAGTTTAACCCAAGCGTATTGGAATCTATCTTTCAGCGATCGCTCTCTAATCCAACATACTCGCTCGATATTTGCTCTACGCTAATGCCGCTATTTTCTCTAACAATCCCTGAAACAACCTCAAGCCATCACTACCCCCTAGCATCGCGTCTGACGCCCTTTCTGGGTGCGGCATCATCCCCAACACATTGCCTCGACGATCGCAAATCCCGGCAATGTTATTTAGTGAACCGTTAGGATTTTCCCCTTCATAACGAAACACAACTTGCCCGTTATCTTCAATTTCTGCGAGAGTGGCTTGATCAGCGTAGAATCGTCCTTCTCCGTGGGCAATCGGCAAAGTGATAACTTCACTATTGGTATAAGCTTGCGTCCATGAGAGATTAGTCCGCTCAACTTTCAAAAGAACGCGATCGCAGATAAAATGCAAATCCCGATTTCTAGTTAACACTCCTGGCAAAAGTCCAGCTTCAGTTAATACCTGAAAACCATTGCAAATACCGAGAACAAACTTACCTTTTTGGGCGTGTTCGACAACCTGCTGCATCACCGGTGAAAAACGGGCGATCGCACCGCAGCGCAGATAATCCCCGTAACTAAAACCACCAGGTATAATTACGACATCCAAATCAGCAATGTCGGTTTCTTGATGCCAAACCATGCGAGTCGGTTGTAAGAGCAAATCTCTGGTTACATAAGCAACATCGCGATCGCAATTAGAACCTGGAAAAACAACAACGCCGAATTTCATGATTAGTCAAGGGGAGTGGGGAGTCAGAAGTGGGGAGTGGAGAGTGGAGAGTGGGGAGCAGGGGAGCAAGGGAAGAAAAAATAACCAATGCCCAATGCCCAATGCCCCATGCCCAATACCCAATGCCCAATCCCTAAAATACCCCAGTTTGGGTTTCGACCTCAATCAAATCAAAGCGGTAATTTTCAATTACGGGATTTGATAGCATTTGGTTACAAATGGTATCGAGGTCTTGACGCGCTTTCTTTTCATCAGTCGAGGTGATGGTGAGTTCAATGTACTTGCCAATCCGCACCTGGTCAACGTTATCGTATCCCAGTTGCTGAAGACCGGATTGTACAGCCACACCAGCAGGGTCTAACACTGAAGGACGAAGCGTTACGAAAATTTTGGCTAAATACTTGGTTTGCACGGGCTTTTGGTGAATGCTGCGATCGTTATACTATAACTTTATGCTTCAACTGAGTGAAAATAAGATTACGAAGCGGTTAAAGTTAATTGATCAATTAGCTCATCTAACAGCTTCAACTACAGTGGCATATTTAAATAATTGTCTATGAGAGCCATACGCACCCGCAGTCAAGAGCGTATTTTCAACCTATTGAAAACCATCAAAAAAGGCATTTCTGCTCAGGATATTTACGTAGAGCTACGTAACACAAATCAGAGCATGGGTTTAGCAACAGTTTACCGTTCCCTAGAAGCCTTAAAACTGGAAGGCATGGTACAAGTGCGGAATTTGGCTAACGGTGAAGCCCTCTACAGCCTAGCGCAGCAAGACAAACACCACCTAACTTGCTTACAATGCGGTGTTTCAATTCCAATTAATCAATGCCCCGTTCATGACCTAGAAAACCAGTTAGAATCCAGCCATAAGTTTAAAGTTTTTTACCACACCCTAGAGTTTTTTGGGTTGTGCAGTAAATGCCAGATAAATCAAGCTACTGCGATTGGTCAATAATGATAGCTGTGGTTGGCTGAATAGATAACGTCATAATTTACAACTTATCAAAACTTGATTATTCCATCACTATAAGAATGCGACAGTTAGTGCGACGCCGAATAGCCCGTCGTAGACATCGCATTCCCCTCACTAGCCATTGTAATTTTATCAAATGAGTCAAATAAAATAGAATATGAGGCAATGTCTACCATCAGGTATCGCCTAAAATTCCTTCTCTAATCTTCCACTGTACCTATTTTTTAGATACAGCAGATTGCAACAAGCGCCTCTGTACAGATTATTGTAAGGGCACAACAATGTTGTGCCCCTACCTGTGTACCTCATTTACCTGAAAAACGCTGTATCACTGAAGAAAATAGATAACTGCTCAATCCAATTACAATAATGTAAACAGGAAATTTTATTTGAGATTTAAGCCTAACTACAGGAGTAATGTAGTGTTGAGAATTAGCGTTGAAGAAGCAGCTATGAATTTAAAACCTCTCTTGGAAGGGGTAGCTAGGGGAGAAGAAGTAATTTTGCTAGAACAAGATAAAGCTGTAGCTCGTTTAGTTCCTCCGCTACAAAAGGAACAACGGTTAGCAAGTATGAAACAATTTCGTGATTCCCTTGCGATTGAGGGTGAGTCTTTGAGTGCAACTGTCATCAATGCGGGTACAGAGGAACGTCGTTGATTTATTTAAACATCGCGCAAGCTTACCGTCAGCAATCACGCAAAATTTATAGTGTTATAGAAGGAGTGTTATAGAAGGAAATCGATTTACGCGAATAACTTTTCCTATTAATGTCGATTCCGTAGAAATCACCGCATCAATATTTGTTGCTAATCGATTCCAATCTAAATCATCTTTGCACGCAATTATCCCAGTATGGTGGGGTTTAATCTTATGTAATTTAAAAAAATCACGACGATTAATAGTTAATACAGCCCGATTTTCTAATATTGCAAAATCTAACACCATATCATCAGAAATTCCGGCTTTACCTGCTTCTTGTATGGTGATAACATCATGTCCAAAAGTACGTAATAATTCTACCGATTTGCGGGGAAACTGCTCATCTGCTAACAACCTTGCCATACATCAACAAGATATTTTAAGAAGCATCTAAAATTGTATCAGCTTGTTCTTGTTCGTGAATAGCAGTATCAATTTCGTGAGGGAATGCTTCAGCATAAAGCCATGCTGTTACCAAGTCAGCTGCGCTAAGTTGAGGATATTGATCTAGAATATCAGCATCTTTAGCACTTTGTCGTCGATAACTTACCAACAGCCAAACAGGAATGCGTGTTCCGGCAATACAAGCATCAGCACCCATTACACCAGGGGTTTTGGTAATTCCATGATTGTTGGTATTAATACCTTGGGTTAAGATGCGAATTGCTTCAACCTTTTCGGCTGGTGTTAGGGATAGTAACTGTGTTTCTAACTCTTGGGCTGTCATTGGAAACTATTTAAGATTAACTATATTTTAACGGGGTTTGAAAATTTACTACACAAGTGCGACGCCGAATAGCCCGCACTTCTCTACGAGACGCTGCGCGAACGACATGGTTCGACTGCGCTCAGTACAAGTTAGTGAACATCGTAGACATCGCACTAGCTTACCGTCAGGTATCGCCTAAAATTTATTCCCCATCTTCCACTCCGCCTAGTGCTTTGAGGGTGGCAATTTCGGCTGAGGTCAAGCCTTTAATGCCTGTAATATTCATACCCTCATAGGGTCTTTCCGGTCTTAGAGTTTTTAGGCACTCGCCCGTATTAATATTCCAAAATTTAATTGTGTCATCATCGCTGCCACTAGCTAACACTTGACCATCTAAACATAAAGGCAACTGACCTTACCCTGTTACTATGTCCTTGCAAAGTACTTATGCATTGATAATTGCTCAGATTCCAAAGTTTTATTGTATGGTTATTACCACTACTGGCAAGGATTTGACCATCAGGACTGAAGGCAACTGACCATACCAATTTATTAGACCCCTGTAATGTATTCAGGCATTCACCAGTGCGAACATCCCAAAGTTTTATAGTGTCGCCGCTACTGGCGATAATTTGACCATTAGGACTGAATGGAACTGACCATACCCACTCTGTGTGACCCTTAAGAGTAAAAACTTTCTCTCCATTACTCACCAGCCGCAAACAAACCTTGCCATTTCTGTCACCCGTAGCTAACATTTGTCCATCTGGACTAAATGCTACCGATAACACAGTGCTTAAGGCTTGAATGAAAATAGAATTGGCAAGATTGGCCTCAGCAAAATTAACACGCTGTAAGCTAGCACCGCAAAAATCAGCCTTCTGAAGAATAGTATGACTAAGGTCAAGACCTGACAAAGCTGCTTTATCAACCTTCACTGCCAATGTCGCTGCATTACCCCCAACATAACCCACTTCATCTTCTGTTTTCCCCCGCGTTGCCTGAATCAGATCAACAATGCAAGCTTGAGTATCAACATTAATCATCAGTAAAAGCAAATCCATGACCGCTTTTGTGAGTGGTGCTTTGCCAAAAGTCTCCCTCAACTTCTTAAAAGACTCACTTGTAAATGCTTTTAGTGGTGCGTAGGCGTAGCCCGTCGTAGACATCGCAACACTACTCTTATGACGTGAAAAATAACCAGACCAAGTATAATCAACAGATGTTACACTCCTATCCAAACCTGACTGTGCTTGAGCTAATTCAATAAAATCGCCAGCCAACGCTCCCAACTCTGCCGCAAATTTATACGCTACAAAAAACTCTAACAGCGACCGATGCGCTGGAGTATAATCACCATCAGCATTGCGGACAAGCATCGTCTGCGCCATCATGTCATAATGCCAGTGGTCTAAGTCCTTCTCTTATTGAACGACAGAACCAAATAAGCGGCGAATGCGTTCTGGGAACAGCCGATAATTGAGACTCATTTTGTCAGTAGACAGCATTTCCCAAGAAAATTCGCACAAAAAGTATAGCTTTTCTGCCAAAGAAGTAAACGTGCGATCGCTCTTAATATCCCGTTCCATTTTCCGCCGCACCGCGTACAAATAAACCCGCGACATATCCACAGGTTTACCCGCCTCAATATCTGGCAAAGCTTCTAAAATTAACTCAGTCATCACCGGACGACGGGCTAAATCCAATAATTGCGGATTTCCCATTACTTGTTCAACCGTTGTAGCTTCCGTTTGATGCGATAACACCAGCCGAATTTGCTCGTCGTTAAATTTCTCCAGTTCCAGCACTTCAAACTGCGGTGTTTCCCCTGTCAACTGCTTGGTAGAAGCTTGCAACTCGGCATTGAGTAAAGCGCGTCCTTCCTTGGCATCGGGAAAATGTTCGGTGCGACAAGTCAAGACAACCTTAGCACCAGGAACCACCACTTTAGCCAGTTCCCAAAAGTTATTAATCATCTGCTGATGGTCAACTTTTGCTGCCATTTCGTCAAAACCATCGAAAATTAGCAGCAATTTACCCATACGGTTCAACTGGTCAAAAACTTCGCTAGTTAAACGGATATTGTGCTGTGTAAAAAAGAACCCCGCCAAAACGTTCTCGACATTTATCGCTTTGGCAAAATCCCGCAGCGTAATTACCAAAGGCAAACGGGGACGCTCAACACCGCGTTTTTGGGCATCTCGGTAACGTTGCAATGCCAGCCAAGCATAGTGGAAAGCAAACCAAGTTTCCCCCGTACCAAATTCTCCTAATATAGAAATATGTTCTTTGGCTGGATCATCCAACCAGACATCAATATAACCATCAATCCAACCATCGCGATCGCTATAGTGACTAATACCGATGCGCTGCTTAGTATCGGGGTCAATTTCCTCTTTTGTGCAGGCTAAGGGAACGTATTTTGTATCAATTTGCTGCCGAATAATTTCTGCTTCTAACCAATCGAGATAATCACTAAAATCAGCATCTTGGTCAATGAGTTCGTCAAAAGTGTAACAACCTAAGTGGCGATTTTCCTCCTTTTCCACCTCATTCCGCGCTGCTCGGGCAATCCGTCTTGCTGTTACTAACCAACCTTCATCAGTTCTCTGCTGCTCCACAGAGGAACGCAAAACAGCTACATCCTTGAGTCCAACTCAGGATGCGGTCATATCGGTTACGCCGTGTTGGTACATTGATAATCCACTCAAAATATGAATCACCCCAAATTTCATACTTTTAAAAGCGGTAGCCCAAGGTTTCAAACCAGCCGCGCATTTGTTGAGCTAGGGCGATGGCTCGACATTTATTTTCGGTGGATGTTTCGGCCTCCAGCAGTGCAGGGGAATTCTGTGCAGTCAACCGCGCCATTTCTGTACGAATACCTTCCAGCGTCGGCAACCTGTCGAGTAGTTCTTGGATATTGGCAATGCGTTGTTGCAAAGAGCCAATTTGTTGACTCATTAGTGTATCTGCTGGGTTGCGAGTGCGTTTAGCAACTTCCGCAAAAACAATGTAAAACGCAGCAATTTCCCGTCTAATGTCAATTCCCAAACTTCTAATGTCATCACCCAACGCATAGGCATCAAGCCAAGCATCAACCTCAGAAAGCAAAATTGAAGGGTTATTATGGTCAAATGCTTTGCGGAAAGCCTGTTTTATTGCTTCTTGGCGAAAAAGTTCTAAAAAAGGCTTGGGTTTCCCAACGCCGTACTCTACCAGTGCATAAGCATAAACCCCACTAAAATCTGCTGGTGGATGCTCTGGGTCAAGTTTAAACTGCTGAAGTAATTTAATTACAGTCTCATTGCGCTGAATTTTTTCCTTAATTAAAGGATTAGCGATCGCAATAATAGCGCTGATGACCTGTTCCGGGTTAATTATCATTAGTTATTGGGCATTGGGCATTGGGCATTGGGCATGGGTTATTCTTCTTGTCCCCACTCCCCCACTCCCTACTCTTAACTAGGGTGGTTATTTTCTAATCCTGGTATTTGCTTAGAAAACAACTCGTTAGAGTCAACCTGACCATTTGAGATCACCGAACGCATACCTTCAAAAGCAGCAGGAATAGTGCGCGGATCTATAAATAAGACCTTGCTGCTATCGCTTCTACCAATTGTTGCACCCATATCTAGATAGCCCAAGGCAAACAGAACTTCTACCGCTTTATTCGCATTGGGATTAGTCTGGAGCTTTTGTGCAATAATTTCTGTAGACTCTGCGATCGCCTGCGCTTTTAAAACCTGCTGCTGACGTTCCGCTTGAGCTTTCAGAACAATCGCCTTTTGTTCAGCTTCCGCTTGCAGAATTGTCGATTTTTGACGAGCTTCTGCATCCAATATTTGCGCGTCAGCTTTACCTCTGGCACTATTAACGGCAGATTCGCGTTCCCCCTCAGAAGTTAAAATTGCTGCCCGTTTGCGTCGTTCTGCCGACATTTGCAATTCCATCGATTCTCGCACCGCCTGAGACGGAATAATATCTCGCAGTTCTACCCGTGTCACTTTCACACCCCAAGGATCGGTAGCAACGTCCAAATCCTGTAATAAAAGTTCACTGATGTGAGAACGAGCAGTAAAGGTTTGATCCAACTCCAGTTGTCCCATTTCGGCGCGAATTTGAGTCAGCACCATGTTTACCATTGCCGACTGGAGATTTTCTACCTTATACCAGGCTTTTTCCATATCCACAATCCGCCAGTAAAACACTGCATCCACCTCAATACCAACGTTGTCACGGGTGATGCACTGTTGAGGAGGAATATCTAAGACTTTTTCGCGGATAGTTTCTCGGTAGACAACTCTATCTAAGAAAGGAATGACAAAGTTTAGTCCTGGTTCCAGTTTTTTGTTATAACTACCTAATCTTTCCACCAAAGCTTGATTACCTTGATTGACGACTTTCACAGATCCCGCTACAGCAGAACCACCAAGGGCTAAAAAGACAAGTAAAAAGAACTGTTCCATTGTAAGTCTCCTAATTTTTAAATATTAAGTGTCACTCAAAAGCAAAAAGGAGAGAAGAGACAAAGAGGCAGAGGAGGTGAGGGAAATCAATTCTTCCCAATGCCCAATGCCCATTAACTAAGAATTCAACAAATTTTCTGGTATCACAATCAAAGTAGTACCTTCTCTCCTAACCACATAAACTCTTTGATGGGGTGGTAGGGTAAATTTGTCATCGTCACATCTTGCTTGCCAAGAATTTCCCTCATACCGCACCCGCCCTGTTTTCCCAGGCAGAATTTCTGTTAAGGTTTCAGCTATGACTGCATCCCGAATTTTAGATTTGCGTTGTCGCGGTTGCAAAAACCGACGAGAAAGCACGATTAGGGCTGTGGAAACCAACAGCCAAACCACAACTTGCAACCATACACTTCCTAAACCCACTCCAGACAGCAGTGCCACCACAAAAGCGCTAATTCCCATCATGAAGGCGACAAACGCCGATGGTAAGAACAATTCCATTAGACACAGAACTGCTCCTGCCAGAAGCCAGATTAAGGTAAAACTTGGCATAGCGCCATCCTAAACTCTACATTGACGTAAATGTATTTCTACAATTAGATACAGCCAGACTAAGTTATTTACAGAAAGCAAAACTTGGTTTTTTTACCAATATTTTGATTAATTTCAGTAACAAGGTGTAGCTAGCGGTACACCAATCTAGTCTATTCTAGCCTTCAAGTCATTGCCAATAAGTTGATTGGTTTCTTCAATTTATACCTTTATGATTTCTACTCAACTGATAATTTATTGTATAAATCCAGGCTGTAATAGCCCCATTAATCCTATGGAAGATAGTGTTTGTGCCAGTTGCCAAACTCCTTTAGTTCACCGGTATCTTTGGGCTACTGGCTCATTGTCTGCTCAAATCTCACCAGGCACTAAGGTAGCAGACAGGTATGAGGTAATTAGTCACCAAATTTGGCTGGATACTCAGCCGGGACTGCCGCCAGATGTACCTGAAGAATTGCCAAAAGAAGTAATTCCTTATCTACTATTATATCAAGAGCGGTTACATTTGCCCCAGGCTTATGGGTTTGTTTGTAACTTTGAAAGAGATACAACTGATATCCTTTTATTGGAAAATGTGCCAATAGATGAGACAGGAAATATTTATCCAACTATTGTTGAGGCATGGGAGCAAGCAACCGCAGTACGACAAGTTTATTGGCTGTGGCAAATTCTCCAACTTTGGATACTCTTATCAGAATTGGGACTTAGCGGCAGTTTACTGGTAGTAGATAACTTGAGAGTCCAAGGTTGGTGTGTGCAACTGTTGGAACTCTATCAAACACCAGCAGATGAAAAGCTAAGTTTACAAAATCTGGGGCAGTGTTGGCGGTTTTGGGTAGCGTCTGCAAAGGCATCAGTTGCCAAAGGGTTAGAGAACATAGTCCAGCAGATGTGTGAAACTGAGGTTGAGTTAGAAGCTATTAATATTCAACTTAATAATTTACTACTAGCAGCTGCTGCAGAATTGCCATTAGTTCTAAAGGTGGCAGGTTCTACAGATATTGGCCTAGTTATGGCACAAAATGAAGACGCTTGCTACCCCAATGCTTTGAGTAACTTAGATGAACCTTTATTGTCTCACTTGTCGATTGTTTGCGATGGCATTGGCGGACATGAAGGCGGCGAGGTTGCCAGTAAGTTGGCAGTGCAATCTGTAAAGTTGCAAATTCGCGCTTTACTAACGGAGGTAACAGAACAAACTGTACTTGTACCACCAGAGTTGTTGCAGGAACAATTAGAAGCAAGCTTACGGGTAGTAAATAATGTGATTTGTGCCCGCAATAACGAACAAAAACGCCAAGGCAAAGAACGCATGGCTACAACTATTGTCATGGCGGTACAAGTTCCCCAACAAGTGCAGACGAGTACTGAGTGGCAATCAAATAATACTCATGAACTTTACTTGGCCAATGTTGGCGATAGCCGTGCCTATTGGATTACTCGCAATTATTGCCAACTACTAACAGTAGATGATGATGTCGCAACGCGGGAAGTACGCTTTGCTAAAAGCTTGTATCGGAAGGCACTTTTGAGAGCAGATGCTAGTGCTTTAACTCAAGCATTAGGGACAAGAGATGCAGAATCTTTACGTCTCAAGCTTCAGCGATTCATTGTGGAAGAAGATGGCATCCTGTTACTCTGTTCTGATGGTTTGAGTGATAATAACTGGGTAGAACAATCTTGGCAGGATTATGCAATACCCGTGTTCACAGGCCAACTGACAGTTGAAGATGCTGTCCGCAACTGGATTAACTTGGCAAACGAAAAAAATGGGCGTGATAATACGTCGGTTGTTCTCACTTATTACCGTGTTTCTCCAGAATACTTAGTACCTGTGACTCCGGCGTTGCCAGAAGAGATTATAGAAGCAGAAATACAAGAGGAACAAGAGGAACCAATTTCTTTTACAGAAAGTTCACAAACTTTGCCAGATTTGGATCTAGATTTGGATCTAGATTTGGATCTAAATCTGGATCTAGATTTGGATCTTTCAGAGGAACCATTTACAAGCCCAAAAATTCCACCAACCTTAATTACAAAACCTAATCGGGGTAAACGCTTGGTAATGCTGGGGGGAGTGTTGGCGTTGCTTGTGGGGGGTACAAGTCTGGGATTATTTGCTTGGTGGCAAATTAATCCTCAAGGATTACAGCAGATGTGTCGGCAACTTCCCCAAAGAATACAGCAAGTGTGTCCGCCTAGAAAGTAAAGAATGGGGACTGGGGAATAGCTTACAGTAACAACTACCGTAGGTTTCTCAGCTATTGTTAGTCACGAAAGTCAGGATGTTAGTGACCAATGTTTTAGCGGGAGCGGTCTGACTCGTGACGGGAGCGGTCTGACTCGTGACGGGAGTAGTCTGACTCGTGACGGGAGCGGTCTGACTCGTGATGGGAGCGGTCTGACTCGTGATGGGAGCGGTCTGATTCGTGATGGGAGCGGTCTGACTCGTGATGGGAGCGGTCTGACTCGTGATGGGAGCGGTCTAAACAGTTTCTGCATTCACAGTGACGGTTTAAGTGGTGAACTGATACTGTGAAGCGATCGCACCAGAGATAACTTTACATCACAATGGCAAAGGCGATCGCTAGCTATTTATGGAATACTGTGTTGATATATTATGGCGATCGCACCACACATAACTCTACATCACATCTTGCACCAACGTGGGAGCTTGCAAGCAATTTGACTAAGTGAATCTGCGATAAGGTAAGAGTATCATAACCTGCTCTCACCACAGGAAAGATGAATATTGACCCCGTATCTGTAGTTAATGCTATTAAAGCTGTTGCACCTGCTACTGTTTCCCTTGGTATGCAGCAGGCTCAACGTAACGAATATATTATTAAAGTTTTAAAAAGTTTAAACCTTGATCCAATACAGCCTCCCAAAGATTTTGAAGGTGTTTATGCTTATACTTTGGTAGAGTATGGCGTATTTAAAGCTGATTATATACTCAAATTTTTTAGAAAGAAAGAGATTAAAAAAGCTTTTGCCAAGTCTTTTGTGGAAAATGCATTGGCTATCAATAACGAGGAATGGAATACATTAAAAGATGAGGCACAAAAAGCCAAAATAGACTTAGCTCAGTTTCAGGAATTTCATGAAGTTTTTGTCAGTTTGGCAAAACGGTCTAGAAATCCTGGAGAAGTTATAAGTAATGTACAATTTCCAGAACACCTGAAGACATTTACAGAACCTCCAAAACAGTCTCTTTATCCAGATGAGTTTAAAGCGCTAATCGAAGAAAAAACTAAGGCATTTTGTGGTCGGGTATTTGTATTTAATGAGTTTGATGATTTTCTCAAAAAACATCCCAAAGGTTATTTTACTGTGATTGGGGATGCGGGGATGGGGAAAAGTGCGATCGCGGCCCAATCCGTCTTAAAATACAAAGCTATTTGCTACTTCAATCTTCAGGCACAAGGTCTCAACACACCAGAACAGTTTCTACAAAGTATTTGTCAACAACTGATTAATCGCTATCAGTTACAGA
The DNA here is from genome assembly GCF_036919555.1 of Nostoc sp. Classification (GTDB taxonomy): domain Bacteria; phylum Cyanobacteriota; class Cyanobacteriia; order Cyanobacteriales; family Nostocaceae; genus Nostoc. The sequence continues at coordinate 26,853 of NZ_JBALCS010000004.1, forward strand.
ATGCAGAGAATGATAATTTACCTACTTTGCTGATGAAAGTAAATGAAAAGCTGGCAGCTAGTGAACGCTTGGTAATTGTGGTTGATGCACTCGATGAAGTCAAACAACCAGGGTCAGAAAATCTTTTATATTTACCCAAAAATCTGCCAGAAAGGATATATTTTCTGCTAACTAGGCGACGCTATGCCCAAAATGAAAAGCGCTTGCTGACTGAAGAAGTTGAGTGGCTGTTAGATTTAACAAAGAAGAAGTATGAGGTCTGGAATCGAAAAGATGTGAAAGAGTATATTAGTGCATTTATCAATGATGAGCCAGAGCATCAGGGTTTGAAGGCATGCATGGATTCAAAAACGCAAGATTGAGCCGCCATATTTTATTGAGCAGGTAGCACAAAAAAGTGAAAACAATTTTATGTACCTATACTATGTATTACCAAGTATTGCTGAAGGAGCTTATCAAGACTTAAGTTTAGAAGAATTACCTGAGAGACTTCAGGGTTATTATCAACAGCATTGGAAGCAGATGGAAATGGATACTCCAGACAAGCGGACAAATGCGATTATCCTCTGTGTACTGGTTGAGGGAGGTAAACCAATTTCCTGTGAATCCATTGCCCGCATCACTGGTCGAGATGAATATGATGTCTTGGAGATTTTGAATAAGTGGCTGGAATTCTTGAGAAAACAAAAACAAAATCCGGAAGACTACTATTCAATTTATCACCAAAGTTTTGCAGATTTCCTCCGCACCCAACCTACTTTAAAAAGAGAAAAAAAGAATAATAATATTGATTGGCAAGAGGTTCTACGTTTGATTTCTGACTCTAATGATCAATTGTTGTCAAGTCTAAAACCAGGTGAGGATGAAGATGAGTAGTTTTGCTGGAAAATTTGCCCAGTTATCGTTAAGCGACCAGCGAACCATCCTCATTGACCCTCGTATTAAAGCCAAGATAGGAAAGTGGAAAACACTTTATAAAAGACTGACTGATTTTGATTTTATCGATGCTAAAATCAACCATTCTGATTTTGGTGTGCAGTCACTAATTGAAGATTATGATTTGATTGATGATACAAAATTTTTTACTCACCCAGAATACAATGACCAAACTGTAAAAGCACTGAAGTTGATTCAAGGAGCATTGCGACTATCGGCATATATTTTAATTCAAGATACAAAGCAACTAGCAGGGCAGTTATCAGGGCGTTTGCTATATTTTGATGCGCCAGAAATTAAAGATGTGCTGCAACAAATATCGCAAATTCAAACCACTTGCTTGCGTACCTTGACAGCTAGCTTAACTCCACCTGGTACTGGGTTAGTTCGCACCCTTGGTGGTTATAGTGACCAGATGAATGCAGTTGCAGTAATACCGGATGGCAAATATGTGATTTGTGCTTACCAGAACAAAACACTAAAACTCTGGGATTTACATACAGCAGAGGAAAAGTTCACCCTTATAGGTCACAGTGACTCCGTTAGTGCAGTTGCTGTCACGCCAGATGGTAAATACGCGATTTCTGGTTCCTATGACAAAACACTCAAAATCTGGGATTTAGATACAGCAGAGGAAAAGTTTACTATCAGCGGTCATACTAGCTGGGTGAATGCAGTCGCAGTCACACCGGATGGCAAATACGTGATTTCTGGTTTCCTTGATGCAACGCTCAAAGTCTGGGATTTAGATACAGCAGAGGAAAAGTTTACCTTCAGTGGTCATACTAGCTGGGTGAATGCAGTCGCAGTCACACCGGATGGTAAATACGCGATTTCTGCTTCCCGTGACAAAACACTCAAAGTCTGGGATTTGCAGTCTGGCAAATTAAAATTCACCCTGATTAGTCATCGTAGCCGTAACTTCAGCAGTCACACTAAACCAGTAAATGCAGTCGCTGTCACCCCGGATGGCAAATATGTAATTTCTGGTTCCAGTGACAAAACACTCAAAGTCTGGGATTTGCAGTCTGGCAAATTAAAATTCACTCTCAAGGATCATAGAAGTGTAAATGCAGTTGCCGTCGCACCGGATGGCAAATACGTAATTTCTGGTTCCAGTGACACTACACTAAAGGTCTGGAATTGGCAAAACCGAGACATAATTACCAGCTTCACAGGTGATTATAGATTATATCGCTGCGTCGTTGCTCCAGATGGCGTAACAATTGTCGCAGGCGATACATCTGGGCGTTTGCATTTCCTGCGCTTGGAAGGCATAGAAGCGTCACCATGAATACCCCATCTTACCAAGCCTTCATCAATTCCCCCTCCTACCCAACAGAATTTCAACAAGTCATTCTCGAAAAAAGCCAAAACTTTGTTAGTCGCGCTTTCGTTTTCACTGCTATATCCAACTTTCTCCAGCGTTATGATCGCGGTTACTTTACCATAATTGGCGCACCCGGTAGCGGCAAAAGTGCCATCCTCGCCAACTACGTGACAGAAAATCCTCACGTTCTCTATTACAACGCCCAACTTCCAGACAAAAATCGCACTGAGGAATTTATTGCTACTATCTGCACGCAAATTGCCCAGACATCTCAAGAAACCTCTCTACCTTCCTTGCTTCAGCAAGTCAGCGACAAGCTAGAACCTCAACAAAAGTTTATCATTGCTATTGATGCCTTGGATGCCGTTAACCCCACCGATCAAACCCCAGGCTCAAATCTCTTTTATCTTCCCAGATATCTCCCGCGTGGCGTCTATTTCTTTCTCACCCGCCGTCCCTATGTGCGAAAACAATCTGGTTTGTTGATAGAAGCACCTTCCCAAATTCTCGATTTAGCAGAATACCCACAACAAAACCAGGAAGATGTCGAAGCATACATTCGGCGAGACGTCAATAACTCAGAAGAACTCACAGCACAGCTAACCGCCAGAAGCGAAAATAATTTCATGTACCTCAGCCAGATATTATCTGCTATCTCTAAGGAGTTTGATGGACTTCCCCCTGGTTTAGAGGCGTATTATCAACAGCATTTGCACAAGATGATTCCCCCTAATTCGCCAACTTTTGAGAGGAAATTGAAATCATTTGTGCTGAGTGTGTTAGTGCAAGTTTCATCACCCTTATCAGCAGAAATCATTGCTAGTGCGATTGATGCTGATGAATACGATGTTGAAGAAGTTCTGGAAAATTGGCGTGAGTTTTTAATACTCCAGGAAATTGATGGAGAAATCCGCTACAGTCTTTATCATTCCAGCTTCCGCAATTTCTTAAGCAAGCAAGCAAATTTTGCTTAGATTCTATAGCGTTTCTCAGCTGAATCCAATAGAGACCTAACCCCCAACCCCTGTTGTTCTCACTTATTACCGTGTCTCTCCAGAATACTTAGTACCTGTGACTCCGGCTTTGCCAGAAGAGATTATAGAAGCAGAAATACAAGAAGAACAAGAGGAACAAAAGGAACCAATTTCCTTTACAGAAAGTTCGCGATCGCTGCTAGATCCAAATCTAGATTTGGATCTAGATTTGGATCTTTCAGAGGAACCATTTACAAGCCCAAAAATCCCACCAACCTTAATTACAAAACCTCATCGGGGTAAACGCTTGGTAGTGCTGGGGGGAGTGTTGGCGTTGCTTGTGGGGGGTATAAGTCTGGGATTATTTGCTTTGTGGTAAATTAATCCTCAAGGATTACAGCAGATGTGTCGGCAACTTCCCCAAAGAATACAGCAACTTTGTCCGCCTAGAAAGTAGAGACTGGGGACTTAAAGAATAGATTATACCGAAATATCGTAATCTTGGTAAGAAATATCGTGATATTAGTAAGAACAGCTTTTACATTCAAAGTGACGACTAATGAAATGGTGATAATTAGTAAGCAGATTTAGGTCAGCGATCGCACCACACATAACTCTGTATCCAAAGATATCAGTGTAGGTACTTCACTGATGAGATGAGCGAAATAAATGACTATGTTCGGGATGATATAAACGCGATCGCCCTTTTGCTGTCGAAAGTGCTGGACTGATTATATAAAGTGTAGTACGAATTAGGTTTTCTTGATGAGTGCAGTCTGCCATTTGATTAAGGGGAACAACCCTGATTTTTTCATCAGGCCAGCCGATGCGAAAGCAAATCGCAATGGGGGTTTCGGCTGAGTAATATTCGAGTAGTTTAGCTTGAGCATTTTCGACGTGACGCGCACTGAGATATAGGCAAAGGCTAGCCTGATGCGCTGCAAGAGAGGCTAATTCTTCAGTGGTGGGGACTTCTGTACGTCCACTGATACGTGTCAAAATGATGGTTTGAACTAAACCAGGGACAGTCAATTCTACTTTAAGTTTGGCAGCAGCAGCTTGAAAGGCGCTGATACCTGGTATAACTTCAAAAGGGATATTTGCCTCGGCGAGGAGGTGCATTTGCTCGTGGATGGCGCTGTAGAGACTGGGGTCGCCAGAATGGAGACGAACTAGAGATTTGTGCTGCGATCGCACCCTATCGATCATAATCAGTAAAATCTCTTCTAAAGTCTGATTCGCAGTTCTAATTATCTCCGCATCTTCTCGGCAAAGTTCTAAAATCTGTTCGGGTACTAAAGAATCAGCAAACAAAATCACATCGGCAGCAGCCAGTAGTTTCTGTGCCTTCACCGTTAATAAATCAGGATCTCCAGGGCCTGCCCCCACAATATACACAGATGGTTCTACAGCATATAATGTTTTTTTATAGCTTAGGTTTTCGGTATATTCACTCTTAAAAGCACACACGGCAATCCCTCAAAAAATTTTTTGGGCATTTTCTCAGTATCTTTCCGGATTCACCCTCTTCCTCTAGTAGAGAGTAATGGTAGATGCACCCTGGTTAAGCCCTAGAAAATATTCTGGGGCATTTTTTATTTTTGGGCATTGGGTATTGGGCATTGGGCATTGGGCATTGGTCAATAATCAATGGTTTTTCTTCCCCGTGTCGCCTCATCTCCCACTCTCCCCATTTAACTTCGGAGTAGGAACTACATCGGGTAAAGGGCGTTTGAGCAAGTAAAGCCAAGCTAACCCAACTAATCCCAATAAAATTCCTAGACTACTGACTACTTGTGCCATCCGTAATGGCCCCAGCATCAAGCTATCTGTGCGAAAGCCTTCAATCCACAAGCGTCCTAAACTATATGCTGGCCAGTAAACTAGAAACAGCGTGCCTAGCTTCAGACGTGGCTTACCGGATAAAGAGCGGAAAAACAACGTTATTAGTAGCGTAAACACCATTAAATCCCATAGAGATTCGTAGAGAAAGGTGGGATGAAAGTAATCGAAACTAGCATATTCTAGAGGACGATGGTCTGGTGGAATATACAGCTTCCAAGGTAAATCAGTAGGATTGCCAAAAGCCTCAGAATTAAAAAAATTGCCCCAACGTCCGATCGCTTGCCCTAAAATCAGCGAAGGCGCTACTAAATCTGCTAGTTGCCAGAAAGAAACCTGCTTGATTTTAGCAAAGATTAACGCAGCCGAAACGCCACCAAGAATTGCTCCGTGAATGGCAATACCTCCTTCCCAGATAGCAAAGATTTTTTCTGGAGTTTGGGCATATTTTGACCACTCAAAGAAAACGTAATATAGCCGTGCGCCAGGGATTGCCCCAATCAACAACCAAAAAAACAAATCACCTAGCAACTCAGGATTAACATTACGGCGTTTTGCCAAATGCTGGGAAAGGATAACGCCAATTAATACTGCTGTGGCAATCAATAAGCCATACCAGCGAATACTTAGTGGTCCTAATTTCACCAGAATCGGTCCTGGAGAAGTAAATTGAAACGCCAAGGGCAAGGTGGAAAAATCCAGTCCCATGAGAAATTACCTAAAAAAGTTCGTTAACTACTCACGCACTTTGCTAAGTACGGAGTTTCTTGTGTCTCGAATACTAGTGAGTTACGTTTGAATCTACCACAATAGAATTGTGAAGACACAGGTAAAAATCCAGCATCCATATTTAGGAGTCTAAGTTTTAACGCCTAGTTGAGCATAACTTGTCTCGCCAGAACAATTGAGTTGCTCATTCTTACCCAGAGCGCAAAATGGTAGATTTGAGTAAGTTACACAAAACGGTTTCGATATAATCACCTAAACAACTTTGATATATCTAAAATTGTGATTGCTATTTATCCTGGTAGCTTCGACCCCATAACCTTGGGACACCTTGACCTCATCCAGCGCGGTAGTCGGCTGTTTGAGCAGGTGATTGTCGCTGTACTGCGGAACCCCAACAAAATGCCACTTTTTAGTGTGCAGCAACGGCTAGATCAGATCCGTCATTCTACGCAACATCTACCCAATGTAGAAGTAGACAGCTTTGATGGTCTTACCGTCAACTATGCCCAAATGCGACAAGCACAAGTTTTGCTGCGAGGTTTACGGGCTGTGTCAGATTTTGAAGTGGAACTGCAAATGGCTCACACTAATAAAACTCTTTCTACTCAAATAGAAACAGTTTTTCTCGCAACCTCAAATGAGTATAGTTTTTTAAGTAGTAGTGTGGTAAAAGAGATTGCAAGGTTTGGTGGTTCTATCGATCATCTTGTTCCCCCACACATTGCTCTAGAGATATACCAATGCTACAATCACAACTCTCCAATGTTGAACCCAATCTCAACGGAAGCAATCCCCCCCCTGAAGAATATCTCGGTGGAGAGGGAAGCGTAGATATTCAGCAGGAACTCAACCGCCTAGAGGAAATGGTTCTCTCTAGTCTCAGGATTCCACTGACGGGACGCACACTCATAGATGAAGAAAAGTTACTCGATCAGCTTGATTACATCCGGCTGGCCTTACCATCACTTTTTCAAGAAGCAGCAGTGATTCTGGAACAAAAGGTTGAAATTCTGCTGGAAGCAGAAGAGTATGGGCAGCAGGTTGTTCAGGCCGCGCAAGCAAAAAGAGCGCAAATTTTAGCTGAAAGCGATATTATTCAACAGGCAGAACAAGAAGCTGAACAACTGCGGCGACAAGCGCAACAAGAGTGTGAGGCCATAATGCAAGAAACCCTTGCCGAGATTGACCGCAAGCGGTATGCTTGTCAGCAAGAATTAGAGCAAATGCGACAAACTGCGATCGCTCAGGCTCAAGAAATTGAAGATGGTGCTGATGTATATGCCGATGGCGTTTTGGGAAATATTGAGCAGGATCTCAAGGATATGTTGCGAATTATCACCAACGGACGGCAACAATTGCAAATTGATAACCTCACTCAGCGCAATTCACCTCCTGGTAAAAAAAGATAGAGGCTCTAACAAGAGATGGAGAAGAATTATAGGTTGGGTTTCGCCATTGCTTAACCCAACAATTTTTATTAAGTAAGACTTTTGGGGAACCTATCTGGTAATAGATTTAAAATTTTAGCTTGTAATTAAGCAGGATTTTTAATAAATGCTTACTTTCGCTCAAGTGAATTTTGGATTAAATATAGCTGGTTTAATTGGAATTATATATTTGCTTTGGGCAATTCTTTACTTGATTTTAACAGTAGCTTGGCTAGTCCAACGTGGAAGCAGACTTAGAGGTTGGGCTTTAACCCTTTACATTATCCAACTTATATTTACGCCAATTATAATGTTGTTAAGTGGAGTAATATTGTTCTATCAAGGTTGGCGTTTAGATCCAATTCTTCAATTTGAGCAAGTTTTATTGTTAATATTAATTCTTTACCTGAGTATCAAAGATATTGTAATTAATGCAGTTTACAGAGATCGGTGATTTTAAAATTGGGAGACAAACCTCACCCCCAACCCCTCTCCTTAGTAAGGAGAGGGGAGATAAAGCACAGTTTTATTGGGGTAAGGTTAGATTTCTATTTGTTGGCTTTTGATTGTCTGTCAACACCTGATTACAAAGTATATGTAAAATCTTCTACCAGCATACCGGGAACTAAACTACCTCCAAGTTGACGACTCTCGTATGTACCTACTTCGGGTATGAATTCTTGAAAAGTGGTCAAATCTACTAAGTTTTCTCCCCAAAAGCGATAGAGACTTTCATCAAAACGTAAGTTTTCAATGGGAGCAATAATTTCTCCATTTTCTACCCAAAAACAAGCATAACGGGTCATGCCTGTGATTCTACCAGTTTGGCGATCGCTCCAATTCAAGTAATGCAAATTCGATAAATATAATCCTGTATCTAAACTCGGAAGAATCTGCTCAAATACTAAACTTCCTGGGCTTACTTCTGGCGCTCGTAAAGTCTCTGAACCATTAGCACCATTAGCAATTTTTTGATATTCCTTAGCAGTCCGAGAATTCACCAGAGTGTTTACTAAATCTCCCTTTTCTATTATAGGTAACTCCGGTGCTGCTATTTCTCCCAATTCATTAAATCGCGGTACTAATCCCCGTTGAAAGTTTTCTTTCAAACTAAATGCAGTCGAAAGTTGTTTTTCTTGGCGCCAGAGAGCAGCTAAAGCGCTGTGTCCTTGTTGGATATCAGCTTCGCTTAGAGATCCCCAAGAAAGCATTATTAATAAATCTGCAACAGCAGCAGGTGCAAAATAAGTTTTGTATTGTCCCCGTGGAAGCTCTTTAGCTGGGCGAGCAAGCAATTCTAGTTGCTTTTTGGCTTCGCTGATTTTGGCTATATAAGCAGATTTATCCCAATCACTCCCTGCAAATATGCCCTTAACTGCTTGTCCAGAGGTGGTGAATAGAGAATAATCTAAGGTAAAAGAATCAGTAGCAAACCAGTGTTTCTGTCCGCTAGAATCACCATAAGCTTTAATTACCACTCCCCCTGCATATATTCCTGTAAAATCTAATTCAGCAACTAGTTCTAGAATAGTTGGTACTACTGCTTCCGCCACCAATAAATTCCCAGAGTGTATTTCTCGACTGGTATTATTTCCTGATGGCAAAACTAGATATGGATCGATGGGTAGTAGAATAAGTTCGTCACGTAGTTCCTGCAAAGCAGCATATCCTAACTGCCAATCTCCGCTCCAATTTCCAGTAAAGGGAAACTGCCGAACACTGCTGCGTTGATCTGCCATCAAAGTTAGTTCTATCCAACCATCAGCAACACAACCAGTTTGTCGTACTTTCGCATGATTGAAACGAGTAAATTGACTTCTTTCACTGCTGAGTCTCACAGTAAATTGTTCATTTTCTGCTTTTTTGATAAGTAGAGTTTCAATCAGTTGATTAAAGCTGACTTCTAACGCAGATAATTCCTCAATTTTCATGGATATTAAATATTAATTAGGTAGATGGGATGATAGCAGGGCTTTTTCATTCTCATCTAAGTAAGTCGGCACGATAAAACCCATGTATGTTTAGTTTTGTAAAAACTCTGCAATGAACAATCTCTAAACTATTTGCTGATTTTACATTTCGTCACATAGCTTAATTTTTTAACGCCAACTTACTTAGCCCGTCTCAGAATGAATTCTGAGTCTAATAGCGAAAGTCGTCTCAAGACGACTGAGAAAAGGTTATAGTCCGTTTTAACGGACTTTAGCTAAAAGCCTGTGAACTTTAGTTCTGGACGGTTTATGTCTAGAACGAATAGCCCTTAGGAATTACGAATTACGAATTACGAATTATTCAACTTCCTCCGCCAAAAACTTCGACATTAGCAAATACACAAACAGGTGAACCATGTCCTACCGAAATGGCCTGATTTGGTTCGCCTTTACCACAGTAGGGAGTACCATACATTTGCCAGTTGTCAGCATTTCCTACTTGGATTAAGCTGTGCCAAAACTCTGGTGTTGTGGCGCGATAGTTGGGATTGCGGAGGGTTTTAGTAAATTTACCGTTTTCAATTAATTTAGCGTACTCGCAACCAAATTGAAATTTGTAGCGGCGATCGTCAATTGACCAAGACCGGTTAGATTCCATATAAACACCGTGTTCTATCCCAGCAATAATGTCTTCAAAGGTAGCGTTTAAAGGCTCTAAATTCAAGTTTGCCATGCGATCGATCGCTGGTCGATTCCATGAGGAAGCACGGGCACAGGCAACTCCTGGTACACCTGCTCTTGCTTGACTCTCCAGACTGCCTAAACCCCGTTGGAGTACTCCTTCTTTAACCAAATACTCCCGTGTTGCCACAGCGCCTGTATCATCAAAGCCATAGCTGGCATATTCACCAGGCACGGTGGGATCAAAAGTAATATTCATCAGTGGCGAACCATATACTAGATTGCCAAAATCACTTTTATTAACAAAGCTGCCCCCAGCATAGTTACGCTCATCTCCCAAAATTCGGTCAATTTCTAGGGGATGTCCGACACTTTCATGGATTTGCAGCATCATTTGATCTGGGGCTAAAACTAAATTGGTACGGCTGGTTGGGCATTCTTCTGCTGTCAAAAGTTCTACTGCTTGTTTGCCAATTTGTTGCACCCGCTGCCATAAATCTTCTTGTTTTAAAAGCTCTAGTCCGCCTTGATAACAGTTTGCCTGGGAACCATTGTGAGTGCGCTGCTGTACAATCACCCCATCTTGGGCAGTGGCTCCGTAATTAGTGCCTATAGATAGTATTTTTTGATAGACTTCTGAGCCGTTGCTGCTGATAAACCAAGATTCTCTCTCGGTTGTGCTAGCACTAGCTATGGTTTGCACAATCTTGTCGTCAACTTTCAGCGTTTGGCAAATACGAATCAGTAAATCGTTGATTTCTCCCGAACTCAGAGCATCCAATGGCTCAAGAAATGGAGATTTATATTCACCAACGACTTTAGGGCGCTGACTTTCACTGAAGGGATATATCCACCATTCACTGGCTGCTAGTGCCTGTTTATAGGCTATTTGAGCAGCAGCTTGTAGAGACGGTAATTCCAGAGAGTTAGTAGCTGCATAACCCAGACAGCCATTAACCAAAACTTCCAGCATGGCTCCTACAGTGAAGGATTTGCCATTTAACTGGGGTAAGGCGTCACGGACTAAACGAGTAGCAGAAGTCTCTTTGACGGCTCTGATACCAATCCAATCAGCAGGAATATCGAAACTAGCGATCGCTTTTGTTAGAGTAATCCACATAACAATTTAAAATTTAATTCCGATGCCAGCGTGTGCCATCACGGCTATCAATTAGCGTAATACCTTCTGCTTGAAGTTCGTCACGAATGCGATCGCTTTGGGCAAAATTTTTGGCAATACGTGCTTGTTGTCTTTGCTGAATTTTAGCCTCAATTTCCGCATCGCTTAAACCTTCTGTTGTAGAAGTTTCTACCTCAGGCTTGGCTTCTAAACCCAAAACTCCAGCTAATGTGACGAGAGTTTGCCATTGACACTGTAACTCCTGTGGTGATCTTTCGGTTTTCCCTTCATGCACAATAATATTTCCCTCACGGCGCAGTTCTTTGGCTAATTCAAACAGCACTGTTAACCCACCAGGAAAATTAAAGTCATTATTCACAGTTTCTTGGAAGCGCTCAACAGTTTCAGGCAGTAGTGAGCCAGTTCGCACTTCCCAGCCTAGTTTTTTGCCATATTGGTAGCCGAAGAGTAAACCTTCTTTAATGGTGTGCCAACCGTTGGTTGCTGCGACGATCGCTTCATCGGTAAAATCTATAGGTGTGCGATATTGAGCGGTTAGCACGAATAACCGCACCGCCATCGGGTCAACTCCTCGATCCAGCAATTCTCGAATAGTGATAAAGTTGCCCAAAGATTTGGACATTTTTTCACCATCTACTTTTACCATGCCGTTATGCAACCAGTAATGGGCTAGAGGTTTTCCTGTCACAGCCTCTGATTGGGCAATTTCGTTTTCGTGGTGGGGAAAAATTAAGTCAGCACCACCAGCATGAATATCTATGGTATCACCCAAGCGATCGCGCACCATTGCCGAGCATTCTATATGCCACCCCGGACGACCTGCGCCCCAAGGTGATTCCCAAGCTGGTTCTCCCGGTTTTGCTGCCTTCCACAAGGCAAAATCAAAGGGATCTTTCTTTTTCTGGTACTCTGGATCTTCGACGTTGACGCGTAGGCGCAGCCCGTCGTAGACATCGCTTTTCCCTGCTTGCATATCTTCTAACTTGCGTCCCGAAAGCTTCCCATACTCAGCAAACTGCCGTACTGCATAATACACATCGCCGTCAGCAGGGTAGGCAAAACCCTTATTTTCCAACTCATGAATTAACCGTTGAATGCCATTCATTGTGTGGGTAGCACGGGGATACTCATCGGCTTCTTTGATTCCCAACCGCGCCATATCCTCAAAATATGCTTTGATAAAGCGATCGGCTACAACTTCCATTGATGAATGTTCAAGACAGGCTCGATTCAGAATCTTGTCATCAATATCAGTAAAATTTTGGACATATCGGACTTGATAGCCGATAAACTGGAGGTATCGGCGCACTACGTCCCAAACGATGCAAGCTCTAGCATGACCCAAATGGCAGTAATCATATACCGTCACGCCGCAGTAATACATCTTAACCTTGCCTGGTTCGACTGTTTCAAACGGTTCTTGACGACGGGTGAGGGTATTGTAAAGGGTTAAGGTCATAACAGAGTAATGCGGAAATAAGGAGATACGTAATAATAGGGTAAGGCAGCTGGGATGACAGTCCAGCATCCCTATGCTAATGTTTTCTGGACTATCTGCGCTACATTACTATTTTTTGACATTTGATAACAGCGCTATGCAATCAGCAGTTACACCCGAATCTTCCGCAATGGATACGCCCAAACAAGGAATGCCAGTAACAATTATTACGGGTTTTCTCGGTAGTGGCAAGACGACTTTACTTAATCATATCCTCAACAACCAACAGGGTTTGAAAACCGCCGTTCTCGTGAATGAATTTGGCGAAATTGGCATCGATAACGAGCTAATTGTTTCCACTGGTGAGAACATGGTGGAACTAAATAATGGTTGTATCTGCTGCACTATTAATAATGATTTGGTAGATGCAGTTTACAAAGTTTTAGAACGCCAAGAAAATCTAGATTATCTAGTAGTGGAAACAACTGGATTAGCAGATCCGCTACCAGTAGCTTTAACATTTCTGGGTACAGAATTACGGGATTTAACTCGTCTGGATTCGATTATTACCGTGGTAGACGCGGCGAATTACAGCCTAGATTTATTTAACTCTGAGGCAGCATACAGCCAGATTGCCTATGGTGATGTAATTGTGCTGAACAAGACAGATTTGGTTGATGAAGCCACTTTGAAGGAGTTAGAAAGAAAAATTAATGAAGTTAAGGAAGGAGCAAGAATTATTCGCACCACGCGATCGCAAGTGCCACTTCCTTTAATTCTCAGTGTTGGTCTGTTTGAGTCTGATAAATATTTTGACACAGTGGTAGATGACCACGACCATCACGATCATGATGACCATGATCACTCAACCTGCGGTCATGATCATCACGACCATGACCATGATCACCACGATCACCATCATTCTGACCATTTAGAAAATGATGGTTTTACTTCCATATCTTTCCAAAGTGACAAGCCTTTTTCTATTAAGAAGTTTCAATATTTCTTAGATAACCAGCTACCCTCAAATATCTTCCGAGCGAAGGGGATTATGTGGTTTGATGAAAGTCCGAAGCGTCATATTTTCCACCTTTGCGGTAAACGCTTCACCTTGGATGATGATGAATGGCAAGGTAAATTGAAAAACCAACTAGTGCTGATTGGTCAAAATTTGGATCGTGACGCTTTAATTGCTCAACTCGAAAACTGCATTTGCCTACCTTCAACCTCTCGCGGTAAAGGGTTTGGAAAATAAAAGTTAGGAGTGAGGAATTAAGAGTTTAACACTCGTACTCGTTCCCAGGTTCCACCTGGGAATGCATTCCTAATGGCTCCGCCATCGATTTTGAGCAATGAAAATGAGAGAATAGCGTAGGCGCAGCCCGTCGTAGACATCGTTTCCTCACTAATTTCTGAAATTTCCTCAGCAACTTGTTGTAACGTAGCGGTACGGTTATTTGTCTGACTTAACACCGCAAATGGTAATAATCCTGGATGCTCCAAAAATACACTTGTTGGTTGCTCCCAAAGACGAATTACCTCGAACCGATGAAAGGTTTCTTCCAAAGTGAATGTGGTTTGCTGTACAAGTTCTGAATTTGTCTGTTGCAGATAAATTCAGAACTTGGCGCATTCGCTTGCTTTTAAAACGGCGATACACTCGCAACCGATAATCAATCATCCGAAAGGGAATATCAGCTTTCGGTTGGGTTTGGAATTCCAAATGCAGCACAACTTCATCGGATTGGAGCAATATCACGGCAATAGCTGATTCATTAATCAAGGAGACTAGCTGTGATACCCTACCGTGTATTACTTATCTACTAAAAGAGACGCGACATTTCGCGCCTCTAAGAACCAAAATCCAAATTCTAAGTGTTAGCTTAAACCTTTGTTTCTAGATATTGCACCAACTGCGGTGCTTGCATCACTCCCTCTATCCGATCCACAGGCTGACCCTGCTTAAATAGTACTAAGGTTGGGAGAGAGGCAATTTTATACTGAGTGGCCAAATCTGTGTATTTTTCTGTATCTATTTTGACAATCCGTAGGCGATCCTTAAGTTGGGCATTGACTTGCTCTAAAATTGGCACCATCATCTGACAGGGACCACACCAGTCAGCATAAAAATCTACTAATACAGGTACATCAGAAGCGGACAGCATCTCTTCAAAGCTGTTAAATTGCTTTTTAGTTGCCATATGACACACACCGATTTTCAATTGTTTGTTTCAATAGTAATTCTTAGAAAATAAAATCGGTATAGATTTATGGGTTTTTGTTGGGAAAAGATTAGATGAGTGAATATAGACTGATTTGCCAGCCAAAAATCTTAAATAATTATAATAAAATACGTATATTCTTGTCTTTTGTGCATATGGATTAGATATATATTTAAACCTATCCTGTTATTATTTTTATCTATTAGCTATCTAATTTGCATCATGCCAGCAAGATTGTCACCCCGTAAGAGTTAGATTTTATCCCGACAATATTCAGATGTTCCCTAAATCACCATAAGATAATTAGCGCGGTATTTTTCAGATTGAGGAACATTAAATGACACTATTACAAGATAAAGTCGCAATCGTTACAGGTGGATCACGAGGAATTGGCCGAGCGATCGCAATTGAATTAGCCACACAAGGAGCGATCGCAGTTGTCAATTATGCCAGTTCTAGTGCAGCAGCTGAGGCAGTCGTTGCAGAAATTATCGCAGCAGGAGGTCAGGCGATCGCTATCCAAGCTGACGTTTCTAAAATCGATCAAGTAGAAGCATTAGTTAACGCCGTCATCGGAAAGTTCAGCCGTGTGGATATCTTAGTCAACAACGCAGGTATTACCCGCGACACGCTGCTTTTGCGTTTGAAGCCAGAAGATTGGCAAGCTGTGATAGACCTTAACCTAACTGGTGTTTTCTTATGTACACGCGCCGTCAGTAAAATCATGCTCAAGCAGCGATCGGGGCGAATTATCAACATTACCTCCGTTGCTGGGCAAATTGGCAACCCAGGTCAATCAAACTATAGTGCCGCCAAAGCAGGTGTAATCGGTTTCACCAAAAGCGTTGCTAAAGAACTGGCTACTCGCGGCATCACCGTTAACGCTGTCGCCCCTGGATTCATCACCACCGACATGACCAGCAATCTCAACAACCCCGAAGAAATTCTCAAATACATCCCCCTCGGTCGCTTTGGTCAGCCCGAAGAAGTCGCTGGGATGGTGCGCTTTCTCGCCGCCGATCCCGCCGCAAGCTACATCACTGGACAAGTATTTAACGTTGATGGCGGTATGGTGATGGCATAAATAACGCCGTGTGCAACTTTCTCTCAAACCTAACCCCCAACCCCTTTCCTACTAGCGTCAGGCAGGATGGTTTCATACAAGCAGAGAAAAAATAAAACTGAGTTCCAAAGCCTCTCTCCGCTTCGGGGAGAGGAATGGAAGTGGGGTAAAAAGCCATGTCACAAAACGAGAATCAAGACTTATGTATTTTTCTTTCTTCGTATGAAACCACCCTGCTTCCCTACTAGCGTTGGGGAGTAAGTATCAAAGCCTCTCAGGAGTGGGGGAGAGGAATGGAAGTGGGGTTATAAGAATAAGTTGCACATTGCGTTAAATAAATAATAGAGACGCGATTAATCGAATATATAGGACTCCTACTTGATTTTTGAACAAAATTAGGTATTGTAGGGTGTGTTAGAACGAAGTTCGTAACGCACCATTATCAAGGGTTTGGTGCGTTACGCTGTCGCTAACACACCCTACATATCTTTTCATAAATCAAACCGGATTCCTATATACTCTCAATACGGTTCGGTTAATTCCACTCTCGTAAATCAAGTTTTGAACTTCTAAATCGAGTTTTGAACTTCTAAATCGAGTTTTGAACTTCTAAATCAAGTTTTGAACTTCTAAATCGAGTTTTGAACTTCTAAATCAAGTTTTGAACTTCTAAACTCACTTCATGGCTCGTCAACCTCTTATTCTCAACGAATTTTGGCAAATAAGTAGGTAGGCGTAATTAAATATAAGATCAAACCTCACCCTCAATCCCTCTCCGTGAGTTCGGAGAGGGAAGCCGGAGGCAGGGTGAGGTTTTATATTTAATTTGACCCACTTACTTATACCCGCATTTACCATGTAGGCTAATCCTAATGCTCTAAAGCTCATAGAATAGCTACTTTAATGCTAAAGCGCCAACTACGAAATTATTAAATCAAACTTGACAGAATAATATTTAGTTGCTTGGTTGTAAAATAATTTAACTCAAGCTTGAATTTTTGGTGGACTGAAGAAACCTAGTAGGGCTAGCATTGCAATGCCCACCCTACAAGCAACTAAGGCTGTTGGCGTATCCTTTGCCAGATAGTAAAGCCCAAAAGAATGATAATGCTACTGGCGGTAGCCAGCATCACAGCCAAACTCATACCTTGTATTCTCATGGCCAGCAAGTTGAAAACTAAGGTAATTGACCAAAGCGTGAACGCAGCATTGCGCTGGGAGAGTCCCCAAGCAAGTAAGCGGTGGTGCAGGTGGTCTTTGCCAGGAGTACTCAGAGGGTTATTTCCTGCTAGTAACCGCCGCACAAATACTTGAGTGGTGTCTAGCACTGGTAACAACAGAAATAAAACCGTAGGAATTAGCGCATAAAGTGTGTTTTGTTGCAGTTTACCTAAAATACTGGTTGCTGCCAGTACATAGCCGAAAAAGTATGCTCCGGCATCACCCATAATAATTCGTGACGGATGGAAGTTATGGCGCAAAAAGCCCAGTGCAGCACCTCCCAAGGCTGCAAGTACCAAGATTGCTGCTGCACGATTATTAAATTGGGCTGCAACAGCCAACAAACTCATAGCGGTAATAAAGCTGATTCCTCCTGCCAAGCCATCCATACCATCCATCAAGTTGATGGCGTTGGTAATCCCTACTACCCACAGCACTGTTAGCAACATGGACAGCAGCGAGTCGATGGGGGTGCCAAACAGGACTTTGACGCTGATGCCATTAGCTACCAGCAACAGTGCCGTGACAATTTGCGCCCACAATCGAACAGAGGGCGGTAAGCCGAACTGATCATCGATAAAGCCCACAAGGACTAATATCGAACCCCCCAACAAAATAGTGAGTACCTGAGCCAATACGTTTTGGAGTTCGATCGGTCGTAAAAGGCTAGCTAATACCAGCGCGGCAATTACACCCGCGTAGATAGCCAGCCCCCCTGCATTGGGTAAAGGTTCTCGGTTGAGTCGCCGTGCGTTGGGTTGGTCAGCCCAACCTACCCGCAAGGCGAATTTGCGTACTGTCGGAATTAAACGCCAAGTTACAACCCAAGCCAACAGGAATGTAAATACTACCGCCAACCAGCCGGTGCCGCTAGGGTCGGCAATACCGAGGGACTTAAGGGAGTTGTCTAGATTCATCTCCCAATTCAAGCATTACTGCCAGTATCTAATATGAGCATCACCTGTATATTAATCAATTTTTTTATTTCCATTTATAATTTGAGCGGCTTGAGAGATTAGCACTCTTGACGTGTGAGTGCTAAATTGTCTAATGGAAGCGCTGGAGAAATAAAACATGGCGAAAATTATTGCATTTAACGAGGAATCGCGGCGAGCTCTAGAAAGGGGTGTTAACGCCCTTGCCGATGCCGTAAAAATCACCTTAGGGCCAAAAGGTCGCAATGTCCTTTTAGAGAAAAAATTTGGCGCACCTCAAATTGTCAACGATGGTATCACTGTTGCCAAGGAAATTGAATTAGAAGATCCTTTGGAAAATACTGGTGCAAGACTCATCCAGGAAGTAGCCTCAAAAACTAAAGATGTCGCTGGGGATGGCACTACCACGGCCACAGTTTTAGCACAAGCCTTAATTCGGGAAGGTTTGAAGAACGTCGCGGCGGGTAGTAACCCAGTTAGTTTGAAGCGCGGGATCGACAAAACCATTGAGGCACTGGTAAAAGAAATTGCTAGGGTAGCCAAGCCAGTAGAAGGAAGTGCGATCGCTCAAGTTGCCACTGTCTCTGCTGGTAATGATGAAGAAGTTGGCCAAATGTTAGCCGAAGCAATGGAAAAAGTCACCAAAGATGGTGTAATTACCGTTGAAGAATCTAAATCTCTAACCACCGAACTAGAAGTAGTTGAGGGGATGCAGATTGACAGGGGCTATATTTCTCCCTATTTTGTCACCAACAACGAGCGGCAAATAGTCGAATTTGAAAACGCCCGGATCTTGGTGACAGACAAAAAAATTAGCAGCATCCAAGATTTAGTGCCGATTTTGGAAAAAGTTGCCCGTTCTGGTCAGCCCTTGCTAATTATCGCTGAAGATGTCGAAGGTGATGCTTTGGCAACTCTGGTGGTGAACAAAGCGCGGGGTGTACTGGCTGTGGCTGCAATTAAAGCGCCTGGGTTTGGCGATCGCCGCAAAGCTTTGTTAGAAGATATTGCTATTCTCACCGATGGACAGTTGATTTCTGAAGAAATCGGCTTAAGCTTGGATACCGCTTCTCTAGAAGCGCTGGGAACTGCCCGCAAAATCACCATTGACAAAGAAACCACCACAATTGTAGCTGGCAGTGTCACGAAGCCAGAGGTACAAAAGCGAATTGCTCAAATTCGCCGACAGTTGGAAGAAACCGATTCTGAATACGATCAAGAAAAACTACAAGAACGCATCGCCAAGCTCGCTGGCGGTGTGGCAGTGATTAAAGTGGGTGCGGCAACCGAAACCGAACTCAAAGACCGCAAACTGCGAATTGAAGACGCACTGAACGCTACTAAAGCCGCCGTGGAAGAAGGTATTGTTCCTGGTGGTGGGACGACCTTAATTCACTTAGCTAAGACGGTAGAAGCGATTAAAAACAGCCTGCAAGATGAAGAAGAAAAAATTGGGGCTGATATTGTCGGACGAGCGCTAGAAGCTCCCTTGCGCCAAATAGCAGACAACGCCGGTGCTGAAGGTTCTGTGATCGTCTCTCAAGTCCGAGATAGCGACTTTAACATTGGCTACAATGCTGCTACCGGAGAATTTGAAGACTTGATCGCTGCTGGCATTATCGACCCTGCCAAAGTCGTGCGTTCAGCTTTGCAAAACGCTGGTTCCATTGCTGGTTTGGTCTTAACCACCGAAGCGATCATTGTTGAAAAGCCGGAGAAGAAATCCGCCGCTCCTGCCCCTGATATGGGCGGTATGGGCGGTATGGGCGGTATGGGCGGTATGGGCGGTATGGGCGGTATGGGCGGTATGGGCGGCATGGGCGGCATGTTCTAATTTCTGCTGACCGAAGAGGCAGGGGAGCTCTTAACTCTTAGCTGGGGAGAAAGATTTTGGAATTCCCCAGCAATCAAGGGTTTGAGAGCAAATAAATTTATTTATGCTCAAGGTAAAAATATTTATTTCGAGCCTCAAGTGCCATCAGAAATAACGCGTCCAAGTTTTCAGGGCAACTAAATTTATTTATGGGGTCTTCTCCCCACCAAGAACTGCCCCTTTTCCTCTTCACTGACCTAGATAAATATTTTTTAAGCAGTTTGTCTTGCCAAGGCAAACTGTTTTTTATATTAAATTTTGTAAAATTACGTGTAAGTTGTTAGTTGCCCTAGTCAGTTGTTTTTAGCACTGACAAATGACAAATGACAAATAACAAATGACTATTAGGTAATATTACATGACACGAAAACTGCGCCGCCTCCCCAAAATAGTAACTAGACCGGATGAAAATGAGTTCTATCACCAACCAGGGACTCTACCTGGAACCATTATTATTGATGCAGATGCTCCACCACCGATAATTTTCTTGATTGACTATAACCAAACTAATTTTACCCGTGAACAAATAGCAACTCCAGAGGAGTGTATCCCATATCTGGAGATGGAATCGGTTTCTTGGGTAGACGTACAAGGTTTAGGCAGTCAAGACATATTACAACGATTGGGTAAAGTTTTTAAGTTACATCCTCTAGTTTTAGAAGATGTAGTTAATGTACCGGAGCGTCCCAAAACAGAGGATTATGAAGACCAATTGCTATTCATTAGCCGCATGGTAGTAGCAAAGGAAAGATCATGTGGTTTTTATAGTGAGCAAGTGAGTTTAATATTAGGGAAAAATTATTTGCTGACAGTACAAGAGGAACCAGAGCATGATTGTTTTGAAGCGGTGCGATCGCGAATTGAAAAAAATAAAGGTATCATTCGTAAACAGGGAGCGGATTATTTAGCTTACGCTGTGTTAGATGCAATTATTGATGGCTTTTTCCCAGTGCTGGAGCTTTATGGGGAGCGAATCGAAGAGTTAGAGGAGGAGGTAATAGTTAAACCAACCCCACAAACACTACAAAATATTTATCAAATTAGGCGAGAATTACTGCAACTACGTCGTGCTATCTGGCCACAGAGGGATGCAATCAATTCCTTAATTCGAGATGGCAGTGATTTGATTAGTGAAGAAGTGCGAATTTACCTGCGAGATTGTTATGACCATACGGTACAAGTAATGGATATGGTGGAAACTTATCGAGAACTAGCATCTGGATTAATGGATGTGTACCTTTCGGCAGTGAGCAACAAAATGAATGAAATTATGAAGGTACTAACAATAGTTTCAACAATTTTTATTCCACTGACTTTTGTGGCAGGAATATATGGGATGAATTTCAATACTGAAAAATCGCCATATAATATGCCTGAATTGAATTGGTATTGGGGCTACCCAGTTTGCTTGGTAGTAATGGCTGCGATCGCACTTGCTTTACTATTCTTTTTTTGGCAACGAGGCTGGCTGCAAAATTCTGTAATAGTCAAGCGCAATTAAAAATTGCAGATGAGCCATGAGTCGAATATACATTCATTAGCACTGGGAGTTGAAATTCTGAGTTATGAGGAGTAGCGACCAGAATTTAATAGTTTTGACGATTTATATTATCGGTGTCTCCTATGTTTTTAACCGCATGGTTGAATCCATTGACGACCAAATTAAATTTGAGTTTAAAAAAGGAATCGTTGACGAGCAACTCAAAGAACAAAATCTCGACGATAAAATTGGGATTTCCTTTAGACTCAATTCCTCATACCCAATTGACGATTTGAAAGATTTATCACTTAGCATTGAAAATAAATCTGAAAATATTGCCGTATACGTTGACTGGGACAATAGCTCTTTAGTAGTTGAACATAGCAAGCAATCGCGCCGCGTGATTCGGAAATCACCAGACTTAACCCGCGATTTAGCAGTACCCCAAAGTCCTAGCCTGATTGCCCCCAAGAAAACACTTTCTGAAACGGTGACAGCAGAAGATGTTTTCGGGCGCGATCAAGTAACTGGAACCTATTTAGCGAAAAAACCACTAATTGATATCAACGGACTGCAAAAAGGGCAAAAAAAGTTGTACAACGACTTTATTAACAGAAGAAAGGAGTTGGATTTTTCCCTGCAACTGGTGCTACGGATATCTGAGGTGCGTTTAGGTCTAGCCCCAGGTCGTGATTTTCCTGATATTAGCATTATCAATTGTCCTTTCACAGTCAGGAAACTACCTTGGACTTACGCTCTACCTTGGAATAAAAAAAAGTAATACCAACCAGACACACTATGCCATCCAAGATTACACTGGATCTAAGGAGAGAGTAGGCGCAGGCAGTTGCAGATCAGTCATAGTCACTGGTTTGAGGAAAGTCCGGACTCCCGAAAGACCAAACTTGCTGGATAACGTCCAGTGCGAGCGATCGTGAGGATAGTGCCACAGAAAGATACCGCCAAAACCAGTGCTGAGTAATGAGTGCTGAGTGCTGAGTAAAGAAAACTCAGCACTCAGTACTCAGCACTCACAACTGTTTTGGTAAGGGTGCAAAGGTGCGGTAAGAGCGCACCAGCAGTATCGAGAGGTGCTGGCTCGGTAAACCCCGGTTGGGAGCAAGGCGATAGGAACTACGGTTGGTCTTTTACCAGTTCCGCTCAATGAGAGCCGCTAGAGGCGTTTGGTAACAGGCGTCCCAGATAGATAACTGCCCTCGCAAGAGAACAGAACCCGGCTTATGTCCTGCTCTCTCCTCTGTAATGGAGTATGAACCTTTCACGGTTTGTACTCCATTATTTTTTGTACGGATTTTGTGCGATCGCTAATTGATCATTTAGAGCATTCCCAGGATCTCTAATGCTGTATCCAGATGCCATTTAACCCGATAGAGTCCAAACAATTTCTCTTGACTGTACCGTGCTGGGTACTCTAGCTTCTTTCCCTCCTACATCATTGAACAAATATCTTCTTGGGATATTTCCAGAAAATATATTGTCATGCCCTTTTATTTTTTGAATGTAATTTATTTGACTTTGGAATTAGAAAAACATTTTAGCGATGCCTGTTTTGGGTTTGGTGATCGCATCGCACACTTTTTGCCCCACCTCACAAAATCGCGTTGCTCCCATAATCCACTTTGGGATAAGATTTTCTTTGCACATCCCCTTTGACCGTGCTTTTGACCGCGCAACGAGCGCCAGAAACTTGTGGTATCACTCCTGCATTGGATACTGCATAGTGGACAAGGAGTGCTTTTGCCCCCAACAGACTCAACGCTTGAACATTTGAATTTTTTGCTCCTTTTAGGTAGAAATGGGTTTACGGCTAGTCAACCAATGGCTTTGGGATTTTTGGGTAGTAGATGATGGTCACAACTATCATCTTTTTTATCTACAAGCTCCTAAATCGCTAATTGATGGTTCTTTGCGACATTGGAATACCTCAATTGGTCATGCTATTTCAGGTGACCTGATTCATTGGACAGTTTTGCCTGACGCTTTAAAAGTGGGTTTGCCAGGAGAGTGGGACGACTACGGAACTTGGACTGGCAGCATCATAAAATGTAAAGATATTTGGTATTTACTGTATACGGGGATCAAAAAATCGGAGTCGGGACTGATTCAACGCATTGGTCTTGCCACCTCTGATGACTTGCTGCATTGGACTAAGTACCCTTATAACCCAGTGCTATGCGCTGACCCCAAATGGTACGAACTTTTTGACCCGACCTTTTGGCACGACCAAGCATGGCGAGACCCGTGGGTATTTTGCCATCCCCAGACAGGCTATTTTCATGCACTAATAACTGCTCGCTGTGCCATTGGCCATCCTTCGGGTCGGGGTGTTATCGCTCATGCTCGCTCACATGACTTGATTGACTGGGAAGTCCTACCTCCGTTGACTCAACCAGGTGAGTTCGGTGATTTAGAAGTGCCGTCTTTATTCAAAATCAAAAATCGTTACTATTTGCTGTTTTCTGTTCTCTCTACATCTCACTCTCAGGCTAGACTTTTACGTCTTGGAGAAGAGCCAGTCACTGGAATTCACTACATGGTTGCGGATGATTTACTAGGAATTTTTAACTTGACAACCAACAAATTTCTCTTGGGAGACCCAACTGACCCAATGGGACTACTTTACTGTGGAAAAACTGTTCAAGACAGATATGGACAGTGGTGGTTTCTAGCATCTCGTTTATCCTATGCTGACAATAATTTTGTTGGTGAGCTGATTAATCCAATTTCTTTATCGGTTGATCATCAAGGTAACTTAATACTGCAACGTTAGTTTAAACTCAACTTTATCGCGTAACGCTCTCAAGCTTTTGACTTCTAATTCTGTGCGTGTAAACATAAAATAGAGTTACCTCCTGTAAAAGTGGAAATCGGTGGGCAACAAGTTTCTCAGGCTAAGATGCCCACTGATTTAACATTCTCCACTAATATACATGTGGAGAATAACTTTATTTGTATTTCTACACAATGTCTAAAAATAAAGGTAATCCAGATAACTTAAAGCCATTCACCACAGACAGAGAGCGACCACTAACTGAATATCTACATTTGCGCGTCACCAAGGAAATGAAGGAAGAAGTGAAAGCTAAAGACGACCCTCCTGAGTTTTGCCGTCAAGCTATTCAAGAGAAGCTAGATAGAGATAAGTAGCGAAAAGTTGTTAAAGTAATAGTCCAAGAACTCTATATAAGAATAAATAGCTAGTTGCTTCCCCCTGCCCCCTTCCCCTTATCATGTAATGCCCCTTGCCTATCCACGCCGTCAACGGCAACTCGAAAGTTTAATCCAAAAATTTGGTTTGTCGGTAGAAGCACCTATAAAGTGGGAACTGTTGGATTTAGCGCTAACTCATCCCACTGTCTCTGATTCGTCAAATTATGAACAGCTAGAGTTTGTTGGCGATGCAGTGGTGCGCCTGGTGTCGGCTGTTGTGTTATGGGAAAATTATCCTGATTGTCCAGTAGGGGATTTTGCGGCAATTCGTTCGGTTTTGGTGAGCGATCGCATCCTCGCCCAATTGGCAAGAGTTTATGGTTTGGAGTTATACTTACTAGTCGCTGGCAGTGCTACTGCTGATAAAGTTGGTCTAGAGTCACGACTGGCAGATGCTTTTGAAGCAGTTTTAGGTGCGCTTTACTTAAGTACTCAAAATCTGGAATTGATCCGCTCTTGGCTAGATCCTCATTTCCAAGAACTAACGACAGAAATTCGCCTCGATCCTGCCAGACTTAATTACAAAGCTGCTCTCCAAGAATGGACTCAGGCGCAATTTAAAGTTTTACCAGAATATCGGGTTGTGGAACTGACTCAACCGCACCGCAATCAAGAACGTTTCGTGGCTGAAGTGTGGCTGCACGGAAACAAGCTAGGAGTTGGTAAGGGACGCTCGATCAAAACTGCTGAACAAGCCGCAGCTAAGGTAGCTTTTTTAGCAATTCCTAATCCGCAAATCCCCTGAGCTTAAAAGACGGTTGATTAGCTGATAATCAGTTGGTTGTCAGTGGTCATTTGTCCCTCGTCCTTTGTATACTTCTCGGTTAGCGCAATTAGTCGTTGCAGATCCCCCAACCCACGCCAGTCGCTCCACTTGGGGAGACCCCAAGACCGCGCTGGCTCCCCGATAAATTGAGGGGCTTCTAACCCTCTTTTACCCCTTTAAAAAGGGGGTCGCCGTAGGCGGGGGGATCTGAATCTAGGACGACTCAACCCTTATCCGAGAAGTATTGCCTTGTCTTCTGTATACAAATGACTAATGACTAATAACTAATGACTAATAACAAATGACAAACCAAATTAAAATTGCTGTCATCGGAGTTGGGCGTTGGGGAGTGCATCTGCTGCGGAATTTCTTAGCAGAACCCCAAATAATTGTAGTTGCTGTAGTAGACCCACATCCAGAACGATTAGCGGCGGTAAAGCAGCAGTTTAATTTAGATGAAAATGTACTGTTAACAACGCAGTGGCAGGAGATCAAGAAAGTACCAGGGTTAATAGGGGTAGCGATCGCAACTCCAGCTACCACCCACTATGCTTTAATTAAAGACGCTCTCCAACAGGGATACCATGTTTTGGCAGAAAAACCTCTAACTCTCAACCCAGCAGAATGTCGGGAACTTTGCGAGTTAGCAGAGCAGCATGATTTGATACTTATGGTTGACCATACTTATTTATTTCACCCAGCAGTTGAGCGAGGAAAAACTGTAGTACAAGCGGGTAAATTAGGTGATTTACGCTATGGTTACGCCACCCGCACCCATTTGGGGCCTGTCCGGCAAGATGTTGATGCACTGTGGGACTTAGCTATTCACGATATTGCTATCTTTAACGCTTGGTTGGGGCAGATTCCTGTGAAAGTACAAGCAACGGGTACGGTATGGCTACAAGGGGAGGGGAGTAGGGAATGGGGAGTAGGGAGTAGGGAACTGACCCACTCCCCATCTCAAGGTTTAGCTGATCTAGTATGGTTAATACTGACATACCCAGATGGCTTTCAAGCTTATATTCATCTGTGCTGGCTGAATACCGATAAGCAGCGACGGCTGGGGATTGTAGGTAGCCTTGGTAGTTTGATTTTTGATGAAATGTCGCGATCGTCACCTCTAATGCTGCTACATGGGGAGTTTGAACAGCAGGGCAATCAATTTATTCCGGTGAATCAAAGGCAGGTGGTGCTGGAATTAGAACCAGGTGAACCATTGGGGCGAGTTTGCTCCTCCTTTGTTGTCTCTATCCTCAACAATACTCCCTCAGAGGTTTCCTCTGGCTGGGTAGGCACTGAGTTAGTAGAAACTCTTGCTGCTCTAACAGTATCTCTTGAGCAAGGCGGCAAGCCTGTTTTTCTGAAGCCGTTATAAACCAATACGCTTGGGTTAAGGATAATCGTAGGTTGGGTTGAACGAAGTGAAACCCAACAAACCATTAATTCGCCGTATTCGTATACTTTCAATAGTGTAGAAGATAGTAAAAATTACCAATAGCAATTGACAAAATTGTAGAATTGGATCGAGTCGCCATCCCTGAAAAATGAAAATAAAACCATAAAAATAAAGGTTTCTGATTTTTATCTGATGATAGTAATAGAAATCATTCGTGAAAAGTTAGATCCCCGACTTCTCAAAGAAGTGGGGAATCTGGACAGTGCGAATTTGAACGAAATCAGATCGGATTGCTATAGTGCAATATCTCAAATTCAAGCGAGATTCGAGCAAAGCGACTATTACCTTTCAGAAGTCCCATTTGCATAAACTTCTATTTTTGGAAGACTTACCACAATAGTTTGTAACGGCGAAAGACGAATCTCGCAAGTCTCCTTCCGAAGTACCAGCAGAGACTTCGGAAACTTCTCGTTGTCTACCCCTGCTTTCGCAGATTTGTTGCTCTCTAAAGAGGGGCTTTCCCCAGACTCCTGTAAGCTAGGGTAGCGGCTTGCTTTTGCCCCCTGATTCTCAGAGGAAAATCCCAAATCGCCGACATTTTCTTCTTTCTTTGGAATAGCTAACAGCGAGATATCAATCAAAGGAATGGTAATCTTTAGTGTCGTACCTTGATAAAGTCCCGCACTCTCAAGAGAAATGCTGCCTCCCATGAGTTCGATTAAGTTTCGTGAAATTGCTAATCCCAGTCCAGTACCTTCAAACTGGCGCGTGGTTGTGCCATTCACCATTACAAAGGGGCGAAATAGTTTGTGCTGTTGAGTTGGATCAATTCCTATACCTGTATCTTTGACAGCGACTACCACCTGAGATTTACCACTACTATATTGAAGTTCTGTAGCAATGGTGATGCTTCCGGTGTCGGTGAACTTAGTGGCATTACCGATAACATTAATCAGCACCTGCTTCAGTTTGGCCGCGTCTGCCTTAATTGGTATCGCTTGGGGATCTAACTCACATTTCAACTGCAAGCCTTTTTGTTGAACATTAACTGATTGTAGATTAATCACCTCTAACAATATTTGTCGGAGGTCAACAGGCGTGCTGACGACTGAAAGCTTACCTGCTTCGATTTTAGAAATGTCGAGTAAATCATTAATAATACCTAGCAAGTGAATCGTTGTTTCATCGGCACGTTTGAGGAAATCCATTTCTTCTTCTCGGTCATCACATAAGCCATCTTCAACTAGGCGAATACAGTTAATAATAATATTTAATGGATTTCTCAATTCATGAGAAGTCGTAGCCAAAAACTGGCTTTTAATCTGGTTAGCGGTTTTTGCTTCTTTCCAAGCTATTTCCAGTTCTTCTGCCCCAGCTTTAAGCCGTTCTACCATTTGGTCTAATGCTTGGGCTAGTTGATTAAATTCCTTGATTTGAAAATTGTGCGGAACTGGTTGTGCGGCGTGGTGAGAGTGAATATTGAGAGCGTAATCTCGCAATTCTTCTACAGGACGTGCCAAGTAAGGAGCTAGATATAGGGATGCTAACAAACTTGCACCAATCAAACCAACTGTCAAAACGATGAGAATTAGTTTGATTTCTTGTAAACCAAAAAGCGCATTATCGACACTAGTGACGGCTAAGACTATCCATTTTTCCTGCTGCTGTTGGGTGAGCGGATTTGCGATAGCTGTATAGCCACCGACTAATTCTTTCCCCTCCGTAAAAGATAAATTTATCGAATCGTTTCGTCCCGCAATTGCATTTTTAATTACGCTCTTTAGTTGGGAAGCATTTGGGTGCTGATTGATATTAGTTCCTACCCAGTCTGTAAGTGGGTGCGCCAAAATTGTGCCATCTTCAGCAATCACTACCATCGCGCCTGTGAGCGATCCGGGTCGATTTATGGTTTGTTGGTACAATGCAGACTGAATACTTAAGCTGTAAACTAAATTTTTTCGGCTATCAGAGACTGGTGCAGATAACACTAATCGCAGTTGATTTTGGGTGTTTCTTTTACCAGTTATTCCTGCCTTTGGCGGGAAGATTGCTTTGACATCAATTCCGTCACTAGGCAAAGGTAATGTCAATTCTCCAATAGCTTGATCCCCACAGCTACTGGCAATTATCTTCTGGTTTAGGAGATTCGTTAATTGGATGCACTCAATATTGGCTGGAAGTTCTTGCCTTAACTGCGTGAGAATTTCTTGCTCTTGTATCGGCAAACCCGACGGAATCACCGTTGTTTTACTTACACTCAGCAAATTAGCTTTTAAGATTGCGATCGCATCTCCAATTCTCTCCCCTTTACTGATAGCGCTTTCTGCTAAATTTTGACGTGCAGTTTCCAATATGCTAGAACGTGCCTTATTCAAGGCAACAATCTCACCTGTAAATAAAACTGGGACAAACAGCAGCAATATTCTCGTTACTAAAATTCGACGAAAGGAAGATTGGCGGGAATTAGCCATCGAGTGTCTCACTTTGCATCTGCAAACCACAACACCAAAGATATCTAATTAGACCAGCTACATGAGACATTTTATTAGATTATCAGAATTTTATTTTCAATGTTTAAAAATAACAAATTGCTATAATTCAAAAAGAAACGTCTTATACCAAAAGTCATATATACTAGATGTAGAAGCGATTTGTGTTGTAGATGAATACAGTAGTGAAATTGTAAAACAGTAGCTTGCAGGCATGGATTTTTTTGAGAATCTACACAGGATCAAAGAAAATATTAAAACTATCAAATCAATTTAATGTTGCAACATCGTCCTCATACTACAGTTGTTTTAGCAATGAGTGCAGATGGCAAAATAGCAGATTTTAGGCGATCGCCTGCTCGATTTGGCTCAAGGGTTGATAAAGCACACTTAGAAAAACAAATCGCTGCTGCTGATGCGGTTTTATTCGGTGCTGGTACTCTGGGCGCCTACGGAACAACACTCACCGTCAGAGATCCAACTTTAGTGCAACTTCGGGTGCAAGCGGGGAAGCCTCCGCAGCCAGTTCATATAGTAACTACACACTCTGCAAACCTGAATCCGGAAATTCACTTTTTTAAACAACCAGTTAGACGCTGGCTACTCACGACAACAGCAGGAGCAGTTTCATGGAAAGGACGCTTACAGACGCTTCCCTCAACTATGGAAACCAGAGTACGGGAATGTCCTCCAGAATTTGAGCAAATTCTAGTTTTTGAAACACCAACGCGAGAAATTGACATTCCCGCAGCTTTGAAACATCTAGCCACTCTACATATAACACGCTTGGTGGTCTTGGGTGGAGGTGAATTAGTCGCTTCCTTACTGGAATTAGATTTAATTGATGAATTATGGCTGACTGTCTGCCCACTGATTTTAGGTGGTAATACCGCACCCACACCCGTCGAAGGGAAAGGATTTTTATCCGATTTAGCTCCCAAGTTGCAACTTCTAGAAGTTCATAGAGTTGAGCAAGAAGTGTTTTTGCACTATCGCCTGCAACGACCAGGAGATTAGATTACGCTAAGTTAAGTTATTGGGCATTGGGCATTGAGGATTGATTATTCGTCTTGTCCCCTTGTCTTCTACTCCCTAATCCCCACTCCCTACTCCCTACTGCCCTAAAAAGTGGAACACCTTAAGCCTCGCTATTCTGTCGTTTGGACGAACAAAATCGCTGAAGTACCCCAAAATGCCTGGAATGCTTTGGCAATGCCACTCAAAACGCCGTTTTTAGAATGGGAGTGGCTGAACAATCTCGAAACCTCCCAGAGTGTTATGGCTAAAACTGGTTGGTTGCCAAATCACTTGACATTGTGGCGAGATAGAACGTTGATTGCTGCTGCGCCACTTTATCTCAAAGGACATAGTTCTGGTGAATTTGTTTTCGATCACCAATGGGCAGAGTTAGCCGATCGCATCGGAGTCCAATATTACCCAAAATTGCTGGGAATGTCACCATTTACCCCAGCTGAAGGTTATCGGTTTTTAATCGCCCCAGGAGAAGATGAGGATGAAATCACAGCGATGATGGTGCATGAGATTGACACTTTTTGCTCCAAAAATCGGATTTCTGGCTGTCATTTTCTCTACGTCGATCCCCAATGGCGTCCGATGCTGGAACGGCATGGTTTTACAACTTGGCTGCACCATAGCTATGTCTGGGAAAATGCTGGCTTTAAAACTTTTGATGATTACTTGAAAGTGTTTAACGCCAATCAGCGCCGCAATATCAAGCGGGAACGCAAAGCTGTGGAGAAAGCAGGTTTAAGATTGCAACCGCTAAGTGGTGATCAAATTCCTCAGTCTTTGTTTCCCTTGATGCACCAGTTCTATGCAGACACCTGTGATAAGTTTGGCTGGTGGGGTAGCAAGTATCTCACGAAGAGGTTTTTTGAGCAGCTACACACCGATTATCGCCATCGAGTCTTATTTGTTGCTGCATATAGCGAACAAGATAACTCTCATCCTTTAGGAATGTCCTTTTGTTTGTTTAAAGGTGACAAACTCTATGGACGCTATTGGGGGAGTTTTCAAGAAATAGATTGCTTACATTTTGATGCTTGCTATTATGCACCAATTGAGTGGGCGATCGCTAACGGCATCCAAATTTTTGACCCTGGCGCGGGCGGGCGTCACAAAAAACGCCGTGGTTTCCCGGCTATGCCGAATCACAGTCTGCACCGCTTTTACAATAATCGTTTAGGACAAATTTTACGTCCCTATATTAAGGAAGTGAATCAACTCGAACAGCAGGAGATTGAGGCAATTAATGCAGAGTTGCCATTTAGTGAGAAAAATGATTGAGGAAAAGGAATTACTTTCATAGCAGAGTTTGCCGAATAATTCAGTTTTATTCGGCAAAGAGATGCGAATTTTCCTTATTTTCAAAATTGTGAAATTAAACTGTTGGCGATCAAGACGGTATTTGTGCTACCATTCGTCAAAATTCACCCTCTTGAATGCCTCGCCGAATAATTTCTTCGTGTTGGTGTACTGCCTGTGCCCTTTCTGATTCTCCTTTTGAAGTGAAAATAGCAGCAGCTTTCTGGAAATCTTCAATTCCCTTTTGTGGTTGTCCTTCTAAAGCCAGAGTATTACCTCTATAAAAATAAGCCTCGGCATAGTTAGGATCA
Organism: Nostoc sp.; assembly: GCF_036919555.1. Lineage (GTDB taxonomy): Bacteria > Cyanobacteriota > Cyanobacteriia > Cyanobacteriales > Nostocaceae > Nostoc. Next base: position 58,594 of record NZ_JBALCS010000004.1, read on the forward strand.
ATCTCGATTGCTCGCGTGTATTCACCAATTGCTTCTTGAGACTGACCTTGTTTAGCCAATTTACGCCCACTTCGGAAAAATTCTTGTGCACTCGCCATAGTTCCTGAATTTTGTCCTTGACTGCTTGGACTACATAAACCATTTGAATCTTTGACCTGCCCCGATGGACAAGCTGATTGTTCCTGAGCTTTCGCTACAGAGTCAAGAATTATAGGGAAGATGATAAACGCAGAACATACGCCAAATATAATGGACAGGTGCTTTGTTACTAATTTCATTTTAGATTACTCCTAATTCTAATAGTTTATTGTTGTGCTAGATAATCCATTCGTTCTACTTCATTAAGCATCAAATCCTCGATACGTAAAGTTGTATGTTGACCTGCTAATAGTTCTTCTACCTCAACTACACAGGGAATATAAGCGTCCTGCTCGCGCATGAAATCCATTGTAAATGTGTACGGATTTACAATACTTCTAGCTTCTAATTGGCGAAGCTGAGACTGAAATTCGCATTTGAATTCCTCTTCAAAAGAAAGTTTTTCTTGTAGAATACCATTACTGTAAAGATGGTATTCAATAGTGCCGCATGTATCGCTGCCAGCGTAGTAAATAACAGAAGTACTCAGAAATTCTGAAATATTCCTAGCATCTTCTTCTGTTAAGTAAATTCGTATCGCCGACATGTGGGGTTTATAAATTAAGCTCCAGGGATGTCCCCGCAGCTGAAAAACAAAAGTGCTTTCATTCTGAATTTCAATTTCGCATTCATACGCATTGCGTACCCAGACATTCATTTGTCTTAAAGTGCTAAATGCTTGTGAAACTTGTTCTACAGATACTCGAACAAGAACAAACACAAGATTTCGATCAATTGTTTCTAATCCTCTACGCTGCTCTAGAGGGATACCTTCTTCTCTGACAAAATATATTGACATCTTGGTAAATAGTTTTAAATTCTACCAGGGTTTCCGGGACCACCATAACCTGTAGGTACCCTTCCTGGAAGGATATACACAATGGGATTTAATAATTCCGTCTTGCCCATCTGAAGATTACCAGACGGTGGTGCAATTTCACATCCTATGGAATGCCAAACTCCAATATCCCTATTAGTAGCTTCAGCAATTGTTTTAGAACTTATTGTTCTGACATCGGATGTGGTGAGAAAAACAATCGCTGGGTTTTCATTGTTAGCTGTTGCAGGACTCCTATCGAGAATATCTAGGTGACCAAGAATTTGATAATCTTGATGGCTGGGAGGTAATAAAGTCTTTTGCACTGCCTTTGACTCATAAAAGACGCTATCCGGGTAAGTGAAACTAAAAAATGGTATCAAGTTAACCACAAGCGGAACTACCCCATCTGGTTGTACATTACCGATACCAGCTTTTATTTGCCTTAATGGTGAAGGAAAAAGTCTTCCGTTTGGAGCAATGGGATCACCTGGTTTGAGTGTACTCAACGCAAACCGTTCAAATTTTACTCCAACTTGAGATAGTGGTATGCCTTGGTTAGTTGCAATTTGATCGAGTCTGCTTTTAGTTAATGGTGTTTGGCTGGAATTAGCACAGGTTTGAGCTTGAACAGCAAACGGAGTCATCGCAACTGTAGCTCCTACCCCGATGAATAGCGCTATTTTTCGGATGTAATTCATGATTAGCAACTGAAGTAAGTAAGCCTTTAGCAGGACTTTTAAATTTCATTCCAAGGCGAGTATATAGTTTTTTTTTATTACTATGGCTTCAGTAAATTCATGCAGTAATATGGTTGCCGCTCATTTGATGATAAAAGTATAATTTATAGCAACTTCTCTGATTTGCTTTTAAGTAAAAGGAATCAAAAATATCTGAAAGATATCAATAAGACTAAGTAAGATAGGAATTACACTTGATGTAGAGTGTAAAAACCCTCAAGAAAGAAAATTTCTTTTTATAATGCTTATGGATTTAATAGTTGAAGATTTAGCCGCAATTGATGATAAACTTTCCCAGCGTCATATTGACCTTGATCCCGGTGGATATTTCATTATTTACTTAGATCGAGAGGCAGGGTTCATTTATGCCAAGCATTTTACAAATGTAATTGACGATCGCGGTTTAGCTATCGATCCAGAAACGGGAAAGGTAATTCCGGCGCGAAAAAAGGTGGAACGAACTCACACGATAGTCTTTAGCGCCAGGACGGCGAAAGAACTTTGCGTGAAGATTTTTGAAGAAACTCAGCCCCCTCCAATAACTCTATTAGATCATGCAGCTTATTTGGGTCGAGAATTTGTTCGGGCTGAGGTGGCTTTGATCACAAAGCAAGAGTATGTTCAGGATTAAAGTTAGGAGTGAGGAGTTAAAAATTAAGAGTTAAAAGCTAAGAGTTAGAAATTCATAACTCCAAACTCCTAACTCCTAACTCCTAACTATGACATTACCCATTAGATGATGGCTGATTTATCTGATAGATATAGTAAGTCGCCATTGGGATAACGGTGGCGGCAATTAACAATCCTACTACCCAAGCAGTAGCGTTACCTTGGTCGGTTTCTTCTGCTTTCTTGAAGGTACCTTCTACCTGTATATTGTCAGTGATTTGGGGTGGTCCTGGATCGGCTTTGCCAGAGAGAACGGCGACAAGGCGATCGCTTGCATCTAGAAATGCCTGATTGTATTTGTTACCATTGCGTAACGGTACACTTACTGTTTCAGTAGCTACACTCTCGGCAATAGAGTCAGTCAGTAAAGGCTTGACTTGATCGCCAGTCAGAATGGCAGTACCATTGGTAACTGTATCAATAACCAATAAAGTTTGATTAGCTTGGGCTTCCTTTGTCGGAAACCATTTTTTAAACAGCTCTTTGGTGAAGCTTTCCGGTGTTTCCCCGTAGTCGAGACGGCGAACAGTCACAATTCTAACTTCCTTATCTGTTTGGCTTGCCAAATCCTTGAAAGCGCTGCTAATCTTGCCTTCATTTAGACGGCTGATGACTTCACTTTGATCTAAAATCCAGGTGTCATTCCCTGCCGTGAGCTTAGGTATTTGATACACACCTGTGGCTAAAGCCGGTGCGGCAAACAGCGAAGCTGCTAAAATAACCGTCACTAAAGGTAAAATTAGCCGGATGAGGTGTTTCTGACTGCTAAATACTTGTTTGAGGAGCTGTTTCATCGTGTAAACCCTAAGACAGACTTGCACCAAAAATACTACCAGAACCACTGTAAAAATCACCTCGTTCCCGGTTTTCTCCAGTATGAAGTTTCTGCTACTGTCAGCAGAATATATATTTTACAGGATTTTTTGACTGCACAAACTTGTTCTGAGGGCGGAATTTGCAAACCCTCTAGAAACTATATCTTAATGATCGATATTTTTTCATATAGCGGTTCTCGGTTGAGTGAGGTACAAGAACCCCACCCCCAACCCCCTAAGAGCAAGCGAAGAGGGGGCGATGATGTACCTCATGTGATTAGGAAACGGTATATCTGCAAGTAGTTTTTCCTTTTGTACTCATTCATGGGTGATATCTGCATTTTTCTGATATTTTACTTACAGCAGAATTCAAGTATTTGAACCACATCTGTCGTCGGGGCACAGCAATGCTGTGCCCTTACTGCGTGGTCTATTTACCTGAAAATAGCTGTAAATCTATATCAATATAATATATACATGACCATAATTTTAACTAACGACGACGGCATTGATGCCCCCGGTATCCAAGCTCTACTCAAAGCTGTAAACGGCAAAAATGTTATTATCGTTGCTCCTGTTGATCCTCAGTCTGGCTGTGGACATCAAGTTACTACCACTCGTGCCATCAACCTCCAGCGACGTTCTGAGAATGAGTATGCGATCGCAGGTACTCCCGCCGATTGTGTGAGAATTGCAATAGCACAAATTGCCGCAGATATCAAATTTGTACTTTCAGGTATCAACGCTGGGGGTAACTTGGGAGTCGATGTCTACATTTCTGGCACAGTGGCTGCTGTGCGGGAGGCTGCAATGCACGGTATTCCTGGAATTGCCATTTCCCAGTATCGCAAAGCCAAGCAGAATTTTGATTGGGATCTGACCGCCAAATTCACAGCTGAAGTTTTAGTGGACTTACTCAAGCGTCCCCTAGAACCGGGAAGCTTCTGGAATGTGAATCTGCCGCATCTGCAACCAGGAGAATCAGATCCTAATATGGTGTTTTGCCAACCCTGTACTAAACCTTTGCCCGTGAACTATCGAATTGAAGGCGATGATTTTTATTATGTAGGGGAATATGCCAAACGCGATCGCACTCCTGGTAGTGATGTGGATGTATGTTTTTCCGGCAATATCGCGGTAACTCAGTTAAGAGTTTAACATTCAGTTAACAGTTACTAGTTAACTGTTACCAGTTTTTAGGCTATTACGAATTACGTTAGCGTAGCGTAAAGCCTTCTCTTCTCCCAAGGGGAGACGCTGTTCGCGTTCGAGAGGCAACTCTTAGAGACGCTGTTCGCGTTCGCCAACGGCATAGATTCGTTTAGAGCGAGTCCACGAGCGTCATTACGAATTACGAATTACGAATTACGAATTACGTAATTACGAATTACGAATTACGAATTATTTTAGTCATCTAATGCTTGAATTAAAGACATAAACCGATCTACAGTTTGTGTCAGTTGGTTGAGTTTTTGCAGTGAATCATGCTGAGATTCAGTAAGAGTCTGTACAGCATCACACAATGCGACAATTTGATAGCCTTGCTGTTGCACCTGCTGTCCCTGTGCTTCGACTTGAATGCTGAGAGTCTCCAATCTTTCTCCAAGACGTTCAATTGTCTCAGTCGTAGAGAGTACTGCTTCCCCAATTTGCTCAACAATAGATTCTAAGCGATTTATCTTTACTTCGACTCCTGCTGAAATCATTTCTTTACACCCTATTTTTGAGAGAGCATCTTAGTAAAATTCTTAATACCAATTGAAATAATTAATCCCAGTAAAAACATTAGAGAACACTGTCATTACAATAATATGTATGATTTTGTTATTTGATGCTTCTACTCAATGTTGTGTTTAGCTACTTATATAGCAGTGTATGGATGCAACACACGGTAGGGGCACAGCATTGCTGTACCCCTACGAGTGGTCTGTATTTCATACAATTGAGAACCGCTATAGGTAATTAATTGATTGCAATTTTTAATCAAGAGTCTTCACCAGATATTACATATCTAAAATGATTAGTCACCCCTCGCAAGATATAGTTAATTAAAATTAGCTTCAATTTATACAAAGTTGTACTTCCCAAAAAATTAACCAAAATTAAGTAAAGGTATAGTTAAAATTGATACTTTTAATTCAGCTAAGTTTCTAGTCTAATTAAGTCCCAATAATTATATCCTTGTTGTTTAACATTTGGCTCTACGATTCACTAAACACTAGTAACAAATATTTATCTAAGGAATAAGAATTACAGTAATTTGATATCAAACCAGCCACAAAGATTGTAAACTTGAAAGATGTAAAAAAACAGATTATTTAGAGATGGCAGCATATTCGATTGACTTACGGC
>NZ_JBALCS010000005.1:0-23847 GCF_036919555.1 Nostoc sp.
CTTTGAAGGTGCGGTGAATATGGCACGGGATATGTACAATGCCATTTACTCTCCACTGATGAAATTGGCTCAAATTGATATCCGTGGTGAGCAAAATCTGCCAAGTACCAATGGTAATGGCAACGGTAAAGCAACCAAAGAGGTATCAGAGGAAGTCGTTTCTCTAATTCAACAGCAAGTTAAGGAAGCCACTTCTGAAGTCAAACAGCTAGTTAAGGAAACCACTTCACAGGTCAAACAGCTAGTTAAGGAAGCTGCGCCACAAGTTCAACAGCCAGCTAAGGAAGTTGCACCACAGGCCAAACAGCCAGCTAAGGAAGTTGCACCACAGGCCAAACAACCAGCTAAGGAAGCTGCGCCACAGGTTCAACCCCAAGCTAAGGAAGCTGCGCCACAGGTTCAACCCCAAGCTAAGGAAGTTGCACCACAGGTTCAACCCCAAGCTAAGGAAGCTGCACCACAGGTTCAACCCCAAGCTAAGGAAGCTGCACCACAGGTTCAACCCCAAGCTAAGGAAGTTGCACCACAGGTTCAACCCCAAGCTAAGGAAGCTGCACCACAGGTTCAACCCCAAGCTAAGGAAGCTGCACCACAGGTTCAACAGCAAGCTAATGAAATCGCGTTATACATTCAACAGCGAGCTGCAGAAGTCACAAAATTAATTCAAGAACGGTGTTTGTGGCAGTTTCACTCGCGTGCATGGGATCGGGAAGAAAACATCAATGGTGTTCTCAATATGTCCGCCCAAATCTTGACTGGAGAAAAGGTGGTTCTGGAAACCTTGATCCAAAGGGGTTTTTATGCAGATGCGAAGATCCTTTCGGCTGACCTGGAAATCAGATTTTCATGGTTAAGTAAGATGGAGAACTCGCAAAAGAAGGCAGTACTGGAGTCTGTTAAGGCAATGCTGATCGATATTGTAATAACCAAGTCGAAGAATGGTGAGTTGCATTATTCGCTTTATTAAAGCAATTAGATCGGTAATTCAACCCTCCGGGTGACGCTCCTGCGTCGCTAACGCTGACGCTAACGGCAGTTCTTGCTGGGGGAAACCCCCATTGCTCTTAGCGTCCCCCTTGGGAGAAGACCAGACTGCCTCACCAAACGAACGAACGGCGTTGCTCAATAGGAGTATGAATTAGAGTCTTGTCATCCTGTTAGTGTTTGTGCAGAAATTTTCTTACAGGGTAGAGAGCGATCGCTACGACGGGCTACGCCAAAACTATTCCCAAGAAGCGTAGTGTCTGCATACCGTCTGACTACAGAAGCATCTCATCTTGTTTTCAAGATTTTCAGGAAATTCAATTCTACTTTTCTTCTGTAATCGATGCTATGGGTAGCTTGCTTCTTAGTTGGATGCAGCGTTAGCTCGCCGCAGACATCGCTCCACTTTCTTAAGTTCAAAATGACAATTCATCTCTTCGTTCAGCAACGCCAAACAAACACGCATCACGAATTTTACACTATCTAGGAGTCAAGAGAATGTCTTTAGTCGTAAAACAGAAAGAACGCAAGGGAATAATCAATCCTATATTTACCTGTCAGCCTGCTGGGGCTGAGTATGCTGCAATCGGAATAAAAGATTGTATTCCCCTGGTGCATGGAGGACAGGGGTGTAGTATGTTCGTTCGGCTCCTGTTTGCCCAGCATTTGAAGGAAAATTTTGACATTGCTTCTTCTTCACTCCATGAAAATAGCGCTGTCCTTGGAGGACAGCCACGCATTGAGGAAGCCGTACACACTTTAGTAGCACGATATCCTGATTTACGAATTATCCCAATTATTACGACTTGTTCAACTGAGACGATTGGGGATGATATCGAAGGAACCATTAACAAGCTCAACGGCCAGTTAAAGAAAGACTATCCCGATCGCAAGGTTGTCCTTGTTCCTGTGCATACCCCTAGTTACAAAGGTAGCCAGGTAACAGGCTATAATGTCGGCGTACATGCAATCATTTCTAGCCTGGCAAAAAAAGGCGAACCAACTGGCAAGTTGAACATCATTACTGGGTGGCTTAACCCTGGAGATGTCACGGAAATCAAGCGCATCTTAAAAGATATGGATGTTCCAGCAAACATCTTAGTGGATACAGAATCCTTCGATGCGCCCACCATGCCCGATAAGACAAGTTTTGCCTTTGGGAATACAACCATTGAAGAAATTGCTGATTCTGCTAATGCGTTGGGAACTATTGCCTTATGCAAATATGAAGGAGGCAGCTCAGCTGAATTCTTACAAGAGAAGTTTAAGGTTCCTGCAATCATTGGCCCAACACCAATTGGCATCAAAAACACTGACGTCTGGCTGCAAAATATCCAGAAACTGACTGGCAAACCAATACCAGAATCTTTAGTCAGAGAACGTGGAAAAGCTATCGATGCGATCGCAGACCTCGCCCACATGTTCTTCGCCAACAAGAAGGTAGCTATTTACGGAGATCCCGATCTGGTAATTGGTCTAGCAGAGTTCTGCTTGGAATGTGAGTTAGAGCCAGTGCTGATGTTGTTAGGAGACGACAACAGAGCCTGCACCAAAGATCCAAGAATTGCCCAGTTGGAGAAGCAAGCAGCCTGTGATATCGAAGTCATCTGGAATGCAGACCTCTGGGAATTGGAGCGCCGCATTAAAGATAAATCCCTCCAAATCGACTTGATTCTAGGTCATTCCAAAGGTCGATATATTTCTATCGATCACAAAATTCCAATGGTTCGGATTGGCTTCCCCAGCTTTGACCGGGCAGGTCTGTGGAAATACCCCATTATTGGCTATAAAGGAGCAGAATGGCTAGCAGACACCATTGCTAACACCATGTTTGCAGATATGGAGAACAAGCTCGATCGCGAGTGGATCTTAAACGTTTGGTAAGAGGCTGATATGTATGGGGGATGGCATCTATCTGGAGTAATATTTCTTATCGTCCACCCCCAACTTTCCTGCCAAATCATTAGATGGTATTTCCATCGGAATTTTTACGATACTTAGCAATCCTATGTCAATTGTAAACCAGGCAGCACCCGTTTAACTGATTAGTATCAGAGGGCGGCTTAGTAGCCTGGTTTACAAATCACAGGGTACTGAAGACAGAAGTTATAGAAAGACTGGAGAGCGATCATGACTGCAACAAGTATAGATAAGAATGTTGTATTTTACGGAAATTTAAGCGAACTGTATCGCTTGGCAAAAGAGGGTAAAATTAAGACCACTTTACAAGGTAGTCATACCCGTCCCTGTAAATTTTGGACTGCAACGAAGATTTTAAGTGGGATTAAAAATGCGATCGTTATTTCTCACGGGCCGAGTGGCTGTGCTTATGGTGTAAAGCGGGCATACAAACTGACCAATAGCCGCAATAGTGGTTCCCCTTATGAACCCGTGGTAACTACGAACATGAGTGAGAAGGCGGTAATTTTTGGTGGAGAAAAAGAATTAGCAGGCGCGATTCGAGAAGTAGATAAAAAATACCATCCTGATGCGATCGTTGTTGCCACTAGTTGCGCGTCTGGTATTATTGGCGACTGTGTTGATGACGTCGTGAATAAAGCCCGCAGCGAAATCAAGTCTGAGATCATGACGATACATTGCGAAGGATTCGCAGGGGAGTATCGCAGTGGATTTGATATCGTATTTCGGCAAATTGTAGACTTTATGGAGCCGCCAACTCCAGAACGGAAAGCACAACTAGCCAATGCTGTCAACATTGTGGGCGCGAAGATGGGCCCTGAAAGGACGGAAGTCGAAACTGATGTTAAGGAACTGGTGCGATTGATAGAAGGAATGGGGGCACGAGTTCACAGTGTCATCGCTGGTGACTGTACTTTAGAAGAACTCAAGCAAGCACCGAGTGCGGCAGTCAACTGTACTTTATGTTTGGATCTTGGCTATACCATCGGTAAAGCCATGTCAGACAAGTTCGGTACTCCGCTAAACTCTACCATCCTTCCCTATGGAATCGCTGCTACAGAAAAATGGCTCGAAGGGGCGGCAAAATATTTAGGCATGGAAGAACAAGCGGCTGCCCTAATGGAAAAGGAATATGCCGCAATTAAGACTGAATTTGAAGCAGCTAAGGGTTATATAGAAGGGAAGTTAGCGATTATCGAAGGACATGATGCTATCAAGTGTTTATCCCTTGCTCACATGTTGGATCGTGATTTTGGGATGCGTGTAGTAATCTATAACTTCCATCCCTGGAGTACAGAAGCACGAGAAACCAGTGTAGACTACCTATTGGAAACAGGGTTAGACCCGGAAATATTGATTACGAAAGGGACGCTGGCCTTTGGCAAGTACGAGTCCATGAAACAAACGGAAGATGAATTACTGGATTTCATTGGTGGTCTTGATGCAGAATCGGTAGTTTATTTTGGTTCTTCCTTGAGTTTCCCCCATATTCCCGTAGTCGATTTAAATGCTATCTTAAATCGTCCCAGATTTGGCTATCGCGGAGCCTTAAAGGTCGCAAGGTGTATTGAAACAGCACTCCAATATGCCTTTAGACCTCGGAGTGCTTTAACCAAGCAAATGGTATTCCCTAAAGATTCCGGGTTAGCATCTACTCAATCACTAAGCGGAAAATTAGCTCAAGACATGCCTGATTGTACCGTATATGCAGAGAAGAGACGGGGAAAATGTATGAACGAGTAATAAATGAAATGTGACTTTGCTAAATAAAAGTATGGATTTGTCTCATGCAGAGGTGCAGAAAATTGTAGTAACCGTCTTAAAAGTCAAGCGATTATTAACAAAAAACCGGGACTGGCTGCATTGAAGAACTGGAAAACACTGCACGCTGATTCGGTGGCGTCTGATAAGCTAATCCGCCTTTAAGTTGCATAATCCTTAGCCTCAGAAAGACGCAGGGACGTGGGAGTTGCAGGAGACGCAAAGCATACAATTTGAATGATTATTAGCTTACGAGCAAGGCTTAAGCCAAAAATCTTAAGGCGAAAGCCGTTACAGGCTGCGCGAAATACGCTAACGTCGAGACAGAAGCCGTTACAGGCTGCGCGAAACACAGAAACGTCAAAGCAGAAGTCGCTACAGGCTACGCGAAACACGGAAACGTCAAGGCAGAAGTCGTTACAGGCTGCGCGAAACACGGAAACGTCAAGGCAGAAGTCGCTACAGGCTTCACAAAACACGGAAACGTCAAGGCAGAAGTCGCTACAGGCTGCATAAAACGCGTTTACCATAGTCAAGCTTTAGAGAAACAGGAGGAAAAAATGTCTGCTGAAACAACTTTTGACAATTGTAACCATAGTAAAGACCCAGTAGTTGGCTGTGCGCTTGAAGGTATTGCAACTACAGTTGCTGGCATTAAAGATGTCAGTATTGTGATTCAGTCTCCACAGGGTTGCGCGTCCACTGTTGCAGCTGGGTATGATGCTCATGAGGTTGATTTCACCAAGCGGAAAGTAGGTTGTACTCGTCTTTTTGAGTCAGACATTGTGATGGGAGCGTCTGAGAAACTCAAAGGGATGATTAAAGAGGCCGATCAATCTTTTGATTCTAAGGTGATGTTTGTCGTTGGTACTTGCGCGGCAGACATCATTGGTGAAGATATTGCGGGATTGTGCAACCAGCTTCAGCCAGATATCAAAGCCAAACTCGTTCCTTTAATGGCTGGTGGGTTTCGGGGCAATGCTTACGATGGCTTGGAAATGGGTTTAGAGGCTTTACTTCCTTTTATCAAAAAAAGGCAGACCAAAAGAAGGGGCAGGAAGCCAAGGATTGTAAATATCATTGCACCACAGGCAAATCTGAATCCTACTTGGTGGGCTGATTTGGAATGGGTAAAGCAGACGTTAAAATCTTTAAGGATTAAAGTACAGACGGTCTTCTCTCATAATACCTCCTTTGAAGAACTAGAGCAAGCTGGTGAGGCAACCGCCAATATTGTTCTCAGTCATGATGTTGGGTATAAGTTTGCTCGGAAAATGCAACAGACCCATGACATCCCTTTGATCCTTGATGATATACCTTTACCAATAGGTGTAAACAACACTACTCGGTGGTTGAAGGCATTGGCGGCACATTTCAAGATAGATGAAAAAGTGGAGCCAATCATCAAACAAGGCGAAGAAATGGTCGTAGATACACTTCGCAAACGAGCATTGATGATTATTCCCCGATATCGTAACTGTAGAATTGCTGTATCTGCGGATGGGACGCTTGGCATTGGACTAGTCAGAATGCTCTTTGAAGAATTAGAGATGATTCCGGAAGTCTTATTATTTCGCTCGGCGATACCTGATTCTCGTTCAATTTTGGAGCGAGAACTGTACAGCCTCGGTCTTACTTCCCATATAGTATTTTCGGCAGATGGGTATCAGGTAAAACAGACCTTAGAAGAGTTTGATGTTGATGCTGTGATTGGCTCGGCATGGGAAAAATACATGGCAGAGGAATTGGGAATCAAAATTGCTTTTGATGTATTTAGCCCCACTAACAGAGAAACCTATGTAGACAAGCCATATTTTGGCTATGAAGGCATGATCAATATCATGGAAGTGATTGCTAACGATTGGGATAGAGCTTTTCGTTCCAAAGAGATTAATTGGACATAGAAAAGTATTGTGCTACACATCTCTGCGACGGCAGTCCATACAATGGGGAGTAACTGCCGTTAAGCAAAGCGGTAGGTTAGCAAGTAAAAACAGTTTTGATCGAAACTTCTGGTGAGAAGTTTCGCCATCTGTTATATCTACAATTAATATTAAGGAGCTAATTTAGAGATAAATTAAACTTGAAATTTATAAAACCTAATTCTGATGGTAAACCTCAGTGTACAGCCAATAAGTTGATAGAAATTAGTTAGCGATCGCACTCTCCATTATTCTGCATTGCTGCGACAAGGTTTTCTAAATTTTCACGAACAGCCACACTACGAATATGATTCACACCCCAAACTCGTTCACAAATATCTAAAGCTTGCAAATAAAGAGGTTCTGCTTCACTACAACGCCCCGTTTCACGATAGATTTCTGCCAAATTATGCAGACTTTCAGCAACATTAGGATGATTTTCTCCCAACAGATGTTTATCAAGTTCTAAGGCTTTTATACAACAGAGTTCCGCTTCATTGTAACGTCCCTGCTCCCTGTACATATAACCAAGAGCATAGATAGTATCTGCTAAAAGCGGATGCGCCTTTTGCAATAGACGCTGCTTGAGTTCCAATGATTGCAAAAACAAAGATTCGGCTTCGCTGTAGCGTCCTTGAGCGCGGTATATTAAACCTAAATTGTGCAAATCTGTTGCAACATCAGGATTCTCTTCTCCCAAAAATCGCTTATCTAATTCTATTGCTTGTTGCGACAATGGTTCAGCTTCACTATAACGTCCTTGATGATAATAAAGTAGCGCTAAATTATTCAGGATGAGAGCGAAAGAAGGATGATTTTCTCCAAGCAAATGTTTTTCAAATTTTAATGATTGGAGATACAAAGGTTCTGCTTCCTCGTAACGTCCTTGTTCATCATATAGTAGTGCCAAATTGTTCAGACTAACAAAAACATCGGCATGGTTTTCTCCCCACAAGCGTTTCCTCAGTTCCAAAGCTTGTTGATATAAAAGTTCCGCTTTAGTATATTGTCCAGTAGATTTGTAGAGTCCTGCCAAATTATTGAGGCTAGTAGCAAAAGCAGGATGGTTGTCTCCTAGCAAGCGTTTCCTTAGTTCTAAAGCTTGTTTATATAAGGGTTCGGCTTCGCTGTAGTATCCTGTTGCACGATATATTCCTGCTAAATTGTTGAGGCTATTAGCTAAGTCTATCTGCAAACCTAATTCATTTTGTAGCTCACTCGCCTGACGCAAATACTTAATTGCTAATTCCTGTTCTTCTTGATAATTTTGAGATTCACCCCGATCTAATCTGCTGCGGTAAATATCACCTAAGCTTGAATATAAAGTAGCCAAAGTCGGGTCTTTAATTCCCCGTTCCTGTTCTATTTTCTCGATGAGCTTTTGTAAATCTTGGATGGGTAAGAAAAAGAGGTTATTTTCATTAGTATCTGTGCTAGCTAATTCTGTGTCTCTAAAAACAAAGCGTATATGTTCTAGTTCTTTACCAGGAATAGTATTTGTCTTCTTAGATTCAAACCGGAATACACCGTTGCGCCAACTCCAAAAGTCAGGGGCTTTTTTAATCAGGTTGACTAAAATTTGATTAGTTACCCAAACCACGATCGCAAAAGGAAACTCGCGCAATCCTTCCCTTGTCCACTGTAAGTAACCAAAAAATTTCTCCTGTTCTGATTGCTCATTTCCAAGTCTGAGAAAATAAAGTTGTTCAGCACCCGTCACAGTAATTACCGCCGGGTTCTGCTGACGGAGATATTCTTTTTGTTGAACCAGTTGGTTAAGAGCAGCTTTTAGGCTCGGTTCCTGACGTGCTAAAGTCACTCGATATGGACGAAATTTAGGTTCTAATTCGGCTTCATATTGGGCAATAATCTCATCACGAAAGCTAGGATCATCGCAAACTGCAATCAGTAAATTTAATCCTCGTTTTTGAGCTTCAATAGAAACAATTAAATCATCATACGCATCTTGATTTTCTCCTTCCTCATCTAAGAATTCTTCATTTAACATTAATAGCTCCCTTTATTCTCAACGTTTCTATAATAATTGGATGAACATCGTACCAAGTTTCATCAGTGCGATATTCTAGAACATACAGCCCATGTAGCAAATCCAAAAACTCTGCTTCTTTGGGGTCATTGGGCATAAACTGTTCATAAACACTCTGCAAAATATCTATATCAAGTTTTCCTAAACGTATGGAAAAATCATTGCGAATTTTATTGATTGCTTGAAGGAGAATTTGATCATCAATAATAACTTCTGCTGAGGGATTTCGCCGGATCATCCGCAAACAAATACGGCAACATTCCTTAGCAATCCGAATTAACTCTCGCAATACGCCACCACTGTAAATTACAATTTTTTCAGCAGTTTCTGCCGTAATTAATTCACTGGATATCCGCTTTTGTAAAACTTCACCAAGAATCTTTGTTGCTTCCGGGCGAGGTTGGGCGTTAGGGAAGCGATTTTTACCTTTCTCAAATATTTTTAAAACAGGCATTGCCACAACCTGGTCGTTGGTTTCAGTGGTAATTATTGTGCTGATAAATGTTTCCCGAAGTACAGAGATGGGGATAGTGTAGATAATTTGAAAGTTAGGTTGACAAAGAGCTTTAATGTTATCTCTATAAATTTCGTTAACTCTTCCTAAATCAAGTTTATCTAAATCATCAATGATTACTAAAACGTTTTGTTTAGTTGCAGTTTGAATGAGTGCAGCGATTTCGTTAATCCTGGCAACTAAATCTGATAATTTGCGTTCAAATTCTTGTTTAATTTCATCCCGAACACTAGCATCAACTTTTAATTTAGAGCTAATCAATTTTAGGAGGTCAAAACCTATGCTAGCTTCTGCTTGCAAATTTAATTCTTCAGTGCGAGTGCGGGTAGCAAACCACTTATAAAGAGCTTCTTTAGTAGATTGAGGAATATGAACTTGTCGTGCTTCCGCCTCTGTCATTAAATTGACTGCGATCGCAAACAATATATTAATATGATTAACAGCCGACATTTCAATTTTGTCAGCAATCGAGAATAGAACTACAAAATATTTATTTTGAATTTGTCTGCTAAACTCAGCTAATAAAGTAGACTTACCACATCCCCGATGTCCTGTAAAGACAATTTTGCCATCTCGATTGGGACTATCTTCTACTAATTGGTTAAGTTCTGCAATGAAATCATCACCATATTGGACTCTAAATCTTTCCATTTCGTTCCGTTCCATCAACGGAAACAGTTCGAGATTGCTGTATGCTTCTTGAAAGGAGTTTAATAAGTCTTCAGACATTGGATAGTGCCGTAAACGTGCTAACTATCCATATAATGGCTCATCATTTTTGTAGTAGAAGTTGAGGTAATGTCTAGGATAGAGTATGCCTACATAACTTCTCAAATTTCGTTAATAAATAACTACTAGGTGAGTGGTATGTTATGTCTTAAAAAGAGATACCCTAATTCCCAAATTTCAACCGAGCAATAACTAACAGAGGTCAATAATCAATAAGGCTGAATGAGAGATTATACATTCGATAATTTAAACTAAATGATAGATTATACAGATAAAATAGTGAAAGCTACTTAACACATAAATAAAATAAAATTTTCAGTTAGAAAAATAAATTTTTAGTGTGCTTCGTCTTATCCCCCTCTAGCCGATGCGATGGGTAGCTGTTGTGACTATTAGTTTACTAGGCGGATATCTCACTTTTCCAAATATACCTACTACCGCAAGGCGGAAGTCAAAAGTCAAAAAGCTTAGAAGACAGGCTTTTAAACGATTTGAAATAGTTGCTTTATTTATGCCGTGCTGTTTTACCCCACCCTAACCCTCCCCTTGCAAAGGGGAGGGAACTAGAAATCTTATTTCCCCCCTTTATAAGGGGGGATTAAGGGGGGTAATTCGACTTGTGTATACACACCGGAAATCTTATTTCCCCCCTTTATAAGGGGGGATTAAGGGGGGTAATTCGACTCGTGTCTCGAAACGGAGAGGGTTAGGTTTGAAAGAAAATTGCAGACGGCGCTAAAAAGCATTATTTTAATTTTTAATTTCGCCTTGCGGTAATAGTCGCAACCCCACGGATTTATCCGTGAAGTTGTTCTGTTAAACTAATTAAGCGTTATGGAATTATTTGAACAACTTTCATCAAACCAGCTTTTGTGACTTCTAAACCTGCTTTTGCGACTTCTAAACCAGCTTTTGTGACTTCTAAACCTGCTTTTGTGACTTCTAAACCTGCTTTTGCGACTTCAAAACTTGCTTTTGCGACTTCAAAACTTGCTTTTGCAACTTCAAAACCTGCTTTTGCAACTTCAAAACCTGCTTTTCTCAACAAATTTCAGCAAATATACCTGCATCTATCTAGTTGGCTAATGCCATCCAATACTTTTAAAATTCTGTAACTTCACTGTGGCTAGTGCATCTGCTTGTTGCGTATTCTGATGATATATCAATAACTCAGTGTATAACATCGGGGTTATTTATAAATTAATCCAAACAGGAAAACTATATGACGCAACGGAAACGAAACTCCATGCCACTAACCAAAGCTGAACGACGGATTGAAGGAATGCAGACAATTAACCCTAAGTTAGACTTTAGTAATGGGTTTTCAATTGTTACTTACAACACTAAAGTAATTGAGTTACGAGAAAAGCTAGCCGCTTATAATCAAGCACAAACAATAGTAGATAAGACACACAATGCATTAATAGAATCCGAACGTGAGTTGAATACTTATTCTGAGCAAATGCTGTTGAATGTTGCATCTCGCTATGGCAAAAATAGTGATGAGTATGAGATGGCTGGTGGAACGCGCAGGTCAGACCGTAAAAAAGCACGTCCAGTAGTAAACCAAACAGTCCTAAATCAGTCGTGAACAATAAGATCCCCGACTTCTTTAAGAAGTCGGGGATCTGAGTCTCTCGATTTTCACAACTCATTTAGGATTGCTATAGATGGTTTGATATTTTCCCCTTACCTGCTATTCTGATTCCAAGCTATGCGGTTATGAGGTATACAAATCTTGCCAACTGCGGAACAAGGCATCAGGTGTGTCATACTATCTCAATCTTTGACCAATACATTCACTCCTATTTACATTGTCCGCCTCGATGAACAAACAGGTAATGTGTTTATTTTGGCAGGAGATAACATAGAGGTAGAAATCTATCGCAATGGTTTTTGGAGGTTCTTGTGATTGAGCCAGAATTTAGCAGCATGAGCAAAACCGAGTTAAGAGCCTTCGTCATTGCTCACCCCGACAACAAAGCAGCGTTTCGTGCTTTTGTTGACCGCTTTACATCTGAAGCGTCTCCAGAGACTTTTGACATCCCAAAATCGAATGCTGAGATTGAAGAAGTTGAAATTTTGATTAAACAAAAATTAGAACAATTAAAAATGAGCTAGATTTTAGAAGTTTCTTTTAAATGTCGTAAAATTATTGAGTCGAACAACTGTTCGGTTTTGCAACCTACCAAGCTATCCGACTCGGTTTTATATTCGGAGGTTGTCGCCTTCCTCGCTGGTTCAGGTCTGGACTCCCTGGTGTACGCTCGATAAATTCCCACTTATCAACTCTGACAATGGGGAGTACTCACGCCACAGCCACCGCCACCACGCGAAAACCAACATTGTAGTTACGATTCGCGCGCGCGTTCCTATTGCGATTGACAGAACGGCAATTCCTAGTATTGTTGATCCAACTACCGCCACGCAGCAGCTAAATCGACCTGCCCCATGCTCAAATTCTCAAACTAAGTGAGAAATCTGATTAAAGGTAGTGTATAATAGTTTTGATATCAATAACACCATTTCTTGAAAAAATTTTAACCGCCTACAGCGGAGAGTGAAGAAGGGAAAAGAACAAGAAGTGCAGAGGGCAAAAGGGTAAGGAATCCTCACGCCACAGCCACCGCCACCACGCGAAAACCAACATTGTAGTTACGACCCGCGCGCGCATCCCAATTGCGATTGGCAGAACGGCAATTCCTAGCGTGGCTAATCCAACTACCGCCACGCAGCAGCCTTATGTTATTATCTTTACCAGTCAGCCACGCACTACCATCTGTTGGCGCACGCTGGTAATTGTCATTATATACATCTTGACACCATTCCCATACATTACCATGCATATCGTATAAACCGAAAGAGTTTGGTGAAAATTTTCCTACACTTGTTGTTTGTTCACGATATTCGCCCTTTGGTGCAGAGCCATAAGGATAGTTACCGTCGTAGTTAACTAAATCTGTGGTAATCGTTTCACCAAAATAAAACGGTGTAGTTGTCCCCGCACGACAAGCATATTCCCATTCGGCTTCGCTGGGTAGCCTATAGGTGTGTCCTGTCTTCTGACTCAACTTTTTACAAAACTCTACAGCTTCATCCCAACTAACTTGTTCTACAGGTCGTCTATCACCTTTAAAATTAGAAGGATTTGTCCCCATAATGGCTTGATACTGTGCTTGGGTAACTGCATATTTCCCCATGAAGAACCCAGGAACTGTTAGTTGATGGGGTGGATTTTCCCTATCTAATCGTTCAACTTCCCCTTTTGGTGAACCCATCGTAAAGGTTCCCCCTGGTATTTGCACCATTTCCAAGGTGACACCATTTCCTAAATCTTCTTCAAAATATTTCGCTTTCTCATTACGGCGGTTGGTGATATTGCCTGTTGCATTTACCGTAACCACTTCAAATTGAAAGGTTTGTAAGGGATTTCTTTCAACTGTAGATTCTCCCTTGGCAGAATTTGCAGCAGTATTTCTAGGTAGTGGCACAGGTGCTTGTTGACGTTCCCAGCGCAGCCGAGCAATATCTTCCAAAGCTTCTATAGCTTCCAAATCTTGACCAGATGCAGCAGCTAATACGCGAATCCAAAGCTGTTTTGCTAAATCCAAATCTCCCTTAACCTGAGCGCGATAAGCATCAATTTTCAAGGTAGCAATATCCGCTAGGGTTGCATATCGCGGTACAAGAATCAGGTGAGATTTATTTATAGGCTCGGCAATAATATAAGGTGTTTGTCTCCCATTATTATGCTGACGAACAATTTCCGGCACACGATGATTAAGATACTGATTTAACTTCTCAACGGTGGCACATTTACCTTGAATACCCAACCCTTCTAGTAATGCAATAGTAAAAGCACCTTGTTGTAATGCTTCAATTTCATAAGAATATTCCTGCGGACTACAGGAAAAAATACTAATAACTCCCTGTTGAGCAACTTTCTCAGCCGTTTGTCTTCCAATACCTTCACCTGCACGAGTGCCCAAACTGCGACAAGCATCTAAAATCAAGACAACGTTATCAGCACCACAGCGACGCAAACGTTCAGTCACAAAGTTAATAGGAATCGCTGTTTCTGTAATATCTCCTGGATTGCCATCACTAGGCATGAGATAATCACGTTCATCATGGCGCATTCCATGACCACTGAAGAAAAACCAAAAATTATCACCTGCACCCATGAAGGGTTTGTTAAATAACTCCAGCAACACTTGCCGTAAGTTAGCACGGTTGGGACGAGTCGATTTACCGCCAACATCAGGAGAGTCATCCGAGAAGAAGTATATCTTCTCAAACCCCGCCTTACTTTGGAGAAACTGCTGCATTGACAGTGCATCCCGCTTGGCATAGTTTAGCGGTTGCAGATAATCATATCGGTTAACGCCGATCGCGATCGCCCAATTTTTTGCCATCTCACACTTGTTCTTGGCGCTTGAACTTCAGCTTAATCGCTCCTTTACTTCCAGCTTTGACACCACTGCCAATTAATTTAACTTCCCCATCTGCACTAATTTCTACCGATAGCTCAATTTCATCTAGCTGCATTCTGGAGTTAACTTTTGCTTGCTGTTCAGCTTGACTAAACAAACTTCCCACGAGTTTGAGAAAGTGACTCATCTTTTGCTCTAATATTTGAGCGCTAACCTTAACCGCATCTCCTACCCCTTTGCTACCAGTGTTTTCTCTGATAGTTTCGTCTCCCCAACTGCCTGTATTACCACTCCCGCCTTTAACACCGTCAGGAATCGATATTTGCGGCGTTTCATCCGTTACAATCCAAATGCCGTCGTCTTGAGGTGTTTCTGACATATTACTTTAAATATTTAGATTAAATCTTCCCATAAATACAGATACAACGGTAGAGATAGCGATTTCGATTACTAAGAAATTTCACTGAATATCTTATTGTACCAAATACCATAGAGATGCCCAGAGCGATCGCACTATCCAAAATTATCTCAGATTGGGTGCGATGTCTACGCTTTCTCTAAGTAGTCCAATCAAAAATTTTAATATCTGTAATCCAGTCTTAAGTACAATTATTTGATAACTTTTAGTACATTTACAACCCCATGATCAAACCCGCCGATGTCAGCACCAAACGCTTAATCAGCCTTGCACCTGATAACTGGGTAAAATGGGTAACGCAAATTCCTGATATTGTTGCTGGCGAAATTCTCAACTCAGAATTTCAGTGGATAAGTCGAGAAAGTGATGTTCTAATCCGTGTCGAAAGTCCCCAGCATGGACAATTTCTCGTTCTTAACGAATTACAACTGCGCTATAAACCAGAAATGCCGCGAAGGATGCGTGCCTATGCAGCACTTGCAGAAGAAAAATATAATTTGCCAACGTATCCAGTACTAATTAATATCCTCAAGGCAAGTGATGCTGAAATACCTACAAGTTATGCATTAAATATTGCTGGTTTACGTGCTATTCAAGATTACCGTGTTATTAACCTGTGGGAAGTTGATGTCGAGATTGCTTTTCAACAACCCTTACCATCCTTACTGCCGTTTGTACCCATTCTCAAAGGTGGTGAAAATGAATCTACTATTAGAGAAGCATTACAAATTCTTCGTGCTGATGAACAACTAAACCAATTAGAAACAGTCTTGGCTTTTTTTGCTACGTTTGTTTTAGAGAGTACGCTCGTTCAAGAAATTATGAGGTGGGATATGGCTGTATTACATGAATCGCCTTGGTATCAAGAAATTTTACGTGAAGGAGAAGCACGCGGAGAAGCACGCGGAGAATTGCGAGGAAGAAAGGAGGAGTTATATTCAGGGATTGAATTGGCATTAGAAATTAAGTTTGGCAATCAAGGTTCAGAATTGATGCCGATAATCTCTCAAATTACGGATTTGCAGAAATTAAAAGCAATTCAGCAGGCAATTAAAACTGTAAATACAGTCAATGAATTACAGCAAGTTTTGTCAACCAACTTGACATGAAACACCAAAAACATAACCCCTCTCCGCCACCGGAAAGGGGTTAATCACTATCGAAACCCAGCACTATTTTGTACAGACGCGATTCATCGCGTCTCTATTCAGCACTATCTAATAAGCGTCCTGCAACTCATAGAAATCAGGCGAGATATAATCCTTCCGCAAAGGCCAACCCACCCAATCTTCCGGCATCAAAAGCCGCTTGAGATTTGGGTGTCCTTCGTAGACAATACCATACATATCGTAAGACTCGCGCTCTTGCCAATCTGCCGTCTTCCAAATCCAGTACACAGAAGGCACTACAGGATTTTCCCGTGGTAAGAACACCTTTAAGCGTACTTCTTCAGGGCGATCGCTATTATCACCCACTTTAATCAAGTGATACACACTCACCAATTCCTCTCCTGGCCCAAGGTCAACACCACCTTGAAACTGGAGATAATTAAACCCATAAGCATAAAGGGCTGTAGCAGTGGGAAGCAAGAAATCTGGCTCCACCTTAATTATCTCTACACCATTCTTATCTGGTGCTAAAAACTCATGGTCAAAGCCATTTTCCGTCAACCACTGGGAAACTTTACCGGCTTGTACCAATGACTCTTTTTTGGCTGCTACTGGTTTAGATTCTTCTTCAGCCACGGGTTCAGATTCTTCTTCAGCCACGGGTTTAGATTCTTCTTCAGCCACGGGTTTAGATTCTTCTTCAGCCACGGGTTTGTTCCTCCTTTTGTGCCTTTGCTGTCAGCAGTGCAGGTGGTATTGGCATACCGATCGCTTCCGTCAATTCTTTTGGCGGTGTCAAGCGAGTTTCTGACTGCAAATACTTACCAGTTAAGATTTCCTCTACTGGCTTCAAATTATGAGTCGTGCTGTAGTAGCGGTGAGTTTGCTTAATTTTATCCCGCTCTTGCATCGATTCATTGGCGATTTTCTTCCGCAGCTTAATAATTGCGTCGATAATTGCTTCTGGACGGGGAGGACAACCAGGTAAGTACACATCCACCGGAATCAGTTTATCGACTCCGCGCACAGCCGTAGGGGAATCAACGCTAAACATCCCGCCAGTAATTGTGCAAGCACCCATCGCAATTACATACTTCGGCTCCGGCATTTGTTCATAAAGACGCACCAGTTGGGGAGCCATCTTCATTGTAATTGTCCCTGCCGTAATAATTAAATCGGCTTGGCGGGGGCTAGAACGAGGAATTAGTCCAAAACGGTCAAAATCAAATCGGGAACCAATTAAAGCTGCAAACTCAATAAAACAGCAAGCAGTACCAAACAGCAACGGCCACAGACTAGAAAGCCGCGCCCAGTCGTAGAGATCATCAACCGTAGTCAAAATGATATTTTCTGAAAGGTCTTGAGTGACATTAGTACGCTCAATGGGGTTGATGATTCGCTCTTTGTCCTGGGTTGTTAAGTTAGAATTCAAGACCATTCCAAAGCTCCTTTACGCCATGCGTAAACTAAAGCGACTACAAGAATTGCAATAAAGACTAGCGCTTCAATAAATGCCAATAGTCCCAAACGGTGGAAAGCTACCGCCCAAGGATACAAGAATACAGTCTCCACATCAAAGACGACGAAGACCAGAGCAAACATGTAGTAGCGGATGTTGAACTGAATCCAGGCTCCCCCGATGGGTTCCATGCCAGATTCATAGGTGGTGTGCCGTTCTGGGCTGTAACCACTAGGTCGTAGGAGCTTGGATGCTGAGAGCGCTAAGGCAGGTACTAGGCTACAGATGATGAAGAAGCCTAGTAGGTACTCGTAACCGCTGAGGACAAACACAATGAGTATCTACCGCTTATGGAGTATTTTAAGTGTGGAGTCGGGAGTCGGGAGTGGGAAAGATGAGGCAGGGGAGCAGGGAGCAGGGAGCAGAGGGGTAAGAGGTAATTTTTAATTTTCCCCCTTCCTTGCCCCCTACCCCCTGCCCCTCTGCCTCTTGTGCCCCATGCCCAATGCCCAATCCCTAAACTGCGTAACTTTCTTTTACATTATATCTGTTTGATTTTTCTGAAATCTGGGAAACAGACGCACTTCAGGTATTTGATTCGCTTTTGCTAGTGATAGAAAAGTCTAACAATTATGTCATAATTTTTAACGTATATTTAAGATTTCTCCTCTGCGAGGCTTTAGCTATGAGCGAACCAGCTGTTGAGACTACGGCGTTAGATCGCTACGAGTGTCGCGCCTGCGGTTATGTTTACGAACCTGAGAAGGGAGACGACAAGGATGAGATCCCTTCCGGGACACCCTTTGCAGAACTGCCTATAAATTGGCGCTGTCCAGTTTGTACTGCTAAGAAAACCGCTTTTGCCAATATTGGACCTGCGGGTACTGCATCCGGTTTCAAAGAAAATCTCGGTTACGGTTTTGGTGTCAACAACCTAACGCCAGCCCAAAAGAATATCCTAATTTTTGGTGCTTTGGCTCTTGGCTTCTTGTTTTTTATCAGTCTCTACGGTCTACAATAACAGCCGTTAAGCAATTCAAAATTCAACAGGACTTACGCAAACAATAGCTGAAACCCTGATTTTTAGGTAGGGGCAATTCATGAATTGCCCCTGAGCGCGTGTAGTTTTGTGTAAGTCATATTCAAAATGAAAAACTTTAGAAACAACTAAGAAATACTGATGCATTCAATTGTAAAAAGTTGGCAACGAATAGCTGCCTTGTTGATAGTAGTCTTGATGTGCATAGGTTGTAGCAAAATTCCCTCTGTTAGCTACAACCCCTGGAAAATCATTTCTGTGCCAACAGACTCGAATCTATTGGATATTGCTTTTACTGATAACCCTGAGCATGGCTACTTAGTAGGTAGCAATGCCACCCTGTTGCAAACCAAGGACGGTGGTAATACCTGGAAACCAATAACACTGCAATTGGATGATCAAAGGTATCGCTTTGACTCAGTAAGCTTTGCAGGTAAAGAAGGCTGGATTGCCGGAGAGCCTGGACTATTGTTGCACACTACCGATGAAGGTGGTTCTTGGTCGCGTATTCCCCTGAACGAAAAGCTACCAGGTAGCCCGCTCGCAATTAAGGCACTGGCAGAGAAGACAGCTGAAATGGCTACTGATGTCGGAGCCATATATAAGACCACAGACGGCGGCAAAAACTGGAAAGCCCAGGTGGAATCAGCAGTCGGTGTGGTGCGTAACTTGGAACGTTCTGCTGATGGTAAATATGTTGCGGTTTCCGCTAAGGGTAGTTTTTACTCGACTTGGGAACCGGGGCAAAATGCTTGGGTACCCCATAACCGCAATAGTTCTCGGCGGGTAGAAAACATGGGCTTTGCTGAGAATGGGCAATTGTGGTTGCTAGCTAGAGGCGGTCAAATTCAGTTTAGTGACGCAAGTAAACCTGACGAGTGGCAAAAGGCACAATATCCAGACTTCTCCACCAGTTTGGGTTTACTGGATTTGGCATATCGCACACCCAATGAAATTTGGATAGGTGGCGGTAGCGGTAATTTGCTACGGAGTGGCGACGGTGGCAAAACGTGGGAAAAAGACCGTGAAGTGGAAGAAGTTGCTGCTAATTTGTACAAAATTTTGTTCTTAGAGCCAGACCGGGGATTTATAATTGGCGATCGCGGCGTTTTGCTCAAATATTTACCAAACCCTGAAACAACTTCCCCAGCAGAGGCGGCTTAGTGACTAAAAGGGAGTAGGAGAGACGCGATTAATCGCGTCTGTACGGGAGTGGGGATAAGGGAGATGAGCGACAAGAATTAATAACCAATGCCAATGCCCAATGCCCCATGCCCAATGCCCCATGCCCAGTACCCAATTTCTGAGAAGAACGTTGCAACTTGTAACTCTTTCTTAACTTTGTAGGATAATAAACTCTATAACACTCTATGTAAAGGCAGAAATCTAAATGTCAGGTACCACTGGAGAACGTCCGTTTTCGGACATCATTACCAGCGTTCGTTACTGGGTAATTCATAGCATCACCATCCCGGCATTATTTATTGCCGGTTGGCTATTTGTCAGCACTGGGCTGGCCTATGATGCTTTTGGCACACCTCGTCCCAATGAGTATTTCACACCAACGCGCCAAGAAGTGCCAATTGTGAAGAACCGTTTTGAAGCTAAAAAACAAGTTGAACAATTTATTGGAAAGTAGTTTGAGATCATGACTAGCGGCAATAACATCAATCAACCAGTTACCTATCCAATTTTTACTGTTAGATGGCTGGCAGTTCACACATTAGGTGTACCAACTGTATTCTTTTTAGGCGCGATCGCCGCAATGCAATTTATTCACCGTTAGGAGCAATTATGGTAGAAAGATCGCCCAATCCCAATAATCAGCCGGTTGAACTAAACCGGACTTCGCTATACCTGGGACTACTACTAGTTTTCGTTCTAGGGATTCTGTTTTCTAGTTACTTCTTTAACTAAGTGGAAGTACTGTTGTTAATCTTTGTTTATTGAACGTATGTTGATTTGTTGTTAAGGGAGGAGAGAAGCTGTGTCTGAAAGTGGGAGAATTCCTCTGTGGGTCGTTGCTACGATCGCAGGATTAGGTATAATCACAGTCCTGGGCATTTTCTTTTATGGTGCCTACGCCGGAATTGGTTCTTCGATTTAACCAAACACTATAAGTGAGAATTTTCTAGCATTTGTTGAGAAATCAACGTTAAAAAAACCGCCTGTCTCTATGAGATGGGCGGTATTAATTTTGGCCAGTAGTCATTTATCCTTTGTCATTTGTTTTTTGCTAATGACTAATGACTAATGACTACATCAGTATCACTTAATATCGCTGATATCGTCGCTTTCAATGTATAAAAATAGAAAAGCGAAGACCACACCTGGCAAAATCCAACCAATTATGTAAATGAAAATAGGAGACAAGTACGAAGTACTAGCCAAGATAGAAGGCAAAAAAGAAACTGCCATAGTAAAGGTTCCCATTAAATCACACTACAATTCAAAATGAGCTTACTGCAAATTCTGCCAAATTTTTGAAATTCTTTCATATTTTTAACACAGCCAATATTAGGAGATGGAGAAGAGGACTGGAAAAACTCTTTCCTTGTCCCCCTTGTCCCCCTGATCCGGCTCATCACTAACTTACATCGCGATCACATACCCAGGAGTTCATCTAGCTGCAAGCTTGGCAAGTCTGGAGGAATCACAGTTCGCACTATTGTGACTTTGTGACTCTCCTGTTGGGTTGTCAGATCAAGTGCGATCGCTTCCAAGCGAATTTCCAAACAGCCAAAGGGAATGTTTAATTGCGTCATCACTTCCAACCCTGCCAACGCATTAGGTAGTAAATTTGTCAATAAATGGGGACCATCTAGTAACCAGCGAGTTTGATAATCTTCAACCCATAACTTGACAACAACTTGCGGAGGTACTTCAGGCAGTACTACGCGCACTATGATAGACTTGCCAGCGATTAGTTCGCCTTCTGGCACTAGCAGTTGGGGAATTGGCAAAGGCTCAGTGGCTACCGCAATTATAGGTAGGGAAGGCGATAAATCTAACAGTGGTTGCTCCTCTTCTTCAAAGGGGTAACTTCTGGTTGCATCGGCTTCCAGTTCACTATATGTATCATCTACAACGATTTCTTGCGCTAACCAAGCTGACGCTATATTTATTTTGATCGCAGCAGGGGGGAGCGGTAGTTGTGTTAACAGAGCCGATGAGAGTGTTGGTTCTTCTAATACTTTTTCTATTTCCGTATTTTCTCTGATCCCCAGATCCCCTTCCTGCGCTGTGTCTACATCTTCCCCGAAATTCCCCAGTTCGGAAGCCCAAGGATTGGCTTCTTCCCATGTCCTCTGTCCGTTGCGTGTCTCCGTCAGCACAAGTTCTGAGCGAAGGCTGGGGTCGCTCAGATTCTTCTCCGTGTTGGTATCTAGGTTTAACGGCAAGTTGGCATCAACATTCGCATTTTCTGCACTTAGAGAAAGCGGCGTCTGCTGCGCCAGAAGATAGTTATCGTAGTCTTGAGCTTGCAGATCACTGAGAGATTCAGGCAAAGAGTATCCTTGGCTCTGCATCCACTTCCTGAGTAAAGGAGATGAGTAAAGGTTCCCCGTTGTAATCAATTGTGCATTTGGTTGGGCTTCTACATCACCAACAGATTCCTCTTGGAATTGTGCATTTGGTTGGGCTTCTACTTCAGGAACAAATTCCTTCTGAGATGGTGCATCACCTACTACTAATTCAGGTGTATTTTCAGCTTCAGCTATAGTTGCGTCCAACTGCGGGAAGTCTTCAGCAGCTGGAACTTGCAATGCATCTGGGGGGACATTGCTTTTTACTTCCTCTGCATCACCTGGCAAAGCTTGTAGCCGTCTCAAGTATGGAAAAGTAGTGTCGAGTATTGGCATTCGACGTTGGCTGATGACCAACTGCTCCAAGTTGATGGTAGCTATAGTAGCATTCTTTTCTAGAAGCTCCTCCTGTGTAGGGGGCTCTGTAATAACATCTGTGGGAGTGTTGGCATCGGTTTGAACAGGGGGCAGTTTCGGTAATTGAGGTGAAGTGCCTGAATTCTTCAGCTTAGATGTCCGCAGGGTGGCTTCTCGCAGAACTTCCAGGTTAATTTGCGGAGGTAGGGGTGTGTTTGGGGATGGATTGAGTATTAGAGACTGGCCTGTTTTTGGAATCTTGACCAGATTGAATAGTTTCAAATCAAGCCTGATAGCTGCCTCTGGTTCTGTGAAAGTAGCAGATGAGTCCGATGGTACTATGAGGCCATTTCCATTTGATGTACTAGGTTTTGCTACGGCTGCGATCGCCAGTAATTCTTTGATATCTGCTGTAATGCTGAACGACTGGCTGGTTAACCGGATGACTTCACCAACATCGGCGAATTTGCCATATAAACTGATATCTGCCAAAATTAACTTAGATTCACAGTCGGCAGGAATATCAATTGAGGTATTGATGGTAAAGGGCAATTCCTGATCTGGCAAGGGTTGCCGTACCTCGGTCAAGATTTTCGAGTTTTTGGGCGATCGCAGTTCAATTCCTAGTTCAAGTGCCCGCAAGCTTTTTGGGGATAATGTTTCAGCCTGATCTAGATTTGTCTTTTCTTTGAGTTCTATGTCTCCATTGATTGTCAGAGCTTGTCCCCAACGAGCAATGTAAGTATCCTGACTTAAAGTTAGCAGTAATGGTAGCGGTGGTTCTGTTGCTGGAAAATCTGTAACCTTTTCATCTTTGGGCAGAGGTTCAGAAGCGGGTAAAGCTAAATCTATTAAATTTTGTAAAATCTGTTCTGCCGTCTCACCTTTGAGCCACACAGGACTCACAGGCTCATCGATAACTATATCTTCTTCGGTTTCATCTGACACAACAATGGTAGCAGGGTTGCTGTCTTTGGCAATTGCCAGTTCTGGGGAAACAGCGATCGCTCTATCTAAGCCAATTGCGGGTTCTGTTGCGGCAATAGATTCTAAGTTTCCTTCAGGAGGCACAACAGCAGGATTGCTGTCTTTGGCAATTGTCAGTTCTGGGGAAACAGCGATCGCTTTATCTAAGCTAATTGTGGGTTCTATTGCGGCAATAGATTCCAAGTTTCCTTCAGGAGGTACAACAGCAGGGTTGCTGTCTTTGGCAATTGCCAGTTCTGGGGAAACAGCGATCGCTCTATTTAAGCTAATTGTGGGTTCTGTTGCGGCAATAGATTCTAAGTTTCCTTCAGGAGGCACAACAATGGTAGCAGGATTGCTGTCTTTGGTAATTGTCAGTTCTGGGGAAACAGCGATCGCTCTATCTAAGCTAATTGTGGGTTCTGTTGCGGCAATAGATTCTAAGTTTCTTTCAGGAGGCACAACAGCAGGATTGCTGTCTTTGGCAATTGTCAGTTCTGGGGAAACAGCGATCGCTTTATCTAAGCTAATTGCGGCTTCTGCTGCGGCAATAGATTCCAAGTTTCCTTCAGGAGGCACAACAGCAGGATTGCTGTCTTTGGCAATTGTCAGTTCTGGGGAAACAGCGATCGCTTTATCTAAGCTAATTGCGGCTTCTGCTG
>NZ_JBALCS010000006.1:0-181176 GCF_036919555.1 Nostoc sp.
ATGGATGTTTGAGTGGTTTATCCGACACACTACCTTTGATTTTGACACTCTTCAAATGTACGGAGCTTTTTCAGAAATCAAATATTAGTCCTATAGCATAGACAGTAATTATTTCGTTTAACATATTCCCCTCCGTTTTTCATCTCTGGAGGGAATTTTCTTGCACAAAGCGATCGCCTGAATCAATAACTAGCAACTTGGGTTATTAGTGCAAATTAAAGGCGCAACAGCTTATTTCGTCGAAAATTCCTGGCTGATTCAAAAAAAGCCCTTACGCTTACAAATTAAACAGATACAAAAACCATACCTTTAACTCAAAATTTTGGATAGTTCCAGTTCATTAGTTTATTATAATAATCATTATCAGAATGAGAATTGCTGTTATCAATCCCAATAAGTAGACTGAAAGAGGATTATCGATTTATAATTGATGATTGTGAGTTTTTTTTAAGCAGACAGAAAGACTATGAATGCTCAAGAGATTATCCGCTCGATTGAAGCGGAACAGATAAAATCGAATCTGCCCGACATTTATGTGGGCGACACCGTAAAAGTGGGAGTGAAAATCAAGGAAGGCGAAAAATACCGCGTACAACCTTACGAGGGAGTAGTGATTGCCATGCGGAACGGTGGCATCAACGAAACTATTACAGTTCGTAAGGTTTTTCAAGGCGTGGGCGTCGAGCGGGTATTTCTGTTGCATTCTCCCCGGATTGACAGCATCAAAGTATTACGTCGCGGTAAAGTACGCCGTGCTAAACTGTATTATCTCCGCGATCGCGTAGGTAAGGCAACCCGGATTAAGCAACGGTTTGACCGCCCTTTGTGATTCGTCCTTCAAAAGTATGGGAGAAGCATCAAGCGGCATCTGCCGCTAACTTGTTTTCCTGACAAAATTAAGGTATGATAAAAAATGGATATTGCGTTAAACTGAAATTTAGTTCAGCGCAATGACTAAATCCAAAACAGCTTGTGCGCTCTTAGTTCAGTTGGTAGAACGCAGGTCTCCAAAACCTGATGTCGGGGGTTCAAGTCCTCCAGGGCGCGCTCAAAAGCAAAAAAAAAGCCCGAAATAATTACGCAGCTGTTAATATAGCAGTTAGCGCTAATAATTTCGGGTAAACTTATTGTGTTTGCAGTTGTTTTGCTTTCAGGAAGTGAAATAGAGTCGAAACTGTAAACCTGGATGACCGAATTTTAGATTTGATGAGATTTTGGATTTTGGTGAAGCAGTGTAGTATTGGGCGTTTCCCCCATGAGCAACTGCTGTTAGCGACATAGGAGCGTCACCCGTACCCGCAGCGTCTCCCCTTGGGAGAAGGGATTGAGAAGAAATTTAAAATCGACAAACTAAAATCTAAAATTAAGCGCCTTTGCCTTAAGGCATAGGATAAATCTAAAATCCAAAATCCAAAATTGAGTACAAACGGGGGATAAACGGTCGTGTCCAAAAAAAGTGAAGCAGAATTGCCAGAAAACACAAATGGGTTTAGCTTGGGCAACTTCATACAGGGAACCAAAGAAGAACTTGAAAAAGTAGTTTGGCCCAGTCGGAAACAGATAGTTAGCGAATCCGCGGCTGTGTTGCTAATGGTGGCACTCTCCGCATCTTTGATATACTTGGTTGATGGATTGTTTGGTTGGGCAGCAAAACAGGTGTTCTGATGACTTTTGCAACAAACGAACCTCGCAACTCAACGTTGCAGTCGGAGGAAACAGCAGAAACAGCAGAAGCAGCGTCAAAAGAAACACGCTGGTATGCCGTGCAAGTAGCCTCAGGCTGTGAAAAGCGTGTAAAGACTAATTTAGAGCAACGCATTCAAACTTTTGATGTAGCTGACAAAATTGTTCAGGTAGAAATTCCGCAGACGCCAGCGGTGAAAATCCGCAAAGATGGCAGTCGCCAGCATACAGAAGAAAAAGTTTTCCCTGGCTATGTGCTGGTGCGGATGATGATGGATGATGATACCTGGCAGGTTGTACGAAACACCTCCCATGTAATTAACTTTGTCGGTTCAGAACAAAAACGTGGTAGCAGTAAGGGTCGAGGTCATGTCCACCCCATACCACTGAGTTCTTCAGAAGTCGAACGTATATTCAAACAAACCAGCGAACAGGAGCCGGTTCTCAAAATTGACATGGCTACTGGTGATAAGATAATGGTGCTTTCTGGTCCATTTAAAGACTTTGAAGGCGAGGTGATTGAAGTTTCTCCAGAGCGGAATAAGCTTAAAGCCTTGCTCTCAATTTTCGGCAGGGATACACCAGTAGAATTGGAATTTAATCAGGTAGAGAAACAGAGCTAAATACAAATGGCGAAGAAAATAGTAGCGGTCATTAAACTGGCCCTGAATGCTGGAAAAGCCAACCCAGCACCGCCAGTGGGGCCCGCATTGGGTCAACACGGCGTCAACATCATGATGTTCTGCAAAGAGTACAACGCCAAAACAGCAGATCAAGCTGGAATGGTGATACCTGTAGAAATTTCGGTTTTTGAAGACCGGAGTTTTACGTTTGTACTCAAGACGCCACCAGCATCAGTGCTGATTCGGAAGGCGGCGAAAATTGAAAAAGGCTCGAATGAACCCAACAAAAAGAAAGTTGGGTCAATTACCAAAGCACAATTGCAAGAAATAGCCCAAACGAAACTCCCCGATCTCAATGCCAACGACATAGACGCGGCAATGAAGATTGTGGCAGGAACGGCTAAGAATATGGGTGTAACAGTCACAGAGTAAAAAAGTTATGAGTTATGAGTTTTAAATTTAGTAACTCCTGATTCCTCACTTTTAACTTCCTACTCCAAAATCTAAAATCCAAAATTGTATCGGGGGAGAGGCGAAGCTTCGGAATTACCCCAGGAGAAAAAAATGGTAAAAATATCGCGTCGTTTGCAGACGCTGCAAGCAAAAGTAGAAGATAAGGACTATGAACCCCTAGAGGCTTTAGCCCTTCTCAAAGACACAGCAACAGCTAAATTTGCCGAAGCGGCTGAAGCACATATCCGGCTGGGAATTGACCCTAAGTATACAGACCAACAGTTGCGGACAACGGTAGCACTGCCCAAAGGTACAGGACAAATCGTTCGGGTGGCGGTGATAGCCAGAGGCGAAAAGGTAAACGAAGCAAGCAACGCTGGTGCTGATATAGTCGGATCAGAAGAACTGATTGACGAAATCCAAAAAGGTAGAATGGATTTTGACAAGCTGATTGCTACACCCGATGTGATGCCACAGGTGGCAAGGCTGGGTAAGTTGCTTGGTCCGCGTGGTTTGATGCCATCGCCCAAGGGTGGAACCGTGACATTTGATTTAGCAGGTGCGATCGCAGAATTCAAAGCTGGTAAATTAGAATTCCGAGCTGATCGAACTGGCATTGTCCATGTTATGTTTGGTAAGGCAACTTTCTCGCCTGAAGATTTGTTAGTCAACCTGAAGGCATTGCAGGAGACGATTGACCGTAACCGTCCTTCAGGAGCTAAAGGTCGTTATTGGCGCACATTTTATGTAGCTGCCACAATGGGGCCATCGATTAAAGTTGATATCAGCGCCCTACGAGATTTGAAACTGAGCGAAGTAGGTTAACTAAGAGTTAGGAGTTAGGAGTTAGGAGTTAGGAATAAAATTACTAACTTCTAACTACTCACTCATAACTTTAAACTAAATAGCAAAGCCGGAGACAGCAGGTGCTAATAGCTTAATATCCTGCCGAGGTTAAAACTCTAATTGTCAAAATTATCACTCGTAAAGGTGTGATAACTATGGTATCAGGAGTCTTAATACTCAACCCCGGCTAAGTTAGCTGGGGTTTGTTGTTTGGGTTCAGTTTAAAAAAAACGCACAAGTAGGGCAATCACCGATTGTTTTAAGGAGGTGAGATTGGAATGGGTAGAACACTAGAAAATAAAAAAGAGATAGTAGCTGACCTCAAAGTTACTTTGAGTGAGTCAACTCTGGCACTGGTAATTGACTATCAGGGGCTAACGGTTTCTGAAATCACAGACTTACGGCGGCGGCTGCGTCCTAGTGGCACCGTTTGTAAGGTGACGAAGAACACCCTAATGGGCATTGCCATTAAAGATGATCAAAAATGGCAGCCACTGTCGGAATTGCTCAACGGTGCTTCCGCCTTTTTGCTGGTAAAAGAAGATTTTTCATCGGCAATTAAGGCATACCAAGAATTCCAAAAAGTCACCAAGAAGACAGAACTTCGCGGTGGTGTTCTGGAAGGTCGTCTACTCAAAGAACCGGATGTCAAGATACTGGGAGACTTGCCATCTAAGGAACAACTCATAGCACAAATTGCTGGAGCTATCAACGCTTTGGCTACCAAGATTGCTGTGGGTATCAACGAAGTTCCTGGTTCACTGGCTCGTGCTTTGCAGGCTGTGGCCGACCAAGAGCAAAGTGGTGG
The DNA here is from genome assembly GCF_036919555.1 of Nostoc sp. GTDB lineage: Bacteria > Cyanobacteriota > Cyanobacteriia > Cyanobacteriales > Nostocaceae > Nostoc. The sequence continues at coordinate 4,414 of NZ_JBALCS010000006.1, forward strand.
TAGCACCGAAAGCCCTGCTGTACAAGATAGCAGTACCGAAACCGCTGCTGTACAAGATAGCAGTACCGAAAGCCCTGCTGTACAAGATAGCAGCACTGAAAGCCCTGCTGAATAGACTTCGTGGTTAATCAGTCAAGAGTTAAGAGTCAAGAGTCTATAGTTAAAGACCAATGACCCATGACAAATAAATAATCAAAATTACAGGAGTTATATCCATGTCTACTGCAACCGATCAAATTTTAGAACAACTAAAAACCCTTTCTTTGCTGGAAGCTTCTGAGTTAGTCAAGCAAATTGAAGAAGCTTTTGGCGTAAGTGCGGCTGCACCCGTTGGCGGCATGATGATGATGCCTGGTGGTGGTGGTGCTGCTCCTGCTGAGGAAGTTGTTGAGCAAACTGAGTTTGAAGTGATTCTTGAATCAGTCCCAGCTGATAAGAAGATTGCCGTGCTGAAGATTGTCCGGGAATTGACCGGTTTGGGTCTGAAAGAAGCGAAAGACTTGGTAGAAGCTGCGCCCAAGGCAGTTAAAGAAGGTATTGCTAAGGATGCTGCTGAAGATGCTAAGAAGCGCATCGAAGAAGCTGGCGGTAAGGTGACTGTTAAGTAGTCACAATTCTATTACTAGTTTTTTATTAAGGAGTCTGAGTCAGGCTCCTTTTTTTATTACGGTTTTTGTAAATGATTATCGCTTAAGAGTGTATCGCAGATTTCCCAAAAGCGGATGCATCAAGTTGTCATTTACCTATAACCCAAGCAAAGCCTGTCTATGCAGGCTTTGCTTGGGTAGCCCCAGACTAAATATCTGTGGGCGCTTTCATATTTTTGCAAGACATTGAATGACTAATTTCAATCAACGTCTTTGACTGTCCTCTTGACTGCGTTGCCTGTATCTTCAGCTGTGCGCTGAACATTTTTGCCAGCATCCTCAGCCCCACGCTGAACATTTTTTGTCACGTCTTCAGCAGCATTCTGGGTATTACCCTTGATATTTTCAATTCCTCGCTGAGTTCCCTTAACAAGACCTTTCCGAACTTCTTCAGCTGAACTGCCGATATCTTCACCCAGGTTCTTCACTCTTTCACCAAGGGATGTACCTTGTTTGTAATTTTGACCATATTGCTCTGAGCTGTCAATTCCTTTCTGATCAATATTCCTTTGAGAATTTTTTGCCAGCGCATCAGCTCTGTCATTCGCTGCCTTTTCATCTTGCGCTCTAGGATCTACATCACTAAAGTTATTCATCCCACCAGCCGGAGAATTCAGAGGATAATCTTTTGTGGAATCGTATCGTTCTATATTAGGTGCTTGAGCGCCAGGTTGTGGCGGCTGTGTTGCTATTCCTGGAGCACCACAAGCCTGGGTCATAAATAGAAAGATTCCTGCTAAAAAAACAGTTAAAACTTTCAAGGGACGAATGTTTTTCAGCCAATTCATTGCTTTTTTCATACTTCTAACTCCTTGCATTTTTCTGACTAAGTTAAACTTCAACCAAGATAGCATTTGTAATTAATTTTACATCACAAGCATTCAGACAAAATAATAGTTTTATCTGTCTAGTGCTGGACTTGGTTGTAATTAAGGTCTTGCTTTAACTTCATCTGGCTTGTTTTTCAAAAAGCCGGAAGCTTCTTCAACAGCCTCTTTTACAGTCTCAAGACGATCTTTAACCCGCTCTCCTACATTTGATTCATTCTGAATCAAACCACCTGGTTCAGGTTGTCGGAAGTCTTTATCTGTGATCAGTGGCAGCTCTGCTTCTTTCTCGACTCGACCTGCTAAAGTCTCGCCACCAGGATAAAGTATCTCAGATTCTTTATTTGTAGCAATCAACAATTGCGAACTTGGTTGTAAGCTAGCTTGGTCGCGTCCCTGATTGGCTTTTGGGTTTGCTATTTTCGGATCGGTGGACATTCTATAGTTGGTATACTTGTCTCCACCATTCTTATAAGGATTGTTTGCTCCACCAGCTTGTACAGCAGGATTTTGTGGATTTGCACCTTGAGCATTTGCCCCACTACAAGCAGTGCTAACTATCAACAATAGTCCAGCTAAAAAGATAGTTAATATTTGGCGCAATCTTATTTTTTTCAAGAATACTCTCACTGCGTTCACGTAGTCCTCCTTGCCAAAATATTAATAAGCTAATAATTTGCTGAATCATTGAATTGGTCAGCAAGTTATTGTGCTTATTTTGGTTCGCTCACTTTCCATAACCTCTATTAAGGATATGAATAATAAAATTAACTTTACCTCTAGCGCAGGCCACATTTTAATTAGTAATAATAGAATATTTTTATCTAACTATAGAGAGATATAAAATAAAGTAATATAGTGTTCGTAAAAAGAACTACATCAACCTGTTTAATACTTCAAAAGCTTTGAATAGGTAGCTGATGTAGTCTAATAGTTGAGGCATTCAGCCCTTGTTGCTCTAACCGTTAAATTACTAAATTTATGAAGCAATTTTTACGCTGGATAATTTTGGGGGGAACGCTGTTTTTTTTAGGGAAAGCTCTGAAGGATAATTGGATTGAAGTGACTGCTATCCGCATTGATGGGGTAGGATGGGCAATTATGGCGATCGCTACAGGCATCACTTTACTAGCACATACTTGGGCTGGCTGGATCTGGACTTGGATTCTGCAAGAGTTAAGTCAACCTGTATCATCTACCCAGTTCATCCAAGTTTACCTCAAAACTAACATAGCTAAATATTTACCAGGTAATATCTGGCATCACTACGGGCGAATTGTAGCCGCCAAAAATGCCAATGTTTCTGCTGGTGCAGCTACCTTAAGCGTTTTGCTGGAACCCCTACTGATGCTAGCGGCTGCTTTAATCATCATTGTCCTATGCAGTAGCCAATTTGCGGCAGCTAATGCTACCCTTGTTCTGCAAATACTACAATTTCTGAGTTTAGCTGTAGTTCTTTGTGCTATTCATCCCTGGTTTTTAAACCCAATTATTCGTTTTTTGTACAGATTGAAAGCAAAAAAGTCTGCTACTAGCACTGAGTCAACTGTTCCCTTCAGTCTTAAAAGCTATCCCCTACGACCTTTGTTAGGAGAATTGGGCTTTATGGGACTGCGTGGAACTGGGTTTATATTAACTATGTTCGCCCTCGGTTCGTTGAATGTAAATGAAATTCCTTTGTTGTTAGGGGCTTTTAGTTGCGCTTGGTTGTTAGGGTTTATCATTCCAGGTGCGCCTGGTGGATTAGGTGTGTTTGAAGCGACTGCATATGAACTTTTGCGACACCACTTTCCATCTGCCCTAGTATTTAGTGCGATCGCTCTATATCGACTCATTAGTATTCTAGCTGAAACTGCGGGTGCTGCTCTGGCTTGCTTAGATGAACGCCTTGCTAAATCCTAAATCAGGCGACACTCATTTTTGTCTATCTACCTTCATCTGTGAAAACACACGATAACCATCCAGATTTAACTGCGGATTACTGCTTTGGTTTTCTTCCATCTTAATCAAGTTATATTCTACGTTTTCCGCATATATTGCAAACGTGATATTAAAAATCTCCATAAAATTGATTACCCACTTACACTCATCTTTAGGATATTTTTCGTAATAACGAATCAGATGAGCAATCCTAATTTCTAAATGCCTGCGGGAATTTCTACAAATTAAAATAGTCTTCAGCAATATAATCACCAATGTTAGAGAGTGACCCGGAGCAAGCAATAATATAAATAACGACGAAGGTTCTTTTCCATTTTCTGTTGTCAAACAATCAATTACTCGATTACAGGTTCTCAAGAACAATTCTTTAGTGATAATTTCTTGACTATAATCTTTCTTCCATAATGATAAATTTTCTGCGAACTGCCGCCGTAAATTCTCGACTAAATTTTGATTATCTACAGAAAAAAATAGATATTTTTCTATACTAATTTTAAATTCTTTAAGAGTTTGCTCTTGAGTTTGTTTGACAAATATATTGGCAATATTCTCATAGCTAAACACACCCTTTTTTAAAACAATTGCTTTTATTAAATGCAGGACATTATCTCCCAAAATACTGGGATTTGTGTAGCGTGTTGTGCTTGAGACAGCAGATTGAGAACGAGCAATATACATTGCTAATTCAAACTTAAATTTGTCTTTCATCTGTCTAGAAAGCTTTCTGGCAGCCTCTTGTTGATCTCGGCAATTATTCTCGTTAACAGATTGATCAACTAATAAATAAGAATTGTAGCGATTAGCCCAATGACCTTTAGATAATTCCTCATGTTTACCAGCAAATAATTTTAATTCTTGGTAGTCTTTGCTGTTTATGAAATTCTCTAGCCAGCTTTTACAGTTATTTATGGCTGGAAAATTATTGTTCTTTACTTTTAGGTTTGGATTAGCAAATAAATTAACTAATTCTGGGATATATTTGTCTTTTCTATTGGTTGTCCAGTTGTTTATTATTATATAACTACAACGCTTAAGTGTATTACAAAACTCCTGTTCGTTATCATTTAAAAAAATGCTGTATATCACAGGTATAGAATGGGAATCCTGTGAATCAAGACCGTCTATAAATAAACCTTTGAACTCCCGTAAAACATCATCTGGCGACAGTTTTTTGACAATTTCCACAAAGAAGCTATAAACCTCTTCTTGTGCAATTTGCACATTTAGCGGTCTAGATTGAGACATAACCAAATGTGGATATTCCTGACTAATTGATAAACTATTAGCGGTCATTCCAGTTCTCAGGACAAAAAGATTTCCTGTTCATATTATTACTAGTTTAACCTTGGCTAACAGTAGCATCAATCTATTCTTCAGACATTCAGTAATCTTTTTACACAAATTTGATAAACTCAGACTATAAATAAAGTCTTAAACATAAATTGTTTAAGACTTCATCAAATACTCCAGTAAAATTATTTACTTTTAAGGGAGTCAATATGCGACCAAATTAGGGTTGTGTTCAGCGCTTGAAACGGTCATTTTGCGTAATACATATTATGATTAATTTGTACAGTGCGTAAGTCATAATTATTAACACTTTCAAGGTGGGTAAAAATTTTGGTTAAGAAATTTGACAAGCGTAATGTCAAAGCGATCGCACTTAGCATTGATAGCGTTGAATCCCACAACGGCTGGGTAGGAGACATCGAAGAAATTCAAAGCACCACCTTTAACTATCCAATTTTGGCGGATGCGGATCGCAAGGTTTCTGACCTTTACGACATGATCCACCCCAATGGTAATGCGGCTGTTTTAGCTGGAATGCGATCGCAAATCAAACAATCCAAGCCTACCAAAAAATTCTGGCAAACAAATGAATTTAATCCAACGCAGACAATAGCAGTTTTTGCCAAATAGGGGCTAGAACTGCTTTGACAACGATATCCGCAATCACAAAACCAATCCCAATTAACATATAATTTTTAGGAAAGGGAGATTTAGGAACTTCGCCTCTGATGCGAGTTATTAGATTTAATCCTAATGCAGCTAAAGCTACCCCAGTGGCGATAAACCCGATTATCCGCAAAAGTGACCAAGGATACCACCCTAAAATGGCTGCTAACCAAGGTTTAGCACTAACTTTCACCAATTCTGCAACATAAAAATTCATGTAGTTCAGCATCCAAGTGCCAAATATCAATGCCACACTACTTAAGGTGACAACGCAGAGAATACAAAAAATCCCGTACTGCAATAAATGCGCTGGTAAAAATAAACTGAGTGAACCTTCTGAACCTTCTCCCGTGCGAATCCAGTACAACATTTCTGTAGTGTATGACTGTCCACGGAGGATGACTTTTGCGGCTGTTTCTGGTGCAATCGCTATTGCTACAATTATGGCAATACTCTGCAACACTCCCCACAGTAACATCCACCAAAAAGCACTTTTATATTGTTGACGACGTACTTGTAAAAATAAAATGGGATAGGGAACAGCAGCACCGAAAATCGGCATCAACCAGGGAATTCCAAAAACAAAACTCGCAGTTGTGCTGAGGATAACACCAATAACCAAAAATATTAATATCATGATTAATTCAAAAATAATAAGTTACTCGCCTGGGCGACTAGAAGTCGCATTTACACAGACAAAACCTGCCTCCACAGGTTAGCAAACCCTTGATTTTGCAAACTTTCCACGGAGGTGGAATTTGCTTGTATAGTTGCGTTCGCGTCAGCGTGCCGGAGGCTCTATTATATTCGCCCAATACTTTTAAAACATCCTGTTAGAAACTTCTCACAATATTGCATCTATACTAAGAAAGTTTATTGTAATTATGCAATAATGTGGTAATTCTGCAACGCAATATGCCTAGACGTGCAATGGCTTGTTGTTAGACATCACCCTGATACTTGCAATCCTCTATTTAAAGAAAAATTTGTAGGGAAAACATAATAATTTAGCTCATATATGTGTATTTTAGTCAATAGATTTTACCTCCCTCACGTCTCTTATCTGAGAGTGTTGACAACCTAAAATTTTGTTTCAAACAGCTAAACTCCGATTGGGAAATGGGAGTTTTATGTCATGATGGCATACTAGAATATATATGCCTTTCTAACTACAGGGAATCTCACATGGCTCTCCGTCTAGGTGATACAGTACCCAACTTTACGCAAGCCTCAACACACGGCGACATCGATTTTTACCAATGGGCAGGTGACAGCTGGGTTGTGCTGTTCTCTCACCCTGCTGATTTTACACCTGTTTGTACAACAGAACTCGGCACAGTTGCCAAGCTCAAACCAGAATTTGACAAGCGCAATGTCAAAGCGATCGCACTTAGCGTTGATAACGTTGAATCCCACAACGGCTGGGTAGGAGACATTGAAGAAACTCAAAGCACTACCCTTAACTACCCAATTTTGGCAGATGCCGATCGCAAGGTTTCTGACCTTTACGACATGATCCACCCGAATGCTAATGCGGCGGTGACAGTGCGATCGGTTTTCGTGATTGACCCCAACAAGAAACTCCGTCTCACTTTCACATATCCCCCCAGCACGGGACGCAACTTTGATGAACTTTTGCGGGTGATTGATTCTCTGCAATTGACTGATAACTACAGCGTGGCGACACCAGCTGACTGGAAAGATGGCGAGGATGTTGTAATTGTCCCATCACTCAAAGATCCAGAAGTACTCAAAGAGAAATTCCCCAAAGGGTACAAGGAAGTTAAACCCTATCTGCGGCTAACTCCTCAGCCTAATAAGTAATATCATGTCCGCCAGATTACCCATAATAAAAGAACCCCTCCCCGCTTTTCGGGAGGGGAGACAAAGCATAGCTTTGGCGGGGTGGGGTTCTTCGGGTTTAATAAGCAATCAAGCGGACATGATATAGATCTGAAAATGATTTCGGATAAAAAAACAAAGACGCAAATATATAACTTTGCGTCTTTGTTTCTTTGCGTGAGAATATAGTCAGTGGACTAGGCATCTGAAGCTCTCAGAAAAATTACATCAAGCGAGGCTACAAGATAAGGAAGAGCTAATTGTGTTATACCGGGAGCAGTTACGTCAGAATAATACAAATTTGATAGAGATTGTTAAAACAATGGCTGAGAAAGAACCTACTAACAAAACCACAATACATGCTACCAATATCGGATTTGTTCAAAGTGGTAGCGGTACTGTTTCCAACTTCTCTCAGAATATCGGACATAACATTAACGAAATTACCAGGCTGATTGGCTCTCTACGCGAGATAGCACAAGGTTTTCCAGAATCTGAACGTGAAGATGCTCTCGTGAATTTGGAAGACTTACAAGAGGATATTAGTACACCTGAGAAGCAAAAGCCTGAGAGAATTAAAATCCGTTTAGGGAAACTGTTGGTGATTGCTAGTACAATTGCTGGTATTGTTGCTGGATCTGCTGATTTTAGCAATAACGTTCTGGAGCTAGCCGAGAAACTAGGAGTCCTAATTGAGATTAGTCAGCCTCAACTCTTGCAGCAATTGCCTGTATTAGAGCTAAATCAGCAAGATGAAATTGACCTAGCTTCTCAGGGAATTAACAAAGCACAGGCTGAGATTTTGCGATCGCATCTAGCAATCTTTGCAGAGGATTGGGATAGCCCGGAAATGAGTATTTATGACAACTATGACGCAGCCAAAACAAACCTTTAAGCGAGGTGATCTTGTTCTGGTACTATTTCCAAATTCTAACCTGACTACTGCCAAAACAGGACCTGCTCTGATTGTGCAAGCAGATAATTTGCAGATAGGTTTGCCCCAACTTATCGTTGCTATGATTACCAGCCAGATGTTTCGAGCAGGACATCCTAGCCGTGTCACTATAATGCTAAGTTCCCCAGAAGGACAACAATCAGGGCTGTTAGCAGATTCAGTAATAATGGCTGATAACTTGGCAACAATTACACTCTCCGCAATTTATCAAGTAATTGGCTCACTACCAACAGCAAATATTGACCAAGCATTGAGACATACATTTCGATTGTAGTAATAACTAATGCAGCATAACAAAAGCATTGCAGCGGATGAATGCTCCTAATAACAAACAAGCTGTACTTTTCAGTTGCTTGCATATCCACCCAGATACTTAGGTTTACTGGTTGTACCAGGCTTTTCGCCACTGCTGCATTTGCTTAATCTCTGTATTTTGTGCCTTGATAATTTCTTGGGCTAATTGCTTGATTTCAGGGCGCTTAGACTTACTTAAAACATCTTTTGCCATTGTTACAGCCCCTTCATGGTGAGGAATCATCGCATTGATAAAGCGCAGATCAAATTCAGCATCAGCTGCACCTAAGTTCTGACTCATCATCATAGTTTTCATTTGGTCAGAGGACATTTCCATCATGTGCCCCATTTGACTGTCATAAGCCATTGGTTTATCTCCCGCCTTCGGATACCAAGCTTGTCGCCACCGCTTCATCTGAGTGATTTCTTGGTTCTGCGATTTGATGATATTGTCTGCTAGCTTTTTGATTTCAGGACGTTTTGATTTCTGCTGCGCTTCTTTAGCCATTTCCACAGCCCCTTGATGGTGAGGTATCATAGCATCGAGGAACCGTAAATCAAAATTAGCATCGGCTGGGCCTAAATCCATTCCCATGCTGTGATTCATCTGCTTGTCGCTAGTATTGGTAGCGGTTGCATTTGGGGCTTGGCTTTGGTTCTGGGAAGCAGTATTGGTACAGGCTGTGATTAAGCTACCAGCTGAAGCGATCGCAGTCAAGGTTAACGCCAAAAAGCCATTCCTTAAAGATAACAGTTGCATAAATCTCAACTAACAGTTTCCTAATTCTATATTTACTCTAAGCTTTGCAGCCAGAAATGAAATTAGGATGAAATTTAAAGATACCTGATTTTTTTGAGAAGTCAGGTATCTTATTTTTCATTTCTCACTCAAAATTGTGTAAGCTTCATTAAGTAAGTGCATTTTCTCTTGTGCTTGTTTTAGCAGTTGCGGCTTACCAACAAACAAATCTGGATGCCATTTTTTTACTAAAGTTCGATAAGCCTGCTTTACCTCAGCCAAAGAAGCATTTGCTTGCAATCCTAAAATGCCATAGGCGCGAGTAATCTTATCTTTTTCCGTCTGGGTTTTTGGTTGGTTGGGTGCTTTGTTGCTTTGAGTTGTATTTTGCTGTTTGCCAGTTTTAAAACCAGGCGATCGCATTTCTGCTTTCATTCGCGCTATTTCCTCATTGAGTTCCCAATAACGAAATTTCGCCTCCACCTCTTCTGGACGTGGAGAAACAGATTTTATCCTTGTCTCACTATTCTTAGCAGTATTTTCCTGTTGTTGCTTAACACCAGGATCTTTTTGAGGGGAAGTTTTAACTTTCTTTGGTTGTGGCGAATATTTTCTATTGGTATTCGTGTATTTTGGTAATTCTTTATAAGGTTGATGATTTGAGAGAATTTTGACTTGTTCTAATTCTCGTAGCAACTGATTAAAACCGTTTTGTAATTGCTGCAAATTTTCCCGTCTATTAGTAATTTCTAGTGGTTCTTGACTAAATTCAAAGCAAATTACTTTTTCGGATTTCTGCTCATATTCAGCCAAAATTGCTAACCCTTGACTGCTGAAGCGAGATAAATAATCTTCAACTGCACTAATACAAAGTTTAGCAACTTCCTGATGATAAGATTCCTTTGCTAATTGTTCGTCTTGTGTCTGGATATTCTTGTTTAACAAATAAGAAATACTTCCGACGACAGCAGCACCCACCGGGCCGCCTAACAACCAACCAATACCACCACCAACAGCGATGGAACCAGGTTCACTCAAATCATCAGTATTGCTTGGCTTTGAGGGTAGTATTACTTGTGGTTCGCTAGGAAAGGGAATTAATAAATCTTGCAATCGTTCTTCTTGGAAAAATTCGTAAGCTTGATAAAGCCATTTCACCACAGCAAATTGTAATTGAGTCAGGTCTTTTTTAAGAGTATTTGTTTGCCAAACTTTAAAGTTATTTTCTGCCAATGCAACTGCCGCACCAGCTTGATATTTTGTGAGTAGCTTGGGTAATGCTAGCCAATCACGTAATTCTCCCACGCTAGTAGCAAAACCTTTATAAATTAAGTTGGCTGCTTTTTGTTTAATTTCAATTTTGCTATTCTGTTTATCATCAAAGGATTTTATTTCAATAGCAATCGGGTCAATTTTAGCTTTTAATGAGAATTGGATTTGAGAAGCGATCGCTTGCACTCTTGGCAAACGCACACTACCACGATTTGGTTGCAAAATCCCCACAATATTTTGCAATGCTGTTTCAAAAGCCACTAACCCGCTACTATTGGCAGCAGCAACATCGCCTTTTAATCTGGCTCTTAAGGCAGGTAAAGCATCAACGCGATATAAATTACTAAAACCTGGAGGTAATTCGGCTCGAAAGCTTTCCGCAACAAACACCAGACGATTTTGAACTTGTTTTTGCTCGTCGGGTTCAAGTAAGTTAAGAAAATTGGCAACAAATATAACTGTTTTAATACCGCGATCTAATAGCCAATCTCGTAAGTTTTCCCGTTCACCTAAAGTCATTAACTTACGTGCATCTAATAATTGGATAACTAAATCTGCACTTAAGAGTTGTTCTCGGACTAAACTATCTTGTTCATCTCTATCATTTGTTCCCGGTAAATCGAGCAATTCTACACCCGTTTCTAAGAACGGATGCGGACAAAAAACTTCCACAGATGCTACATCTTTTTGCATCTGCCTATTGCCATCAAGAATTGCAAATTGCTGTAAAACTTCTGTGCCACTGCGGGAGATTTCTGTACCATCTAGCAACATGATGCGAGTTCGCACATCAGAACCATATTTGACAGTAATTGCCGCACCTGTGGTGGGAATTAAATCAATTGGTAAAGTACGATTTCCTAGCATGGCATTCAGCAAGGTAGATTTGCCATGATTAAAGGGGCCAAATACCGCAATGCGAAAACTAGGATTAACCAGATGATTGCAAATGGTAATTATATCTTGATGCAATTGCGATTTGCGTTCTAAATTCAGTAATGCAGATGCAGATTTGAGAGAATCCGCTAAATCCTTATAACTTTCATACTGTTGTTGCATATTCCCTCGTTCCCAGGCTTCGCCTGGTAATGCAGATAATTGAGGCTCCGCCTCATATTCTTATTATCGGAGGCAGAGCCTCCCAGTAGGCATTCCCAGTCGGAGACTGGGAACGAGAGTCGAGAATAATGAGAAATATTAGCTATAGTAAGCTAATAAATTGCTATATGCCGCCTCAATTTTTTGCAACTGAGCTATTACATCTTCCTGTAAGGTTTTTAAACGTCTGAACTCACTCTCACGATTAATTTCGCGGGTTTCTTTCTGCTTGAGCAGATTATCTAATTCAGATTTACGAGATACAATATCATCGTTAATCCGCTTACTCACTTCTCTTTCGTAAGAGTCAAAACACTCTTTCACGGCATTGTATACAACCTGAGATTGCTCATGTGCTACTTGGGGTAGATGTTTAACTAACTCTTTTTTAGCAGTTTTAACTAACTCTTTACGCGCTTGATCTGCTTGCAAAAATCCTACTCCCAAACCTAGCAGCGCAAACCCAATTGGACCAAGAAAAATACCTGTCACTGCTGTAATTATCCCGCCAACACCAATTACAGTGAAGTAGTTTAACAAGATATTTTTCCAATCAAATCCAGCGCCAGCTAGTGCGAAACTAGCAAGATTTCCCTTGGACAGTGATAACAATCCCATTGCCCATTTTGCCCATCCGGGAGAGTTATCTTCTTCAGTAGTGGTAGTGGTATTTACTTTAACGTTTTGTCCAGTCAGCTTTTCTGTTATTTGGTCTGTGACTTGACTGTAAGACGCGCCATATTGTGCAGCACTGCGAGAAAGTTCTTTAAAAGCTGCATTGATATCTTTTTCAGCAGTTAATGTCCAAGCAGCAGATTTGTCGGTGATGTATTGCTCAAAAGCTTTTTGTAGTGCGGTATTAAATGCTTCTCGTTTACCACTACTGAGAAAATCAAACAAATTTAATTCCGGCTGATAGCGTAAGAAATCATTTTCAAAGGTATTACCTAAGTTTAAAACGTAGCTACGAAAAGATTCGGAAATCGTTCTTGCTTAAGTGTCTCTTGTATTGATAATTTCTTTTTGAAATTCATCTCGAATACCTGTGAGTTTGTTAAACTCTGGTTCTACTGAATCAATTCGTTTTTTTAATTCATTTACATCTTCGTCAAGTAATGGTATACGTCTAGCAACTGCTTCGCGGATATGATTGCAGGCAAGTCTTGCTAAAGTTCTGATTTGACGGAGTTCTGCGATCGCACGTTCTCTGGTAAGAAAAGTATTAAGCGAACTCATAAACTTCGGAAAGCCAGTCCCCTCTAAATCAGCTTGAGGATTTTTCAACCGTCGTCTGAGTGCTTGAATTGACGAAAGCTCAAACACTCGTTCGTCATAAATATTCTGACCTTCTACAGAACAATATTCTGCTAAATTCGCGTTAAAGACTTGCCGTAATCTCTCTTCAGATCCTTTTAACTCCTCTACATCGTCAGGATCAATCAATGATTCCCGCACCTGATCCCAAGCATTAACTAAGAAGAAGACTGTCAATCCTCGACCTTTAATATAATTTTTTAAGTAGCGACGCTCACCCAAGGTACAAGGTTGAGAAGCTCTCATCACAAACAGAATTGCATGGCAATTATTTACATAACCCAAAGATAATTCGTTTCGCGCTTCTGTATCATTTAATCCTGGACTATCGACAATTTCAATTCCCTTTTCTAGTAGCGTTAAAGGATACTCAACTACTGCATAATCAACATCAGGAAAAGCTTGTTTTTTCTCCTGCTCTAGTTTTTTAGCTTCACCCGGATCAATGGTATATTTATGTTTAAAGCTCTGAAAATCTAGCTGTTGCGGACTTTTACCATCATTAAAATGAATCGTAACTTTCTTTTCTGGCCCATAGCGTAAAACTGTTAACACTGCGGTACAAGGGTTAACATCGCTCGGTAATAAGTTTTCACCAATTAAGGCGTTGAGAAACGTGCTTTTTCCCCGTTTCATATCGTCCAAGACCAAAAGGCGAAATACACCTTCACGGAGGTTTTTGCTAGCTACAGTAATATCTTCAATATCTCGTTCTAAACTGAGTTTTCCTGATGAAGAGTCTCCAGCCAATTCAGCTTTATCAATTGTTTCAGCAATTTTGCTCAAACACACAGAAATCTCCGATCGCACTTGAGCAACACGCTCTAAATCTTGGAGAAATCTGTCAGTTACTACCTGCTCACTCATCATAGTTACACCTTTATTAAAGATTGGTTTTTTTGATTCAAAAAATAATTAGTAAGACATCCACCCCAGTGCAGCAACAATAATAAACCCAGCTACCACTGAGGCTATCCTGACTGCAACCAGCGTTACCACACCAAGAGCAAACAGCTTTCTACCGAGGATAGCTTTTTTCATCCAAGGTTTCTGAGAATCTTCCGACTGATGCTTCACAGTTTGATGAAAAACCCCATTGGTAGCATGGATGTTAATTTCCATTTCCCAAAGACGCAATTCAACTTCTCGTTCTCTTAGTAAACGTTCCCGGTGTTAGAGTTCTATTTGGCGATGCCTACGCTTTCAGATGTCATTGGTGTCCATCCCGTCTAAGAGAATGAAATGATGTCAGCATTCACTGATCAATTATGGAGTATCATAACTTACGATAATATTATTTAACCCCAGTAAAATTACTATTTTAATTTTCATTACCTGCTAAACTTAAACTGAAAGTTAGCTACCATAAAATGCAGCCCCTTTCCCGAAAATTGTAGCGAAAACGACTATTCCCACTATTAAACTTGAATCCCAGTATGGATTTAGTTAGTAATCAAGTGCAAAATCCTCGGCTCTAATGTTTGCGGAATTAGACCAGAACCGTGGAATGCGCTCTCACCAAAACAATGACTTGTGCGAAAATAAGAAATTAGGACTTACGCGTTGACAAGAAATACCAAATATGAATCAGGTGAAAAACCACATCTTTCGTAGGGGTTTAGCATGCTTTACCCCTACAGCATCGTCTATTTACAATCAAAGGATAATTAAGAAAAGCCTGAAACAACCTATTTTTGTTAACGTACATCACGATGAATTTGTACAGTGCGTAAGTCCTAGAAATAAAAGCCAGTCGGGTAGACAGCATTTTTCTCACAAGTGAGAAATCTGGCTAATTTATTAAAAAATATGGCGTTGCTGAATCATGGGATGATTTCGACCAATTTGGAAGGATTTTTCAATGGTTTCAACCATTAATTCATCCCGCATTTATGCAACGCCAAAAATATATAGTAAATGTGCGTAGGTGCAGCCCTGCGAAGCGATCGCGCTCATATCTCACTCAATTCCATACCGCTATATAGCGGTAGATCATATTTATTATAAAGAACTTTCATGTGTCGGCTAAACTGTTCCTCTACAAAATAGCTGCTGGAAAATTCACTTGCAAAAGAAACCTGATGAAAGTGATAATCTAAATTCAGCAAATTGTAGACAAGTCTTAAAAAATAATCATCTATCCAGAAATCTACATCAAATAGTGAAATGCTATATTTTCCTTCCAATCTGCGATTTAAAGTTTTAAGTAACCAAGACCATTGAGGTTTAAGGGTCGGATCGATGCGATTACCAAATACAGGATTAAAAAACTGATTTACTTGAGCGGTTCTGACATCAATCACTTTAGTTAATAAATCTGCCGCCTTCAGTGGAGATGAATTAAACCAATAGTTAGCAACTACTAAATCATGTAAATAAGCAACGACAATTTTCGGGTTTTCTTTAATGAACTGCGAACGACAAACAATTCCTCTGATTGATGGAATTCTTAAACTAACCATCTGAGATAGAGGCAGTTTTCTGAGAAAAGCATATCCTTCTAAAATTGAGGCAAAAGTGTGACAACATACGTAAGCATCTATAGTTTTATTTGCCAAACTCTTACTTGCTTTTCGAGGATTTTCATTCACTAATCTGCAATCCTGACTCACATCCATATCATAGAGATCAAAAAGAGTAATGATGAACCTATGAGCATTTGAACCAAATAAGGTGGAAATTCGTTTCCCTTTCAGATCCTGAACTGTGTTTATAGAAGAATCTTTATGCAGTATAATATTTATATCTTGACCTAAAAGATTATACGAAGCAATCCCAATCAATTTAGAGCCAAAACTTAAATCATCGAAGAATTGGCTACCATTATTCAACAGAGAAATATCATCTAAAATACAAATATCTAGTTCTCCCCGTTTCATCTCTCGGTTCATTTGTTCTCCAGAAGTGAACGGTAGAATTTGTAACTCGAAATCTCGGTTCATTTCAATATTTTTGAAAATAGACTCTTCCAGTGATGAGGATGCTCTCTGTAAATCAGAAATATGCTTAGTCCCATATCCAGCAATAAGCTGCCCGATGGAATCACTTTGAATACCTATCCGAAGAACATTTTCTTCTTTGGAAGAATGCCTACCTAAAATTAGATTTACGTTAGGCAAACTTTCTAAGTTATTTTGATCGAGTCTAAAACTTCTCACCAAACTCTCTGCGGATATTAACAACTCACTAAAGCGAGGAACATGAATATAAATGCCATATTCATTAACATCTTGAATCGGAAGAGTTAGTACTTGATATTGAGATATTATATCAGCTTGACAAAAGTCAGGTAAAATCGTTAGTTTTTGATTTTCGGAAGTATAGGTGAGTAAATATTGATAATTATGTAGTACCTTTACACCACTTAATTTATTCATCAAAAATCCATTTTTCGATAGTTCATAATGAACCTCATCTAAAAGTACAACATCAGCTAAATCAATATCATTTATTTTAATTAAGCTATGCTCATTCAGATATTTACTTGCCCCAAAGGAGACAAGCAGCATTTTATGAGTTGTTAATCTAGTACAGTGGTGTTCTTCCTTATATCCAGAGCAACTGTTGAGCAATAGATCCATCTCGATAAGTTGAGAGTTTGAGAAAAATATGCTATTTTTAACTCCGATCTCTTTGATATTTCTACCTTGAAAACAAAGCTGAAATCGCTGTAAATATTGTTTGAGCCAGACTTCTAAGATTAAATTAGTAGCTCCCAATATCAAATCTTCACCTTCAGCGCTAAATGTTGCTTGAAATTCTTCTCGCAGATTTTCTACAGTTTCTACTACATTAAGTGTCTGAGAAATTAATTTCTTGCCTTTATTGGTCAAGCATATAAAACCAGGAGAGCGATTTAGGAGAATTACTCCGAAACAATCCTCTATTTGCTTGACTTTTTTACTAATTAATGCCTGACTATACCCTAGTTTTTGTGCTGCTTTAGAGAAGCTACCACAGTCATCTACTGCTTTTAAAATTTTGATGTGATTTAGGGTAATATCTTCGAGTTTAATCTTATTCATGCTAGGTAAGGCAAGATTTTTAATTACAACGCAATTAAGCTATTTTGCTGTGTATATTCGGAAATCACTAGTTTATGGAAGCGAATAGTGTCTTCTGTCATAGATTCAAATTTGAGTACTATTAAGTCAACGCCAACAGCTTCGTATTCTTTCAGGCGTTGAATAATAGTATAGCGATCGCCAACGAGTTGAGCAGATAAACCGAGATTGGCTTCAATGGTTTGACTGATATCTAGTTTGTTGTGGGCAACTACGTTAGGATCGATTTGCTCTTGAAAGTACTTAATCTGCTGCTGTGAGGCAGAACGATAAATCGCTTCTAATCTGGCTTCAGCTTCGGCGGTATGTTCACGAACGATCGCAAACGCACTCATTGCTACTTTAATCTGACGCCCGTAGCGCTCGCTAGCCAATCTTTTCACTTTCTGCACCAATGCTGCCGTTTTTTCTGGTTCATCAGCATTGATAAATAAATAATCTCCCTGACGAGCCGCTAAGTCAATCGCCCGGTCTGATTCACCAGCAATGAAAATGGGTGGTATTGGTGTAGGCTTATCTGCGAGAATACCACCTGCGATCGTGTAATACTTGCCAACGTAATTAAAGCCTTCGACTGTCCATAGCCCCTTGATTACATCAATGTACTCTTCTAATCGCGCGTAGCGATCGCTATGGGGTAGCCAGATATCTCCATAGCTTTCTACTTCTAATTTCCACCAACCGGCAATACCACTCAGAGCGAATCTGCCGTTACTGAGTTGATTTTGAATGTTTGCACTCAGTTTGGCAACGACCGCAGGCAGTTTAAAACCAGGTTGTACAGCCGCAACAATCTTGATATTTTTGGTGTTTAAACTTGCTAAAGCTGCTGTAATCCAAGCATCAGCAACATTATAGTTAGGCCCATGAACTGCATTCAAGTAATGTTCAGGAATGTAATAAAAATGATAACCTAACTCGTCTGCTTGAACTGCCAGCTTTACCAAATCTTGAATAGATAAATTAGCCTCATGGTTGACAACCCGCAACCATCCACCACACACCGGCGACCAAATTCCAAACTGAAGTGGCATAAATCTTTTTCCTGTGCCTTTTTTTACGATATTTTAACTAAAATACGGTATTAATATCTCTTTACCGTAGTTTAGTAGTTCACAGTACCACATTTATTTCTGCTGTGTATAGTTTCAGATGACACATGAAAAGCATTTACTTATCACGATATGGAATAGTAGTGATACTTTGTCGAGTCCTGATTTCTAGTTGCTCTGACTGAATCATGATCATAGCCAGCAAATATAAAAAATTAGGACTTATGCACTGTAGGGGCAATTCATGAATTGCCCCGACGATAGATCCGGTTTTTATCATCACACACTATATTTAGTATTTTCTGTCAATGCGTAAGTCCTAAAAATTAGCCCTTTCAAGGTGGGTAAAATTTTTGGATAATAATTCCTCTTTTCTCTGTGTTCTCTGCGCCTCTGTGGTTCAATAAATAACTTTTAAACCGCAGAGGCACGGAGAACGCAGAGAGGAAAGCAGAGATTTTATCAGTGACCTTGAAAGGGCTAGTCCTAAAAATAATTAAATACTCACTCAGCAAAATTGGGCTGTATTCCAAAATGGAATATGGAAATGGAATTTAAGTATATCGAGTCACGACATCGGAAAAATTATCGTGATAAAGTCTCATACATTAATAACTACGGTAGCACAGTCAAGATATGGTATATTGCCACTATCACATCCTGAGATTGTCTACTTGTAAACTCAGAGTAGTTTCCAGCCGCTCTCAAGGTTTCGATTTTGACTAAGATTTTGCCCGATCAAGTTTTAGCTAATTTGTTAGTGATCAAAAATTAGGCTTTGTTGGATTACAAGCAAACTTAGACAAATAACCAAGCAGTTTCAATTACAAACGCACAATTATGGTAGATATTAAGTTCGCATACTGGATTCCCAACGTTAGCGGAGGGTTAGTAGTAAGCAAAATCCCCCAACGGACAGATTGGACTTACGAATACAATGCTCAACTGGCTCAAACAGCTGAAGAAGTTGGGTTTGAATATGCTCTAGCACAAGCCAGATTTATCGCTAGTTATGGCGCTGAATACCAGCTAGAGGCGCTTACAACCGTATCAGCCTTAGCTCCAGTCACCAAGAAATTGAAGCTAATTGCAGCAGTTCACCCTGGATTGTGGCATCCGGGAGTAGTTGCTAAAATCGGTGCCAGCATTGATTTTCTGTCAAACGGTCGGTTTGCACTAAATGTAGTTAGCGGCTGGTTCAAAGATGAATTCACCATCTATGGTGAACCCTGGTTAGACCATGACGAACGCTATCGTCGTTCCGAAGAATTTATCCGTGTTCTCAAAGGTTTGTGGACAGAGGAGGAATTTCACTTTAAGGGCGACTTTTACCGCATTAACGGCGGTTGGGTGAAGCCCAAACCGATTAATCAGAATCCACACCCGGAGATATTCCAAGGCGGTAACTCGAAAGCAGCCCGGCGCATGGCTGGCCGCGTCTCTGATTGGTATTTTATGAATGGGAACACCATAGAAGGGGTGAAAGAGCAGATTGCAGAAGTGTCTGCATTAGCGAGTCTTGAAGGACGCAAAATTAAGTTTGGTCTGAATTCCTTTATCATCGTGCGAGATACGGAAGCAGAAGCCCATGAAGTATTGCGCGATATTATTGCCCAAGCGGATGTGGAAGCGGTGAAAGGATTTGGCGAAGCAGTGAAACAGGCGGGAGCTTCTACTCGTGAGCATCAGGGAATGTGGGCGAATTCCAATTTTGAAGACTTGGTGCAGTATAACGATGGCTTTCGTTCAGGCTTGATTGGTACTGCCGATCAAGTTGCTGACAAGATTCGCCAATTTTATGAAGTCGGAGTTGATCTAATTCTCGGTGGCTTCTTACACTACTCGGATGATTTGCCTGCATTTGGTAAGACAGTAATTCCGATTGTGCACGAACTAGAAGCTAATCGTCGTAAGGCTGATGAGTTGGTTGTGGTGTAGATTAACACCAACATACTTTGTAGGTGCGGCTTTTTCTGAGCCAAGCTGTTGAGATAATGCCTAAACTCACTTCTACAGCAATAGTAATTAGCGATGCCGATGGCAAGCGCGAAGCACTATACAAATACCAGGCGGTTAGTACACATCTCAAAATCTCTAACAAAAATCGATTCGCCAAACTCAAATCATTATTCATATAAAAGGCTAGAGTTCATTTGTTGTTGTTGATGGTGTTCGACAACAGCAAAATTCTCAATTGTTAAATTTCGTCCGTTTTGAAACTTGAGTAGTGCGGGACGGAAAACCCGTTACTACGATCATGGAGCAAGATGCTTCCACTACTTTCAAAAACTATGGTTCTCAAAATAGATGTGGTTTAGGTGTCGAAAATAGTGTTCTCAATTATCTCTCTTATTTAGCATTAATGCCATGACCTTAATAACTAAAGCAATTTCATTCTCTCGGTAAAAGAGAAACAAATAAAAGGAGAGAAAGTAATGCTAGGAATTACCCTAACGGCAAGTGCATCCCTTGGTCAGACAGAAGGCTTAATCACGTTAATTGGAATGGGGCTGACAATGTTGATTGTCGCCTACTATGCGAAGTGGAAACTTGTGAGGAACACCCATGATTTTGTGATTGCGGGTCGCAAATTGGGTTTAGGGTTTGGGATTGCGGGTTTGCTTTCGGTCTGGACATGGGTAATTGGTATTTTATTGCCGATTGGTGTGACGTACAAATATGGACTATCGGGACTGTGGTGGTTTACAGTACCCAATGGTTTATCTGTCGTTGCTGTAATTCCATTCGCTAAAAAGCTCAGAAGACTGATGCCTCATGGCTACACCATTAGTGAATTTGTATCTGTGCGTTATGGCGGTGCTAAGTTAGCTCGGATTGTCGTAGTTGCAGGTATCCTTTTTGGGGCTGTGCAGATTGTGACGGTGAATTTGAAAGGTGCTTCCCTGATGGTGGCAACGATTTTTGGGATGAATGAGGGAGTTGTGGCGGCGATCGCATCTTTTGTCATTCTGTGCTACATCATGTTGGGTGGACTGTGGGCTTCTATGTCAACTTCCACACTGATGTGCTTACTAATTATGGTACCCTCAGTCTTAGTCACTGCGGCAGTAGTTGGGCAAGTTGGCGGTCTACAAGCAATATGGCAGGCTGTGGAGAGTAATGGTAATGGTTTACTTTCCGTCACTCGACCCGATGCGTTCCAGAGTTTTGGCTTAACATTCTGCTTGGCATTGATTACAGCAACCATCGCCGGTCAAGAATTCTGGCAAGTCGCCTGGGGTATTCGAGAAAAAGAACTAGGTAAGACTTTTTTCTGGGGAGGTGCGCTTTACTATCCAATTGCTCTGTGTTTAGGAGTAATTGGGCTAGCAGGAATTGCTCTGAAGGTAGATTTAGTAAAAGATTTGGGAGGAGATCCCGCAGCCTTGGGGCCTTTTCTTGTCTCGCACTTGGGATTACCAAGTTGGGTGATTTATCTGTTCGTGATTATCGTCCTTTCTGCCTGCTACTCAACCTGTGATGGCACACTCGCGGCTGTGAGTTCCGTTTCGGCTGTAGACGTAATTAAGCCCTTATTTCCCAATATTTCCGAGCGATCGCTTTTTGCCTGGACTCGGATTTCTATGGTCATCGCGGCCTTGATTTCGATATCGGTTGTACTATCTGGAATCGATTTAGTGACCTTAGTTTTGGGAACCTCTGTGATTCGAGCCGCCGTGCTTGTGCCGCTAATTCTCTCAATTATTTGGACAAAGATGAATGCAACTGCATTTACAGCAGGCACAATTAGCGGGTTAATTGCTGGGGTGATCACCCTCCTGACTCTAGGAGAAGAGATTAGCACATATACCGTAGTTGTTGTCAGTGCAGTAGTTCCAATCATCATTGCTGCCACTAATTCCGAACGTTTTGATTACAGCAAGCTGAAGCAGGCTCATGATTTATCTGAATCTAACGCTAAATAACCTATTTGATTATGGACAATATGTTGACAGTTATACCTTTTAGATGGCAGGGCATTACTAAAAGGATTGGGTTTTTCATCCTGGGTACGGTGTTAACAGTTCTTTATGCACAACTTTGTCATGCTCAAACTTCTGCTAGTGCTGGTAGCCCTGCCACCAATAGCCCATATTCCCTAGAAACAATTATTACCGCAGTCATTGGTGCCACTATCACTATCTTTTATCTCAGGGCAATGTATTTTGTTCTGACCTATGCTTCTAAGACCTATGGGCTTGATGATCAAGACCTAGATGAAGACGATGACAACGAATCAACCGCAAACAAGATATTGGGATTTGGAGCATTTTTCTTGGTTGTTATTTCTGCGTTGATTATTGCTTCCTATGGGTTTGGCTGGGGATTCTTGTATCTTGGGCCAATTATTTGCTTACTTGGCCCAATAGTTCCGATTGTGGCAATGGAACTTGACCTCAAACGGTACAAAAAAGTCCTTGCATCCAAAGCAGATCGACAAGCAATTCGAGGATAAGCAAGTCAGTATCTCAAGGAGCCATAAGTGTTTTGAAGGATGGCCATCTTGCCCATCTCAAACCATTAATGGACAAGATGTCCATCCTTCAAGATGGGATGTGCTGATCAAATAGCACTGGTAATTATCAATTACTCAATCAAAATCAAGGTATTATACCATGACATCAGTAATTAATACAGAACAGAAGGCACATATTATTCAGGATGACCAAGAAGCGATCGCGATCGCTCACGAACTAGCAGCTGAGTTTGCCAAGGGAGACTCAGAGCGCGACCAAAATCGGCGTTTGCCTGCTGAGGAAGTCCAAAAGTTCTCCCAGAGCGGATTGTGGGGGATCACAGTTCCTAAAGAGTATGGTGGGGCTTTTGTATCTAATGTCACTTTAGCAGAAGTCATAAAAATCATCTCCGAAGCAGACTCTAGCCTCGGTCAAATTCCCCAAAACCACCTCTACATGGTGGAAGCAGTTCGCTTGGATGGTACAGATGAGCAGAAGAAGTTCTTCTTTGATTTAGCTCTACAAGGTAAGCGCTTTGGTAATGCCTTCTCAGAAATTGGCACTAAGTCTGTTACTGATGTCCAGACAAAGTTAGAACCAGATGGTTCTGACTTCGTACTCAACGGACGTAAATATTACTCCGCCGGGGCATTACTAGCTGATTGGGTTCCCGTGATTGCTAGTCAAGATGCTAAGACAGTGGTGGCATTTGTCGAAAGAGATGCCGCCGGATTGACGCTACTTGATGACTGGACGAGCTTCGGACAGCGTACCACTGCTAGCGGCACTACCATTATTGAAAATGTGAAAGTGAAGGCAGAACACGTCATTCCGCACTACTTAGCCTTTGAGAGGGCAACACCAATGGGTGCGATCGCGCAAATCATCCAAGCCGCCGTAGACGTGGGGATTGCTAAAGCCGCAGTTCGTGACACCATCTACTTTGTCCGCAACCATACCCGCCCTTGGGTTGACAGCAATTTAGAAAAAGGATACGAAGACCCTCTGACGCTCTATAACTTAGGCAATGTCCAAATTCAGGTTCACGCTGCTGAAGCATTGCTACGACGTGCAGGTGAGTTTCTCGACATCGCCAACGAATCAGGTTTAGAAGAACCCAAGGTAGTGGAAGCATCAATCGCAGTTGCGGAAGCTAAAGCCTTTGCTACCGAAGCAGCATTACTAGCTACCAACAAGTTGTTTGAACTAGCAGGTACTAAGTCCACATTGGAGCAATTCAACTACAATCGCCACTGGCGAAATGCTCGCGCTCACACACTCCACGATCCCGTCCGTTGGAAATATTACGCTGTTGGTAACTACTTCCTCAATGGTGTCTACCCCCCACGCCATCCTTGGCTGTAATTGTCGCATTCTCTATTGGGGTCAATCAGTTTTGGATTTTGGATTTTAGATTTTAGATTTTAGATTGACCCCATGCATTAATGCAGTGACTTGAATAAAGAATCGTAGATTTTGGATTGATTTCACAAATGAATTTGCTTACTCTCAGACCTTTTTAAATTTTGAATCTTCAATCCAAAATTTAAAATCTAAAATTCGCTGGGGCATTCGCAGGGAATATTTACCCCAATGCTTTGCCCCTAATCAATTCAACATTATTTAAGTTGATACTATGAGCGTTGCAAACCCAACCCAGAGGCGGAGCATTTGGAAAAGCCAGCCATTTAAGGGACTACTTTTTATTCCTGTAATTGCTGTCATTAGCTATATTTTTGAACTCATCTTTGGTCAAATTATTCAGCTAAATGTGGGAACAAAGTTGACTTACATCACTATATGCTTCGTCTGGTGGTGGCATCTAGGTTTTTCCCTCAACGGCTATCCGGGTTCTCGCTTTTCCTCTACCCGATTTGGACGAGGAACAGTGAATTTAGTAGTGCTGTTAGCGCTAGTTTATATAACTGGAGAAGCTTGGAAGTTAATTTCTGCAAAAGCAATTCTCACTGATACACCTGTTGGTTTGTGGGGACAAACAGCAATCATTGCAGCCGCCGCCAGTTTGTTCTTCTTTGACAACACAATTGTCACCACTGAGGAAGTACGCAACTGGCATCCAGTAAGCGGTTTTATCAATATCTTTTTTGCTATCTTTTTTATTGCCCCTGCACTCACCTTTTTGCCACAAATGTGGGGACTTCAACCGTTTTACATTCCTTGGTATTGGTATCCTTGTTCGACAGTGTTCGGCAGTTTCTTTGAACGTTGGCCTTTAAACAAATTGGAACTAGGAATGCCACGTTTGGGGTTACTCCATACAGGTATTGTTTTGTTACTCACTTTGATTACAGAATTGTTCCTCAAACAGTTAGGACTAGATTTGTTTACAACAACGACAGGCCCAACCTTTGCTGCAATTTGGACAACAGTTGGTTTAGGATTTGTTTGGCAATTCAATATGTGGCCCTTCACGGAGCTATCACAGCCCACAAAAGGTATCGTTGCATCTGTTGCTAGTTTAATAATTTCGGTGTTGTTTTACTTAGTGACAGTATCCCTGGTAGGTCAGGAAAATATTATCCAAGGGCTTTACTGGTGGTTCAATATCCTTTGGGTTCAAGTATTTTTAATGGCTCCGGGATTATACGACGGAATTAGCCTTTGGCAGGATGTGCCGCCACTAGTTGAAGAACGGCAACCCCTGAGCCTCAATCGTGATGAGCGTTAATAGTTGTGATGTTGCTGTCTCTGCTCTCTCTGAGTAAATAAATAGAGCAGTCTGTTCGACTCACTTTTTCCTGGATCGGAAAATAAAGGAAGCGATCGCTATTTTATAGACTGCTCAAAAGCTGAATAATTCAGACAGTTCGCCGCCTAAGCTGTTGCATTAATGTAGTTTCTTGGATTAATGCAAAACTTTGCATTATCTAAAAATAGCAACCGAGAACAATCATTATCACTACTTCATACAGACGACTTTGGGGAGATTATTCAAGAGACAGTGCTAAAGGTAATCGCTCTTTGAAAGGGAACGTAATTTCTTCCTGTCCTCATGCCGAACAGTTGCCCCGGTGCTTCCAAAGTAATTCTGACTTTTCACATCCCGTGAAAAGTCAGGATTATACCTGGGTTGATTGCCGTTTGCAGTTATGAGTTCAATTTTGATTGAGAATACAGCCAAAAAGCTTTAATTCACTGCTGCTTTCGCTTTGGCTTTTGCCTTTACCTTTCGCTTCATCATCAGGCCGACTATACCAGCTGCTATTGAGCCACCAGTAGTCATGGGTTCGGGGATAGCCGAGAATCCAGATGCCTGAAACACAGGTAACGCTTGAGAGCTGCGCAGAAAGGAGTTGAAGTCCCTAGCTGCGTCTAGGTTTTGAGTTTGTTGTAGTACAGCAGAGCCATAAACAATCGGAGAGTAAGCGTTGATAGGCGGAGTGTATGCAATTTTGACTTTATCAAGTGCTGTTAGAGCATCTGTGGTGTAAACAACGCCCGCATCTATAGTATCAGTGGTATCGGTTGACACTAATGATAGTACATCACGCACACTCGTGCCGAAGACAAGTTTGGGTTGGATTTGCTGCGATATCCCGGAATTGGTAAATAATTGCTGGGCGAATACTCCTGCTGGAACAAACGCAGGATTACCAATAACCACTTGACGCACATTTAATAGGTCTTGAACGCTTGATATAGATATGGTTGAGTTTATCGGCGTGATTATAGCCAAGGTGTTGTTTAGTATGTCTTGCCTGGTTCCTTCTATTAGTTTGTTGGCAGATTGCAGAATATCTAACGGTGCTTGGGATACTGAGAAGAAGATATCTACTGCTGGATTTGGATTTGTTCCCGTTAGGATTTGATTAGCGAGAGTGCCAGAAGCCCCAAAGTTATTGATAAAGGTGACGTTGGGGTTGCTTTTCTGGTAAAGTGTCTCAACCAGGGGTAGGGTGTCGGTTAAGCTGGCAGCAGCATCGATGTAAATCGGACCACTAAGTGTGGCAGCTTGCGCTGGTTTAGCTGGGATTACACCAAAAGCCAAAGCAATGCTAGCAGTTGCTAGTGCTAATTTGTACCTTCTATTCACGAAATACTTCCTGTAGAGTTAATGTGCGAGTTACTACAATTTTTGAAATTCCAAATCTTGCACCCAGCATTGAAAGTTTGCTTTTCACTCTAGCCAGAAAATAGGGTAACAAGAAGTCGTAGCTGGGAAGCAATCTTTGATAATTCAGTATTTATAAGGTACTTTGATGTCGAAGGAATTACAACTATTTACCAAGCATCTTTATAGAGAAAATACAATAATCTATGTACTTATACTGTTGTAATAAAGCTTGTAAGGTTTTACTAGTCAACGCCAGAATGCGGGTTGTAGCTTTTCGGATTGATAAGCAGAGATTAACTGGGTCGAGTGGTTTCAAGTTGCTCACGGAATATATAGGCATCAATACATATATTCTCATTTATCGGAGCTTATTGATATAAACTTAAATGGACTTATATTGCTATAAGCTCTACTCTGTCTACTTCTCAGACTTTTTCTTACGTCGAACTCAGGTTTTGTGAGCGACTGGTGTCGTCCCGTCAGGTTTTCAACACTCAATTTTAGAATTTCATAGATAAATTCAGCTGAATTTATCTATGAATTGTTCTTTGCACCTTTGCTGATTATCTAAAAGGTGAAAGTTGTTCTCACAGTGCCAATTACTGCATCCTGATTGTCATCGTTTTGACCAGGAGCCGTTATCCAAATTACGCCAGGGGTGATGGCAATGTTATCTGTAAACTGATACTTGTAAAAGCCTTCAATATGTAAGGATAAATCGTTTGCAGGTGCTGGATTACCACCCCGATATGGTTCTGCACCCACAACAATACCACCAAGGTTGCCTTCTTTACCTAAATCTGGGAATGCCAATCCCAGAGCATAGTACCAAATATCTGCACTACCACTACCTGTCAGATTTTTGGCGTTAGTGTAGCCAAAGAAGCTATTGACTGTAAATTGAGGACTGAATTTGTAAAAAGCTTCTACTCCGTAGGAGTTAGTAATCGTCCGCTCAAATGGAGTATTGGCTTGTTTTGTTCCGACAAGTGTAAAACCACTACCCAGGTCAAATATTCCTCCTCGATTTTGGTAGGCATTTACATAGGTCAAACCAATGCCAGAGTTCTTGTTAGGGTTCCATGCTATTTGTCCAAATGCGCTATATTGACCATTAAAAAAACCACTATCTGGCTGAGGACTGGCATGATCTCCTGCTAAGTAACCCAAGCTCAATACCAATTGGTCACTGAATCGATAATTGAATCCTCCACCTGCACCACCACCAATACGGTAGATAGGACTAGAGGAAGCAAATTCTGTCAAAGCACGACCACCTCCTGAGCCACTATCGAGATAGGGACTCAGAGTAGGAACAAAATCATAAAGTACTCCGTTCACGGCTCCTATATAAGCATCGATTTTGTTGCCAACGGGGAAATAGTAAGAGAGCCAATCTACGGACAGGTTGTTGTTACTAGGAGCAAGATTGAAGGTTTGCAAACCCTCGGCTGAACCACCAGGAAGCTGCAAAATAGTAGCGTTTCCAGTACTTAGACGAGTATTTAGAGTGTCTTTACCTGTAAAGCTAGTTTTGAAAACGAGGCGAACTCTATCTTGAAAAACTGTGTTATCACCATTAACTGAACCTTGGAAGGCATTCGTAATTACAAAGATAGCTTCCGCAGAAAGCTTTGTTGTTGTTGAAAACTGATTGGCTTCTAGTTCCGCAGTCCGACCTTCTAAATTATCAACTCGACCCCGTAGAGTTGCTAGTTCAGTGGCAAATTCTGCTTGCAGTCTTTGTAGGGTAGTTAAGTCTTCTTTAGTAACTAAGTCAGATGTAGCTGTTCCAATCAGCTCGTTTATCCGAGATAAACAAGCATTTAAGCCGGCTGCAAATTCATAGCGAGTGATGGCGCGGTTTCCCCGATAAGTGCTATTTGGATAGCCCGCAATACATCCATAACGCTCAACTAAAGACTGGAGTGCAAGAAGCGCCCAATCAGTTGGCTGCACATCTGAAAACTGAGATACAGATGTTACCTGAGACATACTGTTTGTCTGTGGAACACTTGCATCACTATTGATTGCAGGAATTTTAGGCGTTTGTGCGATGGTTGTTTCCGAAGAATTGTCCTCGAAACGTGAAGTTTGGTTGGGACGTAGAGGGCGCTTGGCGATGCCTGGGTTGGGCTGCGCCAAGGCAGTTGATATATTTGTTTGAGTCCCAGTCACAGCTACTAAATTCCTGTCTTCAGCATAAGCTGATGTGCTAGCTAGCAAAGTAGCACCCAAAATCATCGATTCCATGAATAAATTATGAAATGAACGATTGAACATTTCTATCACTCCCCTCCCATTTTTGATTTGAAAAATTTAGTGAAAGCCATCAGATATTTCAGTAATTTGTCAAGCTAAAAATTCATTACTAGCCCTGAAAATGTTGAATTACTTTAACACTCGAAAGTTTTCACTAATATCACTACACTTCCAGAGATAACCAGATGTATCAGCGAATCTCTGGCGTTTTCATCTGCATATTTAAGTGTAGAAAAGACTTGTTTTACACAAATAGAATCACCGCAAAAATTGGTCTATTTGCTAAGAGAACGTCTATCTATCTGTAAAAAATACATTGCAGTTTTACAGAATAATCTTAATTTATCGCCAACTAATTTCAAACTACTACACAACTATCAATTTAAAGTAGATTATTGGATTTAAGTTAATAATATTGCATATATAGTCCTAAAAAACAAGTAGGTAAGAAAATTTATTCTCAAAAGTTGTTTTTTGCTTGACTCTCAATTAACTATTTTTTGAGATTGTTTTAAGAACCCATAACTTTAGCAAAATTATTTTGATTTGAACTTGCCTTATTAGTTAGATTGTGCAATCATATATTTACGATACGGTAATTTTATCAAAATACTGTAGATTTAAAGTTGTGCCAGCAAAATTTATCGGAAATCGAAGGGTTTAAGACCCCTACGTCTACACGTAGCTTCAATTTCAGTCAGGGTTTAAATCCTGTCTGAAATTGTCTTTAATTTTGAATTTTGAATTGTTAAAGTTGCTCCTCACAATAAGATTAACAGGAGATGTTGCAAGGGATGCAATTAATCGAAACTAAAGAGTCTCAAAATTATCTTGATCTAGCTAAGTATTTAGCAAAGGAATTTGCCCAGACTGCTGTGGCACGGGATGCAAAAGGGGGAACACCAAAGCATGAACGCGATCGCTTGCGCCAAAGCAACTTGCTTAAATTGATCGTACCCACAGAATACGGTGGTTTAGGACAGAACTGGATTACCGTCTTGCAAATTACCCGCGAGTTTGCCAAAGTTGATAGCTCCATTGCTCACGTCTTTTCTTATCACCATCTAGGTGTGGTAATTCCTCATATCTTTGGTTCGACAGAGCAAAAACAGCGATATTACTCAGAAACTATTCACAATAATTGGTTTTGGTGCAATGCCCTCAACCCTTTAGATAAAAGAACTACTCTGACATCGGAAAATGATTATTTCCGGCTCAACGGGATTAAAAGCTTTTGCTCTGGCTCTCAAGACTCGGATATATTGCCGATCACTGCCACTCATCAAGAAACTGGTGAATTGAGTATTGTAGTAATTCCCACCCAACGGCAAGGCGTTACTGTTCATAATGATTGGGATAATATGGGGCAACGTCAAACAGACAGTGGTAGTGTTACTTTTGACAATGTGTTGGTGTATCCTGACGAAATTCTTAGTAGTAGAGACAAAGAAAGTCAACCGTTCGCCACTATTCGCGCCTGCTTAACTCAATTGAATCTTGCTAATATCTACCTGGGAATTGCACAGGGAGCATTTGAAGCTGCTAAAACATATACTTGCACGAATACAAAACCTTGGCTGACATCAGGTGTAGAAAGTGCAACCAAAGATCCTTACATCCTCCAGCACTATGGCAAAATATGGGTTGATCTCCAAGCAGCCGTGTATCTAACTCAGCAAGCAGGAGAATTACTACAAGCAGCTTGGAACCGGGAATGGTCACTTACCGCAGAACAACGGGGAGAATGTGCGCTCAGTGTCGCTACTGCTAAAGTCGTGGCCACTAAAGTTGGTTTAGACATTACCAACCGGATCTTTGAAGTTATGGGCGCACGCGCTACTAATGCAAAATATGGCTTTGACCGTTATTGGCGTAATCTCCGCACGTTCACTCTCCACGATCCAGTAGATTACAAAATCCAAGACATAGGAAACTGGGCGTTAAATGATCAA
The DNA here is from genome assembly GCF_036919555.1 of Nostoc sp. Classification (GTDB taxonomy): domain Bacteria; phylum Cyanobacteriota; class Cyanobacteriia; order Cyanobacteriales; family Nostocaceae; genus Nostoc. The sequence goes on from NZ_JBALCS010000006.1 coordinate 35,161, forward strand.
CTGCCAAAACCCAACTTTTATTCATAGTTTTTCCCTTGCCGTTTTAGGAAAATTTCACTGTAACCTTTAACAGGCGATGTCTACGACGGGCTATGCCTACGCTCGCAGCTTGAATAGTCTACACTACTCCTGAATTTCCCATATTCTCCAACTTTTTTTAAGTCTCTTGTAGTTTTGGTAACTCAGATAGGATTGCTATATCCGAACACCAGAAGAATCTGGGATAATAGCATCAAAATTCGGATGTTCTAATATGTCGAAGTCATATTTCATCCTATATTGAAACCCCCCAGATTCTATTTGAGGGGTTTGGTTGATTGCTTGTGAGATTTGCTTAACTTAACGTGAGTTCGATGAACCTCTCCCTCCCAGCCTCCGTCTCCGAAACGGAAAGGGAGGAGCAACGAAAAATTAAGCTTTTTACTCCCCTCTGGGCTTGCCTAACGGCAGGCTGACGCCAAGGTCGAGGGGCTGGGGGAGAGGTCAAACAAGATTTGTCGAACTCACGTTAGCTTAGATGTGCTCCTGGTTGTCCGTTTTGGACTACAAAGGAAGCTAGGGTTTTGACAGAAGCATTCAAGTCAACGATGCTTGATACAACGCGGTAGTCACTTTGCCAACGTTTTGGGGTAAGGTTGCAGCGAACGTATCCCCTGTAAGCACCGTCAAAAAACTTAGTATGGGGATTATTATGTAGGGCAGCTTGAACTGGAGCGATAAATGCAGTCGGAAAGTCAGAGGTAATTGAGGTTCCTACAAACTCTGTGCCTACCGTCGCTGAGTTTGGGTTATTAAAGTCAAGCTTCAGGTCGTGTACCCAACTAGAATGGATGTCTCCGCTAATCACCACTGGATTAGAAGGTTGACACTGGTTTAGAAAACTCAGGAGCCGATTACGTGCAGCCACGTAGCCGTCCCACTGATCCATATTGAAGACACCTGGACCTGGACTACTATTAAAATTGTATTGGGCAAACATCACCTGTTGAGCAATCACATTCCAGCGCGATCGCGATTGGTCTAAGCCTTTTTGTAACCATTGCTCTTGTTTTGAACCGGTCATGGTAGCATTGGGATCAAAAGCTTGGGGGCAGCGAGGCTTAAGTCCATCATCACAAGGTTGGTTAGTGCGGTACTGCCTCGTATCTAGAACGTTGAACTCAGCTAAATTACCGAAAGTCAACCGCCGATAAAGCAGTGCGTCTGAACCCTTGGGTAATGAAGACTGACGTAAAGGCATGTGTTCGTAGTAAGCCTGATAAGCATTAGCTCGGCGTTTCTTAAAAGCCTCTTGGGTTTGGTTATCTTCGGGGATTAAGTTGGCGTAGTTATTGTCAACTTCATGATCATCCCAAGTGACAATCCAGGGAAAAGCCGCATGAGCAGCTTGGAGATTTGGGTCATTTTTGTAGAGGGCGTAGCGATCGCGGTAGTCAGCAAGAGTGATAATTTCTGGACTATTATGCTGGCGGGGCCCACCGGATTGTGGACCGTATTCGTAGATGTAATCACCCACATGAACCACAAGGTCGAGGTTTTCATCAGCCAAATGCCGATAAGCCGTATAGTAGCCATTTTGCCAGTCTTGACAGGAGACAAAAGCAAAGTTTAGTTGTGAGATAGAGCCATAAAATGTCGGTGCTGTGCGAGTCCGCCCAATAGTGCTAACTTCCCTACCAGCTTGAAATTGATACCAGTACCAACGCTCAGGGTCTAGCCCACGGACATCAACGTGGACTGAGTGTGCAAACTCTGGTGTCGCTAGTACTGTTCCTCGCTGCACCACCTGTCTCATGTTTTCATCAAGGGCAACTTGCCACCGCACTGGAACATTTACCAGTGGCATTCCACCTCCAGAAAGTGGATTAGGAGCCAGTCGTGTCCAGATAACAACACCATCCGGCAAAGGATCACCAGAGGCAACACCAAGACTGAACGGATAGCCAGAAAACCTTGAGTTAGCCAATACCGGATGCCATTGGCTAGCGATTGTTAACCCCGTTAAGAATCCTCCACCCAACAAAAAACTCCGCCGTCTGCATCGATTTGCTAGCAGGCTATCGCCATTCATAAGTTCCATATTCACCCCTTTCCAAATGTAAATACAAGGAACCTATCAAAGCAGGATCAAGCAGAAATTAAGATTTTGTTAAGTTTAAAATTGAATTGGGGCACTTGTACTGAGCGACGCGTTGCCCTGAGCTTTGCCATACCCTTCGGGAAGCAAGCTACGCGCAGCGTCTCCAAGAGTTGGGTCGAAGTAGCGTTGCCGTTGGCGCAGCCTCTCGTAGAGAAGTATTGGACATTAGGACTGGGGGATTTAGACACAACTGAAACAAAACTGCCGCTACAGAAACTTTTGTCAAAGCCTCTTCTAATTACGAATTACGAATTACGAATTACGAATTATTTAAAACCTGCCATTTCCCTGAACAATGTGCTTGACGGTGGTCAATGTTTCTAGGCTGATAAATCCCCGACGATGACCTTTTTGGTTAGACATACCGAGAAACACTGAATCTCCCCGCGAGGGGTTACGGGAAAAACGCGGGGAAGTGTTGATGTAGGTAGAAGCACTGTTAACTCCTAAAGCAAACTGCCGACTTTCCTGGTAGGATTCAGTAACGATGGAGTCGGCATGACTACTGCTGTATTCATTAATCCAGGCGATCGCAATCTCTAAGCTATCCACCAGTTTAAAAGCTACTGTCCTAGTTAAATAAGGGTTTCCCCATTCACCTTCCTTCACCAGCTGCAACTGGGGAAAGGCTTTTACTAGTTCTGCATCCCCTTTAATTTCAAAGCCTTTTTCCATCAAGCTGTTCCACAGAACGGCTATTGATGATGGCAAGGCTTGGCGATGAATGAGTACCTTTTCAATGGCATTAACTTGATCTGGTTCGCTCTGATGGCTATCAAGAATCATCCAACGCACCATTTCTAAGCTGCTATTGGGCGACCAGTAGAGATAACAGTTACCCATCGCTGACTTTAAAACTGGGCAAGTTGACTGTCGTACTACCTGCTGCACTAAGCTAGAACGTCCGTAGGGAATCACTAGATTCACGTACTGGTCTTGGGTAACTAAATCACGAATCGAAGCACCATGTTCTGCTGTGATCAGTTCTACACAACCTGGTGGTAGTCCAACTTGGGCGATCGCATTTTGCAGTACCTCAGCGATCGCCGCGTTAGAATGGCTAGTTTCAGTACTGCCTTTGAGAATTAGACAATTGCCAGTTTTGATACAAAAACCCGCTGCGATCGCTGCTAAATCGGGAAACGCTTCGTAAATAAATCCAATCACTCCCAAGGGCATTAATTGGGTGTAACTTTGGGAATCTTCCAGTTGATAATCAGCGGTCCTGACGCGCCGCAGCGGATCTGATAATTCCCCCAACCGTTGTAAGATGTCTACTGTCATCTCTAGCCTTGTGGGAGTCAGCTTCAGCCAGTCCAATATCAACTCTGGCACTGCCATTTCCCGACTGGCTTCTAAATCCAAGGTGTTGGCTTCTAGAATGTCGTCAAATGAGCGCTCAAGGGCTTGTGCCATCGCCAGTACTGCACGACTCCGGTCTGCTCCCTTTGTGCTACCCAACTTTAGGGAAGCTTGATAGGCTCGTTGGGCACTAGTAATCGGTTCGGGGTGATCATCCAAAACTTCAACAGTCATTGAGTTAACGTCTGTAGGTAAGCCAGACCATTAGTGCTGGTAGGATAGCCAACAGCACCGCCACCATTGCCCAAGCAATAATGCTGGAACCATTTGCCAATCGCAGTGCTAATGGTAGCCATATAATCACTAGCACGAAAATAATGCCCAGCGCTATAGGTAGATAGCTTTCTCCTAAGCGGGGATGGACAACATGCCAACTATTTCCTATCCAACGCCAAGCCCGTTTGTAGGGGTAGGTGGTAGAAAGCTGTTCTAGGACATGACCATTATCTTCTACGACAAAGATTTGCTGACAGCGATCGCAACCAAATGCTTCTGTCAGCGTAATCGGAATTAACTGACCCCGGCGACGACAGGGACAGGGGTATTCAGCATTGAAATCGATTTTTTCGGGTTTTTGAGATTGCACAAGCGTTCTAATAACTTGAGCGTGTTTTAAACGAACTGCGAGAATATAATCCTTTGGTAAATGCCTTAGAGGCTTCTCTCTTTATTTTGATCAATCTGTCCACATTGGGAGCGGCTCACAGGAGTGTAGCGCAAATCGACGAAGACTTCAACGCACCTTAAAAATACTAAACCCCTTGAAATTTTCAGATCCAAGAGGTTTTAGTTGGAAGCGGGTAACGCGATTCGAACGCGCGACATTCACCTTGGCAAGGTGACGCTCTACCACTGAGCTATACCCGCAATTCATAACCATATCTTAATATCTCAGATTTATTTGTAATTGTCAACCCCTTAATTTAGTCATTAGTCATTAGTGAATAACAAAGGAGAAAGCACAAATGACTAATGACGAACCTAGCCCAGTTCTTCTGACTCCGCAGTTAAATTGCCGACACTGGCACTTTGAAAAGAGGCCGGCAAAGACTGGCTATTACGAGAATATGGCTCTGCCAGGTTAGAACGCAGTTGCCGCATCAGACTTGCCATTTCTAGGGCATTCATGGCATAATCCCAGCCATGATTACCTTTGATGCCTGCCCGTTCTAAGGCTTGCTGCATAGTATCTACTGTCAAAATGCCAAAAATTACTGGCACCCCAGTTTGAAAGCTAGCGGCGGCAATGCCTTTAGAAACTTCTGAAGATACGTAATCAAAATGGGGTGTTTGCCCTCGAATGACTGCACCTAGACAAATTACAGCATCATAACGATGGGAAAGTGCTAGTTGGCGAGCTACTAAAGGTACCTCAAAACTTCCTGGAACCCAAACATAGTCCACCTGATTACCGTGGGGGTTAGGGTCTACACCGTGGCGTTTCAAGCAATCTTGACATCCCTCTAGCAGCTTTCCGGTAACAAGGTCATTGAATCGACCAATCACCACTGCAAACCGCAAAGGCTCCGTTTGGGTAAAAGTTCCCTCGAAAACTGCCATGACTGCCTCTTAATTAACTATATTTCTGGCCAATATACATTTCTGATTAAAATGTAGAGGAGCAGGAAAGCACGGTCAGAAAAAAGGAAATCGGAAAAATTTATCCTTTTTTCCTTTGGTCTTTGACCTTGGCTTTTCTGCCCCTCTAGTTCTTATATTATGTGCCTGCGCCAGAGCGAAGCCGTCGCCTACACGACAAAAAAGTTTAACAAACCAACTAAAAATACCAAACCAATCCAGACACCGGAACCAACCCAGAGTAGTTTTTTAGATTCAACCCAATTTTGGGGAGTGGCGTAAGCAACCGGAACGCCCACAACCAGGACAAAGGACAACAGAACTAGACCTATCAAGGCAAATTGGAATATTATGGTCATTTTTGCTTCTCCCAATACAGCGAAATAGTGATATATCCTAGATTAACAGTAAGCATGTACAGTGTAGGCAATGAGCGTAACTCCTGCTATTTCATAGGACATTTCCAAAAGCTCTGGTTTTATGTCCCCGTGATGCCCCACAGCCGACAGTTTGATTTTTTCTTCCTTTCGTACCCCACAAATTTTACGACACAGGATGAATTGCTTATGACTTTTGCACTGATGTGTCAACCAACGGTAAATTTGCATTCTTTGAAAGGATGCCTACTCGTTTCCCGTTGTCTAACGTTTCACGTAGGTTTCCCAGATCGCAGTAAGCGAGGTGTATCAATGACCGTGGGGGCGAGTAACCAATTAAATCATACAACGCCCTGATCATCTATTTCAGAATATTTGACAATTAAGGTGCTGACTCTGAGGGTTAAAGGGTGAGGCTTCTGTCCATTTTAGCTAAAGAGACCTCTAAAGGCCCTTGAAAGTTATGGTTGGGGTCTAAATCCACATACTCTACGTAATTACGAATTACGAATTGTTAAAAGATGCTTTTATCCATCAGAACCAAATTAAAGCTTACCAAAAGTCAACGCTGGAATTGCGAGGTTTACTTACAATTGGGGTTTAGCGACTTGGAAGGATTTGTACAATGATGGATTAAAGCCTGACAAATATCTCTTAAAAAAGTTCTTCAATAATCACGTTAAACCAGAGTTAGGGTGGATTAAAGAGAAAGGGATTTGTCAGAAAATAACTCAATATGTCTTTGACAATTTAGGCAATGCGTTTAAGAGATTTTTTGCTGGACTTGGTGATTATCCGAACTTTAAAAAGAAAGGAAAAAATGATTCTTTCACAATTGATAATGGGGGTAAACCGATTCCTGTGGGCGGTAAATCTGTAAAACTTCCGACTATAGGCTGGGTAAAGACTTACGAGGGATTGCCGCACACTACTTGTAAAAGCATTACTATTTCTCGCACTGCTGATAGTTGGTTTATTGCTTTTAGCTATGAGCAAGATTGTCAGCCAACTAATAAAGCTCATGATGCTGTTGGTGTTGACTTAGGGGTGAAACAACTCTCTACTCTGAGTACCGGAGTCGTATTCCCTAACCCGAAAAACTATAGACAGAATTTAGCCAAATTAAAAAGGTTATCCCGCACACTTTGTCGAAAAATTAAAGGCTCTAAAAATAGGTACAAGGCTAAAATTAAACTTGCCCGACATCATGCAAAAGTAGCGAACCTGAGAAAAGATACTCTTCACAAAATTACTACTTACTTATGCAAAAACCACGCCAAAGTAGTGATAGAGGATCTTAATGTCGCAGGGATGATGCAGAATCATAAGTTAGCTGGTGCGATCGCTGACTGTGGATTTCATGAATTTAAACGTCAGCTTGAGTACAAGTCTAACAAGTTTGGTTGCCAAATTTTCATCGCTGATAGATGGTATCCATCCAGCAAGACTTGTCAAAAAGGTGGCAACGTTCAGGATATGCCCTTGCGTGAAAGGACTTACAACTGCAAAGGGATCTGAACGCATCGATTAATTTATCGCGGTTGGCTTGACCGTGAAAGCTTACTGAGGGTTAACCGCTCCCATGCCCCCGTTGAAGTAAGAAGTAAAGTCTAGAATTGTCTAGGTTTTATATAGCAGCTACACTAACACTTAATTTCTTGTTTTTAAGTTACCAGAAATTACAACATTTTAGTCATTTATCCTTTATCTAAGTACCGATGACCAATGACCAATGACCAATGAGCAATGACTATGCATTTAATTCTTTGCCACACTACAGCAGATTTTGACGCGCTAGGAGCAGCAGTAGGATTAACGCGCCTACTACCGGGAAGTAAGATTGTGCTGACTGGCGGTTCTCACCCTCCTGTACGGGATTTTTTGGCATTGCATCGGGATGAATATCCTCTAATTGAACGCCGTTCGGTGAATCCGGAAAAAATTCGTTCTTTGACTGTGGTGGATACGCAACACCGCGATCGCTTGGGTAAAGCTGCCCAGTGGTTAGATTTGCCCAATCTAAGAGAGATTATAGTTTATGACCATCACCTAGGACAAGAGTCAGATATTCTCGCCACGCGATCGCATATTTCCTCAGTGGGAGCCACTACGACTTTAATTGTTGAGCAATTGCAACAACAGCAAATTTCCCTGACTCCAGCTGAAGCAACTGTGATGGCTTTAGGTATCCACGTTGACACTAGCTCCTTGACCTTTGACCTGTCTACACCACGGGATGCTTTAGCTTTAGCTTGGTTGATGGAACAAGGTGCCAGTTTGTCGGTAATTTCTACCTACCGTGACCCTGGCTTGTCTTTGCAATTGCAGCAGCTATTAACTGAGGCGCTGGAAAATTTAGAATATCTCTGCCTACATGGATATACGGTTGCTTGGGTAACTCTAAAAACAGATAGTTTTGTGCCAGGGTTATCGAGTTTAGCTTCGGAACTCGTGGAATTAACCGAAATTGATGCCATACTGTTGGCTAATGAGTATCCTTTAGGTGAAAGTGATTCACACTTAACAGTAATTGGGCGATCGCAAATTCCCAAAACAAATCTTAACCTATTATTCCAACTCTTGGGCGGCGGCGGTCATTCACAAGCTGCATCCTTGAACCTACGCAAAGTAGATTCGCAGACCATATTAAAACAACTCCTTGAGGGAGTAAAAGCACAAATTCCCCATCCCCCCACTGCTAGGGATTTGATGTCTTCCCCTGTCCGCACTATTTTGCCTGAAACCACAATTGCCGAAGCCCAGCGCATTTTGTTGCGCTATGGACACTCTGGTTTATCTGTAGTTGATGCTCAAAAGCAACTGGTAGGTATTATTTCGCGGCGGGATATCGATATCGCCTTGCATCACGGATTTAGTCATGCGCCAGTCAAGGGTTACATGACTAGGAATCTGAAAACGATTACACCAGATACAACATTGCCAGAAATTGAAGCGCTAATGGTGACATACGATATTGGACGTTTGCCAGTATTGGAGAACGGTCAGTTAGTTGGTATTGTCAGCCGTACCGATGTCTTGAGGGAATTGCATCAAAACAGTACTGAGTTCCGAGTGCTGAGTCTTGAGTCTCAATCATCACTAAAAAATCAGCACGGGCTAAACCATAGCTATCTGCGAACAGGACTCAATATTGAGTTGCAGAATAAATTTGCTCCTCGATTGTGGCAATTACTCACCACAGCATCGCAAGAGGCAGAAAAACGGGGTTGGCATCTTTATCTAGTGGGAGGTGCGGTGCGGGATTTGCTATTAGCCCAAGCATCGGGCACTTTGATGATTAAAGATATTGATCTTGTGGTTGATGGCTTTCATAACGCAGCAGATGTCGGTGCTGGTGTGGAATTAGCAAAGGCATTACAACAACTTTACCCTTCGGCCCGCTTAGAAAATCACGGGGCTTTTCAAACTGCTACTTTGCTGTGGCACAAAGACCCAGAATTAGATTCTTTATGGGTAGATATTGCCACTGCTAGAACAGAATTCTATCCTTATCCAGCAGCAAATCCAGAAGTTGAGGCGAGTTCCATTCGTCAAGATTTGTATCGCCGAGATTTTACCATCAACGCCCTCGCCTTGCGTCTCACTACTCCCCGTGCTGGTGTAGGGGCGCAGCAGGCTGCGCCCCTACTTGACTTCTTTGGCGGGTTAATCGATTTACAAGCTAAACAAATTCGGATTTTACACGCCAATAGCTTTATCGAAGACCCCACCCGGATTTATCGTGGTGTGCGCTTTGCTGTGCGCTTCGGATTTCAGATTGAACCGCAAACTGAAGAGTTTATCCGCTATGCCATCAACAGTGGCGTTTACGATCGCACTGCTCAAGAGAATAGCAGAACTCCAGCCCTGCAAACTCGACTGAAAACAGAATTAAAGCACATCTTAGAAGCCCCTTACTGGAAATCGGCTTTGCAGTTACTTGATAACTTAGGGGCGTTGCAATGCATCCATCCTACCCTGAAGCTAGACGCAGAACTCCTGCGGCAATTACGTTTACTAGAACGCTGCTTGCGGCGATTTGACCCGCAACCAACCCTTATTCATTGGGAAATGTGCCTAGAAACGTTAATCGCCCACCTAGCACCAGAATATCGGGCGAAAGTAGCAAAAAATCTGCAATTGCCAGAGGATAGCATTGCTAGGCTGAAGAACTTAGCTCAAGTGCAAACTGAGGTGATGACATTATTGCCCACTTTGCAACGCCCCAGCCAAGTAGTACAGTTGCTGCGACAGTATGATTTACCAATACTGATTTTAATCGCCGTGCAAAGTCCGCGAGAGATTAGACATCAGATTTGGGAATATTTCACTGTTTGGGCGAATGTGCAGCCACTATTGAATGGCAATGATTTAAAGAAACTTGGTTACAAACCAGGGCCACAATATCGGCAAATATTAGATGATTTACTTGCTGCTACCTTGAATGGAGTGATTAAAGATAGATTTGAGGCTGAGGAATTTTTAGCAGAACACTATCCTAAATGAATACATGAGCGATCGCTCATATATTTGTGGAGTGTTGAGCAACAGATTATCAATTCACGTTTCATCATCATTAACGCTTTGTAAAAACAGGCGATCGCCTATGGCATTATATGCGATCGCAGTAGTCTAAATTGGATCTGGGTCGATATTTAACTCACGCAGTTTTGCTGCCAAACGTTCTGCCTTTTGTTCTGCTTGTTCTGCCTTTTGTTCTGCTTGTTCTGCCTTTTGTTCTGCTTGTTTTGCCTTTTGTTCTGCTTGTTCTGCCGTTTGTTCTGCTTGTTCTGCCGTTTGTTCTGCTTGTTCTGCCGTTTCTTCAGGTGTTGGTACTAGTTGCCCAACTGATGTAAAAAACCGCAATAGACCTTGGTGAATTCCCAGATATAAGCCTAGCTGATGACTCCACAAATGTCCTTGCTCTGAAGCTTCTAGAGGTTGGTACTCTCCATCCACTAAATGAAATCCCGCAAATTCTTGTGTATAAGGGTCGAACCAAAAATAATCGGGTGTGCGGAAGGTATCTTGATAAATTTTTTTCTTTAAGTCTTTGTCAGTATTAGCTGTTGATTCCGAAAGAATTTCTAGAATTACATTCGGATATTTGCCATCTTCTTCCCAGACTACCCAACTTTTACGGGTTTTACGTTCGGTTCCCAGCACTACAAAAAAGTCTGGACCTCGGAAGTGTTCTGATTTGCGTTGGCGTGGACTGTAGTAGATAGTCAGGTTTCCAGCTGCGTAGAAATCATTTCTATCTCGCCACAGCCATTTTAGGCATTTGAGTAAGAGCATGATTTGCTCTAGATGAAGTTCGCTTTCCAAAGGAGGCTCATCACTATATAGATCACCAGGGGGAAATATAACATCTTGGCAGATGCCTTGTTGAGAATCTAATTCTTGAGCTATGGTCATAGAATGGATACGGCATCAAGTAGTTATAGATTTATTTTAGCAGTGTTGTAGTAAGCGTTCGCATAGTATACCGTAGGTAATTGCCTATTTTTAGGGCAAGGGTAAATAAACTATTCGGTCTTGATATTCATCTTCTTCTGAAGCCAAAGCACCTATTATTAATTCTTCTATATTTTCACCAATACTCAAATTTGGATTGAGGATGAAAATTCCTGGGATGTGACGATTAACAGCGATATGATCAGCTAAATGTCCTGGCATAGAACTTCGATTGTTTGTCACAAGTACAAAATTATTCTCCTCACACCAACACAGAATTATTGGATCGAGTGTACTTTTCGGTGGAGTTTCTGATTCTCCTACTACCTTGATAATAATATCAGGTTCTCTTAGCCTAATTTGATTTGGATAGATAGGATTAACATTTTCATCTCTCAGATATTTCAGTGCCATTTGTTTGTTTTTTGGCTTGTCTTTCAATTCGGAGTTGGCGCAGTTTCTCCGACACTGGTGGAGGATTAAGCCGTTGTTGTTCTCGCATTCTATGACCGTGTTCTATCCAGTTTTTTATGTAAACACTGACACTTTCTTTGTTTTGCAGATAATAAAGAATAGTTGCATATACTTGTTCTAAAGAGATTGATTGATAGATTTGGGCAATTTCTTCTGGAGAACGTCCACAATCAATGTATTCATAAAGAATTGTTTCAATACCAATTCTTGAGTCTTTCAGTCTAATGTCTTCAGAAGAAAGAAAGTTGAAATACTCGGTGATCTCTTTGGTAGACATAGATTGACCTATATCAATAGTTAGTTATTATATATGCTAATCTTTTTATGAAAGCGTTCGCACTAAATTAGGGGCTTGAAAAAAATGCGATCGCTACGCTTTAACCTGGATATTGAAATTGTCGAAGAAATGGTAGTAGGTATCAATGATTATCAAGCAGCACTTTGGGTAATTTCCCATGATCTAAGCCAAATTAATATTACTCAAAGTTTCAAGTTCAGAGAGCAAGCCTTGCAAATGACAACCTATTCACCCACTACACCAGAGCAATATTATCGAGAGTTGCTGGAATGTCACGATATATGTTATTCCAGCCCGGTGTAGCTCTCGTTTGTGTGCCCGTAAACTCCGCGAATTCTATTCGCCATGAAGTCGCATATCGCCAACCCCAAATCTCAACCTCTACAACAGAAGCCGTAAAGCATACGAGCAAGTTATAATTCTCTTGCGGTGCAACGTAACAAAAATTTATGAGTAATCCCCTTGTGCAAGCCTTTTTCGTAGGCAGAGCGGTAGCTGAAGTAGTTAATGAGCGTTTAGAGGTCGCCTTGACCGATGCTTTGAGTGATCTGGGCAAATTTGATGCAGAAGCTAGAGAGCAGTTGCGCCAGTTTACAGAAGAAGTCCTAGAGCGGGCAAATCGGACAGCAGAAGCAGCTAATCCTGGTCAATCTACCACAGGTAGTCGGCAAGCCAGTTCTGATTCAGGTGACTTGCAAGCAGATATTGATGAATTGCGAGCAGAAATTGCCCTGTTGCGAACAGAATTGCAACATTATCGCCGAACTTCTGCATAAATTTAGTCATTGGTCATTTGGTCAAAGGACAAAAGACAAATGACACTTCATCAAAAACAGTTTAGGAATCAGAGTGTCTTTTCTTCTACGTGATTCGGTTTCAAACCAACGGTACACAAAGCATATGGAACAAGGTTATTCAGATCAGGCATACCGTTGGAATCGGGAAAACTACTCTAGCAGACGGCGTTTTGTGGACATTTGGTCTTTTGTCTTGACCTTAATGTTCAAGCTTTGGCTATACAACAAATCTTGGAGTTACGCAGGTGGAGTAACTGAGGTAAAGCAAGCTGCAAGACGCAAAACCCAAGCGGTCTGGATTCGTAATACCCTGCTGGATTTAGGGCCAACTTTCATCAAAGTCGGGCAATTGTTTTCTACCCGTGCTGATATATTCCCTGGTGAATATGTAGAAGAACTAGCCAAGTTACAAGACAAAGTACCGGCATTTAGCTATGAGCAAGTAGAAGCGACCATTGAGAAAGAACTAGGCAAGAAAATTCCTGAACTATTCCATAATTTTGAACCGATTCCCTTAGCTGCTGCTAGCTTGGGGCAAGTACACAAAGCTGTGCTTTATACTGGGGAATCGGTTGTTGTCAAGGTGCAACGTCCTGGACTAAAGAAGTTATTTGAAATAGATTTACAGATTCTCAAGGGAATTACCCGCTACTTTCAAAACCATCCCAAATGGGGGCGGGGGCGAGATTGGTTGGGTATTTACGAAGAGTGTTGCCGTATTCTTTGGGAAGAAATTGATTATCTTAACGAAGGTCGTAACGCCGATACTTTTCGCCGTAACTTTCGCGGCTACGATTGGGTGAACGTCCCAAGAATATACTGGCGTTACGCCACGTCCAGAGTACTGACTTTGGAATATCTCCCTGGAATTAAAATTAGCCAATACGAAGCTTTAGAAGCAGCAGGTTTGGATCGAAAGGCGATCGCTCGTCAAGGCGCTCAAGCCTACTTAATACAGTTACTTAATAGTGGCTTTTTTCACGCCGATCCCCATCCAGGGAATATTGCGGTTAGTGCAAGTGGTGCTCTAATATTCTACGACTTTGGCATGATGGGGCGGATTAAAGCCAACGTCCGCGAAGGATTGATGGAAACACTGTTTGGTATTGCCCAAAAAGACGGCGATCGCGTTGTTCAGTCTCTGATCGATTTAGGCGCGATCGCTGCAACCGATGACATGGGACCAGTACGGCGTTCCGTCCAGTACATGCTGGATCATTTCATGGATAAGCCCTTTGAAAATCAATCAGTTGCAGCAATCAGTGACGATCTTTACGAAATCGCTTATAATCAGCCATTTAGATTTCCAGCAACCTTCACTTTTGTGATGCGAGCCTTTTCTACCTTAGAAGGGGTAGGCAAAGGTTTAGATCCAGATTTTAACTTTATGGAAGTTGCCAAACCATATGCAATGCAGCTTATGACCGATATGAATGGTTCTGAGGGGAATAGCTTTCTTAACGAATTAAGTCGTCAAGCAGCTCAGGTAAGTAGTACTGCCTTTGGTCTACCACGTAGATTAGAGGATACGCTAGAAAAGCTGGAGCGGGGAGATATGCGCCTGCGCGTTCGGTCTATAGAAACTGAACGGCTGTTGCGGCGACAGAGCAGTATTCAACTTTCAATAAGTTATGCTCTGTTAATCAGTGGTTTCACACTTTCAGCTACGATCTTAGTGGTTAGCAATCATGAATGGTGGGCACTAATCCCTGGTTTAATTGCAGCAGGGCTTTCAGTGATCCTGATCCGACTACTTTTACGCCTCGACCGTTACGATCGTATGTATTAATTGTTGCAAAAAAAATATGAAACTTAATTTCACGGGTTTTACCGATCCGGGACTTATTCGTTCTAATAATCAGGATACTTACTATATCGACCCAGAGGGGCGGTTTTTCGTTGTCGCCGATGGCATGGGTGGTCATGCGGGAGGTGAAGAAGCAAGTCGGATTGCCACTAAGGAAATTCAGGCGTATTTGGTGGAAAATTGGCAATCTCCTAAATCTTCTCAAGAATTGATCGAGCAAGCTTTGTGGGACGCCAATGAAGCAATATTGCACGATCAGCAAAATCATCCTGAACGCGCCGACATGGGTACAACGGTTGTAGCGGTAATTTTTCGCGCCCCAGAGTCGCCCTGGTGCGCTCATGTTGGCGATTCGCGGCTGTATCGCTTCCGAGAGTCGCAATTAGAACAGGTAACGGAAGACCACACTTGGGTAGCACGGGCAATTAAAATCGGTGACATCACCTTAGATGAAGCACGATTACATCCTTTTCGTCATGTATTATCGCGCTGTTTGGGGCGTCAAGACTTGCATCACATTGATGTGCAACCACTGGATGTAAAAGTTGGCGATCGCTTGCTGTTATGTAGTGATGGTCTCACAGAAGAACTTGTCGAACAGAAGATTGCTAGCTGCCTCCAAAACACTCCTTGGCTTGATAAAGCCGCCATCTCTCTAGTTGAGGCTGCCAAAGACCACGGAGGGCACGATAATATCACAGTTGTCATCGTCTCACTCGACTAAATAGTCATTAGTCCATTGCTTATTATCCAAAGACAAAGGACAAATGAGTAATCCGGTAAATATACTCAGCAATTTGTTCAGCGTGAGCATTTTTCCTTTTTACAATTTGATACAAATACTTTTAGCCTCCAAAGTAATGAGGCTAAATTTGCATAAATTGGTAAATTTACATCTTGCACGTAATAAGGTAAGGCGACTATAATTCACGCTTATCACCATTCATTCCCCAACCTCCTGAAAATTCCTATCCTCCGAAGTTTTCTCCATATTGGGGCAGACAGCATCTTAGTTTTTCTGTTTAAGAAAAACTATCGAGGGTTAAGGATAGCACCTGATCTTCTCCTCAAAGAAGAGTTGTGCAAAGCAGAAAGGAGTGAAAAAGGTAGTTATACCTATCTGAAACCAAACAGAGTCTATTTTCCGGAATATAGTCCGGCTGAGTTGGGTGGTATATCAGTAGGATTAGGTGCAAGATATCAGAGCAGAAAAATTCCGCATTTAGGATGTGGGCAAATCTGTCAAACAATTGTTATCTTTCTTAATACGGAGGAACAAATGTTGGACAGTTACAAGTCCAAGTATTATCCCATTTGCACTTCTGTGAGCGATATCACCTTTACGCGTTGTTTTTTCGGAGTTAACTTATGAACCAACCAATGAAACTATCCTTGGAACAGCAATTCAGTATCTGCTCATTTTCTACTCAGGTGCAAAATATGAGCCACGAGCAAGCCAAAGACTTTTTGGTAAAGCTCTATGAACAAATGGTAGTGCGCGAGGCAACTTATCAAGAGCTTCTTAAGCACCAGTGGGGCTTAGATTCCGGTTCCACTATGGCATAGAGTTGTTCTGATGTCGCAGTGGACGACCTCCTTCTCTTGCTTGGTTCCAAAGAGGAAAAGAGCTGGGGCTGTCGGGGCGTCAACTTCGATAACTAATTCCACAAGAGCGGTGCAAAAGTTCAATTCACGAAATTAACTAAGAACGAGTATACATTGTCTACGGCACATCTGCTGGAATCTAGACCTAGCTTTAGCTTTGTCATCTAAACTCATCGTTTGCTTTAGCTAGATTTGTTTTGTTTCCTCTAGTCTGTGAATCACGCCTGCGTAAATTTATAATCATCTGGAATATCTACACAGGAAGAGCAAGAGAGAATTTAGACACTACTGCTTTGGTAGCTATTTATTTCACTCTTTATACATATAACTAGAACTTACATCTTTATACATATTTTGTTTATAAAACTTTACATTATTGGAGTGGCCACACCTTAGTTCCATCTAAAATATGTAACATTCGGAAATTATGCCTAGCTGGAAAGATCGTATGGAGAATCTGTATCAATACTTTCCAGTCTTGTCAGAATTTGAGGCTTAATCTTTTCGTACTCGCTTTTGAGTAAGCTTTTACTAAATTGGGGGTCGGCAGAGGACATTGATGTATTACTGATTGCGACCCACTCTTGCAGCCGTTGGCGCTGGGCAGAAGCGACGCTGGAAAGTAAGATATGGGTACAGCGATTTGGTGTTTCTCGTGCAAAGAACAACAGGCGGTAGTAACCTGAATCCTGTAGTAACCGGGCAATTTCTTGACCAAGACTGGTTTTGAGATCAAGATAGTAAGGCAACCATTTAGCACCATGTTTGCGGTTATAGATCACAGTAATCCATAGCAGCATCGGATGAGGAACAGAGATGAAAAGAAACTGATTATAGCGGGTACAGAGTAAGCGCTTTTGAATTTCCTCTTGCGGTAGCATCACCCATAGAGCTGGTAAAACCTGCCCATTGGTATGAATGGGCTGGGGAAACACAATATCGGCAATTGGTTTATTTTGCGGCCAGGAAATAGTACGAGCGATTTCATCGTTTGACCAGGATGCCCGCAAATCGGCTTTTGCCTTTTCTTCAACAAGCTTAGGGCTAACTGTAATAGCAGGAACTAGGGCATGGCTGTCTTGCATAATTTTGCGTGTATGCTCAGGCTTTTCTTGAGATGCTAAAACTCTGAGGATTTCAGCGATATTTTGGGGGCGATCGCGTGGTACTTTAGCTAGACAACTTATCACCAAATTTTCGATTTCTTTTGGTAGTTCTAATCCAGGCACAACCTCAGCAAAAGAACGTGGTTTTTGATAGTGATGTAATTTATACCACGCTCCAAAAGAGTGAGTTGATGCCACCAGTGGCATTTTGCCTGTGAGCATCTCAAACATCATCACGCCCAAACTATAAATATCAGCACGGTTGTCTAATTCTTTACCCTCCATCTGTTCGGGAGAAGAATAAGCCAATGTCCCCAAATAAAATTTTGTATGGTCGCCATCTGACTGTAATAACTTAGCAATGCCAAAATCTAGAACCTTGACCAATTCTCCGAAACTGGAATCTTGAATCACCAGTATATTGCTTGGCTTAACATCACGATGGATAATTGGGCAAATAGTGCCTTCAACTGAGATGCCATCATGAGCGCACTGTAACCCCAGGCTGAGTTGACGCGCCATACTCAAGAATCTTGGTAAAGGCAGTCGTTGCTTGCGAATAATATTGTTCAGGCTTTGTCCTTGTAGGTATTCCATGACGTAGAACGGAATATTATTCTCATCTACGCCATAGTCCATAACTCGGACAATGTGGATGCTTTTTTGCCCTAGTAAAGCACAGGTTTTTGCTTCTCGCTCAAAGCGGTCTTGCAATCGCAGCTTTTCATTTTGGATTGATAGAGCCAGAAACTTAACGGCAACAGGTACACCTCCCAACAAAGTATCTTTAGCACGATAAACCCGACCCATAGACCCAGTACCGATTAACTCCTGGAGTTGGTAGCGTTTGCTGAGTAAGCGACCAATGTTGGGGTCTGACATAGAGAATTTGAATCCAAAAGCAGATTGTAAGTGTTTGGGAGGAAAAGTGCATTCAAACTGATATCTGAATTATTGCACCCAGAAATGACTTTCTAGGCTTGTACCGCAAGGCAGAAGTGGGAAGTCAAAAAGCTTATAGGATAGGCTTTTGTGCGATTTGCAATCGTTGCTCTATTTAGGCGGTGCTGTACTATAGCAATCCTAAATCATTCGTGAGAGAGAAAATCGCTGAAAGGCTTTAAAATACGTACTTTTAATCTCAGTATTTTCTCACGTTTCAATTCGGATTGCTATAGCTTTTTTCAGTCCTCTTTTAGAGGATTGAAACCATTCTCTGGTAGGTTGCAACCGAGACGGTTATTACAACTGGTGCAACATACCAGATCAAACAAGCAGAAAGGGTAGATTTATAATGACGTTTTGTACCATTTTGCACTTTAATTATCGTGTAGTTTTAGTTTGCCCAATTTTGACTAAATAGATAACTCTAGGATCTGCCAAAAACCTTAATTAGGTAGCAGCATACTCACCACAGAGTTCTGAGAACTGTATGATGAGTGCGGAGTTTTGAATATCAATAAAGCCTGAGGGGGCGACATGAAGCCGTGCTAGGCAGATTTTATCAGATATAAGCCCTCATACCTTGTAAATAATGCTCTAACTTATTCAGATTTATAACTGTTATTTTAGTGGCCAATGACCCACAACTAAAGTTTTACTTGATTAGCACTTTCCTCCTACCTCCAGCAAGACTTTCCCCTGCCTTTGTTTTATAAGTAGGGGTAATCACAGATACTTATTGCCTAACCAGGTTTTTAACCTTCAGGATCATTCTGAACTACGTAAGGATGTATTTTTTTTATAAAACTGTGATAGCACTAATTGGTAGTTTTTGTTTTTTTATGTAGGTTATAAGACATATCAAAAACTGATTTATTACCCCTCACATAGTATTGAATTCGACGTTCGATAATATTGTTAAATCGAGAAATAAAATCAGAAAAAAAGTACGGGTTTTTCCTGATTTCTGTTAATGCTGTTAACCATTTCCTTTCCTTGATAGGCACTACAACTTGAAAGTAAGCTAGATTTCTCTTAAAGACTGCAAGATTATAAGATAGAGCACGCATTAAAGCTGGATTTTTTTTCACAACTTCTTGTTGAATGAAATAATTAGTAGCTATGCAGCATTGATTTAGACGTGACAATATGCTTTGATGTACCATAGAATTGGGGCGTGAGCGGTAGAAATAATAGGGTTTCGGCACAACAAAAAAGCGAGCGCCATTGATTAAGCATTTCATATCAAGCCAAAAGTCCTCAGCTATGCTTAAGGTTTCATCGTACTCAATGCCGTGCTTAACCAGAAATTCTCGTTTAAATATAGGCTTGCTTAAACCAAGATGCAACCCTGCTTGTCCATAGACATCAGTTTCTACAAAATAAATGATATCAATTTGGAGAATTTTATCTATATCTATATCTTCTCCACTTTCTTGAATCAATGTACTCCAAGGAGATGTTGCACCATCTTTGATTAAATAAAGATCGTCAGCAATCATATCTGCATTTGTTTCCTCTGCCAGCAATACAAGCTTTTCTAATCTTTCAGGAGCATACCAGTCATCTGAATCCAGAACAGCAACCCATTTTCCTTGGGCTGCTCTGAGGGCACGATTACGCGCAGCAGAAACCCCAAGATTTTGTTGATTAACTATCACTTTGAGACGTTGGTCAGTAAAACTTTTAGCGACTTCTACAGTTTTATCACTTGAACCATCATCGACCATGACAACTTCAATATCAGTGAGCGTTTGCTTTAAGGCTGACTCTATTGCCTTCGCAATATAAGCTTCAGTATTGTAAGCAGGGATAATCACAGAGACTTTAGGATTCATGAAACTGAACTCCTGACTACACGATTAGATCAAAATGCTAGAATCCTGATGATAGTTTTAAAATTTCTTTTTTACTATAAGTACGTAGACATAAATAATTCCAGGTTTGTAGTGAGGGCTGAAACCCTATTTTGAGGACTGAAACCCTTGCTACGAGCCTATTTAATGGATTTTATATTCCGTAACATAGTTTGGTTTATTCTTGCCTACTTAGTTACAACTTAGCAAGTATGTGAGCATAAACAATTACTCATTAAGTTCAGGCATGAGACATTCTATAGATGACAAAATTTTCTCCAAAGGGCGATGCCTGCGGTGGGCTGCGCCTATGCTGTCAAATATTATAGTCTGTAATACCTTTTGTCAAGCAGCACTTAACCTCTTAAAACGCTTATATCTAGATCAAGCTTTTTTCCCGGAATTTTTAGGTTGACTGACGCTCTAGGCTAGCTTCCATTGTGGTAGTTAAAAAATGACCAGCCAAGATGCCACTGCTGAGGTAGTATGTATCTTCCGAAATCCGGTGTAGGGTTTCAAACCCACTACGACGCTGACGATCGTCTAGTACTCGGTAATGCTGCACAATAGTATCTAGACCAATCCAGCCTTCCCCTTCAACCTGCCCCAAAAGATTATGTTGCAATAAAAAAGTATACTGCCGCTCTCCCTGATGCAGCCGCCCCTTGTATTGTAGAGAGATTTCCGAGCGATCGCTACCAGGAAATATCAGTTTTGTGGCCATAGTGAACCAGTTATCTCGATTCCAAGCTACCAAGGTCATACCCTTGACGCTGATTGGCATACCATTACGTTCCAGCCAATTTCCTTGCATTACCCAGCGTCCTGGTTCTAATAAAAAAGTATGAGCCACCTTCTATTCCTGCCTTGATCGAGTACCGCCAAGACTACAGTTATAGCAGTGCTGAGTAATGAAGTGAAGAATGAACCGCGATCGCGTTGAAGAAATTTTTTTATTTGTTTTTCCTGTCTCCTAGCTCCTTAATCAGGACTCACTACTCAATACTGACCTTGGTAAATTTCTCCCAAAAGGACTTCTTGAGGTGCCCCAGTGGCAGTAGGTAGGTTCCCAGGAATACCCAAATGTCGCCAGTAGGCTAAAACCGCGAAGGCGATCGCTTCTTTAAAATCTGCGCTCAAGCCGACTTCATCTGTAGTCCAGACTGGTATTGATGTCAACAATAACTGTAATCTTTGTTTCAAATAGAAATTGCGACTACCACCGCCACATAATAGTACCCGTTGTGGCATTTCCGGCAAAAAAGTACGGTAACTATGGACAATTGAAGCAGCTGTAAGTTCGGTAAGAGTTGCCAGTACGTCGGCAGCATTAAGTTGGTATGCTTGGGCATCTTGTAAACACTGATGCAGGTAAGTCACACCAAATAACTCTCGACCAGTGGATTTAGGCGGTGGTAGATGAAAGTAGTCTTGGTTGAGCCATTGTTCTATCAATGGATGGCAAGGAGTACCACTCGCTGCCCAATTGCCATCTTCATCGTAA
Source organism: Nostoc sp. (assembly GCF_036919555.1). GTDB lineage: Bacteria > Cyanobacteriota > Cyanobacteriia > Cyanobacteriales > Nostocaceae > Nostoc. The sequence goes on from NZ_JBALCS010000006.1 coordinate 56,464, forward strand.
GTTTTAGCACCAGCGCTTAAATGCTCCACAGCCAGATCCAACAGGCTATTTCCTGGGCCAGTATCCCAAGCGCGAATTTTTGAGAGCCAGTCGCCATGCCGAGGCGGAATATAAGCAACATTACCAATACCACCAATGTTTTGAATACAACGCCCCTGCTGGGGATGACTGAGTAAATAGGCATCTACTCTAGGTACCAGAGGCGCACCATGACCACCAATAGCGATATCAGCAACGCGGAAGTTGCTCACAGTTGTAATGCCTGTAAGATGGGCAATTAATGCACCGCGCCCTAGTTGCAGACTGTAGCCGAGTCGGGAGTCGGGAGTGGTTTTCTTCGCCATTCCCCTATCCGCAGGTGGTCGATGATAAACTGTCTGACCGTGGGAGCCAATGAGAGTGGCTGGGTGATGGCCAATTTGAATATTTTGGGCGGCTTGGGCAAAGACAATGGCGATCGCATCATCTATTTCTGCCAATTCTGCCATTGAGATGGCAACGCCTGCACCAACCGCTAATATTCTTTCTCTGAGTTCGGCTGGATAGGGATATGTTACCCCAGCTAGCAACTCAACTTTGAGATCCAATTCTGTACCGCAAATCTCTACCAACGCAGCATCTATACCATCTACGGATGTGCCACTAATTAAACCGATAACGCGAGTAGGAACAGCAGCTTCTTCAGTCGGATGCATTGATAAAGATTCTTTTGTTGATTCCAAGAAGTAGTTTAATTTATGTTACTACCCATGTCAAAAAAACTCAGTTGGCATAGTTGACTGGAGAAAGTTGACACCCAGTACTCATGCCTTCTTTATCTAAAATCCTAAAAATATAAACTGCCTGTAAATCACCAAGTAGCACCTTTTATAAAAAAAGTTTGTTTACAATTCAGTACTGATAACTTTGTGCTTTCTACATAAAGCTAAGATGTTACATAACTTAACACCAGTGATTTTACTCTAAATAAAGTCCTATAAATTACATTTTATCTGGGCAGAATCAAATCGAAACAGTAGTAATCCTTCTGATGTTTAAATCTAGAAGCACATTGCACAATGGGCGTTGAACGGAGAAAAATCTTAACCCTGAGAAGAATTGTAGAATGAAAAGTTTTTTAATTAAGTCCGCGATCGCTTCTGGTGTCGTTTTGTCCTTAGCGACTCTTACCCGCCCTGCAATGGCTTCCTCTTTTACGGTATCAATAGAAAACGCAGGCGTACAAAATGCCCAATTATCAAATCTTGTTAGTTCTAATGTAAACACTTTTACTGGACAAACAGCAGGTTACAGTGCAAACGGCTTTACATCAACTATTGGTACTTATGATAACGGTCTGATAAAAGATGCAAACCTATATGGTGGTGCTGGTGGAGCAGGTCAATATTTTGATGTAGACACGAATAACGGTAGTGTTAAAACGGTTTCCACCTTAACTTTGAAAAACGCACAAAGTTACTTTGGGCTTTGGTGGTCTGCGGGAGACGCTAGTAACGTACTTACATTTCTTTCACAAGGTAAGGTTGTACAAACTATCACCACTGCTGATGTGGTTAGTTATATCGCAGGGTTAGCAAATAAAGCCAGCTACTACGGTAATCCTAATTCGACATTCGCAAATCAGGATTCTGGAGAACCCTTTGCGTTCATCAACTTCTACGATGTTGCCGGAACTTTTGATCAGGTTCAATTCACCAATGTTGGCGGAACTGGTTTTGAATCAGATAATCACACAGTCGCTACTAGCTACAACAATATCACCGGTAATGTAGTTACCAAAGCAGTTCCTGAGTCTTCTTCTCTATTAGGAGTTTTTGTGATTGGTTTTGTGGGCGCTACTTCAGTTCTGACTCGTCGAGTCAACAAAAAGTCAGTTTTGCAATTGTCATAAGTGGATGCCTAAGCTAGGAAGTCACCCTCCTGACTCGGCGTTGACAAACCGTGTATGAGACGTTAACCTCACACGGCTCCTCAATAATTTGGTAAGATTTTCCTGATTTTCTCTCCTAACCCCAAGCTCCACGTTCGCGTAGCGTGCCGTAGTTAGGATTTCCCAACTTCCGACGACAATTTTAAATACAAGTTAGGGCGAGCTTACTTACGGTAGGTTCGCCCTAATCCTTTTACCATTTACAATACCTTCGCCAAAAAAATAGTATGAATTATTGATCTTAAGGCTTACCATCGTGGTTTTCGATTTGTTCGTGAAATGTTAAAAATGCTTCCCGAAATCCCTGAGCCTATTTTATTAACCCAGATTTTTGCCAAGCTTACTGCTTTAAGACGTATTCATCCCGTTTCCACCGGCGTTGAACCCTCGTAAATTGGCAGAGGTATTGTCCAGATGACATTAAAATATGTCACTTCACAGCAAGAGGTACTCTATTGTGATTCATAAGCAAAAACTAAACCCTACCGTAAAAAGTAGGGTGTTTTCTTATAGGCGTTTTGCTCGTAATTCTCTAGTTATTACTCCAACAACTCTGGACATATAAGATAGAGTAGATTCTCACTCACAAGGTTGAGCATTCCTTGAGCATGGTTGCTGAGTAATATTTTGTACTTAAAAACCATGATCAAGTGCTGAAAGTCAGGTAAATGAGCATTAGGTGAGCATTTTCAAGGGAGTAAAGGCTGAAAGTATTGCTATTGCGTAATTAGCTCTATGGTGCATATCAAGCGCGTGGAACTTACGAACTTCAAATCCTTCGGTGGCACTACTTCAGTCCCTTTGCTACCGGGGTGTACTGTCATATCTGGGCCAAATGGTTCGGGTAAATCTAATATTCTCGATGCACTGCTATTTTGCTTGGGACTTTCCAGTTCTAAGGGAATGCGAGCCGATCGCCTCCCGGATTTGGTAAATAACACTCAAACAGCTAAAGGACGGGCTTCTATTGAGGCTAGCGTCACTGTGACGTTTGATTTGTCGGGGGAGGATTTATCAAGCAGAGGCGCAAAAGCGCAAAGTGAGGAAGCCACAGAACAAGTAGATGAAGATCAGGAAAATTCCCACTCCCGTACAGACGCGATTAATCGCGTCTGTACTCCCCACTCCCCAACTGAATGGAGTGTTACTAGAAGGCTGCGAGTTACTCACCAAGGGACTTACACATCGAATTACTATATCAATGGTGAAGCCTGTACGCTGACGGAATTGCATGAGCAACTAAGTAACCTGCGGGTTTATCCTGAAGGCTACAACGTGGTGCTGCAAGGGGATGTCACCAGCATCATCTCGATGAATACGCGGGAACGGCGGGAAATTATTGATGAATTGGCTGGGGTGGCGGCGTTCGATCGCAAAATTGTCCAAGCCAAATCAACTTTAGATGAGGTGAAGGAAAAGGAAGATAGCTGTCGGATTATTGAAACGGAATTAACTGCACAGCGCGATCGCCTTTCCCAAGATCGGGCGAAAGCTGAGAAATATCAAAAGCTTCGCACGGAATTTATCGCCAAGCAATCTTGGGAAGCAGTTTTATCATGGCGATCGCTACAAGCACAACAAGAAAAGTTAGTTAACGAAATTCAAAGTGGCGATCGCAATTCTGGTGAACTCACTACCCAACTCACAAACCTAAATTCCGAAATCGTCCAAAAAACTGCTGAACTAGAAAAACTCAATGCCCATGTCAAAGCCTTGGGAGAAGATGAACTTTTGGCGGTACAATCTACCCTCGCCACCCAAGAAGCAGAACGTAAACAACTCCAGCGTCAGCTAACGGAATTAGAAACAGCAACGCAGGAAACTGCCAAACGTCTGGCTCAAACTCAGCAAGAGATTCAAAAATACCGTCTTTCCTTAGAAGAAATTGCCGAAACACAGATTCTAGAGACGCGATTTATCGCGTCTTCACAACAGCAAAGGGATGAGGCGCAGCAAGCTTTAGAAAGTTCCCGCGAAGCAGCAGCAGAAATCGCCTCGGCTTCGGAAGCGTGGGTGCAGCAACAAACAGCATTCAACCGTCAAATTGAAACTTTGCTGCAAACTCTGGAACCGCAACGCACCGAACAAGCACAACTTAGGGAACGCAATAATCAGTTACAGCAGCTTATCCAAGAGCAAACTCAGTTAATTGAACGTGACGAACCACTATTAGCAGAAAAACAAGCTGAGTGTAATCAAGTTGAAACGGAATTTAACGCCTCTAGCGAACCCATCCAAAATTTAGCTCAAAATCTCTCAGCCACAGAACAAGAATTGCAAATCCAACAGGAAACCCAAAAGCGGTTACTTTCTGAACAACGGGAAAAACAACGCCAGTTGGATAAAATAGAGGCGCAAGCGCAGGCACAGCAAGAAGTCCAAGGAACCCAAGCTAGTAAAGTCATTTTACAATCTGCAATGCCTGGACTTTGTGGCTTAGTTGTGCAGTTGGGAAGGGTGGAACCCCGCCATCAGCTAGCCTTGGAAATGGCTGCTGGTGGGCGCTTAGGACATATTGTAGTTGAAGATGACAGCATCGCCGCAGCCGGAATTGAACTGCTCAAACAGAAACGTGCTGGGAGGGCGACTTTTTTACCGTTGAATAAAATTCACGCTCCCAAATTTACTCAAGATGCAACGCTGCGTTTTGCCAACGGTTTCGTTAACTATGCTGTTAACTTAGTCGATTGCGATCGCCGTTACAAAGATGTATTTAGCTATGTTTTCGGTAACACGGTAGTATTTGCCAACCTTGAGGCGGCGCGGAAAAACTTAGGACTGTATCGCATTGTCACCTTAGACGGGGAACTGCTGGAAACTAGCGGCGCAATGACTGGTGGTAGTAACACCCAGCGTTCAGCCTTGCGGTTTGGTAATGCAGAAGCGGCGGAATCTGATGAAGCGATCGCTTTAAGAAGTCGCTTGGTGGATATTGAGCGGGTTTTAGAGCGTTGTACTGAGGCGATCGCTACTTTGTCAACCAGAACCAAGAAACTGACGCAAGAACTCACAGAAGCGCGTCAGGCGCGGCGCGAACAGCAGTTGCAATTAGAACAGTTACAGAAAGATATTAAGAGTTTAACAGGGCAATTAGAAGGGACGCGATCACAACTCTTACAAAACAGTGAAAAGTTAGCCACGGCTCAATCCCGATTGGAAATTTTAGAACGGGAATTACCGGGACAAGAAACTCAGTTGCAACAATTGCGACACGCTTTAGCAGAGTTGGAAGCTTCCCAAACTCCCAGCGAATGGCAGCAAATCCAAGCGACAATTAAAATTCAAGAGCAACAATTGCAACAACGGGAGACAGCATTACGCGAAGCTGAACAAAGATTAAAAAATTTGGAAAATCAGCAACAGCGATTACAAGAAAAAATCCAAGAAGGGGAACAGAGGATTACAGAATATCAGCAAGAACAACAAACACAACAAAATCAACTGTCTTCCCTCAGTACTCAGCACTCAGCACTCAGCACTCTGATCGCTGAAACCCGGGCGACGCTGAGTCAAATGGAACAGAATTTGGGAGAAGAGAAACAAAAACGTGATGCTACAGAACAAGAAGTGCGATCGCATCTTTTGCGTCAACAACAATTGCAATGGGAAATCCAAAAACTCCAAGAAACCCAAGAAAAGCGGCGGGAGGAATTAGTTGCTTTGCAAAGTCAGTTGCGGGATGTGGGAGCAGAATTGCCAAATCCCTTGCCGGAAGTTCCAGATCAGGTAGACTTGGAAGAATTGCAGAAAGAATTGCGATCGCTTACCAAACGCTTACAGGCAATGGAACCTGTGAATATGCTGGCGTTGGAAGAACACGAACGCACCCAAAACCGCCTCCAGGAACTCACGCAAAAATTGCAAACTTTAGAAGGGGAACGCACCGAATTACTTTTGCGGATCGAAAATTTTACCACATTGCGGCAACTTGCCTTTAGAGAAGCTTTCGATGCTGTCAACGAAAACTTTCAATCGATTTTTGCCATTCTTTCCGACGGCGACGGCTATTTACAACTCGAAAATCCCGAAGATCCCTTTAGCAGTGGACTAAATTTAGTCGCGCACCCCAAAGGCAAACCAGTACAGCGCCTAGCTTCCATGTCTGGGGGAGAAAAATCACTCACCGCCTTGAGCTTTATCTTTGCCCTGCAACGTTATCGCCCATCGCCATTTTACGCCTTTGACGAAGTAGATATGTTTTTAGATGGGGCAAACGTAGAACGATTAGCTAGAATGATTAAACAACAGTCACAACAAGCGCAATTTATAGTTGTGAGTTTGCGTCGTCCGATGATAGAATCAGCCGAACGCACAATTGGCGTTACTCAAGCACGAGGAGCTTACACTCAAGTTTTGGGGATTAAGTTACAATCATCCAATACATCTGTTTGAGTTTTTGTTAATAATAGTGTATAGATAAACCACGTCATGTGCGACTTTCTCTCAAACTTAACCCCCAACCCCTTATCTAAAAGGGTTGAGGAGCAAAAATCAAAGCCTCTCTTCCACAGGGGGAGAGGTTTAGAGAGGGGTTGCAAGAATAAGTCGCACATCGCGTTAAACCGGATTCGAGATCAGGACTCGGTATAGAATGACCTCTGAACAGATAATTAGGCGTTCCGACATATTAAATACCCAGGTGATTACCCGCGACAACGGCAAGCGGTTAGGCATCATCAGTCAAGTCTGGGTTGATATTGATCAACGAGAGGTTGTGGCACTTGGTTTGCGAGACAGCCTGATCTCTATTTCGGGCATACCGCGCTATATGTACCTCAACAACATCAACCAGATTGGTGATGTCATCCTGGTTGATAACGAAGATGTAATTGAAGATATCGAAGTTGAATCTCTCAGTAATCTGATTAGCTGGGAAGTAATTACAGAAACAGGTGAAGTATTAGGCAAAGTTCGGGGCTTCAAGTTCAACGCCGAAACCGGGAAGCTTAACTCCATAGTCATTGCTTCTTTAGGATTGCCCCAAATTCCCGATCAATTTCTGAGTACTTACGAATTCTCAGTGGATGAAATTGTCAGCACTGGCCCCAATAGGTTGATTGTGTTTGAGGGAGCCGAAGAACGAGTAAACCAGTTAACAGTTGGTTTACTAGAGCGCCTGGGTATCGGCAAAGCGCCGTGGGAGCGCGATGCAGAAGAAGAATACGGCTATACTCCACCACGCCAAGTTGCACCCGGCAATCAACTGCCTAGTGGAGTGCCATTGCAGCCACCCAGGCAAAAAGTTCGCGCTCCCGAACCCATAGCGCGGGAAGAGGAATGGAATGAAGATTATGTGGAAGAAGAAAGGCCACAGCGTCAGGTAATGAGGGCGCAGCAGTATGAATCTATTCAATACGAAGAAGATGAGGAAGAAGATAACTGGAGCGAGGCAACGGGCAGTGACAGGTATCAACAACCGCAGCAACCGCTAATAAAATATGAAGCCCAGCCCATCAGTAAGCCATACGTTGATGAATACGATGATTATGACGACGTAGAGGGCGATGCTTGGGAAGATGCGCCGAAGCCCGTGAATATTCCCAAGAAAGTCAAGGAAAGGCAGCCAGAATACGAAGAAGAAGGCGGGTATTAACTAATTCGTAATTCGTAATTCGTAATTTAAGCCAAAAATTACGAATTGTTTCTCAGATAAGTTCAGCTCTCTCTTTGCAAGCAAGGAGGGGGCTAATTTTTGGCTAATTTTTTAGGATAATAGTCTTAGACCTGATGATCGTTTCGCTCCTAAAGAGGTCTATAAGTATTACAGTATAGTAATTCTAGGCGGAATAAAGCGATCGCTCCTAGAGAGGTTTTATGTCCCTAACGCTTGAAGACTTGGAAAAAATGCAGCAACAGCACCCTGACTTTCGCATGGAATTAGTTAAGGGTAATATTATTGTCATGAGTCCATCAGGATACGAATCAGATGAAGTCGCAGCTGAAATGGTAGCCCAGTTACGTAACTGGGTTAGACCGCGCAAACTGGGACGAACAGCAGCTTCTAGTGCTGGTTTCAGATTGCCAAATTCAGATTTACGCGCACCGGACGCCTCATTTGTTTTAGCCGAACGCTTGCGTCGCAGTCCCAAGTCTTTTGCTCAATTGGCTCCCGATTTGACTGTAGAGGTGAAGTCCCCTAGCGATAATTTAGAGGATCTGAGAGCCAAGATTCAAGAATTTCTGAGTTTGGGAACTAAGGTAGGAATTTTGCTCAATCCAGATGAGCGGATTGTTGAAGTTTATAATTTTGGACAAGAGGCAATAATACTCCATGATGGCGATATTTTAACAGTTCCCGAACTGCTCCCAGGATGGGAAGTACCAATTGCAGATTTGTGGCCTCTAGAGTTTGACTAGGATAGTGGTAAAAGATCCTCTAGATGTAAATGGATGGAACTAGTACCGCAAGGCGGAAGTCAAAAGTCAAAAGAATTGTATTCCGGGCTTTTGCGCCATTTGAAATGGTATGTTTATTTACGCCGCGTTGTATTAGAAGTTTATCGGGTTCCAATATAATCATTTAACCTTCAGCAGTTTAAAAACTACCGAATAGGGACGTGTTTTGCAATTGAACAGCTTCCGGTCATTTTCTGCAAGATGATATCGTTCTGGGGTAATTCTTGGCTCTTCAAATTCGTCCACAGAAAAACCTGCTGCCTTGAAGACTTTCCAGTAATCGGAAAGAGGACGGTGAAACCAGATAAATGGTGTTGTAAAATGCTTCCAAGGTTGGTCGTTGTGTTGTGTCCTTTCAAAGTAAGAAGAAGTCCAACCATAAAAAACCGTCCTATCCTCATTTACAGCAGTCGAGTTGCCTTGACGAAAGCAAGGATGTGAGAACACAAGAATTGCAATACCATTAGGCTTGAGAACACGATTGAATGCCCTGATTGCTCCTTCGAGATCAAGCAAATCCATGAGAACGTAATTTGAGATGATAATATCAAATTGTTCATCTGGAAGCGACTTGAGTTCAGTGCATGAATCCAAATGAAAATCTATATCTAGATTCTTTTGGCTAGCTCTGAATTGGGCAATTTCTATCATCTGAGGTGAAAAATCTATAGCAGTTACATTGGCTCCTTTAAGGCAAAGCTGGCGTGCCAGATATCCTGTGCCACAACCAGCATCGAGGACAGACAATCCCGCAACATTACCAGCAAAATTCCATAGTACCGGATCTGAGTTCAGAATTCGATTGCTGTCGCCATCCTCGCCAACTTGAATATCCCAGTCTCCAGCTCTATTATCCCAGAGTTCAAGTATTTCTTTCTCGTCAAACTTTGCGATTATTTCTTCAGTCATATCTTCCTTCGGAAAAGAATAATTTAACAGGACTTACGCAAACAATAGCCAAGACCCTAATTTCAGGTAGGGCAGTTAGTTGAACACATTCGGCAACATGGAGAAATTCACACTTGTGTGAGGCTGGAATGACCTTATTTTAATTTTTTCGGTTGGCAATAGTTGTGCGTCCTCGCTTGTGGCTCGTTCATTGTCAAAAGGTTAGAACACCGAATGCTGAGGGGTTAAATCTTTTTATGCGGTATTGTTACAACTTTTTATGTGTTAGACCGCATTTTTAAGTTATTAGTTGTACTAAGTAGGCGGGCGTTAAAAAGACAACTAAATTAAAAAATGTAAATCGTTTAAAAGCTTATATTCAAAGCCTTTTTGGTACTTTACATAAGTTTACATAGTTAGGTTTAATTATGCTTACTACTTACATCTATATTGCCTCTATACAATAGCTAAATGTAATCCCGAATATTTCGGATATTAGTTTTTATTTTTACTTAATAAATACTGCGTTAATTACTGTGGAATTTAGTGTATAAGATGTTTAGCAGATTATATCGGTTGGTTTATGTTGCGTATATCTACCAACAATCAGTAGATCCAATTTGATTTGATGGTATTTTTTAGTATTTGCGTACTTCAGTATAATCAAAATTAGTTAATCAGAGCCAGGTATTAATTTATAGTTGCAAGGATAAGATAAGTATTCTCATTACAAATTTGAATGATTCGGCTGATATAGCAATCCGATTTGATTTCTGAAAAGATATGTAGGGTGTGTTAGCGACAGCGTAACGCACCAAACCGTTGATAATGGTGCGTTACGAACTTCGTTCTAACACACCCTACAATACCTAATTTTGTTCAAAAATAAAATAGGAGTCCTATAGGTAATAACGAACATTTGGGTATTGAATTAACTGAGATGCGATCGCCCTTCGGGAGGCTCCAGGAGTATCGCTTCTGGCGGGGCGCAACCCATCGCCTCCACTTTCCCGATTTGGTACGTTCTCCCCTAACTAATTATTCACAGTTTATGCGATCGCTCTCAGTGCGGCTTGCAGAAATTAAAATTTGGCAACTGCCGTAATAATTTAGTCTCTCATCAACTAAGGAACGGTAGAATATACCTAATTTTCATAGCTTCAAAAGCCCAACCATGACGATGTATTCCAGACTCCAACGTGCATTTACTAACCGCCGCGTTCTGAAAGTGATTAGCGGCTTGAATAACTTCGACCCCACTAGCGTCGCTGCTATTGTTAAAGCTGCTGAATTTGGCGGTGCTACTTTTGTCGATATTGCCGCCGCTCCAACCTTAGTCCAGCTAGCTAAAAGTTTGACAAAATTGCCAATTTGTGTATCCGCAGTAGAACCAGAGAAATTTGTGCAAGCTGTGGCAGCTGGTGCTGATTTAATTGAAATCGGGAATTTCGATTCCTTCTATGCTCAAGGACGCCGCTTTGAGGCTCCAGAAGTGCTAGCGCTGACTAAGCAAACCCGCGCTCTCCTCCCAGAAATCACCCTATCTGTCACCGTTCCTCACATCCTGGAACTAGATCAACAGGTACAGTTAGCGGAAGAACTGGTGAAAGCTGGAGCGGACATTATTCAAACCGAAGGCGGTACTAGCAGTAACCCAGTTCACCCTGGAACTCTAGGATTAATTGAAAAAGCTGCCCCCACCTTGGCAGCAGCTTTTGAGATTTCTCGTGTGGTGTCAGTGCCAGTATTGTGTGCTTCAGGCATTTCTAACGTTACCGCACCATTAGCGATCGCTGCTGGTGCTGCTGGTGTTGGTGTTGGTTCCGCCATCAACCAACTCAATAGTGAAGTTGCAATGATTGCCGCCGTGCGTGGCTTGGTGGAAGCGTTAGCGACTGCAAATGCAGTAATGAAATAAGTTAAGAGTTATGAGTTAGGAGTGATGAGTTGAAGAAACTTATTCATTCAAAATTCCTAACTTCTGTACAAACGCGATTAATCGCGTCTTTACTCCTAAAGAGACGCGATTAATCGCGTCTCTACTCCTAACTCATTACTTCTTTCAAGGCATAAATTACTTGGTCTTGCTGCTGTTGTGTCAGCTCTGGGAACATGGGCAAGGATATGACTTCATGGCAAGCTTGCTCTGCTATTGGAAAGTCTCCAATTTGATAGCTCAGACTTTGATAAACTGGCTGCAAATGTAAAGGGTGGGGATAGTAAATCATTGAACTCACGCCGTGTTCTTGCAATTGACTACGCACCGAATCTCGATATTTGGCGCTAGAACCATTTCGCCCTTCGCCTGATATGCGAACAGTGTATTGATTCCATACCCCAATACCCCCAGGTAATTCTTGGGGTGGGACGATTCCCGGAATTTGGCTAAGGAACTGGTAGTAATAATTGGCGATATCTCGTCGGCGATGATTCCAAATATCTAAATAACGCAGCTTAATCTGCAAAATAGCCGCTTGGAGAGCATCCAAGCGGCTATTTACGCCTATTTCTTCGTGTAAATATCTAACTCTACTACCATGATCCCGTAGTATTCGCAGTTTAGTAGCGATCGCTGGATCATTAGTCGTTATTGCTCCACCATCGCCGCAACCACCAAGATTTTTGGTAGGGTAGAAACTAAAGCAACCAATATGTCCAATACTTCCGACTTTTTCATCAGCCCAAATTGCTCCTGTAGACTGAGCGCAATCTTCAATTATTGACAAATTGTGAGACTGAGCGATCGCCATCAATGATGTCATATCCACGGGTTGTCCAAATAGGTGAACCGGGATAATCGCTTTAGTTTTGGGTGTAATCGCCGCCGCGACTTGCTCCACATCCAAATTAAACGTAGTAGCGTCAATATCAACGAAAACAGGCTTTGCACCCACGGCGCTAATCACTTCAGATGTCGCAATAAAGGTAAAAGGCGTTGTAATCACTTCATCGCCTGCACTAATTTCCAAGACTCGTAACGCTAAGTAGAGCGCATCAGTACCAGAATTACAAGCCACACATTCAGTAACAGTATTATAAGCAGCAAACTGTTGCTCAAAGCCTTCGACTAGGGGACCACCGATATAGCGGCCAGAAGCCAGAACCTCTAAAACGGCTGCACTTATTTCTGCTTCGATGGTGGTGTATTGCTGCTTGATATCAAATGCAGGGATGGGATTTACACTTTGGATCATGAGTTCTCATTTTATCGGGAGATACAAAGGATGCACTTCGACAGTCAATTTTTGCTTAATCAAATAGGAGCTACTAAAAGACTATCGCCCAAGATACGCATCTATTAGGGTTTTTACTGAAATTGTGGGGCGGTTAACTACCGCACATTTAATTTACAGATAGTAGGCATACTAGGTGTTTGCCATGCTAAGTTCGTACCATTTTGAATTGATGAAAGTGATATATATCATTCAAGATCCAACACATCGGATCAAAGTTCCAGGTGTGTGGGCTGCTTTGATAAAAAATACCAGGAGATAGAAAACCTATGCAGGATCTGATCAAGCTGGATTTCGTGGATTTAGCTATTGCTGTGGGATTGATGGCGATCGCCATTGGTTTATCTGCCTGGGAAAAATTAGGATTAGAGTTTAACTTAGCCCTTGCTACTGGGAGAACCATTTTACAACTTCTTGTATTGGGATACATTTTAGATTTCATCTTGGCTTTGGACAATGCTTGGGCAGTTTTGGCGCTATTAGCAATAATGCTGACAATTACGGCGATTGTCGCACGAAATCGCATCAGCCAAAAAATTCCTCATGTGTTGCCTTTGGTGTGGGGTGCAATTTTAATTAGTACCGCCCTGACAGTGCTTTACACCAATTTCTTGATCATTCAACCAGAAAGATGGTATGAACCACAGTATATAATTCCCCTAGCAGGGATAGTTTTAGGTAATGCTACCAATGCAGCTGCGATCGCCGGCGATCGTCTTGTCAGCACCATTAATTCCAGCCATCTCGAAATAGAAACCCATTTAAGCTTAGGCGCAACTCCAGAGCAAGCAGTTAGTCAATACCGCAAAGACGCCATCAGAGCCGGATTGATTCCCACTCTCAATCAAATGATCCTCATAGGTATGGTGGCAATACCAGGAATTACTACCGGACAGTTATTAGCTGGTGTCAAACCCCTGGATGCTGTATCCTACGAAATTTTGATTATGTTCATGGTGGCTTTCGCTAACTTGCTGACAACAGTTTTAGTTACTAAGGGATTATGTCGTCAATTTTTCAATTCCGCCGCGCAGTTGGTGACGTGAGGGGGTTAATCTAGATTCAAGAGTATTTCATTGAGCCGGGGCAAATTCTGTTTCCATCTGCAAAACTTCCCTTTGATACTCTACGTCATTTGCCATTTCTGCTAAGGCTGCATCAATTTCTGCCCGTTTTTGAGCAGCTAGTTCACGCCGTAATGCCCGTGTTACAAACTCGTTACGACTTCTGGCTTTTCCTGCCTGAACGGCTTTATCGGTTGCCTCTAACAAGTCCTTTGGGAGGGTCAGCATTGTGCAAACCGTCTGTTGCTCCATACCGTTCTCGCAAATGATGTTTGGTTTGATGAGTTTTATAACATCATTTTAGTCATAATTGATTTTTTTCTGTTGCTGTACGTTTGTCATTGTCTAAAATGTTTGAATTTTGAATTTTGAATTGTTAATCTGTTTTGTTAATTTGGCGGTGTACGATAGAGATCGAGCATCAATTCGTGATTTTTTATGTCTGCTACGCCACTTATATCTCAGGTTGACTTACACAACAACCCAGAAAAATCAGAATTAATCCCTCCCCTTCTAGGTGCGACCCTTGCGGAGTTAAGCACTTGGGTGCAGCAGCAGGGACAACCTGCTTACAGAGGAAAACAACTGCATGAATGGATCTATGACAAGGGGGTGCGATCGCTATCTGATATTTCTGTCTTCCCGAAGCAATGGCGGAAAGAAGTAGCAGAAATTCCGATTGGCCGCTCAATTTTACATTACCGCTCTGTGGCACCCGATGGCACAGTCAAATATCTTTTACAATTAACAGACGGGCAAATTATTGAAACTGTTGGCATCCCTACCTTCGCAGAAGCGGGAGAAGGCCCAAAAGCCCGTCTGACAGTTTGTGTTTCTACTCAAGTGGGTTGTCCAATGGCGTGTGATTTCTGCGCTACTGGTAAAGGCGGCTACAAACGCAACCTAGCACACCATGAAATTGTCGATCAGGTGTTGACTGTACAAGAAGATTTTCAGCAACGGGTTAGCAATGTCGTATTTATGGGACTGGGTGAACCGTTGTTAAATACTGAGAATGTCCTAGCAGCCCTGAAAACCCTGAACGAAGACATCGGTATAGGACAGCGATCGCTTACAGTTTCTACAGTTGGGATTCGCAATCGCATCCGTGAGTTCGCGCAAAACCATTTGCAAATCACTCTGGCAGTTAGTCTGCACGCACCCAATCAAGCACTACGAGAAAAACTCATCCCCAGTGCCCGCGCCTATCCTCTAGAAGATTTGCTGGCTGAATGTCGGGAATATGTGGAAATTACTGGCCGCCGCCTTACCTTTGAATATGTTCTCCTTGCTGGTGTTAACGATTTACCAGAACACGCATTGGAACTTTCAAAATGCCTGCGAGGATTCCAAAGTCATGTAAATTTGATTCCTTATAATCCCATCCAAGAAGTAGACTATAAACGTCCCAACCGCGATCGCATTCAAGCCTTTGTCAACGTCCTCAAGCAGCAAAATACTGCTGTTAGTGTCCGTTATTCCCGTGGTTTAGAAGCCGATGCTGCTTGTGGGCAACTAAGAGCAAGTAAGAATTAAATCTATTGGACTCAGTAAATTTAATTACTTTGATCTCACAGATACCTGGCAATATTGCTCGGTTAATAAATTTAAGGGTTCGCTGATGTAGCGAACTGAAGCAGGATATTAATAGAGGTGATAGCTATGGCAACTTCTTCATATTCAGTTCTCAAACCTTATATTGCTGCTGATTTTAGAGTCGATTTAGATAAACAAGATATCTTAAATTTCCCTATTCCTATTTCCAGTCCAGCCATCAAGGCGAATAGTTATTACTTTGGGCATCCAGAATGGGCAAAAAACTATTTTTTGCACTGTCATCGTAATCAAGTGTTCAAGTCCTGCTGGCAAGCGGCCACGGGAACTTGGGATCATAAAATTGTTGTAGATATTGGTTGTGGCCCGGGCAATTTGTATGCAACGCTTGGGGGAAAACCACAATTGTTAATTGGTGTAGATGTTAGCGATGGGGCATTGTCTATGGCTCAACGTATTGGCTATATACCAGTCAAGGCAGATGCCCACCAACTTCCTTTCATTTCTAATTTTGCTGATCTTGTACTACTTAATGCTACACTGCATCACTGTGATTACATGGACATCGTATTGGAGGAAGCAGCGCGTTTAGTCCGTCCAGGCGGCATTCTAATCACAGACCACGACCCTCAGTTGACTGCCTGGAACTTTCAAGGATTAGCTTTGTGGTTATGGAACTTACGCTTAGGGCTATATCGGCTAATCAAACGAGGAGGTCATACCTCAGCAGCAGAGCAAACTTGGGGATTAGCAACTGAGGTTCATCACCGACCTGGGGATGGAGTAACGCCAGAGCTTTACTACAAAATTCTGGAGCCACTTGGCTTTAGTGTCAAGGTTTATCCCCACAACCATACAGTTGGTGCAGAGGTATTACAAGGCAATTACGGTGAATCTGACAACAAGTATCGCTTGGCTCAATTATGGTCTGGTATCAATCCTAATTCTCCACAAGCAGCATTATCGCTGATGTGTGTTGCCACACGCCATGTTTGACACAAACAAGCATAGTTGTTGTGGGTTTGGCAACAAAAGCCCTGAGTGACGCAATTCTAGACGGAGTGCTGGACGGCTAGCTACCTTAACGCCAAATTGCTGCAACGAAGAAGAATTCTTGTTCATATCTCCAGTCATCGAAGCAGATGAACTATTTAGGGCTATGGAACTATAACGATTGACAAAATAACTGTATGTTGAATCGCTCATTGATGCTTAAATTCTGGCTACTGGTAATTGTTATTGCAAAAACTTTGCCGATGAATTCTCCTGCCTATGGGGAAGTGATTCAGAGGATTCCTCAGCAAGTAATTCCGAGGAATCCTCAGCAGGTAATTCAGACGAATCCTCAGCAACAAATTCAGACGAATCCTCAGCAACCTGAGTCCTTTCAAGAAAGAATTAGACAACAACAAGAGGAGCAAACTCAGCAAACACAAGAGCAATTTGAGGAAACATGGCTACGGCTACACTTTCAACAACCACAACAACAACAACACCAACTCAGACTACAACAGCAAGAATTTTCACGACAACGTGAAGAACTCAGACGCCAGCAACAACTCAGACTACAACAGCAAGAAACGAGACTACAACAGCAAGAATTTACACGACAGCAACAACTGAGAATACAACAGCAACAACTCAGACAAGATCAAGAACTTAGACAACAGCAAGAATTGAGATTAGAACAACAGAGGCGACAGCAAGAACTTAGACAACAGAACGACAACCTGTGAAGTACTCAAAATTTCTGAGAAATAACTTTATTCTTGAAGAAGAATACATAATGCTGAATTCTGCATTCTGACGACTGGCACCTTTATTCTGTTTTATTTATTATCTAGCGGTGTGCGTAAATGCCAGGGGCATAAGCCTCAATGACTTTGCCTGTGCGGGTGCAAGTAATCATCAAGTAGTCACAACTTGGGCATTGTGTCCGAGTTAATTGACTATCAGAAATATAATAACGCTCGGCGTGACTACCACAATTTGGGCAGTAAATCTTTTGTACTGTCTGCATTTTAAAACCCCTGGTTCTAATTATTTTTTACTTAGTAAAACTACAAGTTAAACCAGAAAAATTTCTGATTCGACCCAACTTAACAAACTGCTGTAATATTTGGTTGATTATTTTAAACAAAATTTCAAGTTTGAAAACTTTTCCATATCTCTATCTATTATTCTATAATTTAGGTGATTCTACCCTCCTACTTTAGATACATAAATTGTTTTTTAATTAAATGCTGCTTAGAAATTTACTGATCCCTATGATTAATGCCTTGAGAGAGCCTTGTTTATAGTTATTTCAGACGACTACAAAAAAAGTCGTTCTTGTATTTAAAAATTAAACCCGGTAAAATACTGTATCTTTAGTAACAAAATATCTATTTTAATATTTAGTTAATATTTGCTGGCAAAATTTATGAGATTAAATTCCGAGGCTAATAGCTAAAAATACAAGATTTTAAGCCATGTAGATGGCTATCGTGTGTAAAAGGAAAAATTTTAGTCCACTTGAGTGGACTTTAGCTATCAGCCCAGAACTTAAGTTCTGGGCGGGATTGCCTGTCTATGCGACACTTTGACTGTTACGAAAATGTGGGTAACGACAAGTCTTCAAGGTGAGAGTGGGAGTTGTGACTTTAAGCAGGATGAAAATAATCGTAAATTTCTTGAGCCAAACGCGGCCCAATTCCTGCGACTTCAGCTAGTTGTGTGGTTGTTGCTTGCCGAATATAATCAACTGAGCGAAAATGTCCTAGTAGCAGCTTTTGTCGATGATGTCCCAAACCAGGAATTTCATCTAAACGCGATCGCTTCAATTTATCACTACGCTGCTGACGATGGAAACTCACTGCAAACCGATGCGCTTCATCCCGCAGCCGTCGCAATAACTGTACTCCCGGTTGTTCTGCATCAGTTGTCAAGGGTTTAGATTCTCCCGGTAAAAAAATCTCTTCTCGCTGCTTTGCTAAACTCACAACTCGCAAGTCTTCTAATAAATTCATCTCTTGCAAGATGGCGATAACCGAGGATAATTGACCTTTACCACCATCGATCATGATTAAATCAGGCCAGTCGGGATTACCCAAACGTACTAATTGCTGATCTTCCCCATACTTGCGAAACCGACGCTGGATAACTTCAGCAAGACTGGCAAAATCATCTGAATGTCCTGCTGTCACTGTAGGGTTTTTGATTTTGTAGTGGCGATAGTGCTGTTTGGCGGGTAATCCGTCGATAAACACGACTTGCGAAGCCACAGCATTTGACCCTTGAATATGGGAAATGTCATAACCTTCGATGCGGTGGGGTACATCTGGTAAATCCAGAATGGCGGCTAAATCTTGCATTGCTTGGTGATTGCGTTCGCCAAATTTCTGCATTCTTTGCAATTCATACTGAGCATTTCGCTCTACCATCTCAATTAATTCTGCCTTAGTTTGCCGCAAAGGAGTCAAAATTGTGACTTTTTTGCCTTTACGTTGAGTTAAGACATCCGCCAATATTTCCCCGTCTGGTAAATCATGCTGTACCAAAATCTCTACAGGTATTTCCACTGAGTCAGCAGTTTGGTAATGTTCCTCTAAAGCGCGTTGTAAAATAGCTCCTGGTTCCGCGTCAGCATCCGCCACAAAGGCCAAACGTCCTACCAATTGCCCAGCGCGAATCTGGAATAGTTGAATGCAGGCGTGCTGTTCGTCGGCTGCCAGGGCGATCGCATCCCGCGAAACTGTATCATCTGGTAAGGAAACTTTTTGGTCGGCTGTCAGCGACTTTAACCCAGAAATTTGATCACGAATTCGTGCTGCTGACTCAAAATTCAAGTTCTCAGCTGCTGCGTTCATCTGTTGGGTCAAAATATCAATCAGTTCCTGAGTTCTACCTTGAAAGACCATCGCCACCTTTTGCACAATTTTGCGATATTCTTCTGGTGAAATCAGCTGTTGACACACACCCGGACAACGCCCTAAATCATAATTTAAGCAAGGACGGTCTTTAAAAAGTGGTTGAGGTCGTTGTCGCTGTGGAAAGATGCGCTTGCAGATGCGGACAATTTCTCGTAATAAACCAGCATCCGTATAAGGCCCGTAAAATTTATCCTTTTCTTTGCCAAATTGGCGTTTACGGGTAATAAAAATTCGCGGATAATCTTCTGACCAAGTGATGCAGAGATAGGGATATTTTTTATCATCTTTGAGCAGTACGTTAAAGTATGGCTGATGCTGCTTGATCAAATTGGCTTCTAGCGCTAAGGCTTCGGCTTCAGTATCAGTGACGATGAATTCAATTTCTGTCACCAACTTGACCATCGTGGCGATGCGTTCGCTCTTGTTGTAGCCATCGCGGAAATAGGAACGGACACGCGATCGCAACTTACGTGATTTACCTATATATATAATGCGATCGCTCCTGTCGCGCATGAAATAGACCCCCGGTTCCGGTGGAATTTCAGCTAGACGGTTTTCTAATCGTTCTGGTTCTTTAACCAGTGGTAATATTTCAGTAGATATTGTCACAACCCAAATTAGGTAATCTTTTTCTATTTTAAGAAAAATTATTTTTTTGTGCCGATTTAACCTGGTATTTTTCGAGCAACTCTTTAACTTGAGTGGCCACCAAAGGATGTGGATCTTTTTGTAACTGGGGTAGAATTTGCAGGAGAACGCGATGTGAAACCATATTTAAGTATGCGATCGCAGCTTCTCTAACAAAGCCAGTTGGATGACGCAAACTCACTAAAATCTCAGAACTTGTCAGCCGGATGCGAGTCACTTGAACATAATGAAAACAGCAAGCTAGGCACCAATCAGAAAGTAAGTTACCCAATGTTAGCAATCTGTGGAGGCGATCGCTAACCAGCATATTCTCATATTCTCCGATCTTGGCTTCGACAAGATATTGCAATTTTTCTGACTGCGGTCGGTTATCTAAAATATTCAGCAATAAGGACTTTGAAGACAAAGTTATGGTATGCTCTAAGATTTCTAACCCCCGCGCTAAGTTTACCACTGAAGGCGATCGCAGATTGAATGTTGCTGCTTGCATCTTTTCTGGCGAGTAAAGCAGTTTTAGTAGCAGTAATAGCCGCTCTTTGACATCCAATTCTAATTCTAAAAGGGCGCGTTGCAATAACTCAGAGACAATCACAATCCTCTGACTGAATTGATGATTTTCTTCTTGGTCTAATGTTTGAAAGTCTATGTATGCGGCGTAAATCTCACCTAAAAACTTTAATTCCTGCTTGATTAAATTTTCCACCCGACTTTCATAAAATCGATCCACTAAACCTGTTATTCCTGGTTGTTTGTGTATTTTTACTAAGCTGCGAAGAATATGATCCCTGGTAGTACCCCAAGATGTTTCCAAGTTTTCCCATAAAGACTCCAATGCTTCCTGAGTGCCAATTTGAGCAATGGTTCGCCAAGCGTACATTCGCACTACTTCGGGTTTGTAAATATTCGTAGCCAACCGCAATAGCATTTCTAAAGCTTCATTTTCTAGTCCCACTAAGGCTGACATTGCTGTACTGCGGGTTGATTTGTAATAAAGTGCTGCAATCAGTGCCGAATAGTACTCTTCTAAATGGGTTGCGGCAATCATTTCTAATACAGCACAGCGCACCCGTAACGACTCATCTTGTAATAAATTCGGGATGTGAATCCGCAACGCCTGCAAATAAACTGCTTCTCTGAGCGCTCTGACTCCATTCACTCGTTCCCGTTCTAGCTTATGAGTCAACATCCGGCGCATGGTTTGGGTAGCTACTACCTTTTGCATGGGCGTTCCTTGGCGTAAGACTAAAGCGGCGGCGGTGGCGCGGATGAGTGAGTTTTGCTGGGGGTTCAGGTATTCTTCTAGGATGCTTAAATTCGGATTTGGTTCAGCCAGCCAAACGTAGCGCAGCGCTAGGGCAAAAACTTCGGGGTTAGTTTCTTGGGATTGTTCTAACAAAGGACGGATGGCGATTAGATAAGCGGGATTTGCACCTGCCATCAGCATCACTTCCAAACTTTGGCGCTGCAAGTCTGGGGTTAACTTGATTAGTAGAGGTGCTAAAACTTCCGCAGATCCTTGGGAATCAATTTGGGCTAAAAGTTCAATGCAAGAGCGTTTATCAGCCTCGCTGCCTTTTTCTGCTAAAGCTTTGACTACCCCCTGCTTGAAAAATCGTAAGCCGACATTGGTTGCACTTAAGTGACCCCGTGCCACACTTAAGACTAACAGTTCAACATAGCGCGATCGCAATTCCCAAACTACTGTTAAACAGGTGCCAGCTATCAGCATTGTTTCTGATACCAACACCCATTTTTGCATTGGTACTGGTACAAACCGCCCACAAAACAATAGAGTGACAAAAATTAGCGCTCCTGTCAAACCTGTAGCGATCGCTTCGGCAGTTCCGCCAGATAAAGTCTGCATCCGGCTGCGAATTCCCTCTGGAATCGGTTGGTACAGTATCGGACCACTACTCATGACAAAGGTGTAGCGCAGAAGTTCATCGCAGAATTTGACAATTATCAGACCCCAGAAAAAGCTTTGCGATTGGATGGCTGGAATTAAATTCAGCAATATCAGCACTCCTGGTAGACAAAAGCCGATGGTGATTGGTAAAAGCGTGGCTGTGAAAAATACCCCCATCCGTTCGATGAGTCGGCTGGAAACAAACCACTGCAACGACAACTCACACAGTCCCAACATCCCACCAAAAAGACCCAAGAAGCTAGCGAGTTCTCGGTCGCTTAAATTGGCTTGGAGTTCGCGCAGATACTGAAAATCTACTAACAACCCAATGACTTGCAACAAACCCACAAAGGCAAACAAGGAAAAGACATAGCTTTTCAGTGGACTTTTGATGAAACGCTGCCGTGACGCTTGTTCTTCAGGAATTAGTTTTTGTGGGGTTTCAGGAAAAGCTGCTCGATAGTGATAAGTTAAATAGAATAAAATCCCCGATCCTAATAAAATCATTACACAGGCGATGAGGATGATCTTATTCAGCGAGGTGTATTGCACTAGCCAAGGCAAACTAAAGCCACTGATTACATCTGCTACCAAAAGACCACTACTCACCAGTGGGTAAGTCCGCTTAATCTCCCGAATATTAAATAGTTGGTTAGCGACGATAGAGGTGTTGAGGTCATTGACTACATAAAGTGCATCTACCCATAGCCGCAGCAGAAATACCGAAATCACTGCCAGGTAGGAAAAATGCGATCCCCAACGTACTAAAATTAATAAAACTAATGGCATTAACATACAAGGTGCGATCGCTACAATCACCCGGCGTAAGGGAAAAATCTTTTGCAGCCAAGAGTATAAAAAAACCAGTCCTGCACTCATCGCAGCACTGCCAATATACATCCACGGCAGTAGGTTAGTCCCATATTCATCCAAAAACAGCGCTACCGTACTGTCCTCTGCCCACCGCAATCCTACAGATACAGTTGTGTAAAAGAGAAACATCAACTGAGTTCGTTCGCTCTCCTCTGGTCGGAGATTCACCCACTGTAGTAGTCGTGGTAAAGCAACTTTATTTGCAGCCAACCAGTGATTTTTCAGTTCCATGCAGTTTTATTTTCTGGTAGTATCACCGTGTAAGGGGAGCAGGGGAGCAGAGGGAAAAATTACTTCCTCATCTTCTCCAGTCTTTTGTTTGAATTTTGAATTGATTTCTTCCTCATCCCCTGGAAATAGCAAAAATCCTGAGCAACTGAATACTATGTTTCCCACTCAGGCTTCAGGACTATCGATTTTAGATAAATTTAAACGACATCAGAGGTAGGGGCGCACAGATATGCGCCTAAAGCCTATGTTGCATCCCAACGAAAAATGAAAAAATCCCCTAGCTAGAAGTCAGGGGAGTTTCAAACTTAGTCTATTAAAGAGTTAGAGGATTATTTTTTAGGCGAGATGAGCATCATCATGTTTCGCCCTTCTTTTTTTGGCACTTGTTGAAGCTCACCATAAGGCTCCAAATCCGTTGCCATCCGCTTGAGCAAATCTTCTGCTAGGTCGCTGTGTTGAATTTCTCGACCCCGGAACATGACAGTAGCTTTGACTTTATCGCCATCTTTCAAAAAGCGCTCTGCTTGCTTAACACGCACGTTATAGTCGTGTTCTTCTATTTTGTAGCGCATCTTAACTTCTTTGACATCAGCCGTGTGCTGCTTTTTCCGGGCTTCCCGCGCCTTTTTTTCCTGCTCAAACTTGTATTTCCCGTAGTTCATAATCCGACAAACCGGCGGGTCAGCTTTGTCACTGATTAGCACCAAATCTAGCTCTTTTTCTTCTGCTAGTTGTAGTGCTTCTTGTGGGGTCATAATTCCCAGCTGGCCGCCGTCAGTGTCGATGACCCGAATTTTTGGGAAGCGAATTCGTTCGTTAATTTGGGGCAGATCGCGAGTTCTTTTCTTCTCAATCACAGCCATTATGATTTATGGGAGCTCTTAATGAAGGATTTGGTGTTGTCTAAATTGGTATGCCTCAGATGGCAAAATACTGAAATAAGTCAAGATATGAAAAAATAGTCTACACTTCTAGGGTAGCTAATCCATAAAATAGTTGCGTCGTTGTTTTTGTTATTTTACTCACTCTGAAAGAATTTTTCTGCAAGAGTTAATCTAAATTACAGAACCTAGACTCATGTTAAATATTATTACAGTTATTGAAACAGAATTCAGCAGCGGAGCCGGAGACGCTCCGCCGAGGCGTCAGAATTCAGGACTTATAAGAATCGTAAATTGTTTTTGAAAAAACCTCAGTAGTCTTATGGGGTGTGTTAGCTGAAAGTACTGTACCATTTCAAGCTTGCCGTTTCTTGCTACTGGTGGCGTCCGCTAGACGGGTTGTGGAAAATTAGTTTGGAGTGAATACTCCTCTTTAAAAGAATACCAGCGATTGCAAAAGATGATTAATCTAAGTGCTATTGCTCAAAGCTTTGTATGAATCCCCCCGACAACTCCCGACAGCAACCCACGCCTTTGCTTAGAACAGGAAGTACACTGGTATTATGCCAAAACTTCTAGAGCGCGATTACTTGTTTAAGTTTTTGCGTAATCTCCTCATTCATAAAATTTATTTATGGTTATGAGCATTGATTTTTGAGTTTGCTAATCAGAGAATTAAGGTTATTGGGTAATCAATATCTGGATGCCAGCGCTCATATTGAGGCTGGTTATTCCAGTTTTTATCTATCAAACAGAGAGGGATGGAGGGCTACAGAACCCCATCTTCTCTCCGTCTGAAACTGTCTTCAATTTTGCGGAAAGTCTGAGGATCGGTTTCCGACGCTCGCGGACTCACTAACGCTACGCTATCTGTTGGCGCAGCCCCCACAACGACCGCGCTCAGTGACCACCGCAGCCATCAGAACTTTCCAAGACGAATTTGGAATTATTAAGGGTTTGATGCCCATCTTAATTCTCACCTAAGAAACTCTGAAGGAGTCACATAGGCATTCGTCTGCCTATTTTTAGTCGGTGCAAGTAAGGTAGTTTTAGAAGCTATGGATTGCGGTGGGATTTGATATCGGTTTCCCCAGCCACCATTTAAGTCTTCCGGTTGCGGACGAAGTGGTATTGTTTTCCCCGTAGGTAGGGCTATTGTTAAGCTTTGGCTAACTTGTAAATACTTTTCACCTTCGTTAGTAAAGCGAATCAACTTGCTTTCAAGCTTTTCAAGCTGTTGATTTTCTGACTTTAACTTTTGAGGGTTTTGATTATCTAATTGTTCCCACTGACTAGCAGGATCGAAAATAGCTACAAATGTAACGCGATCTTCTGGAAACAAACGTATTTGTGCTGGATTTGCTTGCCAGGCTTCCTGAAAGCTACCATTGGGTGAAACTTGCCACAAATTCAACCCGGCCTCCCATTGTCCTTGTTTCACTTCCACAATTTGACGAGCCAGAATTGAACGGTTAGTATTCGTGTCTGAGTTCAGCAAAGCTTCTGCCTGTCCTGATACTGGACGTAAATAACGCACAGCGGCCACTGTAATCTTGCTAGATTCAGGTAGATTGCTACTACCGGCTACGTTGTATACGCCTTTACTTGATATAGGTTGTACATTTTCAATTTGCATCTCCACCTTTTCTTGTGCTTTTTGAACACAACCATAATTGGCAGCTAAAAGCATTAGACAAATGGCTAGCTGGAGATTAGCAGTAGTTAAAGCTTTAAATTTGGGAATAATAGTCTTTAAATCAAGCTTTTTCATCATAAAAGGCAATATTTTTGGCTGATTTCCAAATAACTCAGGTTTTTACCTATTATGCCCAATTTATTCTTATAAATAACAAGTTGTATAACTCTTAATCTAATTAATTTAAAATTGCAAAGTTTATGTAATCTAGTGGCTAACACTCATTGCAGTTGCTAAAATTGCGACATTGATTAACCTAAAATATGTAGTTGTTACCTAACTAGGCTGATGAGGCAAACAGTATACAATTGTTACAAACTTACTTTTCTAAGTCAGTACCACAAGGCTTATCCACTGCTTTGCACTATCGCCGTTTCGATTTGCTGGGTACTGGCAGTGAGCGAAAAGTCTTCAGCTCAAGTCAATCCATCTCAGCTAAAGACTAGCGACTACCAATTGGGTTTAGCAGAACCGCTACCAGTGCCTCAATTGCTCGTCAATAAGAGTCAATCGCAGTCAGGGTGGCAAACATTGCCTCCTTTACCCGCGACGAGTGGTGTAGCAGTTGCACCGATCGCTAATCCAGTGCCTAAAGTTGTACAGCACAAACCAGCCAACGATCTCCAACAACTGGAGAGTGTCTTCATCCAGCAGCAGGTGACTGGAAAAGCCCCGCCAGTAGCACGTAGTTCTGTTGTACCACCAGTGGCAGCAGGTGGGGAAACTTCTGACCTGAATTTAGGATTGCAGGGACAGATGAACGGCTCCAAGCCACCAATTAGCTCAGTAGTAGCCCCACTGCCACCACTGGACAACTCATCTGCAACGCAAGAATTTACTGCACCACCAGTAGCAACTTTTAATCAAGTACTCAGTTCTCAAGCAGTTCCCTCGCCACCACCGGCCAACTCGTCTGCAACGCAAGAATTCACTGCACCAGCAGCAGCAACTTTTAATCAAGTACTCAGTTCTCAAGCAGATCCCTCGCCACCATTGGCCAACTCGTCTGCAACGCCAAAATCAACTGCACCAGCAGCAGCAACTTTTAATCAAGTACTCAGTTCTCAAGTAGCTCCCCTGCCGCCACTTCCCAACTTACCTGTAACACCAGAATTCACTGCACCAGTGGCAGCAACTTTTAATCAACAATTACTCAATCCAGAGACAAAACCATCAGTCCCTAGTACCATTCCGACTCCAATCACAGCAGTACCAGTTACGCAATCAGTAACTACTCAACAACGCCCTGAGCTTCTTAATAGCAATAGTTTAAGGGAACCCTCTTTACAATTCCAAGGAGTTTATATCAACCAAGGCGGTGACACTACAGCACGGGCGAGAGTCACAGGAGTCTACCCACTTTCTCCCCAAACTTTGGTTGGGGCAACCCTGGATTTAACCAGCCAAGGCAGCAAGTTGGATGACTCTCGAAACGACGGTTTAAACGTCAACGAGCTTTATTTGGCGACTTCTCTGCCAGGAGTGCCTAATCTACGGTTTGTGATTGGTCAAATAGATTTAACGTCTTACTTCGATCGCAACAGCTTTGCTAAAGATGGCGCAAGTCAATTCTTTAATCCGGTGTTTCAAACGAACCCAGCACTGGCGGCGACCGGGATTAGTTCACGCACTAGTTTATTAGTCAATTGGAGTGTCACCGACAATATTGAAGCAAAAGCAGCAGTCTTTTCGTCAGCCAACAAAATCGGTGACTTTTCCTTAGATGGATTTGCTGGAGAAATCGGTATCCGTTACGGTAATGCGATTATTCGTGGTACTTATGCCAGCGATCGCGACGCTGGTGTGGGTGATAGCTTCCTTGAAAGCTACAGCATTCCCAGAGGTAACAATCAATTTGGCACTCAGAAAAATGATCGCGAAGAATCATATGGCCTCAACGCCGAAGTCTTTATTCCCAATCTGAAATTAGGTTTGTTTGGGCGCTATGGTCATTACGAAAATAGCACTTTAGAAGTGGGTGCAAATACTTACCTATTGGGAGCTAGTTTATTGGATACTTTTACCCCAGATGACCGACTAGGAATAGCTTATGGAACCCCTCTCTCTAACGATAGTCTGCGTCGTGGAGACCGTCCCGATGTATTAGAAGCGTTTTATGATTTTAAATTTCTTCCTAATCTGCGGCTAGGCTTCTCGATTCAGGAACGTGATAATTTCTCCGATACAGTCTTCGGTATCAGGATTAAATCAGAATTTGATGTGACTCCAAGACGGAGAATTGCTCAATGAGTCAAAACAATATAGGTAAAAGCCAAAAGCTAAAACCGAAAAGAATTAAATATCGTTCGCTTTTTACCTGTTCATTTTTGCTTTTTACTTACTTAGTAACTGTGCCGCCTTTGGGTAGCATTGCCCCTGCTCAAGCGCAGAATATACCTGCGTCGGCACAAAAGGGTTTTGCATTGTTAAAAAAGGGCTTCATTAATGATGCGATCGCAGCCTTCCAGCAAGCCCTCAAAAGTCAACCGCAATCTTCGCCAGTTAGGTTAGGATTAGCGATCGCTTATCGCAAAGCCGGACGTATTCCCGAAGCTTGGAGTGCTTATCAACAAGTACTGGCGGTAGACTCCAACAACCAACTAGCTTTAAAAACGGTTGGTCTATTGGCAACTTATCGTCCTGAGTGGAATTTAAAAGGAATTGAGGCTCTGACAACTTTATTAGAGTTGAATGCCAACGACTCACAAGCTCACGTTTACCGTGCTCAACTCTACTCCTATCAAGGACAATTAACCGAGTCCCTGGCAGACTACCAAATCGTGCTGAACAACAACCCCACGCCGGATGCAGTCCTTGGTGCTGCTCAAACTTATAGTTACAGTGGGGATTTCCCGAAAGCACTAGAGTTGTTTAACCGCTACCGCTCTAATGGCAAAGCGATTACAGAGTATGCAGCAGTAGCCTACGGTCGCACCTTACGCGAAACAGGCAATCCGGCGGGGGCAGTACAGGTATTAGAAGCGCAGTTGCAGCGCTCCAATAAACTTAACCAGATCGGGATTGAAACCCGTAAAGAACTGGCTGTAGCATACCTTGTCAATCAACAACAAGCCCAAGCATTGGCGGTTTTAGATGTATTACAGGGAAGACCAGATGCGATTTTGCCCTTAGCGCGATCGCTCAATGAAATTCGCAAGTACACTAATAACCCCACCCTCACCCAGCAAGTTTTCAATCTCTATCGTCAAGCCCTCCAAACTGATCCCAACCCTTCCCCGAAATTGCTGCGCGAAGTCGCTGATGTCTTTACTGGGTTCCCCGAAGGACGGCAAACAGCGCTGCAACTATATCGACGGGTGGCGTTAGAATTTCCCAACGATCAAAGTTTGCTAGTGCAGCAATTGGCTTTGGAAAATCAGTTAGGTTTACTCGGTAAAAATGACTTGAAACAGCGTTTGGCGACTGCAATACAATCACTACCGAGCGATCGCGTGCAGTTACAACAGCTAGCTAATGCCTTAGTCAACATTGATGCTCCCGATCCAGAATTTCTGCCTGTATACCAAAATATTTTGCAAACAGGGGTCAACGTACCGTTTTTGAATTTCCGGGTGGCGCAAATGTATGTGCAGCGCCAAGACTTGAATGGCGCAAGGCAAGCATTGGCAGCTTACACAGCTACCCCCGCAGGTGCTAAAGACCTCGCACCCCAGTTACTAGCAGCAGAAATTGAGCGTCGTGAGGGTAGTCTCGAACCTAGTGCCCAGCGTTACCAAGCTGTCCTTGCTAGCAAGCCAAATAGTAGCGATATTATTGATGCTGCCTTGGGTGGACTGGCTGGAGTGCGACTGCAACAAAAGCGTTTTGATGAGGCTGTGACAGTTTATGACCAACTAATAGCTCGTAATCCTGAAAATTTATCGATTCAACTGGGGCGTGCTAGTATCGC
Source organism: Nostoc sp. (assembly GCF_036919555.1). Classification (GTDB taxonomy): domain Bacteria; phylum Cyanobacteriota; class Cyanobacteriia; order Cyanobacteriales; family Nostocaceae; genus Nostoc. The sequence goes on from NZ_JBALCS010000006.1 coordinate 85,585, forward strand.
CTATCAAGCCAAGCGGATCTCCCAACCAGAAGCAGAGGCAGTTCTCAACAATTGGTTAGCTACACAACCTGCAACCAATACTCCTCCAGAACTATACAGTTTGCTAGGAACGCTACCTACAGATCCGCAAAGAGAAGCTTTATATAGTTACCTGCTAGAAGCTGACCCTAATTCTTATCCATTACAACTGCGACTATTACAGGTGATCGCAAAACGTAATCCAGCCCAAGCACAAGCACGGATGAAGCAGTTGATTGCTCGCATTCCCAAGACCTCTGATTCATACCAGTTGCAGGCAGAGTTGGCTCGATCTGTAGGTGATTTTAATTTGGCTGGCAGTACCTATGAGAATATTTTGGCGCAGCAACCAGATAACATTGATGCCCTAGCGGCTTTGGGCGGAATTCGCTTTGAACAGCGCCGCTTTGAATCGGCACAGGAGATTTATGCTCAAGTGCTGGCACAAAAACCAGAAGACAAAGGCACACGCCACGCCCTCGCTGGATTGAATGCGATTTTAGATCAGCCTTTAACGGCGCTGGCGCAGCTAGAAAAATTGCAACTAGAAGCCGCCACCGAAGGAGGAATAGATAGTGATGCATCTCGGCAAATACAGCAAATCCAAACAGACTTTCTGCAACGGCGAGGATTTCAACCCCCTTGGGAAGATTATCAACGTCGAAACAGCAATTAGCGACCGCCTAAATTTCTTTATGAAAGTTAATTTTCAACAACTACTCGGCTAATGTTTTACAAATCAAACTGTTCTTAGGATGTGGTACTTCCCAAGAGTGGCAGCTATTGCCAGCCTGATTGGTTTATCTGCCTGTATCTCTAGTTACTGGGCAGCAAAACCCAAAACACCGGATAATCTAATTCCGGTGGCAAACCTCCCCACTGAAGGTAGTAGTCAAAATCTCACTAGATTTTTAGCGGATCTTCCTGAATCCACCCCTAACCGGGAATTACTAGCCCAAAGCTGGGACAGCTACCGCCAAAAATTTATTCAGTCAGATGGGCGGGTGATTGATTATGAAGCAAGCGATCGCTCAACTAGTGAAGGTCAAGCTTATGCTTTACTACGAGCAGTACTGATTAATGATCCGACAACTTTTGCTCTAACTTTACACTGGTCGGAAAATAACCTCCATCGTCAAGCGGGTGGTAAAGGTACAGATAGTTTATGGGCTTGGAAATGGGGACGAAACAAAGATGGTAACTGGGGTATCATCGACACCAACTTTGCCAGTGATGGAGATATAGATGCGATTACCGCCTTGATTTTGGCATCACGGCGCTGGAATCGTCCCGAATACCTGGAACTGGCAAAAATTAAACTACAAGATTTATGGAACCTGTCCACCATCTCAGAATCCCAAGGTAAGCGCTACCTGTTACCAGGGCCAGCAGCTGCATTTGTCCCGAATGCATCTACTTTTTACCTCAATCCCTCTTATTTTGCTCCCTATGCTTTTCGGATCTTTGCACAAGTTGACCCCCAACATGATTGGTTGAGTTTGGTAGACAGTAGCTATCAAGTGCTAGAAAATTCGGCAAAGCTTTCTAGCGTGGGTTTACCCAGTGACTGGGTAGCTCTAAATACCAAAACAGGACAATACCAAACTCTACCAGCATCTAGCACTCTGAAGAGTTTGTATGGCTTTGATGCTTATCGAGTCTGGTGGCGTTTGTCGTTAGATGCTGCCTGGTTTAATTCACCCCAAGCGCAGCGCTATCTAGTGACATCCACTCAGCACCTGCGAAAACTGTGGAGTAAACAATCGAGTCTACCAGCCCGCATTGATCTCCAAGGAAAAGCATTAGTGAATTACGAAACTACATCCCAATACGCTATGTTGTATGCCGCTATGCAATTGGTGGAACCAGCAACAGCTAAAGAACTGCTTGTGAAAAAAATACTGCCTCAATACAAGCAGGGAGTTTGGGGAGATCAGTCGGGTTATTATACCCAGAATTTGGCTTGGTTAGGATTGCTACCTCCAAAGACAATACCTCAGCGACTGCTTACAGGCAAATAACATTATCCGACGCTGAATTAGAGTCCGGGCTTGCCAAACCCATGATTGAGTATTTGCTTTTTATTCCCGATAGACTGACTCCCATTGATTTCCTTTAGAAAATACGAACTAAAATCACGCTCTACCATGAAGCAGTTATTTCACCTTTCCCAAATTAGTAAAAAAGCAATTATTGTTACTTCTTGCTTTTTTTTGTTCCCTAGTTCATTATTGAGCGCTCAAGCTCAAACTAAAGGCGAACTGCAACAACAAGTAACTTTATTAGCTCAAGCAACCACATCAGAAAATAGTAGTAAAGCAGACTTAGAAACTGCTGGCGCCAAAAAACTGGCAAGTTACATCTTAGAATTCAATCGTAGTCCGATTGTGGGCAACCGGATGCGCTTGCGCGGGGTTTACTCAGAAGGTCGTCTTGCTTTTACCCGTCCCCGTGGCTGGAAACTAGAACGGGGTAAGATACAAGCCTTAATCCGCTTTCAACACTCACCAGCACTCTATGCCAATCGCTCCAACCTGACCGTGCTAGTCAATGGCACCAGTGTCGGTAGCGTACCACTCAACCGCAAAGATTCCCAAGTCGGTCAAGTACTGTTCAATATCCCACCAAAGCTGCTTCAAGACTATAACGAACTCATATTGGTGGCACAACAGAATAACACACTCGAATGTAGCGACCCCAGTAGTCCCGACTTGTGGACAGAGATTCTGCCAGATTCCAAATTAATTTTGAACTATGAACGGCAGTCGATTCCCCTGAATTTCAGCCGCTATCCTTATCCTTTCTTTGACGACCTCGGTTTAGAAACTAACCAAATTGCTTACTTGCAACCGAGTCAAATTGATCAATCCTGGCTGACAGCAGCAGCTCGCTTACAAGCGGCATTCGGAAGAATCGCAGATTTTCGCCCGATTCAGACGAGCTTGGTGTCTAATGTGGCAAATGTGAAGGCAAGCGATCGCTTGGTGATCATTGGCACTCCCACCGAGCAACCAGCCCTAAATACTTGGAAGAATTTGCCTCTGAAAGTCGTCAGCAATCAAATTCTGGATCGTGACAACAACCCCGTACCAGATGAAACCGGGGTGTTGATGATCACAAAAACTGAAAAGAGCGGGGTTCCGGTTTTAATTGCCACTGGCAACAGCACAAAAGCTGTGGAAAAAGCCACCCAATTTTTATCACAACCAGACTTACGGAAAATGGGAACTGGTCAGGTAGTTTTTGTCAATACCCTCAAAGAAGGCTCGACACCAGGACTCCGCCAGTGGCCTCGTTATTTGCCAGAGCAAAATTCTTTTAAACTGGGCGACATCAAAACCCAGATAAATGGTGAGCCGTTTAGTGATGTCACTGTACGCGGGATGGCAGCGCCGCCAATTGAAGTTGATTTTCGCGCTTTGCCGGATGATAGATTTCTCCGGGGTAGTTCGATGAATCTGATGTACAGCTATGGACCGCAGCTTAATCCCCGAACTTCTGCGCTGGAAGTTTTACTGGATGGAGTTTTCATCGGTGGGGCACGTCTTGATTCTGAGTCGGGAGAAACTCGCAAAAACCTCAAAGTCAATTTGCCGGAAAACTTGATCAAACCTAACTCGAAACTGCAAGTTTTCTTTCGGATGAGTCCCAGAGAACCCTTTGATAAACAGAACTGCCTTCAGCCACCAGATCAACAACTGACAGGTACGGTTCATTCTGATACTAGCTTCGACCTGAAACGGGAGATATCTACACAACTACCAGACTTGAACCTGCTGAAATTTGGTTTCCCCTTTGCTGCACCACAGGATTTGTCTCAGACGGCGATTGTCGTGCCCCAAATCCCCTCGAAGACAGATATTTTGACCTTGTTAGCTTTTAGCGAACGCTTAGGCAGGCTCAGTCAAGCAGATACCGTCAAACTAGAAGTTTATACACCGGATGCTTTGCCAACAAAAGTCCGTAAAAATGACCATTTGGTAGGAATTGGTACGCGGGAAGAGTTTCCTTTCCCTGAAGTGTTTAATTCCAGTGGCTTTAACTTGAACCAAGCATTTTCCCGCTCCTCTGCCGATGCTGCGGTTCAGACTCCGCAGGATACACAAGGGATGATTAAGCAAATTATCTCTCCTTGGAATAGCGATCGCGTCGTTCTAGCTTTAACATCTCAAACCGAAACTGGTTTAGAGCGAGTGCGACAAGTCCTTAATCAAGATCCGTGGTTCTTCCAGCTTAAAAAAGATACGGTGCTAATTAGTAGCGATCAAAAAGACTCAGCTTCTGACGATGCTGATGCCTATCAACTACAGTTTTTCGAAAGCGCCCCGAACACCCGTCGCTGGGAAAATACCACTCCCCTCAGTAAAGCATCACGCTTTTTACAAGAAAATTGGCTATTGCTACCTGTAGGCATTTTGAGTGTTTCTCTAATTCTTTACGGGATTGTTCAGTTGTATCTCAAGCGGCTAACTGCTGACAAAAAGTAGACACTTTCGGTCAGGTATCGCCAATCTTAAATTTAAATTTCCAAATTGAGATCCAAAATGTCTTCTTCCCCCGACACATTGCCCCGGAAATCACGCGATCGCCAGCGCTTAAAATTGAGCAATTGGCTGATTGATATTACCCCCCGATTTTTTGACCGCACTCTCCAAAGGGTGGGCGTGAAACAGTTTAAGTGGTTGATCTTGCTGCTATTGGTGCTATCAGTGCCACTGATTGTTACCCCGATAGAAGTTTGGCAGCAAGGATTGGTAGCAGTATTTTTGGTGCTAGTCGGTCAACTGGTCATCCAAGCAGAGTTTCAAGAGGACTCTTCAGAAATCAGCCAGTATTACCACTTGTTTATGCTGTGGCTGAGTATGATCACAACGCTGCGTTATTTATTCTACCGCACCAGCTATACTCTTAACTTTGATGGTTGGCTCAACAGCATCGCTTGTGTGTTGTTGTTCCTCGCCGAACTCTATGCCATCCTCACCTTGGTATTGGCATACTTTCAAACCCTGAAAATTCAAGAACGCCAACCAGTTAATCTCACAAACATTCCTCAACAGGAATGGTTCAAAGTCGATATCTACATCCCCACTTACAACGAAGATGTGGAGATTGTTCGTAAGACTGCCGTGGCAGCCTTAGCCTGTGATTATGCTCCTGAGAAAAAAACGGTTTATGTTCTTGATGATGGTCGTCCAGAGAAGTATAAAGAAAACGACCCACGCCGAGAACAGTTTAGCGCCAGACGGGAACAGCTACGGCAAATGTGCCAAGAACTCGGCTGTATACACATGACGCGGGACAGTAATGACCACGCTAAAGCTGGTAATATCAATACCGCCTTTGAGAAAACCGACGGCGATTTAGTATTGATTTTGGACTGCGACCACATCCCATCACGGCAATTTCTCCTGCATACAATGGGTTTTTTCTTCGATCCCAAAGTATCCTTTGTCCAAACTCCCCACTGGTTCTATAACCCCGATCCCTTCGAGCGTAATTTGGTAACAAAAGGTAGAATACCCGCAGGTAATGAACTGTTTTATAAGGTACTACAAAAAGGTAACGATTTTTGGAATGCCGCCTTTTTCTGCGGTTCGGCAGCATTAATCCGCAAATCCCACGCTTTAGAAGTTGGGGGAATTGCGGTGGAAACAGTGACAGAAGATTGTCACACCGCCTTGCGATTGCATTCGCTTGGTTACAAGTCTATCTACTACGACAAAATTATGGTGGCGGGTTTAGCACCAGAAACGTTTTCTTCTTATGTAGGGCAACAAGTACGCTGGGCAAGGGGGATGGCGCAGATTCTGCGATTGGAAAACCCCGTTTTTAATCGGAAACTGAACCTGACATTTGCCCAGAGGATTTGTTACTTTAGCGCGACTTCGCACTTTTTGTATGGCTATCCTCGACTAACATATGCGATCGCTCCGCCGCTATTTTTATTATTTGGCGTTAACTCTGTTCAAGGTTTGGGTTTAGAAACTCTAGCTTATGCCCTACCCCATATTCTCCTCTCCCTTTTTACTAACTACATCATTTACAAAAACGTCCGGTTCTCCTTCTGGAACGAAATTTTTGAATTTGCGATGGCTTTCCAGGCTGGGTGGGTGACGATGTTGGCGCTGTTTAACCCCAAGCTGGGTTCATTTAATGTTACCGACAAGGGGACGTCTATTGCCAAACGCACCTTTGATTGGGAATCAATGCGTGGTCTTTTGGTGGTGACAGGATTTGTAGTCTCTTCGTTACTGGCTGTTCCCTATTGGCTGCTGCTACGTCCTGAAGATTGGCAAGCGGTCTTAGTCAACACCATGTGGTCTATTTTTAATCTTGTTTTGCTCTCAGCTGCTTTGCTGGTTGGCTTTGAACAACCGCAAGTACGTACTGCTCACCGTTTGCAGCGTCGTCTCCCCATTTTAATTACCAGTAACGGTCAAACAATCATGGGCAAAACGGTGAATATTTCCGAAACTGGCGCCTTAATTTCTTTAGAAACCTGGCCCAATTTACTAGATGAAGTGGAAGTTGAGGTGATGGGAGATTATACTGCTAGCGCCTGTTTAACGGCGCAGATTGTTCGAGTCTCTCCGATCAATGACACACAAACGCTTTTGGGTGTTGATTTTGTGAAACTCAATAGTACCCAACGCGATGCTTTAACTCTGGTTTTGTATTCTGATGTCCGGGAGTGGTATTCTCAGAAAGCCCAGTACGTAGACCAGCCCCTAGCTTCCCTGGGATTTCTAGCCACGAGTCTGACTCGGGCCTTGCGTGACCTCAACCAAACTAGCCGTAAAAAGGTACGCAAGCAGGTAAACACTAATAGTCAACTCTACTGGGATGGTAACTTCTTCTTTGCAGTAGCCACAGAACTAGGAACAACGGGTTTACGCTTGGAAATAGAAGATAAAAAAGCCGTGTCTTCTCACAAAATGCTAGGACAACAGGATTTGCATACGATGCGAACTGCTAAACCACTAGTTGGTTTACTGTTAAATCAGGATGCCGATAATCTCTCATCTAACCGATTTGTTGCCGAAATTTATGCAATAGAAGAACAGACAAATGGCAAGATTGCGATCGAGTTAATTTTTCCAGAAAAATTCAAGGAACGCCAAGACACCAAAATTAAACAACTGTTGCAGGTTCTGTAGCAACATTAGTGTCAATTTAAGCCAAAACACCCTTAATTTTTGTTTAAGTCCCATTAGGAAGATTAATTAAGGTAGCAGGGGGGCAGAAAGGACTAGCTCTCTGCTGTTCCAAGCTCCCCGAATACGCCCAAGAGGATTTTAAATCCTCTTGGGATAAAGGTCAGAAAATCTGTAGCTGAGTGACCCCCATTTTTTGGGGTTTCAACCTCATGAAAATCTTTCCCGATTACGACAGCACAAAAATTAACATCTGCTGGGAAGGTATCGGGCAGGGGCAGAGAAAACAATCTAAAACAGTTTTACATTTTTGGTTTCCAGCGATTTCCGCATCTTAAACAATTGAGGCGTATTTCATTACTTCCCCACAAACCATCAACAAGCCCGACCCCGCCAGTTACTAAACCTCCAACCAGAGCATGACCAACGTTGAAGCCTTTTTTGTTTGAAGTGATTTGAGTAGAACCACATTTAGGGCAGCTAATTGGGGTATGAGTAGCATTCACGCAGAAAACCGGGTTAAGAGATATTACATGAGTAATACAAGCATTTTCAGAAGCTTAAACCCTTATTTTATCGTTGAGTAGTGACTCGATGATCACCATTAGTCAATGACCTTCGTTATCAGTATAATCCTTATTTAATAAGGCTTTTAAGCTTAACTCGGTTTTCTGTTCCGATGATACTTATACCCGTATTGAAAGCGGCTCATCAAGTCCTTAGCGTAACTAAAAAAGGCGAGGTTCTTCGTCCCGCCTTATGGTAATTTATAAAACTACCAAAATAATTGATATAAAAGCGCTATACAGCACTATGTCGGCATCTATTCAAAACAGCAAATTCTCTTTTTAAACCTGCTACTCAGGACTTTTTTCACCAACCATAAATAAAAACTTTTCCCCGAAGCGGCTAATGTATATGTTTTCGCTATCCATGTCTGAGTATCTTGGTTTTCCTTGTAGGTTATTTACATCACATAATCCTCTTTCTACTAAATTAGATAAACTATCTTTTACCATTTCTTCTGTAGGATTCTCTATTTTCCTTTGTTCTAACGCTATTTCAATTTCAGAATTCTTCAATCGATTTCCTCTTTTGCGAAAATCAAACATAAATTCCAAAATGTTAGCGTCTATACCATCCAAAAGTCTTAATGTCTCTATATATCTAGGGTGAATTGAATATCCTAATATTGCTGACTCTAATAAATTAATCCATTTTTGTCTAATTACTTCATTTTTATGTCCTATAAGTATATTCTCTAATATAGGCTGCAATGTTTCCTGTTCAATATCTTCTATTTTTTCTATTAATTCTTCAAAATTTATATCTTTAATATTTGGCTTGTTAAGAATTATTTTTAGCGTTTCAACTAAATTAGCAGCTTTCTTTCTTGTCCAATTCCCAATTTGGATTATTTCTTTTTCAAAAAGTGCTTTGACTAAAATTGTTATTCCTGCTTTATCTGCATTACCTAAAATTTCAGTAATTATTGGTATTATATCCATACTTTTCTTTTATCTTTGACTTATGAGATATGATTTCTATAAAAATCTTACTCTACTTCTAAAGGGTTGTGATTTTGATATCAGTGCCTTGCTCTGCGAGAGCGGATTATACCTGCAATCAGGTCTGATGCTGCAAACATAAGCAGGTTTTATCAGCCAACGTTAGAATGCGGGTTGTAGCGGTCGTGTTGTCGGGCTGATTGATAAGTCTTGGTTAATCGCCTGGATTCGCTCACGAAATTTTAGGCTTTTCGGTCACTTACATTATCTAACTGCAAACCCTGATACAAACAAGGCTGTTTTGTACTGAGACAAGCCCACAAAAGACAATTCCCCTACAGCGATCACCATAACGCTGGCTTTCCCTATAACATTCTCAAAAATAATAAATAGGTGGTTGAACTCTAAGGTATTCTTTATATATCTTAACCATTTTTTGCACTTTTAACATTTTTTCTCTTATTTCATGTTCTTCATGATTTTCATCCACGATACATATAAAATTTTCAATATCTTCAATAATTAGATTTGATATACTTGCCATCGACATAAAAATACCGTAATCTTCGATGTGAATTAGTTTATATTTAAAATCAGTGTACTGGCTTAAGTATTTATTCATTAACTTTATTTCGTCTGAAAAAGTTTTATTACAGGCGATAATATAAATATTATCCATTAAAAAACATATAAAATTATTAGATTTTGGGATTAAATATTTTCTTTTGTCAATCAAACCATATGCTGCTATTAATTTCTTGATTAGTTCTTCTTCAATCAAAGAAAAGAATACGCAACAAACCTCTTCTTCATCAGTTTTTAATCTGTGCCGAAAAATTTCATCATCTGTCAAGTTCCGCTTTCTGGTTACTACCTTATAATTTAATTTGTAATAATTGAGTCTATGTAAATAACGCTCTGTTTGTTCTTTGGGAATAAAGTCTAAGAGATAAGTTCCTGATTTTGAAATTCCAAATTTTATATTTCGATTAATACCCATAACATCAATAGCGAAATTGAAAGTAATTGCTTTATTTTTGTCTATGACTATAGGATGCCCAGAATTACTTAATTTCTAACAAACTTTTTATGTTAGTCTGTACAGACCAATATTTAAGGTAGTTGAGGGGCAAAAAACTGACCAATGGGAATGAACGGTTTTGTCTACATCATAGAATCACCATCAAAACATGATCTTCTGCATGGACGAGTAGAAGGTCGCGCACTGAGTGAAGCATTTAACCTAGCCAGGATTCCCTTTTGGTATAGCCTCGCATCCGACAGAGAAATGCTTGCTGAAGCACTTAGCTCTCATCTTGTCGATGCTTGTTCTCACCAACATCCACTGGTTCCTATCCTTCATTTCAGCTTGCATGGAGACGAAAATAATGTAGGTCTTACTGGGGTATGAGTAGCATTCACGTAGAAAACTAGGTTAAGAGATATTACATGAGTAATACAAGCATTTTCCGAAGCTGAAACCCTTATTTTATCGTTGAATAGTGACTTGATGATCAGCATTAGTCAATGACCTTCGTTATCAGTATAATCCTTATTTAATAAGGCTTTTAAGCTTAACTCGGTTTTCTGTTCCGATGATACTTATACCCCAATCACAGTTTCCCAGCTAAGTTCATCAACTGTTTAAAGTTCACAAGAGAAATGATATTGTTGGCGCTGTCAATTTTGATCCACCCTTTCTCATGCAGCTTTTCCATAATTTTGGTGGTTTCTTCAACGCCGATTTCTGTAACTTCTGCTAAATCTTTGAAGGGAATGTTATAAATTTCCTTGCCCAAATTTGATTCCTGACCATAACTTTCACCTAAAGTCACTAGGGTATGAGCAAGTTTGACTGCTGGTGGTGAAGACCGCATTTGTAAGCGCACGTTAATTTGCCGCAATCGCCGCACCATCAGTTGCAACATCCGGTGATGTAACTGCGGGTCTTTAAACAAGATTTGTATAAAACGCTCTCTGGAGATACTAAGCAACTTCACGGGTGAAAGGGCAATGACATCGGTTGAACGTGGAGATTCATCCAAAATTGCCATTTCTCCAAAAAAATCGCCCCGGCCAAAAATTGCCAGAGCTACTGAATCTTCACCGACGGTTCGCCGGACTTTGACCCAACCAGAAACCACGAAGTAAACGGCGTTACCCCAGGCATCTTCCATCACAACAGCTCGCCCAGATGGGTATTCATGTTCAATTGCAACGTTGAGCAGCCATTCCAAAGTCTGTGGAGTGGCTGTACTCATTAAGGGGAAAAGTTCACTAAAAACCTCAGTTAGCATGAAATATTTGCAAGAGATGGATTTAAGAGCGGGAAACTAACTTTCTACTATAAGTTTGTCTAAACCGTAATCTTACTCAGAATGCGATCGCAAAATTTGTATTTATTTGGAGATGAACCTCTAAGGTTGATCGGTCTGGAGTCCATTAAAACATAACAATTATGTATGTGATCGAAATCAGGGGTTTCACTGACAGACCGATCATTTGCTGTTTGTTGGTGGATTACTTTCCAGTGCCAGTATTTTGATCTGTTGGTCTAAATTTTTCACTAGTTGATGCAGGGTAATCAAAGTCTCTGATTGCTGAGAGTCAAGGCTGGGATTCAGTAAAAGCCGTTCTTGTAGTTCATGCAACTTGATGCTTAGTTGCTGAGAAATCCCCAAGGCATCGCGGCTCAAACGCGCCAACTGTTGTTGTTGATAGAACTTTAATGCTGCTCCCCGCAAGACTTGGAGCGTTGCCTCTTCGCCGTAGTTTCCCGGCATGACTCGCAAGCGTAACAATAAGCGGCTTTTTTGATACACGTATTCCTTCTCTACCTGTTTTGGTTCTGTAACCGTGGTGACAGGCAGGGAAGCAAACCGCTTTAATTCATTTAGTACTCCTTGGAAAACAGAGAGCGGTAGTTTGTCTAATACAGACTGCAAGACTCCATTATCACTCCACAGTATCCTGCCTTCATAAGCTTGTCTTTCTAAGTACAGCCGACCAATTCCTCCAGCCAGAATTCGCCCTAGCAATTCTTCTAGTAATTTCTTGGGTGGTAGTGTTGGTAGTACTTCAATCGGACTAAATAGTTCGGGAACTTGTGTAGACAAAATAGGTAAATTGTTTGGTGCTGCTGCAACGAATGTCTCTCTCTCTTGACCTCTGGAAATAGGAGTCAAGAACGTCGGAGTTTGAGATAATTTATCTAGCTCTGGGATCGGAGGCAAGTCTACGTGCTGCCAAGAATGTTGACGCTTTTGTGTCTGAAACACCATCAATATTGGTTGCTGATTTAATTCCGAGTCGGCATCTAGGGAGGGGATAGGTTTGTCAGTAGTGGTAACTGCGCTATTTCTTGGGAGAAAGTCCGTTGTTGGCTGATGCACAAGTTTTGCATCTAGCTGAGGTGTATTCTTATGGTTGAGGTAGGCTGACAGTATTCGGCGGTGAGCGTCGGCTGCGATCGCCTCGGTTGCCGTTGTGCAATTGATATAAGACAAGATCCGACTAGCGTAATTTAGTGCCTCGCTGTCTTGTAGATGAACCATACCTAGCAATAGGTTATTGTCTTCTAATTCAAAAGGCAGAATCTGGTGGTAGAGGCAAGCTTCAAAAGACAAAAAACTATCCATCAGCTGGAATATTTGCTTACGAATGTCTACTCGCTCCCAGTGGGCTTGTATAGCAGTTAGCACTTGCTTTCTATTTCCTGCGGTATCTGTTAGTTTGCCTTTTGAAGACAACATAGGTTTGATTTGCTTGGTGTTTACTTGTATACTATCTTTCCTCTAATTTAGTAAACATTTAATCAAGATCCTTTGTTAAATTATTAAAAATTTAATTATCTATACATAAATAGACGTAAGTAAATAATCAATTTTGGATTGTAGTTTAGTGATAATACTGAGTTAGGGATGAGGGGGATAAAGAGGTAGATGGGAAGAACTTGCTATATGCCCCTGCTCCCCTGTTTTCTCCATCTCCTACTCTTCCCCACGACCTCAATAAATCAACTAGATGCTTCATAGCTTACTCCTGAGTTCTTAAAGCTTGGGCTGCAAGATAGACTTTTGTCCATTCGCCTAGCACTTGATGGGTTTTGAGTTTTAAGTGTTGGGCTATTGCTTCTATTGAGTTACCCTCTCTCCGCAAATCTAGGATCTGCCGTCCCAGAGGGGTCAATTTTTGATCAAGTTGCTGCCATTGGTTTGGCGTTAACCCCAAGTTATGTTCTTGCAAGGAAATTGAGAGCCAAGCGTCTACGAGTTCTGGTTTACCTTTGAGGGCAAAAACACGTACAGCATGGTAACTAATTTTTTCTCGCAGACGGTATACTTCCTTAGTCTGCTTATTCAGTCTCTGGGCAATATCTTCCTGGGACTTACCTTGCAGATACAGTCGTAGCCATTCTACTGCGTCTGCCCCCAGATTTTCTTGTAAATAATTTTCAAATTCTTTTTGTACTGACTGGCGCAGCGCTTGTTGTTCCTCTAGTTGTTGTGCTTCTTGATATTCGGCGATCGCCTGACTATCCACTAAGTTAACTCGATTATCATTGTCGTCTGTGAGAACTTCTTCCGACACCAGTCTAATCAAGTCACGGCCCGGCACTTGGGTTAAGCCACCGCGCTGAGTGCGACGCAAGTAATTCACAAATCGGTAAGCTAATAGTGGTTGATTGCGTACTGGCCGCAGAGAATATTCTTCTACACTGGCAAATAGCAGAGCATCCCTTAATCGTCTATCAGTTGTATATTTAGCAATATCAGCCATTTGTTGTTGCATATGGCTATCGCTTTGCAGTAATTCTTGGAGTACTTCTTGTAACACATCCATCACACTGCGCTGGCGATCGCGGCTGAGGGAAACCCAAGTCTGAATCTTATTCCGTAATGTTACTAAACTTCCCAATCGCGTTATCAAGTTGCGATAAGCACGTTCTCGCCCTAGCCCCAAGTAGCGTTGACATAAAATTCTCCAGCGATATTCCATCGCTTGCTTGGCAATATCGAATTCCTTAGGGTTAAACAGATCAAAGCGTTTTGAGTCAGATCCAAATAACCAGAGAATAATGCTTTGCCTAGCAGCTTCATTTTGGTCTGGACATTCCGCAGCCAAGCGCTTTCGCCAATCTAGAGCCAGTTGTTCTACATCTTTTGTCATAGTGAGATTGCGTTCCTCGAAACTCAATTTTGAAGTTTGCATCACAACCCCCATTCGTCCCACCTAATTGTTTAACTGGTAACTTTCCTGGATTTCATGAGTCTCATGAAAATAGCTCAGTGATTCCACTTTTATTACGTCTTAATTCACTAAAATTATGCATAAATTTCTACATTGATGTTTTACTTTCAATTTTAAAAAGCCCAAAATCCATACCTATAAAGCGTTTCAACCAATTCTGTTAATTTTAGCTTTTTGTAAAGTTATGTTATTTAACTGAGAACAGAAATTTACCTAGAGTGGTGACGATACACCTTTGCACGAGATGGATCGGGGAAATCTGACATTTTGTAACACATAGGAGGAATGAATCTAATTCAACTCAATGTTCTAGACGTTATTTCAGCCGTATAAGTTTCAACTTCAACCCTTTATAATCCCTTACGTAGTAGAATACTTAGTTAAATCTCAAGATGCTTGCTTGGTGTTAATGAGATTTTGCCCCGGAAGATCCCCCCAACCCCTCTTAAAATAAATGAGCTTAATTGCCTCTTTTTTAAGGAGGGTTAGGGAGGAGCAAGCCCTAACTGAATCGTAATTAAGTTAAATATCGTAATATATTTTGATTTTATTAAGTGTATATACGTAAAATAGCGGTTAGGATTTTATATGTGTTGAATAATAAAAGTAAATTATGGACGGCGAAGAATTGAGAAAACGTTACGCTGCTTAGGAAAGGGATTTTACTGGGATTGATCTCAAGGGGATTAATGTTAGTGGAATCGATCCCGATCTTGACATTGTTGCTTATGACAAAGTTTGTCCTGATTTTGCTACCGATTTAAGTGGGATTAATCTCAGTGGAGCCGATCTGACTAAAGCTATCTTGGCTGGAGCCAATTTGAGTAATGCCAATTTGACTAGTGCTGCTTTGGAGCGGTGTAATCTGACTAATAACTAACTTGAGTGGAGCTAACTTGACCAAAGCTTGTCTATCCGGTGCTGAACTTGATGGGACTGATATGAGCAGAGCTAACTTGCTTTATGCCGCAATCAGTGAAACCTACTTTGCTGCCGATGTCAGAGGAGCTATAAATGTTGATACGGTTGATTTCACTGGTACCCCAGTTCGTGGTCTCGTTTTGGAAGACGGAACTATCATCGACTCCGATCACGATTGGTAGACTACACCAAGATTCATACATCTAATCAGCAACGCCAAATTATTTATCATCCACATCTGCAAATATAGATTTTAAATCTCGATAACCGCTAACTACCTGCACAATCACAATACTATCTTTAAACACCCGATAGAAAATCTGTGATCGGGTGTCCTCCAGTTTTGATAAGTTTTCTTCTAAAAACAAAAAGAATGCAACCCTCAAAAGCTTTAATGTTCAGAAGCCTTACAAGATACTTCTCTTTAAATTCATTTATGAGGATTCTTCATTTTGAATTCCCTTGCAGGGGGTTGACTTTATCGACCGTTCGATGATCTAACAATGGGACTTTCTACAGATTCTCGATACTGTTGGACTTGTTCTGTGTAAGCAATTGGCAGAACAGCTTCAACGTTTTCATGGGGACGAGCAATAATCACCCAGGATTCCAGCGTACCGCCATAAACATTTTCTGCGGCTTCGATACCAGCAGCCATAGCTGTCTTTACTTCAGAAACATCGCCACGAATATTAACTGTAAAGCGAGCACTACCTACTCTGATATAACCAACGAGGGTGACTCGACCAGCTTTTAGCATCGCATCTGCTGCTGCTAGCACCGCAGGAAAACCTTTAGTTTCGAGTGCTCCAACTGCCTGTAATGACATTATTAATCTCCTGTATGAATAAACAATATGGGGGCTACAAGTTAATTGTCCGAAGCTTCGCTACAAATTTTGATAGCAAAATTGCTTAGAACATGCGGAAAGGTTCTGATTCTTCAGTGAAATGGATTGGTAATATGGTTTCAACATTTTTCGGAGGATTAGGAACGATGTAGTAGGTAATTACTGCACCAACCTTGACTTGCTCTCCAGCTGCGATTCCGGCTTCAACAGCTCTTTTTACCTCAGCAACGTGTCCCCGGACGGCGACTAACAAACGAGCGCTTTCAGCTTGACCATAGTACACAATTGTGACTTCGGCAGCTTTGACCATTGCATCTGCTGCTGCTAAGACACTAGGAAAACCTAAAGTTTCAATTACGCCAACCGCCATTGGCATGGCATTAGCTCCTGGATTAAGGGATAGGCGACTTTAATTGTACGTGGCTTTAGTCCAAATTTTAACATTTTAGAAAACTTTCTTTGATACCAGGAATTCTGCGGGAGTGGGAAGTGAGGAGTTAGCAGCAAAGCCGAAGACGCTCCGCCTCCGGTTAGGAGTTGGGAGTTAGAATGTTTTGATAGCTGCTAGTTTATATTTTATATATTACAAATAATCCTTCAGCACGTTAGTTTGTGTAATTTTGTTGTTTAACAAAATCAGCGATGCCTAGAAGCAAGCTAGTACGATAAACTGAAATTTATGTTTCCAAATTTTCTTCCTACATCTGTTGGGCAACTGACAGAATCTACCTCGATCGCACTAGCTCGGAATATTCAAACTTCTGCGATCGCTACTCCTTTAACTAATCAACCAGTTACCACAACCTATGTCAAGCAAGGGAGTGGTGGAACTCCTATTTTATTAATTCACGGCTTTGACAGTTCTGTATTAGAATTTCGGCGGCTTTTGCCACTGCTTTCTGGAGATAATGAAACTTGGGCAGTGGATTTGTTGGGTTTTGGGTTTACAGATAGACTCTCAGGAATTGCTTATAGCCCAACTGCGATTAAAACCCATCTTTATTATTTTTGGAAAAGCCTGATTAAGCAACCTGTAATTTTAGTGGGGGCTTCGATGGGGGGTGCGACGGCGATTGATTTTACGCTGACTTTCCCAGAAGTGGTAAAAAAACTGGTGTTAATTGACAGTGCAGGGTTAGCGGGTGGTTCACCATTAAGTAAATTAATGTTTCCCCCGTTGGATTATTTAGCAACTCAATTTTTGAGTAATCTGAAAGTGCGCGATCGCGTTTCCCGCATTGGATATAAAAATCAAAGTCTTGCCTCTATCGATGCGCTGTGTTGTGGCGCATTACATTTACAAATGCCGAGTTGGCATCAAGCTGTGATTGCTTTTACCAAAAGCGGTGGTTACAATGCTTTTAGATTTGAAACGCTATCACAAATTATGCAACCAACGCTAATTTTGTGGGGCGATTCCGATAAAATTTTAGGTATTGGGGATGCCACAAGGTTTAAAAGAGCAATTCCACACAGTACTCTCGTCTGGATTCAAAATTGTGGTCATCTCCCACACCTGGAACAACCACAAATTACCGCGCAGTATATTTTAGACTTTCGAGTTGAATTGTAGTTCAAACCCAAAAAATCTGATGCATCTCTTGCAACTTATTAGGTATATTTGGGAAGAACGTGTCAAGGCAGCACAGCTATCAATAATTTTTATGTAATGCTGAACTCTAAAGTTTTTCATCTATTGCTAATGGCTTCTGTCGGAGCTACTATTTTTCTCTTTAATAGTGTTACTTTCACAGAATTTTAGGGAATTGTGTAGCTAGAACTCCTTTGAGTAAAATCTTTCTAATTGAAGAATTTTTATTTGTATTTTTTACTGTTTTATCAATTTATTTATTAATGTGAGTTACAACAAGGAAAGGAGAGTAAACCTCAAAGCCTCTCTCCTTTTAGGAAAGAGGAATGGAAGTGAGGTCAGAGTGTATTGCATACAAACAAGCGTAGACGCGGAGCGGCTTGTCGTAACACATCGCTATAGTTGTCATTCCCAAAATCCTTGCAGCCATGTCCTTTATCCCCTCTCTGCAAGCAAAGAGGGGGCGGAAAGCACAACTTTGCTGGGGTGCGGTTCTGCGGAATGGCGAATAAATGAAGCAGTGCTATAGATTTTGAAGTACTGCCATTAATCTTGATCTGACTGATTAACTGACTCTAGTCAAGTAACCACATCTCATTAGAACTATCAGGATACTCATTTGGTTGATTTTGAGGTTGATTTTGAGCTAGTGTTTCCGATGACCGATGTGATTTTTTGTAGTTAAGGGGATTGTAATGGTCTTTTACTGGTTGTATAGCACTAGTTTCTTTGACAACACTATCAGCATACTCATCTGGTTGATTTTGAGCTAGTCTTTCCGATGGCCGATGTGATTTTTTGTAGTTATATGGATTGTATTGTTCTTTTACTGGTTTTATCGCACTAGTTTCTTTGACAACAAGTTTAGAATTATCTTCTGCTGTTTGTTTTAAAGCATTAATTTCTTCTATCAGATGGGAATTTGCTTCTGCAAGTTGCAGTGCTGTTTTTTTGGTTTCATCAAGTTCTTTTGTTAGCTGTTGTATCACTAATTGTTGTTCTGATGCAAATGTTTTTTGTTTAGATAATTTTGATTGCAAATCAGCAATTTCCTGTCCAAGAGATACTTCTTTTTTGTGGCTTTTTTCCAGATTAATTGTCAACTCTTTGACAGTTACTTCTAAATCAGCCTTAGTGGGACTTGTGCGCTTAATAGAAGTTGACTCAGGTGTCTGTGCTGAGGATTCCTCATCAGATGAAGCCTGTTCTTCGACAACTTTTTCTGCTGCAACTTCGATCGCAGATTCACCTTCTGAGGGTGTAAATTTTTGCGCCTCTTCTTGTAGTAAGTCAGAGAGGCTTTGTTTCTTAACCATTATTTTCTCCAATCACGCTGTAATTCATCAGCTGCACGGCGGTAGTCTAATTCCGCCTCCCGTGCATTTCCTCCTCGCCATTGAGTGATCGCTACACCCTCAAGTGCCGCTCGTTCATGAGCTTTATAGGCACGGATGAAGGTATTACAAGTAGGAATACCTAACCGAGTCAGAGTGTTTTTTGCTTCTTGTGCTTCCCCCAGACTGCGCGTATCAACTTTGGTGAGCAATACCCGATGGGGGGTTCCCAAGGGGATAACGGCTTCCTTGACTGTTTCCACGAGGATGGCTAAATCCATTGCGGCTGGGGGTGTAGGCAAAACTAGATAATCTGCGATCGCAACCACCGCCACTAATGCTTCAGAGCGCAGCGCGGGAGGCGTATCCACCACTACTAAATCGTAACCTGTTATCTTTCCTAAATCACCTAAAAGTGTCGGATCGGTTTCTTGAGATAAATCAAATCCCATTCCTTGCTGACTGCGCCCAAACCACCAACTGGCAGAACCTTGAATATCTGCGTCAATCAAAAGCACCTTTTTTTTCTTCGCAAAGTTTGCAGCCAGATTGACTGCGGTAGTCGTTTTACCGACTCCTCCTTTACCGTTGAGAATAGCGATGATTTTTGGCACTGCTTGCTTCCGATTCTGCCTCTTGAGTGCTGAGTGCTGAGTTAGGAGTTAGGAGTTATTATTCTCCTTTTTGTCCCCCTGATCTCTAGTCCCTAGTTCCTAGTTCTCAGTCCCTGGTGATGAAACTTTTTCATTGGAACTCCCTTACAAGAATATACCGCTTTATGTGACTCTCAAGAACATGAAAACTCGTAACAATAAAATTCAGAAGCCATCAATTCCAGAAAATTCTATGACAGCAACTTACAATTTGCCTGATGGGCCTCAAATGCCGCGCTGGTTGCGGATGATCAAGTTTATTGGTCAGCCGGTGAAATATCTGGATGATTTTGCGAAAATCTATGGTGACACCTTTACGATCAGGAGTAGTCGCGGGGATAACCATCTTGTGTACTTTAGTCAACCCCAAGCACTTGAGCAGATTTTTACTGCTGATTCCAGCCATTTTGAGGTTGGCAGGGCCATAGGACTAGGATTTTTGCTTGGCGATCGCTCCTTTATGTTAGCAGATGGCGATCGCCATCTGCGCCAACGGCAACTATTAGCTCCTCCCTTTCATGGCGAAAGGATGCGGGCTTATGGTGAGGATATCTGTAAAATATCCCGACAGGTGAGTCATGAATGGCAAATTGGCAAGCCTTTTAAGATCCGTGAGTCGATGCAAGAAATTACCTTGCGTGTTATCCTACGGGTTGTATTTGGTTTGAATGAAGGAGAGCTTTTTGAGTCACTGAGGCGATCGCTAAGTGACTTACTAGACTTCATCACTTCGCCCGTAATGTCCAGCGCTTTCTTTTTCAGCTTCATCCAAAAAGATTTCGGTGCGTGGAGTCCGTGGGGTTGGATTCTGCAACAACGGCAAAAAATTGATCAACTTATTTATGCTTTGCTTCGAGAACGTCGGACCCAAGCTGATCAAAATCGCCAAGATATCCTGAGTTTGATGATGGCTGCTCGTTATGACGATGGTCAAGGGATGTCAGATGAAGAATTACACGACGAGTTAATGACGCTGCTAATTGCGGGACATGAAACTACCGCTTCTGCATTGACATGGGCTTTTTACTGGATTGACCATTTACCAGAGGTGCGGGAGAAGTTGCTAGAGGAACTTAATACCATTGGAGTTAACCCCGATTTGAGTAATGTAGCTAAATTGCCCTATTTGACAGCAGTTTGCCAAGAAACATTGCGAATTTACCCAATCCTCATGACTGCTTTCGTGCGGATTGTGAAGATCCCAATTAAAATTATGGGCTACGAACTGCGAGAGGGAACGGCAATAGTCCCCAGTATTTATTTAGCACATCATCGGGAAGAAGTTTACCCACAATCCAAGCAGTTCAAACCAGAACGCTTTTTAGAAAGACAATATTCACCTTATGAATATTTACCCTTTGGTGGCGGTAATCGTCGCTGTATTGGGATGGCATTTGCCCAGTATGAAATGAAAATCGTCTTGGCAACTGTTTTGTCGGAATTTCAAGTATCGCTAGCCAACAAGCGTCCTGTGCGTCCTGTGCGCCGTGGGTTAACTATAGCTGCACCCGCAGGAATGCGGATGGTTGCTACACCTCAAGTTAAGCGTGCTAATACACCAGCGTTGGTGTAATACCATTTCTGTATGAAGCTGCGCTAAATTATTCCCAAGGGTGTATTTGGTACAAGTGTGATGGGTCTCAAATTGCAAAACTCTTACACAACTGCGTCGTAAATTAGCTAAGGTGCTAGAAAAGATTACACCAGAGGTGATTGTTTCTCTCACCTCTTACGACTTTATTCTTGAAGCTTTGTTTAGCGCAGCTTCATAAAGAACTGGTATCACCCTGCGATCGCAATTTCCTAGCAATAACGTTCCTAGTCCCACCCAATCTGCTCAACTGCCTTCTTCAACAGAGCCTCAAAACGATAGAACAACACCAGAACAAGCTGTAAAAAATTATTTTGAGATAATTAATAAACATGATTTTCAAACTGGATGGAATCAACTATCTCCTAGCTATCAAAATAATAAACGCCGGAATCCAGATGGCTATCTTTCATATATTGACTGGTGGGGGAGAAAGGTTGAAAGCGTAGATATTGAACAAGTTAGTTTGGTAGAAGCAACTGCACAAACAGCTACAGTAAATGCTAAAGTCAAATACTTGATGAACAGTGGAAAAGTAATTCCTGGTTCTATATACTTTTTTCTTTTATGGGATGCCCAAAATAGTAGATGGATTGTTAGTGATACCAAATAGTTCCGTCCTGGAATAAATCCTGATCATCAAATACCACAGTTGTAGGGGCAATTCATGAATTGCCCCTACAACAAATGTAGTTTTCAAATCATCCATTTCTGATATTTCCTGTTAATACGTAAGTTCTAATATAGAAATCGTAAATTGTTTTTGAAAAAACCTCAGTAGTCTTGTATGGGTGTGTTAGCGGAGCGTAACGCACCATTCATTCCAAGCTTGTGGAGCGTTACGCTATCGCTACCCTACGTGTATTTCAAAAATCAAATACTAGTTTTATATCTACGAATTTGCTTACCTTGATTTGAGCAAATAAAAAACAGGGACTTATATCATGTCCGCTTGATTGCTTATTAAACCCGAAGAACCCCACCCCGCCAAAGCTATGCTTTGTCTCACCTCCCCGCCGGCGGGGAGGGGTTGGGGGTGGGGTTCTTTTATTATGGGTAATCTGGCGGACATAATATTACATCTGCGTAAGTCCCTGCTTTGGCTTTCATGCCGATATTAACTGAGAGCTTCAGTTATTCTTTTATGGCTTTTTTGTAGCTTCAACTTTTGCTTCCACTTTCACCGTTTTCACACCTTGAACTTCTTTAGCTAAGGTTTCAGCTTTCTGGAGTTCTTGTTTAGAAGCTGCTGTACCTTTGAGGATAATTTCACCCTCTTTGTTTTCAACTTGTAACTTATTACCTGGTAAGCCTTTATTCAAATTTTTACTAACTTCGGTTTTTAAGTCGCCCTTAGCTTTGGTTGCTGCCGTTTTTTCAGCATCGGTGCTAGTTACTGAAGGAGTCGTTTTTTTTGCTGGAACGTTGGTAGTAGTTTGATTTATCTGCGAAGCTGGCGTTGCTGGTGCTTGAGCAGCTTCATTAGTAGTACTAGGAGTTTCCGAACCAGTTTTAGGAGCCTCTTGACAGCCAAAAGTACCAACTACCAAAATGCTGCTAACTAGCAATAGAATAAGCTTTTTCATTATCTATCTCCGAATTGAGTACTTGAAGCGATTAATTGAGGTGTGTGTCATGGTGAGGAGCAGATGTTAAAAAACGATTAAATTTGAAGTAGCAAAAGTGCCTAAGCAAGCGCTCAGATTACTGAAAATTCAAACTTGGGCGATTTCCTAAAGCTAAGATTTTGCTGCCAGTTTTGAAAAATGCCAATTCAATTTTCCTGACGGCTGCTAACCAAGATGGCTCTGCATAGAGCCTCTAGCTCTTGATGAATTTAATGTAGATGCTGAGGAGCTTTCTCAATGATAGACAATGCCATCCCACAGTGGTGACTCGATGTTATCAGATTTAAGTCAGTTTGGCGATCGCAACTCAAAACTTCAGCATTTTGGCAATATTGTGCCCACAAAATGTTACTTTAGAAACCTATGGCTTGCTTACAATGCCCTAAATATCAGGAAATATTAGCCAATGCCGTACCTTACTTCCGCCGGCGAAATTCGTGCCATTGTTACTGAATATACCAGCGCTAAAACGTTGTGGATAGATACAGAAGTGGCTGACTATAAAAGTCGTAATCCCCGCCTATCGCTGATTCAGGTATTAGATAATCCTCAAGATATGAGTGGCGATCGCGTCTACCTTTTAGATGTCCTAGATCAGCCTAACATCATAGCTGAATTTATTGATGAAATTATGGTAAATTCTACAATTGAAAAAGTTTTTCACAAGGCCAGTTATGATCTAAAGCTTCTCGGTAACAAGAAAGCCAAAAATATTACTTGCACTTGGGAAATGGCAAAAAAAATTCCCTACTATCTTTTACCATTACCCAACTACCAACTCAAAACCATAGCTACTGCACTTTGTAGCTTTAATAATATCGAGAAACAAGAACAAAAAAGCGATTGGGGAAAACGTCCCCTAACTGAAGAACAGATAGAGTATGCTTACTTAGATTGTATTTATCTTGCTCAAATCCACTTAAATTTGTTAGGATTACAAGCCCAAGCCAGTCCCGACCCCGCAACGGAAGACTTAATATCACTAAGTACCAAATACTCGCAACTTGAGCAGCAATGGAAGTTGTTAAATTCCGAATTTGAGCATTTACAAGAACGCATGAAAAAAGCTATGCAAGCTCAGAATATATCGGAAACTTCTGATTATAAGCTGACTAGTTATGAGCGCACTACAGTCAAAGCTGCATTTACAGAATTGGCAAGGCTAGCACAAACCCAAGGTATTGATTTAGATTTTCCGATCACACTAACTCAGAAACTCCAAAAAGATTTAGGGCAAAATCTGGAACATCTGTCTGTAGATATTGAAAAAACCACGTCTTGGCGGCTAAATACCAAAACTCAAGAGAATGAAACGGAGGATGAGTAAATTGTTCATCAGGCTACAAATGCCAGAATTTATCTAGCAAGGTTTATACTTGATAGTTGATAATTGCTTCGAGAAATAACCATTAAAAAAAGCTATTGAATATTAGGTTAATTTGTAAATGAACTTTAAACTTATATAAAAAGTTAGAATAATTATTGAGTTAAAAAATGAAAATCTAGATTTTGGTACTAATTGCGTTCAGGTGTTATAGCAGTTTATAATAACTTATGAGACGGCGTTTATTTAGGCAAAAGCGAACAAGGGTAAATACTTTATTTACCATAGCTATTTTTACTACATTGACCGCAATTAGTAGTGTTTCTTGCAGTAAGAATGACAATTTATTGGTGACAGAAATCGGAGTCAGTCCACCTAGCCGTCGTTCAGTGACAACTTCCATTGGTGGGAAATTCTATATTCAGGGAAAGAATCAGCATTTAAATGGCGACTTGCAAGCCGCGATCGCTTCTTATAGTAAGGCAATTGATCAAAATTCTCAATATGGCGCTGCCTACAACGGTCGGGGATTAGCCTACTTTGATTTGGGAGACAAGGACAAAGCGATCGCAGATTACAATCAAGCACTTCGCATCAACCCTGACGACGCTGAAGCCTACAATAACTTGGGGAATGCCCGCGCTTCACTAGGAAACAACAGAGAAGCAGTCAAAGATTACAGTGAAGCGATTCGCCTTAATCCCAACTATGCTGAAGCCTACAATAACCGGGGGAATGCCCGCGCCACCAATGGAGAGAAAAAAGGGGCAATGGATGATCTTGACCAGGCGATTCTCCTCAACCCCAAATATGCTCAAGCTTACAATAACCGAGGAAATGCTCGTGTTGCCAATGGAGATCCACAGGGAGCGATCGCGGATTACAATGAAGCCATTCGCCTCAATCCTAACTTTGCCCCTGCCTACAATAACCGGGGAAATGCCCGCG
The DNA here is from genome assembly GCF_036919555.1 of Nostoc sp. Lineage (GTDB taxonomy): Bacteria > Cyanobacteriota > Cyanobacteriia > Cyanobacteriales > Nostocaceae > Nostoc. Next base: position 110,355 of record NZ_JBALCS010000006.1, read on the forward strand.
CCACCAATGGAGACAAACAGGGAGCGCTTAAGGACTTGCAACAAGCAGCAAGCATTTTTCAAAGTCAAGGTAACAACGATTTATACCAACAAGTGATGAATAACATCAAAGAACTTGGACAGTAGGCAAAAGCAGGGTTTTAGTTAAAAGTGAACAGACCACTGAGTCACGATGGTTCGATTGCATCTTTCGCTTTCGCTGCTCATGGATTCTTCCTAAAGGGATTACCGACTTTGGGCTATCGGCTACCTTCTTTCGCCCCGCTTTACCAACTTGATGGCTATTCTCATCAGTAGGGGTCGTGCTTTTACCACTGCACCTGTGGAGTAGGACTTGGGCTTATGCCCTCACCTACATGACTATCAAGTAGTCAAGGTTCTGTTGGATTGCTCCCTTCTTTTTCCTTGCCAGTCGTCCCTAAGTATTGCTACTTATTTATACTGAACGAATCGCAGCATCCCTTCATGGGTGGAGTATTCTGAATTCTGAATTCTGGATTCTGAATCCTTTTTTATTTTACAGTATCATTACCGCATCTATTACGCAGCACCTGCAATGGAGAGCGATGGCGCTCCCACGTCTATCAAGAATGCGATCGCCTGACCCATCTAACCACTGCTCAATGGCATTAAAAGGCTGCAATCCTTTTTTTCTTTCATCGCTTTTAGCTTTTCAAGCGGACCATTCGCCTTTGACCTAACTAAATTACTTATGTCCCTTTTACATAATGTAATGATTACCAAACTGTGCAGTAAGAATGCTAGTTTGTAAAATAATAGTGAATCTTCAAGATAAATTAAGCAACGAATTCTTTGAAAAGCGTTGTTTAAGTTCTTAAACTCAGAAAGAAGCTTGTGTATTTAGAGATTCTTTCCGGTTGATACTAATTAAATTGAGGTTAAACAGATGGAAAATGTAAAACTAGAGAATCTAGATAACGAACTAATTAGTTTTGATTTAAGTCTAGAAGACATGGAGGCAATCAAAGGTGGTACAAGCGTGGCAAAAGATATCTCGACTGGTAGTAGTAACTGTCCATCTCCTCCGAAGCACCCTTTTACAATTCTAATCGTTGCAGTACCACCCAAGCGCCCTTTTACAATTCTAATCGTTGCAGTACCACCCAAGCGCCCTTTTACAATTACAATCGTTGCAGTACCACCCAAATGCAAGAACGACTAATCATTAAATTGAAAGATTAACTTTAAGAGGATGTTTGAAAAGTCTAATTTATTACTAGCTCTGGCGACTATTAATCGCGGCTGCACGGGACTTTACCCACCTGCGTGGATTTAAAACCCTTGATTTTTTATTAGTCCGCGTAGAGAGAAGTCTGAGCGCCGACTTCCGGCGTTCAGAACTTCAAAGCTGACTTCGTTTGTGTAATAGCGTTCGCGTCAGCGTGCCGGAGGCTCTATTATATTCGCCCAATACTTTTCAAATATCCTCTAAGGTTTATATCTACACCTATGCTTTAAGAGCTATGTGCTACTAATAATTATCCAATCAAGGGTAGGAATTATACTAAATATAGTTTTTTTAAGATAAAATATATGAACAATATTAGTGAGTTGGCGCTCAATTATCTACAACGTTATAACTGCCAGATTCTTGAAGATTATCAAAGTGTTTTGAGACAGGCTTGCGAAATTCATCCACCACCACACGGTATGGCATGGTACGGTAATTCCTATCGTCAGTTTGCTCGTAATGCTGAGTGGTTCTCTAATTCCCTGATTAGTAACGTCGTTGAAGAAGGATCTGGTTCTAAACAAGTTTGGCAATTCTCAGAGCAGATCGAAAATCAGGAGTTTGCCCAGTTGGTGAGAAATCACTCTATTGATGAGTCGCGCCACTCACTAATGTTTGTGGCATTGTTGAATATTATTTTTCCGACGAAAATAGAAGCAGATTTCCGCACACAGTTGAAAGCCTTTTCTCCGCAATACTATCACCACAAGCATCCGCCCCTAATACCTATTTCTTCGGCTCAAATAATCGATGAAAAGTTGGTGATGGATGAGATTATCCAAATCAATCTCTTAGAAATTCGGGCATTGATCCTACAATTATTGTTGCGTCCAGTACTGCAAGCATATGCTACACCTAAGAACTTAGCAAAAGTAACTCGAATGTCTGATTTGTTGATTTTCGACGAAACTAAGCATATTGAATACTCTGGTTACTGTATTGGTAAGTACATGGAGCAAGGTCATGACTCTTGGGTGCGGGAAATGATGATTTACCGTCAAAAGACTGTTAATAAAATGTTTTTAGAAGATGTGGAATTAGCGGGTTCTGTTGGTACTACTATTTTACGGACACAAGATCGCTCGTAACTGTTTAAGTTTACCCCCAATGCTAATCACTCGTTATGCTACGCATTTCCACGTAGTTCTAAACGGCTTTCGCCGCTTAGACTTGTTTGTGCGTTGACAAAATCACATTCCAGAACCAATGTGGATGCGATCCTCAACTTCCGCAAATTTTTCTAGTGCCTCCTGTTCAGTACTCAAGAGTGAAACGACGATCGCCACAATAAACGCCAGTGGGATACTGATTAATCCAGGATTTTTCAAAGGAAAGGGTGCAGAAGCATGCTTGAGAATCGTTACTTGAATAGTCGGTGATAAATAAATCAGCACTAAAGAGGAGACGGTACCTACTAACATACTCGCAACCGCACCGTTAGTAGTGAAGCGTCGCCAAAGCATTGATAAGAGCAAGGCTGGGAAGTTTGCACTAGCTGCGATCGCAAATGCTAAACCTACCATATAAGCAACGTTTTGCCCTTTAAACAAAATACCCAGAATTATCGCCACTAACCCCAAAACCATTGTCGCACCGCGAGCTACCTTCAGCTGTTCTGACTCGTCAGCATGACCTGATCGCACCACGTTCACCCACAAATCATGAGATAGTGCAGCCGCACCTGAGAGTGTCAACCCCGCCACAACTGCCAAAATAGTTGCAAAGGAAACAGCAGAAATAAAGCCTAAGAAAGCATCACCACCGAGAAATTCTGCTAACATCGGCGCAGCCATATTACCACCAGTCCCAATTTGCTTGATAGCATCTTGACCTACTAGCACCATCGCTCCAAAGCCAAGGATGAAGGTAAGGAGATAAAAAACGCCAATAATTGCTGTCGCATAAGTAACAGAGAGCCGTGCTGCTTTAGCGTCGGGTACTGTGTAGAAACGCATCAGGATGTGGGGTAGTCCAGCAGTGCCGAACATCAACGACATCCCCAAGGAGATAGCATCAAAGGGATCAGAAACCAGTTTGCCCGGAGCTAATACACCTGTATACTTCTGTGATGCGGCGGCAAAAAGAGCGATCGGGTTAAAGCCAAATCGTGCCAGTACCAAGATAGCTAGTAAGATAGTTCCACCGAGCAACAGAACTGCTTTGATAATTTGTACCCAAGTGGTGGCAATCATCCCGCCAAAAATCACATAAGCCATCATCACGCAACCGACGATGACTACAGCTAATTCATAATCAAAGCCAAACAATAGTTTGATTAGCTCACCAGCGCCTACCATCTGAGCAATTAAGTAAAAGCTAATCACTACCAGCGTTCCAATCGCCGATGCTATGCGTACAGGTTTTTGCTGCAAACGATAAGCTACTACATCGGCAAAGGTGTATTTACCTAAGTTGCGTAGTGGTTCGGCAATTAGGAACATGACTATCGGCCAGCCCACCAGGAAGCCGATAGAATAAATTAAGCCGTCAAAGCCGTTGAGTGCCACCAGCCCAGTGATACCTAAAAAGCTAGCTGCACTCATGAAGTCTCCCGCCAACGCCAGCCCATTTTGGAAACCGCTAATCTTACCGCCAGCTGTATAGAATTGTGCCGTATTTTTGGTGAGCTTTGCTGCCCAATAGGTAATGCCTAAAGAACTGGCAACAAACAGAAAGAAGAAAGCGATCGCTAACGGGTTAAAGTGACCAAGACTGGTAATATCCGCCGCTAGTGGCAGATCGAACCACACACTATTCATGCTTTTTTGGTTTAGTATTTTGGATTTGGGATTAGAAAAAACCTAACCCCCCAGCCCCCTCTTCCCTATAAGGGAAGGGGGAGCCAAATTCGCCTCTCCGAAGCGGAGATGGGTTGGGGGAGAGGTTCTTCCAGGATTACTGAATTGGTGTTTTAGAAATTGCTAATAGCTAATTCACTTGCGTGTCAGCTTGGCGATTTGGTCGTCATAACTACTATTTGCCCAACGCACGTAGATAAAAATTAATACCCATGCTGAGACAATTACCAGCGCCCCTAGTAAAATTCCCAGGCTCAGGCCAGGAACTACTAATGACCCCAACAGGGGCTTATTGAACGCGATTAATAGGATAAAGCCAAAGTAAATAAACATCATGGCTCCACTGAGAATCAGGGATACCCGCCAACGTTCAGCTGCGAGAGCCTGGAGAGCCTTTGTGCGATCGCTCATGTCTTCCTTTGGGTTGAGAAGATTAGGTCAGATTGTCTCATTGAAGTTGATTTCTGCGTAATTTTCTTAAAGATTATTAGTAAATTTATTGCTATTTCAGGTAATAAAATTAACTTTGCCAAGTGATATACCAAAATAAAAAGACAATAGCGACTCTGTTTTGAGTCAGAGAAACATAAAACTATCTATAGGAATCATATTTGATTTTTGAACAAAATTAGGTATTGTAGGGTGTGTTAGAACGCAGTTCGTAACGCACCAAACCCTTGATGATGGTGCGTTACGCTGTCGCTAACACAACGCCAGTTGCTACAACGGATAGCGCAGCGTTAGCGAGTCATCGAGCGTCGGGAACCTCCGCAACGCACTGGCTCCCCTACGTATCTTTTCAGAAATCAAATACTGATCCTATATAGATGCAGTTATACCAAATAAAGCTCGTCTGTACTGGTATTTACTACTTTTTTAATCAAACTACTACTTTTTATACTAAAAATAGAAATATTTACGTAAATACTACTAGGTTTTAAAATCCTTCAAGTCTTATGAAATGTTTTTTTAAGCTATCAAATCAACTGAGATTAATAAAAGTAGTAAATTTTGATTTATAAAATATACCAATAATTACTGTGGTGGTGTCAGTAAATGCTTTAGTGATATTTATATCAATAACTTGCTAATACATAGATAGGGCATCACCAAAATTTAGTAAATTATGTTTATCCAAACACTCATCACAGAGCCGATTTATTTTTTCAGAATCGTTGTAATTGTGATATTATCCATCACTTTGCATGAACTTGCTCACGGTTGGGCTGCTATGAGTCAGGGAGATAACACTCCACAACAAACTGGTCATCTCACGCTTAATCCTGTAGTTCACATGGGGAAAGAATCCCTGATCTTTCTCTGTCTCATGGGTATAGCTTGGGGACAAATGCCCGTCAACCCATCTAAGTTTCGCTCTGGGAAGCTAGGCAATATTTTGGTATCAGCAGCTGGCCCATTATCAAATCTGGCTTTAGGAATTCTATTTATTTTAATACTGAAATTTTTGTCTAATCCGAGTCTTTCAGGACTTTTGAGCGGGGAATTTCTTTACTTAGCGGCTCGAATCAATTTGACCTTATTTCTATTTAATCTGCTGCCAATTCCACCACTGGATGGTTTTCATGTTTTCAGTGAAATTTTTCCTCAGCTAAAGCCACTGCAATATAATCAATTCGGAATTTTTGCAATGATGCTTATATTTATAATTCCAGAATTTGGAACGGGACTTAGTGGCATTGCTCATTTGGTTATTCAGTCGGCGCTTGGAGGATAATGACCAGCTTTTTAAGCAAAAATAGGTTATTTACAGCAGTTTTCCTTTGTATAAAGTACGAAGCTACGGGTTTAGAGGCAGGAGGCAGGTAGCGCAATCGAAAAGTTACACACTTGTTAACATAGTTTTCATAGGAGCAAAAAAATGGAATTTGATAAAATAAAACAACTAATTGAAAAACAGGAAATTCAAAAGATATACAAGTAGATGAAGTTGAAATAATAACCACAAAAATAAGGATTGATTTTGATTATATTGAACCAGATTGGAGAGATCAAAATGATGATGACTAAATGAGATCAGATTGCAAGTGGGCTGATGCGATTAAGGTTATTAGCGGCACTAACTGCTGAACGAGTCTGCGAGCGTCGGCAGGAGATAGAAACTTTTTATATCTATCTGATTTTAAGTCTTGCATTTTGTACCTTCCTGACTTGCAATCTGCTGTAGTAATCTTATTTGATTTGTGATAGTTTAAGCCGACAGATCCCCGAATTTTTTGAGAAGTCGGGGATCTTATCGCCAAAATAGATGCTTTCTTTCTAACTTTGGCTTCCCTGAGTGATTTTGTATAAATTTGTTATTTACGCTCCGGGTTTGAAATAATCAAAAAGGCGATCGCCTGAATCTGCGCGAATCAATGCCACAACTACATCGGGTAAGGCGGCTAAACTGGGGTAAACCAAATAACGTGGTTCCCAACGGGGGCGGAACTTCTCTCTGTAAGCGTGCAGTCCCTTGAAATTGTAGAAGCGATTCAAATGCCCATAAAGATAGTGCAATACTTTCTCCAAGCGGCGTGATTCTGGGTTGTCTCCAACTCCAGCAAGGGCAGAAAGACCGAAATTAAAGCTGTCGTAGCCAGACTCTTTAAAATGTTGGAGCAGGGAAATAAATAGAAAGTCCATTGTGCCATTTTCAATCGACGAGCAGTGTCGCATCATGTCAATAGTGGCTTCGTTGAGTTGGTACTCCCGAAGAATGTTGGCAAAGGCGCTGATTTGACCTTCGGGATTATGCACCACAGCAATCTCGCACTCTCGCAGGTAAGCTTCCTCAAACCAACCCAAAGAAAAGTGTTTTTCCGAACCTTGTACCATTTTCAGCCATTCATCACTCACAGGTTTGAGTCGGTGCAACAAAGCATCGGCGATGGGTGGTTGGTAAAAGTCGATTTGGTATCCTAGCTTAGTTAAACGATTGATTGATGGTCTAAAGTTTTTACCGGCTTTACCTTGTAACGTAAAACTTTTCAGGTCAACGATCGCTTCTTCTCCAATCTTGAGTACCTTAAACCCCAATGACTTGTAAAGCTCAACATCATCGGGCATAGTTTGGTAAAATCCAGGATACCAGTCGTTGCGCTGGCAAAACTGCTGGAAAGCAATAATTGTCTCTTTCCGGTCTTCAATGGGGCCGATGGGATCTCCTAAGGCGATCGCGCCCCGTCCTTTAGGAACATAAGCAATTACACTATTACCCGAAGGACTGAAATAATAACTTTTATCATTTAAGAGTGTGAACGCTGCTAAAGAAGAACATCCATATTGCTCAACAATTTGTTTAGCTTTTTGCCGCTCATGTGTAGTTGCCAGATTCCGCCAAAACACAGGTTGCAATAGCATTACTATTGCATATGTAATAGTAACTGCGGCAATAATATAGATAGAATTAGCAAAAAATTCTCCAAATCGGCTCTTTGGTTGTAGTCCCCAATTATCCTCGGTGAAGAACATCGCCAAAGTCTGAACTATCGCTTCACGCCAATTAAAATTCTCTGAAAACTTGCCGTCTAACAAGTAAAATCCAATAGTTCCGTATGCCAGGGTAAATAGTAAAGCACCTATCAGCGCTCGAACTCCCCGTGCAATGGAAGGACGGTCTGATTGCGCCGTGAAAAAATGGCGCATCAAAATTAATTGCACCAGTAAAACTCCAGAGAGTAGACTTTCTTCATAGTCCAGTCCCTTCAGCAAGTGGCTGAAAATGGAAATCACTAGTAAAGTAATCGTCAGTAACCAGGCGATTCTTTTTCGGCGTAATAAATTAGTAGCAAGTGCTAGTAAAACAAACCCAGTCAACGCTGCAAATATATGACCACTGGCACGAATATCAAATGGTAAAAGTTCCTTTAACCACTGATTCCGCACAGACAGGTTAGGTGTCACTGCTGACAACAAATTTACTACTCCGACTAAACCTGTAAGGAAAGCTGCACTCCAAAGTGCAATCTGAGTTTTTAAATTATTGGTCATTAGTCTAAAAGTATTAATTAGGAGTTACAAGTTAGGAATTAGAAGTTTTGGCTCTAGCACTTTCTTTCTTGACTAAAATAATAAACAAACCAGTTTTATCGGCTGTGTTAATTATACAGATTAAGCTTTAATGTTTTGAACTTTTCTCCATAACACCTTAATTTTAATGCCCTAGCACAAGGGAAGCGGTAGAACCTGATTTTTCAAATTTTAACTCCTAATTCTTAACTTTTTTAAACTGTTCACCTACATACGAGAGCGAATCTTTGAGATGTTTGTGAAAGTAGTTCCAGCCTATATCTGCACCAGACAAACCATGACCTCCAGGAAATGCATAAAATACGTGAGCAATGCCTAATTTATTTAAGGTTTCGTTGAAGGTTTTGGTAGAAGCCAGTAAATTACTATCATTCAGACCCGCATCCAGGTAAACACGCAATTGCTTCCTATCTTCAACTGATAGCTGTTGCACGATTTGTTGGGGACTATTTTGTGAACCACTATTATCCGTAAAATAACCACTATGGCTAAACAAAATCTGGAAGTTGTTGAGATAGCGTAACCCAATATTAAAAGCCCCCCATCCCCCAGAAGATAGACCTCCCAGCGCCCAAAACTGGGGTTTTTCTAAAGTGCGGTAGCGCGACTTGACAACTTGTACTAATTCTGATCCAATCAAAGTCCCCACTTTGCCATTCGGCCCATCAAAATAATCAGGATCAAACAAAGGACTCGAACCGCGATTATCATTACCATCAGGTGTAATCACAATGGATGGCAGTAATTTTCCACTTTGATAAAGTTCATGCAGTACGTCTAAGAGTCCGTATTTATCAGCGTAAGCACGAGCATCATCATGACCACCGTGCAATAAGAATATCACAGGGTAGCGCTTTTGCTGATTTTTGTTATAGCTAGGGGGCAAAATCACACCGTAGTTACGGACTGCACCCATTGCTTGGGAGTTGAAGGTTGCTAATTGAAACTTTAGCCCAGTATCTGCCTCTTCTGGGGGCGGGTCTAGTTGTGGCGCACCCAAGATGAATACATAATAATAACCGGCGGTAGTCAGGAGTGCGATCGCTCCTACGAAGCTGATTAAAAATTTATAAATCTTCATATTCTTTTGGCTGTTAAAAAAAATCACCTCAATTAGAACTTACTATAGTTAATCTGCTGAAAAATTGCACCAAATTTTTCCACGTTCACTTTTGGATGTCAACGTTTTGGCAAAATCGCATTATTTTCACTGAAAGTTCTAATAACTTCGAGTATTTTTAGCCCGATTAAAACCTAAATTCTCATCTCTACGAGCTATCTCAGAAGCTCTAAATTGTTTTCCCACAAATCTCAAAGAATCCGCTAAATGTTCACGCCAGTATTGCCAAGTGTGACTCCCTGGAAACTGACGAAACGAATTATAAATTTTGAGTTCGTTTAGTACTTTAGTAAATCGTTCGGCTTCGCCGATTTCTTCAATATCTGATTTACCTGAATCTAGGTAAATACGCAATCTTTTTTTAGCTTGTAAAGGAATGGTTTCGATATAAGATATTGGACTATTTATCGGGCCACTTTTATCATGAAAATAACCACTATGACTAAATAAAATCGAGAAATGATCCAGATTGTGTAATCCCACATTGATTGCTCCCCAACCACCTGAAGATAAACCACCTATCGCCCAAAAATCTGGATTAGTTAGTGTACGATAACGGCTTTGCACAACTTTTACTAACTCATCCCCCACGGCTGTAGAGACTTTACCGTAAGGGCCATCAATATATGCGGGATCTCGGTAGGGACTAGAGCCACGTTTGTCGTTGCCATCTGGTGTGATGATGATGCTGGGTGGCAACTTACCTGTAGTATAAAGTTGTTCCACAGTTTTGAGAGCTTGTCCCTTGTTCTGAATAAACCAATCAGTAGGATAACCATGTCCACCGTGCAGGAGAAAGATTACAGGATAACTTTGTTTTAGGTTTTGTTTATAGCCCGGTGGTAAAGAAACGCCGTAGGTACGACTTGCACCCATTACCTGACTATCGTAGGTTTCAATCTTGTAAGTTAGAGGAGTAGCTAAATCGCTACTATTGGGCTGGCTTGAAAAAAGAGAAGGCGTTGTTTGTAAATCCTGCTGTTGAGATAATTTTGCTGCTACACTTTGACGGTAATTACAGCCAACTAGAGTTAATACTGAAACTAGCAAGATAATTTGAGATTTTTTGTAGTTCATTAATCAGTTATCACTATAAAAACAACTTTGGTAGCTGGTGTTTATCTTCAAAAGCTTATGCAAATGATATGTCAATGCTGTGTCAAACCGATGGAAATTTGGCGACTGCTAGGAAGTTAAAAGTCAAGACTTAGAATAACGTTTCTTCACTTAGTACTCAAGACTTTTAAAATGCTTAAAAAGTTTCGACTCAAATTTAGCACGCTGTTCGGCTTATCGCTGTTGGTGCTTTCTCTGTGGGCGATCGCTAACGAATTGCATGAGTATAATTATCGTGATATCCTCAACTCTCTAGCTGCTATTCCCAAAAGTCGCTTAAGCTGGGCAATTTGGCTGACAGCCTTGGGCTATCTAGTGATGATTGGGTACGATATCTTAGGTTTTAGCTACATTAATCGTTCCCTAAGTTGGAACAAGATTGCTCTAACCAGCTTTATTAGCTCTGCGTTTAGTAATACCATAGGTTTTGCCTTGCTGACTGGCAGTGCTATCCGTTATCGATTTTACTCTAGTTGGGGAGTGTCAGCAGTAGCGATCGCTCAAGTAATTGCTTTCGCCAATTTTACTTTTTGGTTGGGGATGTTTGCTGTTGCAGGTTACTTGTTCCTTGTCAACCCCCTCAAAATTCCCACTCAACTACATTTACCTTTTGCCACTGCGCGTCCCATCGGCGTGATTTTTCTGGTATTGGTAGCTATTTATTTGCTAGGAAGTATTTTTATTAAACAACCGTTAATAATTCGTGGACAAGAATTTCGATTTCCTTCTTTTAAAATATCCCTGGCTCAAATCGCAATTTCAAGCTTTGACTGGATTTTGGCAGCGGCAGTTCTTTATGCTGTGCTTCCTACTAATATCTCTTTGTCCTATCTGGATTTTTTGGGAATCTACTTACTAGCGATGTTTGCAGGTGTTGTTAGTAATGTCCCCGGTGGTTTGGGAGTATTTGAAACTATAATTTTGCTGATTCTCTCCTCAAAAGTTTCTGGCGCAGCAATTTTGAGTTCATTGCTGGCTTATCGGGGAGTCTACTATTTCTTACCTTTGCTAGTAGCAGCGGGTTTGCTAGGATTTTATGAAATTAGATTGAGATCCGCTAATTTAAAAAATATCAATAAATTGTAAAGTCTAGTTTCAGTATTAACACGAACAACAAGATCCCCGACTTCTTCGAGAAGTCGGGGATCTGAGACTTTCAATTAAGTAAAATCGGTAACTGCTGTTAATTTAAATGCGGAATCCTTCGGTGATATCTTCACAAGTGGCGGCGGAAAATCATAATTTTTGCGGAGGCGATCGCTAAATTAATTCTATAAAAATAGTAACAGTTAGTTGCAAATTTTGAATTAGATTTCCATAAATCATCATCAAAATTCAGTTTTACTGTTTGAGGAGAGAAAAAACGATGCAAAACAAAGTATTGTTTGGTGCCATCTTTACGGCAACTTGGGTAGGAACGTTGATTCCCAGTGCTTTTGCTGCCTCACCCTGTTCTGTGGGACAAAAGGCTAAGGTTCTTTGGAAGCAAGCATGGTATCCGGCAACAGTACTTAAGGTTAATGATGATAAGTGCTATATTACCTACGATGGTTATGATAGTTCCTGGAATGAATGGGTTAGCACTGCACGCTTTCGGGCATCATTTCAAGTTGGAGATTCAGTAAAAATTCTGTGGAAGGGGAAATGGTATCAAGGACAGATTTTAGAAGTTAGTAACAATCTTTATAAAATTACTTATGATGGCTACGATCGCTCTTGGGATGAGTGGGTTGAACCTTCCAGGGTAAGCAGGTAGGGAATATTTCAACTTTTATAAGTTTAAAGGGACGATTTCACCTGTAGGAGTCGTCCCTTAAATTGTTTTATAATTTATTCTTCATTACCTATTTAGAGACGTTAGACTGAGAATCATAAGTAAAATCTTGTGTATTTTGGCAAACTTATGGAGCCAGTATCACTAACAGCAGCTGCGATCGCAACCTTGGTCATCACCAAAGCCTTTGAAAAAACTGGTGAAATTCTAGGCACAAAGGCTTCAGAGCAAGGCGGTAAATTATTATTACTACTGAAGCGCAAAGAACCTAAGACGGCGAGTGCTATAGAACTGGCCCAAACACAACCGCTAGATTATGGTCAAGCTTCTCTGGTTGAGCAAGTAGAACAAGCGGCAAAGAAAGACCCTGAAATTGCTCAAGCTGTTGAGGCTTTGGCGGATACTGTTAAATCTCAAGCCTCTCTCATCCAGAATTTCAGCAAGCTAGCAGAAAAAATTGGCATTGTTGTACAGGGTGGTACGGTGAATATTGAAAAGTTGAGTCTTTAACTAGGTTGTAATCCCCTGTCAATTCAATTTTGATTAGTCATTAAGTAACCTATACAAGATTCTAGAAAATGGCAGAAAAAATTGGGGTTGTTAACTACGGTAAAACCAACATTGGAACACTCATTGTTGGTTCATCTGGCGAAACACCTATATTGATAGGTATTCCTGAAAATCTACCTTTAAGTGGGGTGGTGGAATTTGTCGGGCGTGAGGAAGAATTACAAAACCTGCACCAACTTTTGCAGGATAATAAACAAGTCGCGATCGCTGCGATCGCTGGCATGGGTGGACTGGGTAAAACAGAACTGGCCTTACAATACGCAAAGGCTCACTGCGAAATCTACAAGGGTGGAATTTGCTGGTTGCTGGCAAAGGCTGGAGATGTGGGTATTCAAATTGTGCAGTTTGCCAGAACGCAGCTTGACTTAAACCCACCAGAAGGTTTGGATGTCCTCACACAAGTGCAATACTGCTTTCGGCATTGGCATGAGGGTGATGTGCTGCTAGTGTTAGACGATGTTGGGGAATATCAGCAGGTTAAGTCTTACTTACCCTCGTCATCTTCCCGATTTAAAGTGTTGATTACCACCCGCCAACACTTAGGAGCATCTATTAAGCAATTATCTCTAGATGTATTGCAACCAGAAGCAGCACTAGAGTTATTAAAGTCATTTTTTAAAGAAACACCACAGCGAATTGAGCAAGAATTAGCTGTTGCAAATCAGTTGTGTGAGTGGTTGGGATATTTGCCTTTGGGTTTGGAATTAGTCGGACGGTCTCTGGCGCGAAAAAAAGACCTTTCTTTAACAGAAATGTTGCGACGGTTGGAGAAAAAGCGACTAGAACAACCCGCCTTTGATAAAGCAGAAGGCGATATGACAGCACAACTGGGTGTGTTAGCAGCCTTTGAGTTGAGTTGGCAAGAATTAAACGACGATGACAAGCAGTTGGGCTGTTTATTGAGTTTATTTGCCGCCGCACCTATATCTTGGAAGTTGGTGGAACAGTGTTTACCAAAGGAGGACGAGGAAAAAATAGAGGAAATTAGAGATGATAAGTTGTTGAATTTGCATTTACTTCAGCGCAAAGGTGAGGGAATTTACCAACTACATCAGATGCTAAGGGAGTTTTTCCAATATAAGCTTACAGGTTTAGAACAGGCAGAGGAATTAAAGCGAAGTCTTTGCAAGGTAATGGTAGCAGTTGCCAAAGAAATTCCTGAAACCCCAACGCTTCAGCAAATCACTGATGTCACCCCTGACATACTTCATCTAGCAGAAGTAGCAAACAATCTCATCCAATACATTAGCGATGAAGATTTAATTGGGGGATTCATCGGTAACGCTCGATTTTACGAAGGTCAGGGATTGTATGACAAAGCAGCACCTTGGTATGAGCAGTGTCTAGAAGTCACCAAAAAACGTCTGGGAGAAGAACATCTTAATGTTGCACAAAGCCTCAACAATCTCGCAGAACTCTACCGTTTGCAAGGAAGATACAGCGAAGCCGAACCCTTGTACCTGCAAGCTTTAGAACTAAGGCAATGCCTGCTGGGAGAGTCACATCCTGATATTGCAGAAAGCCTCAACAACCTAGCGATACTCTACTACTCCCAAGGAAAATACAGCGAAGCCGAACCCCTGTTCCTTCAAGCTTTGGAACTATGGCAACGCCTACTGGGAGAGTCACGTCCTAATCTTGCATTTAGCCTCAGCAATTTGGCAGAACTCTACCGTTTACAAGGAAGATACAGCGAAGCCGAACCCCTGTTCCTTCAAGCTTTGGAACTATTGCAACGCTTACTGGGAGAAGAACATCCTCATGTTGCATTTAGCCTCAGCAATCTAGCAGAACTCTACCGTTCCCAAGGCAGATACAGCGAAGCAGAACCCCTGTGTCTGCAAGCTTTGGAACTATTGCAACGCCTGCTGGGAGAAGAACATCCAGATGTTGCACTTAGCCTCAACAACCTGGCACAACTCTACAGTTTGCAAGGAAGATACAGCGAAGCCGAACCCCTGTTCCTTCAAGCTTTGGAAATAACACGACACCTGCTAGGAGAGGAACATCCTTATATTGCACTAAACCTTAACAACCTGGCAGAACTTTACCGTTCCCAAGAAAGATACAGCGACGCCAAACCCGTGTTAGAGCAAGCTTTAGAACTAAGGCGACGCCTATTGGGAGAAGAACATCCAGATGTTGTAGAAAGCCTCAACAATCTGGCGTCACTCTATTACTCCCAAGGCAGATACAGCGAAGCCGAACCCCTGTTCCTTCAAACTTTGGAACTAATGCGACGCCTGCTGGGAGAGTCACATCCTAATGTTGCATTTAGCCTCAACAATCTGGCGTCAGTCTACAAATCCCAAGGCAGATACAGCGATGCCGAACCTTTGTTCCTTCAAGCTTTGGAACTAAGGCGACACCTTCTGGGAGAATCACATCCTGATGTTGCATTTAGCCTCAATAATCTGGCGTCACTCTACAAATTCCAAGGCAGATACAGCGAAGCCGAACCCCTGTGTCTCCAAGCTTTGGAACTAAGGCGACACCTTTTGGGAGAATCACATCCTGATGTTGCCAATAGCCTCAACAACCTGGCAGAACTCTATCGTTCCCAAGGCAGATACAGCGAAGCCAAACCCCTCTACCAACAAGCCTTAGATATTTTTGAGCAACGGTTGGGGTTGAATCATCATAATACTATTACTGTTCGTGAGAATTTAGCAGATTTGCGCGATCGCCTCCCCCCAAATCAATAATAGACTACATAGGGCTAAGAATTTACAAGTTTTGTGCAAAGCATACCGTGATAAAACTGAAAAGTGCGATCGCCTAGACTAAAATTCATATTGAACTAAGTAAAAATGCCATTTTACTTACTCAAAAGGAGCTTTTACTTTCTCAAAATAAGCTTTTACTTTCTCATTTTAGTGTTTTCCGCAAGCAAAAGAAGCTTTGACTTACTCAAAAGGAGCTTTTACTTTCTCATTTTAGTGTTTTCCGCAAGCAAAAGAAGCTTTGACTTACTCAAAAGGAGCTTTTACTTTCTCATTTTAGTGTTTTCCGCAAGCAAAAGCTGCTTTGACTTACTCAAAAGCAGCTTTTGCTTTCTCATTTGAGTAATTCACGTATTCATTTTGGTATATCATTGAGCCGAAAGCTTGCGTAGGCGTAGCCCGTCGGAGACATCGCCCTATTTTATAGTGTAAATCGACAAGCGATCGCCTAGTTTAGAGATGAATATTACTCAAATAAATCAAATCCCTTTTCGCTTCTCAACTTTTTGTCAAAAGTTGCTGTTGAACTACAACCAGAATTTTGAGTAATTACACCAATTAAATAATCAGAAAAATCTGCACTTCCCTGCTGAAATCGCTGTAATGCTTGATAAACTACAGAGCGATTTTCTAACTCAAATACAGAACATTGCAGCATCAAATCTATGGTGTTACTAATTTCTTCCCTACTAAATTGATAAGGGTTCCCGCGCAAAACCCAGACTAATTCACAGAGAACTATATTAGCAACAAAACATTGCTCTCCCCCTTCGATAATTTCAGCAGCTTGTTTCCACTGCTTTTCATCATCTTTTGTCAGGTAACGCACTAAAATATTTGTATCAAGTCCAATCACTTGAACCTTCTTGGATTGCTGCTTCCATTTCTTCTAAAGTTGCACTTTTCATCCCCGGACGGTGTAAAATTCCCGATAAGCTTTGGATGGGGATATTCAGGGGAATCAGTTTAACTGTTCCATTTTCATCAATGACAAAATCAACCTTACTACCTGGATCAAGGTTAAGATAATCCCTAATTTCTTGAGGAATAGTTACTTGTCCTTTGTTGGTGATGGTCGCACTAGCCATACGTGCCTTCCTTACATCAGTTCCTTGCTTAAGGATAACGTCTATTGACTAATCCAGAAAGCGATGTCTACGACGGGCTACGCCTACGCACTTATGTGGTTGTGAATAATGGGGAGCGATGTCTACGACGGGCTGTTCGGTGTCGCCCAACAAAAAATCAGCTACGATTAATCATATAATTATCTTCACAAACACGGCAATGTTAATTACATACACTGCAAAATATACAAAAACTAATAGCGGATATATGGGACAACTCATTGAATGGCAAGAAGTTATCACAGAAGGAGAAACCATAGAAGAATGCAGGGCTATGTTGCAAGACGCAACAAAAGAAATGATTCTTGCCTATCGTCAATAAAATAAATAAATTCCCACAGGTGATTTTCTGCTGGAACAGATTCCTATAGAGGTTTGAGTGTGTCAGTCAAACTAAAAGAGCTAATTAAATATTTAGAAATAAATGGCTTTTATTTATTAAGAGAAGGAGGAAATCATTCTATTTATACTAATGATATAAAAACTCTTCCTGTAAAACGGCATCGTACCATAGGTCGTATTACTGAAGAGTGAAATTTGCAAACAAGCGGGTTTATTACCTAATTTTTAACTGCTCTGTTGATGAACCTTAAAGACCTGCTTAAGAGTCGGCTCCTTGTTGAGGTCAATATTATCAATTACTGGTAGAGAATGTCCCAGCTTTAACCCAAGCAAAATCCAGTCTTCCAGTGTTGAGCGTAATTCATCCTCACACTCGCGCAAAGTCGATGCAAAGGCTATCACTCCTTTGCAAACAGGAATTCTACCTGCAAATGTAACATCTTCCAACTTGTCATAAAGAGAAAGTTATAAAAAAGCTATAGCGGTTCTCGACAAGCGTGAGGTACAATTTTGACCTCACTTCCATTCCTCTCTCCTAAAAGGAGAGAGGCTTTGAATTTTTCCCCCTTCCCGCTTCGGGAAGGGGGTTAGGGGGTTAGGTCTGTTTGCATACCTGTACCTCACCGGATTAAAAATGGCTATATATGACCAGGGTTTATCTAGATACCAGTATTTATAATCGTCCGTTTGACGACCAAATACAGCCAAAAATATTTCTAGAAATACAAGCTATCATCTTAATTTTACAAATGGTGGAAGCAAGATTAATAGAATTAGTTAGTTCTTCAGTTCTAGAATATGAAAATAGCCGTAATCCTTTTCTTGTCAATCAGCAATCGATGGAGCGATACTTACAAATAGCTGCCTTGAGAGTATTAGTAGATAAAAATATTAGAGAGAGAGCAGAACAACTAGAACAACAAGGAATTAAACCTATCGATGCACTTCATGTAGCGTGTGCTGAGGCTTACCAAAGTAATTATTTTATCACTTGCGATCGGAGATTAATCAACCGCTGTCAAAATTTATCACTCTTGGTAATCAACCCAACTAATTTTATATTGGAGATATAAAATGGAAATTAAAGTTATTAACGACCAAGAAAATTTACAAGAAGTGATGCAGGTTTTACTCACTCACTTAGAACCATCGAAGGTAATGAAATTTTGGGCAGCTTGTAAACTAAGTGAAGGCGACTATTTGCAACTTAAAGAAAAACTGTTTGCTCAAGAAACAGTTGCCAGTTTATATACCAAAATCAAAGAATATCAAGATGATGATAGTAAACAATCGCTAGAATAGACCTCTTGCATAAATCAAAAATAAGAACCCCACCCCGCCAAAGCTACGCTTTGTCTCCCCTCCCGAAGAGCGGGGCTACCGTGTATACACAAGTCTAGTTGGCAATCAAATGGACAGAAAAGAACGGAAAATTATTTTTAAAATCCTTGATTTTCCGTTATGCCTCTATCAATAATCTGACACTATTGATAATCAACTTGATCAAATCAAAACCTTGCCCATTAAGGCTTGTATCTTACCAGGCAAGGATTTTAGGACTTGTGTATACACCGTAGGCTCTTCGGGAGGGGTTGGGGGTGGGGTGTTAGAGACTTTTGCAAGAGGTCTAATGAAAAGCAAATTTATTACCTAATTTTTAACCACTCTGTTGATGAACCTTAAAGGCTATTCCATTCTTCTAGCGTGATTTCCCGCCTAGAATAACCTCAACGAACCTTAGAGGATGTTTGAAAAGCCCTCTTGTCGGTAGCAAAACGTTCTAGATCCCTCTAAATCCCCCGATAAATTGGGGGACTTTGATTCCGGTTCCCCCCTTAAAAAGGCTAGGGGGGATCTAGAAGTGCCTAAAGTCACAGCGAAACACTTTTCAAACAACCTCTTAATTAATAAAATTCTCCCTTCTGTACGGGCTTTAATTAAAATCTGATTATCTGGTAGTCTTTGCAAATCTTCATCCTGCAAATGCACGACATCATAACCATCACCACGCAAGCAAGATCCAGTGCGTAGGGAAATTCCTATATCTGCCAAAAACTTCATTTTACTGGTTAAGCAATTTTGAATGGATAAACCCGTTCTTGAGTCAATCACGCTGCATAAAGTAGAGATTGACGAATATCCTCTGGTTCTAAATCAGGATATCCTTCTAAAATTTCTTCCACAGGTTTTCCATTAGCTACCAAATTTACCACTAAAGAAACCGGAATTCGCATCCCGCGAATGCAAGCTTGTCCACCCATAATGCTAAGGTCAAATGTAATTCTATCTAGACCTAACATAAAATTATCTCTCCAAAATCTCTCTCAAAAATCAACTTCAATCAACAGTAAACGCTACCCTAGAAATCAGTATTACTCAAACATTGAAGTTTCAACTATGATAGCCTCACCCCAACAAAACTACCTCACCGCCCAAGAGTACCTCCAAATGGAGGAACAGAGCAATATTAAGCATGAATATATAGACGGCTACATCTACGCAATGGCTGGAGCGCTTGATCCACACGTTACCATTGCTGGAAATCTGTTCGCTCTCCTCCGTAATCATGTGCGCGGCTCTGGTTGCCGTATTTACATCGTTGATATGAAAGCCCGAATTGAATCTCTGAATCGCTTTTATTATCCCGATGTTATGGTTACTTGCGATCAACGAGATCAAGAAACGCCAGCTTATAAAAGATTTCCCTGTTTAATTGTCGAAGTTTTATCTAATTCTACTGAAGCCTTTGACCGGGGCGACAAATTCGCAGATTTTCAAACACTAGAAAATTTGCAAGAGTATGTTTTAATTAATACAAAACGTCAGCGAGTCGAGTGTTTTCGACGCAATGAGCAGAGGCTCTGGGTTTTACAATCTTACACAGCAGAAGATAAATCGTTTCGACTC
The DNA here is from genome assembly GCF_036919555.1 of Nostoc sp. GTDB lineage: Bacteria > Cyanobacteriota > Cyanobacteriia > Cyanobacteriales > Nostocaceae > Nostoc. Next base: position 130,112 of record NZ_JBALCS010000006.1, read on the forward strand.
AACAGCGTGGATTTTGAGGAAACAATGGCAGCACTTTACGAAGATGTAGTTTTTGAATAATTAATTATGATGCGGTATTCTGCACAATGTTTAGTAAACTAAATATCTATGTAATGGCTTCAAGGCTTCCTAACCTGGCGGGGCATTGAGCAAAACAGACACAATTGATTGACTAAAAGTTATGGCGCTCATAGTTCAGAAATACGGTGGTACATCTGTCGGTTCAGTCGAACGGATTCAAGCTGTTGCACAGCGCGTTTATAAAACGGTTAAAGCTGGAAACTCTCTTGTCGTAGTGGTTTCCGCAATGGGCAAAACCACCGATGGACTCGTCAAACTAGCTAATGAAATTTCTCCAAATCCTAACCGCCGGGAAATGGATATGCTGCTTTCCACTGGCGAACAAGTAACGATCGCCTTACTCAGTATGGCATTGCAGGAACTCGGACAACCAGCAATTTCGATGACTGGCGCTCAGGTAGGAATTGTTACTGAAGCCGAACACAGCCGCGCTCGGATTTTGCATATTGAAACTACTCGCCTAACTCGTCACATAAATGAAGGGAAAGTAGTTGTAGTAGCTGGCTTTCAAGGCACTTCCAGCGTCAAAGAGATGGAAATTACCACTTTGGGGCGTGGTGGTTCCGACACTTCGGCGGTGGCGATCGCAGCCGCATTAGGAGCAAATTTTTGTGAAATTTATACAGATGTTCCAGGGATTTTAACTACAGACCCCCACTTAGTTGCCGAAGCCCAGTTGATCGATGCCATCACCTGCAATGAAATGTTGGAACTAGCTAGCTTGGGAGCAAAAGTATTGCATCCCCGTGCTGTGGAAATTGCTCGGAACTATGGTGTTCCCCTTGTAGTCAGGTCTAGCTGGACGGATGATCCCGGTACTTGGGTAACATCAGCCAAACCCCAAGGGCGATCGCTGATCAATCTAGAAATTGCCCGTCCAGTGGATGCTGTAGAATTTGACACTAATCAAGCAAAGGTAGCTTTGTTGCGCGTACCCGACAAACCAGGCGTAGCAGCAAGGTTATTTGGTGAAATTTCTCGGCAAAAAGTAGACGTAGATTTGATTATTCAGTCAATTCATGAAGGTAATAGTAATGACATTGCCTTTACTGTAACCACACCAATATTAAAACGGGCAGAAGCAGTAACAGCAGCGATCGCGCCAGCACTGAGGAGTCAATCTAACCCCAAATTTGACGAAGCGGAGGTAATGATAGAACATAACATTGCCAAAGTCAGCATTGCCGGCGCGGGAATGATTGGCCGTCCTGGTGTAGCGGCAAAAATGTTTGCCACCTTAGCCGAAGCTGGTGTGAACATCCAGATGATTTCCACCAGTGAAGTGAAAGTAAGTTGTGTAGTAGATGCAGCCGAATGCGATCGCGCTGTCGCCGCACTCCGCAGCGCCTTTGAGATCGAAGCAAAGGATCAGGAAGTAAGAAGCAGGGGAGAACTCCTCACTCCTAACTCCTCACTCCTAACTCCTCACTTCTCCCCCACTCCTCCCCTTCGCGGTGTCGCCCTCGATTTAAATCAAGCGCGTCTTGCCATTCGCCAATTGCCAGATCGTCCAGGGATGGCGGCGAAGTTGTTTGGATTATTAGCGCAACATAATATCAGCGTTGATATGATTATCCAATCTCAGCGCTGTCGGGTGATTGATGGTGTTCCCAGGCGAGATATTGCTTTTACAGTCTCGCGGATAGACGGGGAAAATGCCAAAAAAATGCTTACCCAAGTAGCAGCAGATTTAGGATGGGGTGAAGTTGTTTTAGATAGTGCGATCGCTAAGGTGAGTATTGTCGGTGCAGGTATGCTGGGACAACCAGGTGTTGCCGCTAAAATGTTTGAAGCTTTAGCTCAACAACAAATTAATATTCAAATGATTGCCACCTCAGAAATAAAAATTAGTTGTGTTGTGGCACAAGAGCAAGGTGTTAAAGCTTTGCAAGCCATTCATGCAGCCTTTGAACTAGCTGGTAGCGAGAAATTTGTCGTGCCAGCGTAAAATCTGACTCCCTCTTTGTTGTGGATACGGGGACTATTTTCTCCTTGCATTGCTAATGGCATCAACTTGCAAAAATTAGTCCACGCTTTCCTTAATCGCTTCTGGAATAAGCCTTTCCTCGTTCCCATACTCTGCATGGGAACGAGAGAATAATCGGAAATCGAGCTTTTTTCGATTTGTGTGTACACCGTAGCTTAAGCAAAACGATGTCATAGTCTCTCTGTATATAGATTTCAGACTTTTTTGGGCTGCTTTTTGTCTAAGTCCGATTAATAAATAAATATTTATATTTTAATATTGCCAATAAGAACACCTAAGCTATAATCGAACAATTTATAAGACTATATTTATATTAATGAATAGTCATTTGCTAGATGGACATTATCGAATACTAAAAGCTCTCAATGATTGTGAAAAGGGGAAAACGTATCTAGTTGAAGATATTAATTTTCCTGGCAGCCAATTTAGAGTAAAGCAGTTATGTCATCCTAGTAGCAATCCTCAAAGTTTAACAATCCTACGCCACTTGTTTACCAGTAAGGCAGCAACTTTGGAAAAACTAGGACAGGAAGACGATAAAATTCCAAAGCTAATTGCTTGTTTTGAAGAAAAGGAAGAATTCTATATAGTCCAAGAATTCATACCTGGGAATCCTTTAACTGACGAAATTATCCAGGGACAACCTCTGAGAGAAGAACAAGTAATTAGTCTTTTATCAGATATCTTAGAAATTTTGGTACTTGTACATAGCTATGGGGTGATTCATCGGGATATTAAACCAGCAAATATTATTCGCCGGGAGTCAGATAAAAAGTTAGTTTTGGTTAATTTTGGTACTTTTAATGAAGCCATCACTAATCCCGTTGACAATCTCGAATATATGCCTATAGAACAAGCTAACGGCAACCGGAAATATAACAGTGATATATATGCTTTAGGTATCGTTGCGATCGCAGCACTTAAAGGTTTACCAGCAAACGAAATATCTAATTTGCGAAGTCAGAAAAATAAGTTAACAGGTGAAATCCTTTGGCAGTATAAAAATATAAAAGTTAACAGAAAATTAGCAACAATTATTAATAGAATGGTGCGTTTGGACTATCGTAAGCGCTATCAGTATGCAACTGAAGTTTTAGACGATCTAAAAAAGTTAACAAATGTTGAGGACGATCAACAAAAACAGCATCATAAAAAACTATTACTAATTCTGATAGGGCTAGCTGGCTGTATCGCACTTGGTATTGGAGCATGGCAATTGAGGTCGCCAAAACCTGTAAGTGATGCTGAACAGAAATTATATCAAGAGGGAGTAAATAAATATGACGCAGGAAACTATGAAGGAGCAGTTGAAGATTTCAATCAGGCTATTAAATTAGATCCGCAAAACGCTTCGGCTTATAATAGGCGAGGCGATGCTTATTATCGATTAGGAGACTACGAGCAAGCACAAGCAGACTCTAGCCAAGCCATTTTGCTTAATCCTCAAGATGCTAATGCCTATTTTGATCGAGGATTTGCTTTTTCAGAATTAGGGAAGTATAAAGAAGCGATCGCTGACTATACCCAAGCGATTAAGTTAAATCCTAAGAATGCTTATGCTTACTATGGCCGGGGTTTAGCCCTTGCTCAACTGAAGGATAATAAAGGAGCAATGGCAGATTTTAGCAAAGTGATCGCTCTCAAACCTCAGTATACTGAAGCTTACTTGCAGCGAGGGATTCTCCGCCGTCACCTCAAACTTACACAAGCAGCAATCCAAGATTTTGATAGAGTAATTAAGATTAATCCTAGTGATGCCAAAGCTTATTATCAAAGGGGTTTAACTCAATCTATTAATAAACAAAAATATATAGCACTTAAAGATTATACGGATGCAATTAGCATCAATCCCAAATACATAGAAGCCTATCTTAATCGTGGTGATGTTTACAGTGATTTGGGAGAGAAACTCGAAGCTACTGAAGATTACAACACTATTTTACAGATTGATCCTAAATTTATTGCAGCTTATACTCACAGAGGGATTCACCGCTTTTCTTTCGGAGATTATCAAGGCGCTATTGAAGATTATACCGCAGCACTGAAACTAGATCCTAATAATGTAGCAGCTTACAACAACCGTGGTAACGCCTACCTCGAACTCGGAAATAAAAAAGCTGCAAATCAGGATTATTCACGAGCGATCGCAATTAATGCTAACAATGCTTCAGCCTACTATAACCGGGGTGTGATTCGTACCAAACAGAAAAATAACCAGGGTGCGATCGCGGATTTCAAAAAAGCTGCAAAACTATTTCAACAGCAAGGAGAACAAGATAGTTATCAAGATGCACAGAGGGAAATTGGAATTCTGCAAAATAATTCAGCACCAGCGCCAACTACTGGAGGTGAACTACCCCAACCTATACATAGACGGGGCTTTCCAATTCATCGGGAATAGCCTTCAGAACTCCGTAGTTCTATTGGTCTGACTGCGGGGCAATTTTTTTTGTCACAAACTTATGCAAAGCTGTAAGAGAAAAATGCCTTTTTAAAGATTATCTATGAACATTCGTAAAGTCTCTACTACTCCCTTTCCTGACCAAAAGCCCGGTACTTCTGGGCTGCGGAAAGCAGTTAAGGCTTTTGTGCAGCCCCACTACCTGGAAAATTTTACCCAATCCATCTTCGATTCTGTAGGGGACTTGCGCTTTCAAACCCTAGTCCTCGGTGGTGATGGTCGTTATTACAATCGCCCAGCCATTCAAATCATTTTAAAAATGGCTGCGGCCAACGGCATTGGACGGATTAAAGTTGGTCAACGGGGGATTTTGTCTACTCCTGCGACTTCCGCTATTATTCGTAAGTACCAGGCTATTGGCGGCATCATCTTGTCTGCTAGTCATAATCCAGGCGGGCCAAATGGTGACTTTGGTGTGAAATATAACATTAGCAACGGTGGACCAGCGCCGGAAAAGGTGACAGAGGCGATCTACGATCGCAGTAAAGTGATTGATAGCTACCAAATTCTGGAAGCACCAGATGTAGATTTAGAAACCTTGGGTGAGTCACATTTGGGAGAGACGGTAGTTGAGGTAATTGACTCCGTACAGGATTATGAAGAGTTAATGGAGTCCCTGTTCGATTTTGAACGGATTCGCCAATTGTTGACCTCTGGAAATTTTCGGATCAGCATTGATGCCTTACATGCGGTGGCTGGCCCCTATGCCCATGCGATTTTCGAGCAACGTTTGGGCGCACCAGTAGGAACGGTGCGTAATGGTACACCCTTAGAAGACTTTGGGGGCGGACACCCTGATCCAAATCTGGTCTATGCCCATGAGTTGGTAGATATTTTGTACGGAGAGAATGCGCCAGACTTTGGGGCAGCTTTTGATGGAGATGGCGATCGCAATATGATCTTAGGGCGTAACTTCTTTGTCACACCTAGCGATAGCCTCGCAGTGTTAGCTGCAAACGCCAAGCTAGTCCCTGGTTATAGTTCGGGTTTAGCCGGGGTAGCGCGATCGATGCCTACTAGTCAAGCAGTAGATCGAGTTGCCGCTCAAATTGGAATTGAATCTTATGAAACGCCTACTGGTTGGAAGTTCTTCGGCAATCTCTTAGACGCGGGTAAAGCGACTCTCTGCGGTGAAGAAAGCTTTGGTACCAGCTCTAACCACATCCGCGAAAAAGATGGGCTATGGGCTGTGCTGTTCTGGCTGAATATCCTGGCAGTCCGGCAGCAATCTGTTGAGCAAATTGTACAAGAACACTGGCAGACCTATGGACGCAATTATTACTCCCGCCATGACTATGAAGGGATAGAGATAGAGCCAGCAAACACCTTAATAGAAAGACTGCGTTCCTTATTGCCAACCCTCAAAGGCAAGCAGTTTGGTAACTATCAAGTTGAATACAGTGATGACTTTAGTTATACCGACCCTGTTGATGGTAGCGTTAGCGATCAACAAGGTGTTCGCATTGGCTTTACCGATGGCTCCCGTATTGTGGTGCGACTTTCTGGTACTGGTACTCAAGGTGCAACCCTAAGAGTTTATATAGAAAGCTACGAACCAGATCCCGCCAAACATGATCTTGAATCACAGCAAGCACTTGCTTCTTTAATTACTCTTGCTGAAGAAATAGCTCAAATCCGTAAATTCACTGGACGAGAACAGCCAACTGTAATCACCTAATGCTGAGTTAGGAGTTAGGAGTTATTTCTCTCTTGTCTCCCTCATCTCCCCAATCCCCGTTGGCGCTTTAGCGCTAAAGCGCCAACTACAAACAAAATTATGTAGCGATTCTTCAGGAATAAACCGCTATATTTTATTTATACTTAATTACTCATAAACAAAAACTTTAAAATTTGCTGAGAACTCTATAAGAACTATCTCAACAAAATATCAGCTTTCTAGCTATTAATCCTTAGATATCTATAATTCTTAGACTAATTAATCAAGTAAAAATAAGTTTAAAGTTCAAGCCAAAAGCTATATCGCTGGTTGATGTATTGAAAGATTTAACTCATGAAAATCAGATATTTATTATTTCTGAGTTTTTCTTCTCTTGTCATAGTTAGCTGTGTCGGAGAAGTATCAAATAAGCAGTCTCATGAAAGTTCTGCGGCTGTGAATGCATCTGTTCCCGTGTCTTCAACTCAGACCAAGCCATCAGCACAATCTCAAGACTCAACTGTTATCAAGTCAGGCACTTTTGTTTCTGGAGAACATCCAACTCAAGGAACAGTCCGTATTACTAACAAAAATGGTAAATCATTTCTAGAGCTTGATCAGTCCTTTAAGACCTCTGAATCCTAGCCAGATTTGGTAGTAATTTTGCATCGTTCAGATAATGTAATTAATCAACTAAGCCACCATCTTATCCCTTAAAAAAAGGCGATTATATCATACTTGCTCCCTTAAAAAAATATAGTGATGCCCAAACATATCCCATTCCTAACAACATCAATTTAGCAGACTACAAATCTGCCGCTATCTGGTGTCGTAAGTTTAATCCTACTTTTGGCGCTGCCAATTTAAGCAGTTAAAAATTAATCAAATAATAACCATAATTCACAAGGGGAAGTTTATGAAACTAGATGATAAAGTTGACCTAGTTATTGGTAGCAGTCAAGGCATCGGATAGAGAATTGTTCTTCATCATCTTAATAGGTATAGCTTAACGTAACTAAAAGTATTAGACAAAAAACAACAATGCTAGAAAGTCTGGGAAGAATTAAGAATCCATTAGTCAGAAGTGTGGCAGTAGCAGCTACAGTTTGCTCAGTAGTGACCTTATCTACTGCTGTTATAATTGGTGTAACTAATGCTAAAGACAAATCTGCTTATCAGCTTGGTGTTTATTCCTCACTATTTGGGACAGTTGGTGGTGCAGTCTTTGGCTTAGTTTATCCAAGCAAAGCCAGTGGAAACAAATCCACTCCAGATATCAACGCATCAGATAGTTATGTTTGGAAAGATTGGCGAAATCTTGTGGTTGTTCGTAAGGTGAAAGAGAGCGAAGAAATTACCTCTTTTTATTTGCAACCTGAAGATAAAGGTGAAATCCCTAACTTTCAACCGGGTCAATTTTTAACAATCAAACTTGATATTCATGGACAGGATAAACCTGTAATTCGTACTTACTCGCTATCTGATTATGCTGAACCTTGTGAATACTATCGTCTCTCAATTAAGCGGGAACTTGCACCGAATGCATTAGATGTCATGCCTGGTATAGCATCTAATTTTATGCACGATCGCATTCAGGAAGGTTCAGTAATTCCCGCAAAACCACCAAACGGTAAATTTGTTTTGGATGTGCAGAAGTCTATCCCCGCAGTGTTGATTAGCAATGGTGTAGGAATTACGCCGATGATTAGTATGGCGAAAGCTTCTACCCGTCTCAATCGTAATCGTCCTATTTGGTTTGTACATGGTGCTAGAGATGGCAGATTCCACGCTTTTCGGGATGAGGTGATGGAAATTTCTCAACAAAATCATAACCTAAATGTACATTTTCGCTATAGCCGTCCCAGACCTGAAGATACAGGTAAATACCACAGTGTTGGCTATGTTGATGCTGCTTTAATTAAAGAATTATTTGGACAAGAAGCTGAATATTTTCTGTGTGGTTCTCCACCATTTATACAGTCTATTAGGGACGGACTCAAGGAATCGGGAGTACCTGAGAGTAGAGTCTTCTTTGAATCTTTTGGTAAACCGATGAAAAGTGACTCTGAAAAACAAACTCCGACCGCAACTACAGGTGAAGAATTTGCAGAAATTGTCTTTACAAAATCCGGCAAAACTTTGACATGGCGACCTAGTGATGGCACTATCCTAGAATTTGCCGAAGCCAATGATATTAATCCTCCTTTTAGTTGTCGTGTAGGTGTTTGCGGTACTTGTATGTGTAAAATCAGCGAAGGTGAAGTTGCTTACCAAGAAGAAGCAACTGCGACAATTGATGAGGGTTCGGTGTTGATTTGTATTTCTCAACCTAGAATTTCAAAATTGGTATTGGATATTTAATAAAAGGGTAACGTGTGTGAAAGCGCAGATATTACAAAGGGTGATCGCACTCCCCACAACTCATGCGATTGCTTTCCCATTGATTGGGCGTTGATTACAAGTCCCTAGACCTGTATATTTTGTCAGCATCACCATTATAAAATTTTCAGAACTCACTACTCAAATATTGAGTCTTATAGCTGAGATAGAAGTCATATCATGTCCGCCAAATTACCCATAAAAAAAGAACCCAACCCCTCCCTGCAAGCTCTTAGGGGAGACAAAGCACAGCTTTGGCGGGGTGGGGTTCTTCGGGTTTAATGAGCAATCAAGCGGACATGATATCAGGGGTCAATAACCGATTGATTGCCGTTAAAAATGCCTTCTGTTTAAAGGCTCCCAAGAGCAAGCACAGGTAATTGAACACTCACTTTAGTACCTGTCACTGTGTCAGACTCAATGGACAATTCCCCTCCATGAGCATTGACGATGCGTTTGGTAATGGCAAGCCCCAACCCAGTACCACTAGGTTTTGTGGAAAAGAACGGCTGCGTTAGCTTTGACAAAACCTCTGAAGGAATTGGCTCACCACCATTGCAGACATTGATACAGATTTGATCTAAAGATGAACTATCTAATTCCCATTTAATCACATCTCCTGCTGAGACTGCCTCACAAGCATTGCGGACAATATTAATAAACACTTGTTTTAGCTTATCTTTATCTACTAGGATTTTGACTGTAGGTAACGCCGGAATAAATTCGATTTGCCGTGAGAGCGCTTCTGGCATCTCGCACATTGGTACAAGTAATTCACAAATGAATTCATTCAGATCCAATTCAGATAGTTGCAACACCTGGGGCTTGGCATAAAGCAAAATTTCACTCAGCAGATTTTCTAAACGACTGGCTTCGCCAAGTGCCAGTGATAATCGCTCAACAGCTGCTTGGGTTAGAATAGTTTTTTTGAAATACTTCAATCCCATAATCATTGTAGTCAGGGGATTACGAATTTCATGCACAATCATCGCCGCAAATTCACCAATAGCCGCCAGCCGTTCTTGTTCTAAAAGCTTGGCTTGCGCTGCTCGTAGTTCTGCGGTACGTTTTTCTACCTCGACCTCCAGGATATGATTAAATTGGCACTGCTGCTGGTAAAGATGATAATGGTCAATCGCAGTAGCTGCACGTTCTGCAAACAATTCCACAATTTGGATTTCTTCTTTTGTAAATTCCCTTGCCTGCCGATGAAAAGAGCAAACAGTTCCAAATACTTGACCTTCAGTAGTTTGCAACGGTATCCCCAAATATGCTCGATAACCCGGTGCAGGTTTACCGTACTCTGGATTAGCTACAGCATCTTCAACTGCTAATGTGCGCCCAATTTGCATAACTGTAGCAATCAATTGGCCATGTAATGCATAAACACGGGGTGCATCTTCGGCCATTTCTAGACTACTCGCTAGAACAGTTTCAAACCCTTCTTGGCAAAAGGTAACAACCGTCCAATCAACTCCAATCAGTTCGCTGACTCCGCAGGCAATGTTATACAAATAGCTATCTAGAGAGCCAGTGCGATAGTTCAAAGACGACAAACGTGCTATTATTTGCCGCTCACGCTCCCAAGGTTGTTGGAACAACATTTCTTGATCATTGGCTTTGCTCATAGATGCTTATTGCATGGTTTAGCAAAATAAGTTAAAAAATCAAAGTTTAGCAAAATAAGTTGAAAAAGCATATCTAACAAACTGCTGTATCTTTATTTACATTTAATCACTCGTAACCTAAAAAATTAAATTTTGCTGAGAAATCTGGAAAAACTTTCTAAACAAAATATCAGCTTTCTAGATATCAATCCTTATATATCCATAATTCTTAGATTAATTATTCAAGCAACAATCAGTTTAAAGTTCCAGCCGAGAGTTCTGTCGCTATCTGGTATCGCAAGTTTAATGCTACTTTTGGCGTTGCTAACTTGAGCAGTTAAAATTAATCAGAAACTAACTACAATTCACAAGGAGAAAATTTATGAAATTAGATGGTAAAGTTGCTCTAGTGACTGGGAGTAGTCAAGGTATTGGACAGGCAATTGTTTTGCGTCTTGCTCAAGCAGGGGCAAATGTGGTGATTAACTATCGCTCTCACCCAGAAGGAGCAGAGGATACTTTAGCAAAGGTAGAGGCGATTGGTGGTAATTGTCATATGGCTCAGTGTCCAAAATCACATGGTTACACACTTCAAGCAGATTTGGGCAGTGTTGATCAGGTGCGTCAACTGATTGCAGAAAGTATTAACCATTTTGGCAAGCTAGATATTTTGGTAAATAATGCTGGCATTGAAAAACACGCACCATTTTGGGATGTTACAGAAGCAGATTATGACGCTGTGATGAATGTCAATTTAAAAGGTGTATTCTTTGCCACTCAAGCCTTTGTACAACACCTGATTGAAACTAAACGAACTGGAAAAATTATCAACATTAGTTCGGTGCATGAAGAACTACCATTTCCCAATTTCACATCTTACTGTGCTAGCAAAGGCGGGATAAAAATGCTCACCCGTAACTTAGCTGTGGAATTGGGTGCTTTGGGGATCACGATTAATAACGTTGCGCCCGGAGCAATAGAAACTCCGATTAATACTAAGCTGTTAAATGACCCAGAAAAGTTGGGTGCGCTATTAAAAAATATTCCTCTCGGTCGCTTGGGTCAACCACAAGATGTTGCTTCTTTAGTGGCATTTCTAGGTTCTTCTGATGCTGACTACATTACAGGTAGCACTTTCTTTGTGGATGGTGGACTACTTTGGAACTATCAAGAACAGTAGGGAGAAAAACTATGCCAAATTCATCTCTATTTATTCCAGTTATCCTTGGTACTCCCCGTCAAGGTCGCCAAAGTGAATACGTTGCTAAATTTATTGTTGAGCAGATTGCAGCACGCGATCGCCTAGAAACCGAACTCATCGATATTAGAGATATGGCGATCGCTACAAACGATGCAGGGGAATCTCTCAAAGACCCTCAGTTTTCTGCAACCATTGAACGAGCAGATGGATTAATTATTGTTACACCAGAGTATAACCACGGTTATCCGGGTTTGCTCAAGCACGTACTGGACACCTGTCTTAAAGAATACATTCATAAAGCTGTTGGTCTGTGTGGCGTTTCCGCAGGCTCCTTTGGTGGTACAAGGGTAATCCAAAACCTTTTACCTGTGATGTGGGAGTTGGGGCTAGTGACTATTTTCTATGACCTCAACTTTAGCAACGTTCAGAAACTATTTGATCAGTCGGGCAATTTGATTGACAAACCAACCTACATTCGCCGCATGGAAAGGTTTATGGACGAGTTAATTTGGATGTCAACTGTCCTGAAATATGGGCGGCAAGAAGTCAGCTTGGAGAAAAAAGATCATATCTAATATCATGTCCGCCAAATTACCCATAATAAAAGAACCCCACCCCCAACCCCTAAGAGCCTGCGGGGAGGGGAGACAAAGCACAGCTTTGGCGGGGTGGGGTTCTTCGGGTTTAATAAGCAATCAAGCGGACATGATATAAGTTAACATCCATGCCAGCAAGCCCTGCCGAGAAATAGCTGCGCGGATGGGTGCAGATGTAATGGATACCGTCCTGAAAGTAAGTCATAATGCCCAGACTGGTGAAGTGGAAGCCGCCCCAGTTACTTAAGTCCCAATTTTACTTACCTCTGTGCTTCCGAATCGGTAGCACAGAGGTAAGGCAAAGGTATTGATTTAAATAATTATTTTATCTGGCTAAATTTTTAAATTTTGAAACTTTGTAAATTGTGGATTGAACAACAGTTTCGCAGTACCTGTAGGTCCGTTGCGGTGTTTAGCTATGATCACTTCTGCAATCCCGCGATCGGGAGTATCGGGAGAGTAATATTCATCGCGGTACAACATTATTACTAAATCCGCGTCTTGTTCAATCGAATTGTGAACAACAATATTATTGGCAACAAAGTTATTCAAACCAGGAACGGTGAGGTCAAACACTTCTTCCTCTTTGCTACTTTCAACTGAAACGATTTCATCCCAATAAACATCGCTATTGGCACGTTCAGATGAAATTCTCGGAACGATTGAATCTCCAAAAACTTCTCTTGCTAAAAAAGCAACATTCTGAGCCAAATCTATCCCCCTGGTAGTGTACTGTATGGCATGACGCGGCAATGTACAACCGTCGCTAATTAAATGCCCTAATAATGCAACCTCGGCATAAGTCATGGTTTGTTTACCAGGACTGGGGAGATGTCTTGGTAAACATAGATGTTGTTTAGGAGTTAATTCATCAAGTCTTTTCCAGCCATTAATTGTTAAAAAGTTGTGATTACCTGTAGCACGGATTTTTCGACCCAATCGAGTTGTTAAAGTAAACAGAGGCTTTATACCTGTGGAAAAAGCATTACTAACAATTGCCTTTTCTAGCTGCATTGTAGCTTCGTTCAACGCCCAAACTGCAAAACCAGATTTACCTACTAATTCCCTAATTGGTACTTGCAGTCCGCCCGGAGCTAATGTCACCAGACTATCGCCTGCTAAACAACCAGACTCCCTCAAATCTGACAACATCGGACGCTTGTTAGTGCGTGCTTCCACACCTCGACTCAACTGAGATAAAGCAATAACTGGTACAGATAATTCACGCGCTAAACCTTTGAGTTGACGCGTAATTTTTGATAATTCTTGTACGCGATTATCACCGGCTCCTTCCATCAATTGCAAGTAATCTATTACAATCAAACCCAGTTCTGTGCCCTGTTCTGCTTGCAGTCGCCGCGCCTGACTACGAATTTGTGTAACTGTAATATTCGGCGTGTCGTCAATATAAATCGGCATCTCCGAAAGGATACCAATAGCACGGCTTAAAGGTTCCCATTGTGTTTGACTGAGGCGTCCAGTCCGCAGATAACTACTTTCAATTTGCGCTTCGCTAGCTAATAGCCGTTGCGTCAGTTGCTCTTTGGACATTTCCAAGCTGAAAATAGCAACGGGTAATTTATAAGAAGCGGCGATATTATGAGCCAGGTTCAAGCAAAATGCTGTATTGTGGACACAGATATCATTAGCAACAAAATTTTGTGTTTCTGGAATTGTCAAGTCATAGACTTGCTTATTACCTACGGACTCAATAGAAACAATTTCATCCCAATATACATCGCTGGTTGCTAACTGCTGAAGTGGCAAATTCTCTAAAGCTGTGCCTAACATCCAAAGTCTTTCTCGCAGTAGCGCACGTTTACCAATATGCATATTTGTATAGCCTTGAATACCTGCACGTCTAGCTAAACTACTCCAAGTCTCATTACCTTTTGCTACTGCTATTTGTTGCCAAATTTCTACAGGTATCAAGTCACGATTAGTTTGATATCGCTTTTGAGATATTGCATCTGCAACTTTTGCTAATGCTTCTTCTTTGCCAAAGATACCTATTTCTGAGATAAAAGTTTTGATAGACAAGGCATCAGTAATATCTAATTGCCACGCTGGTCTGCGGGTATTATTATATTTTACAGAACGCTTTTTAAGAGAGGCAATGATGCCAAATCTTAATAAAAGATGTTGGATTTGTCTTGCTAGTTTCTCACTGACTGTTGCATAGCCTAACTGTGATTGACCGCTAGTAAGTAGTGCAGCCCATCCATCAGTAGCAAAGAGACGGTTAAGGAATAAAGATACTTGCGATCGCTCTAATTTAAAAACGATGTTTGGGATAGTTTTACCATGAGCATTTTTCCCCCACAAACCTAATTCTTCTAACCAAAGTGTCAGCGAATTCTTCCGAGATTTGCTCATGCAGGCAAATCTATGAGATACAAAGTGTTCTGACTCTAATTGTAAAATTTCGGATAATAGATCAAAAGTTTGTAAATTTGGTACAGACTCTCCTTGTTTACAAGCGCAAAGTAAAGTAGGGCTGACTCCAACTAATTGACTTATTTCTTTTCCTGTCAATGACTGCGATTGAATCGTTAGTTTAAAACTTTCAGCAAAAATCTGTCTTTGAATAGCAATAAATTCCAAGTCTCCACTTACACAAAGTGATGGTGTGCGTCTACCTTGGGAATTTTGCCAACCCACAGTTAAACCACCAAAATCTGCAACTGCTTGTGAAAACTCGGCTTGCAGCAATGGATTACTATTTGTAAATCGGGGATTGCAGTTAGTTAATCCGCCATCGCCAATTAAATAAGCTAATAGCTTTACTTCGCACTCACGGATGGTTTCTGTGCCAAATACATTTATTTTTCGCGGAACAGCAATCTGATCACCAACTGTCAGATTTTCTAATTTTTGCCAGCCTTTAATAGTCAAATATGGGTGGGTGATTGTAGTTTCAATAGACCTACCTAAGCGAGTTGTTACCCGAAAAACTGGTTTGATACCATCATCTACAAATGCACAGGGTTGAGTAAAGGTAAATTTCCAGTCTTTGTTTAACGTCAATAATGAGCCATGACGTTGGTTATATAATTCTTCAATTTTTATAATCTGTCCATCTGCCAAAACTATTTCTGAATCAAAGCTGAGGCATTTCCCCATTGATGGTCTGCCAGCGACAATAATCAAATCAGAACGCTGAAAGCCGCTGGTCATGGCATCTAAATCGTAAAATCCGCAGGGAATCCCAGGTAAGGCGATGCCTTGATTTCGATCTTCAATATCCTGGAAATTATTAATTAGAGTATCAGAAATGTGAACTAAACCCGATTGCGGACGCTCTTGAGTAACGGCGAATACTTTTTGTTCTGCCTGATCTAAAACAATTGGTAATTCGGTTTCTGTCTCGTAACCAAGATGTACAATTTCATTGCCAGCTTTAATTAAGCGCCGCCGCAGGTATTTGTCCATGACTAACCCTGCTAAGGCGTCGATGTTCACGGCTGACACTGTGCGGTCTACTAGTGTTGCTAACTTATTTCTGCCACCAATGCGGGCAAGCATCTCATGGTCAGTCAGCCAACTTGTAACTGAGAGCAAGTCTGTGGCTTTACCTTGAGCATGGAGCCTCACAGATGCTTGATAAATATCTTTGTGAGCGCTAATGTAAAAAGCTTCTGGAAGCAGGCGATCGCTAACTCGACTAATGGCTTCTGGATCTAGTAAGATACCACCCAAAATCGCTTCTTCCGCCTCAATATTTTGTGGTGGGAGGCGATCGCTGCCATCGCCTTTAAAACTCAGTTCTTCAGCCATAAATGATTTTAGTTTTGAGATGAAAGCTAGTCGGGAGTATGGGAGTTATTCAATTTTAGATTTTAGATTTTAGATTTTAGATTTTTCCTTCAATCCCTTCGGCTTGGTGCAGTCACTCATGGGGGAAACCCCCAAGACCGTGCTGCTTCACCAAAATCCAAAATTCTAAATCTAAAATTGGCAGAGTTAGGAATTATTATTCACCCCCGCGTCCCCCGCGTCCCCCTCCTGAGTTAGCTAGCGACTACTTGAAAATCTACTTGCGCCACTACTTCAGAATGCAGCTTAATTTCGGCTTGATAAGTACCAAGGTGGTTAATATCAGGGATGGTAATGCCACGCCGATCCACTTCTTGTCCGGTGGCTGCCTTAATTGCATCTGCAACATCTTGGGTGGTGATAGTACCGAAAATTGCTTCGTTTTCACCAACTGGCTTGGCAATTGTCAAGCTGCCAACTTTTTCTAAAGATTCTTTTTGCTCAAGAGCTTGTTGTCTGAGTTCTAATTGCCGTTGACGCTCTTGCTCACGACGGCGTTCTACTTGCTTAAGAATCCCAGGAGTGGCATTGGTTGCCAATTTCTGGGGAATCAGATAATTACGAGCATAGCCAGGAGCTACTTCCACTAAGTCGCCAGATTTCCCCAACTTGCTGATATCCTGATTTAAAACTAACTGTACACGTTTCGCCATCGTTTTTCCTGTAAATTCTGATTAATTTGGGTTTGGCTAGGATAGCTCACAATGTCACTGCTGTATTCCAAACTTCTTTGCCTATACCCTAAAGCTTATAGATCGTAGCGAAAGGAAGGGTGCGATCGCAACTATTAGCGCTAGAAAATTGAAGGAATGCGGGGAGTGCTGAGTGGGGAATCTCACTTCTTTACTCAGAACTCTTAACTCGGAAAAGAGAAACTGTTTTGTCCTATGCTCCATGCCCCATGCCCTATGCCCTATGCCCAATCCCCAATCCCCAATCCCCAATGCCTAAAAGTTATTTCTCATTTCCCGTATCCGCGTAAAGGTTTGCACTGCATCGCCACTCTTAACAGTTAATTGTAATGATGGCTGATCCCAACGTAAAAAGGGATTGGTGCGCTTCTCAACTCCCAGCAGTGAGGGTATGGTAGCTTCTCCTCGACTACGGTAAGCCTTAACTTCATTGAAGCGCCTTTGTAAGTCGGTGTTGTCACTATCCACAGTTAGGGCAAATTGCAGATTTTTTAAGGTGTATTCGTGGGCGCACCAGACGCGTGTATCATCGGGTAGCGATCGCAATTTGCTTAAAGAATCAACCATCTGGGTCGGTGTTCCTTCAAACAAGCGACCGCAACCGCCAGAAAATAAGGTATCGCCGCAAAATAAATCGCCTGTCTCACCAACTTTTTCGGGGGGAAAGTAATAAACGATGTGAGCGCGGGTATGTCCGGGAACGAAGATAACTTCAGCTATGCGTTCTGCAAACTGGACGCGATCGCCTTCTTGCAAAAACACTTGTTGTCCGGTAATTCTACCACGATCCTCGGTTCCCCCGTAAACTATCACTTGCGGGAATTCTGTGATTAACTGCTTATTACCACCTATATGATCTTGATGGTGGTGCGTGTTAAAAATTGCTACTAACTCAGCTTTTAATTCTGCTAGTTTCTCTAATACTGGTTGAGCCTCGGCTGGATCGACAACAGCAGCAATACTCTGCCCTGCATCGTACAGCAAAAATATATAGTTGTCTGAGAGTGCCTCAAGACGGATTACCTGCATTATAGCGTTTCCTAATCACATGAAGTACATCATAGCCTCCTCTCGAAAAGCCTACGGTGTACACACAAGTTATCCGATTACCCAAAACCTCACCCTGTCCTATCTTTAATCCCTCTCCTTAATAAGGAGAGGGACAGGTTTTAAGTAGTAAAACCAGGGTGAGGTATCTTAGTGGCTATAAGACTTAACCGTAAATTGCGTCACCAAAGACTTATGTGTACACCGTAGCCAGGGGGTTAGGGGTGGGGTTCTTGTACCTCACTGAACTGAGAACCGCTATACCTTTGCCTCTCTTATGAGTAGATATTTAGTATCAAAAAATATCATTTATATGTGAAATTTCGGTAGACGAACTAGCTAATATGGCGTTAACTTTATTTAGGCTTTTATTGAAACTTGATATCTAGGGTTAACTAAAAATATACTCTTTACCATCAGGACTTACGCAAAAAGGTAGTGAAAGCCTTGATTTACCGTAGGGGCAATTGATAAATTGCCCCTACATTTCGTACTTGATGCGTAAGTCCTAACCATAATTGATGGCAAATTAAAGGCTGATTCATCGTTACCCTAAAAAACTTAAAAAGTAAGAGATAGCCTATATTAAAACCATTTCCTCCTCTATAAAACCTTAATTACTGAGTAATAACACTGATCAAGTTTTGTCAACAAAAATCAACTAAGATTTTTAGCGCCGAATATCTCACATCTGATCAAAATTTCATCCAGGACTATATTAACGTCACAAACCTTCTATGTACAAAGAATTTCGGCAACAGGTAATTTCAGCAATTCGGGACGCCGTGAATAACGTCCGATATCCCAAGCGCATCCTTGTTGTGCGACAGGCAGATCACCAGTCTACATACAATGACTACTTTCTTTATTGGGTCAGTCAAAATGTACCTGAGGCAGCACATCTATTTGAACTCCATTATCTCCCTTGTGAGATAAAAGACTGGGATCGCTATGCACTATTTATACCTTGGCTACAAGATCCCCTCAAAGAAAGATTTCCGCATATTTATCAATATGCCCAGCCAATAGAAGCAGAATGTAAAAAACGCAACATTCCTATTATTAATTCCATTGATAACCTCTCAAATTCAATTAAATCACTGGCAGCACAGCGAATTGGTAGCGTAGAGGGCATTCGCACCGCCAAAACAGTGCCGATTACTGATTTAGAAGCTTTCAAAAAGACACAAGGAGGATTGTCAACTCCCTTCTTTATCCGTGAAGACTGGGTGCATGGCTGCCAAATCTTTTTTGTCCAAAATCTGGATGACTTGGAAAACATCCCTTTTGAAAAGATGCTTGCCCCCATTGCAGTAGAATTTCTGGATGTTAGGGAAGAAGATGGTTTGTATCGTAAGTATCGCTACTTCGCTATGGGAGATGAAGGTATCCCTGGACCTTTAATGGTTTCCAAATCTTGGGAAGTACGCGACAACGATAATCGCGTAATTAATGAGTCAATAATAGCAGAGGAGATTGCTTATTTCAGTGGAGAAGACCGCAATCATCATCTTTTGCAGCAGGCACGCAAAGCATTAGGTTTTGATTTTATGGCTTTTGATTACAGCTATGACGAACAGAAAAACCTGATTGTCTGGGAACCAAATCCTTTCCCAGTAGTCTGGGGTTCACATGATGGTGAATCTGAGAAAAAGTATACATTGCCATCAATGGATCGCATCTATATAGCACTCCTCAAATATTACTTGCAGCGTGCCAACATCTCAATCAAAATACCAACTTAGTACAACATTTCATTAATTCGTAGCGAATTCTTTGCGTGCTTCTGCACCCCTATCCTACGGGAAGGCGAAGCGCCTATACGTTTAAATTTCAACCCTCAATTCGCCACGATTTTACATAACGTTGTACTTACTTCATTTCCCAATACTTAATTTTCTTGGGCGTGAATTTTGAACTATACCTTTTCAACAAGAAGAGTGTTTAATCAATGACTCCACTTGTTTCAATCGTTGTTACCTGTTTTAATCAAGCTAGCTACTTAGAACGCTCAGTTAAAAGCGTACTATTGCAAACATTTACTGACATTGAATGTATTATGGTAGATGATGGCTCTACTGATAATACACAAGAAGTTGCTCAACAATTGATCAGTCTAGATTCAAGAGTTAGCTACTTCTATAAAGAAAATGGCGGAGTATCCTCAAGTCGGAATTTTGGCTTTAAACAGGCACAAGGTAAGTGGATTCAGTTTCTAGATGGAGATGATTGGATTCATGAAGATAAAATTCAATTTCAATTAGATCATTTAAGTTCCTTGTATGCTCAAGAGAATACTGTTTTTTATACAGATTATGAACGGGTATTTATAGACAGAGAACAGCAAATTATCAACAGGGAGGAAAATATAGTTGGTTCTTTATCAAGAGAACAATTGATTGAGCGATTACTCATCCCTGATTTCCTAGCTGATTCTCCATTTCCCTTACTTCAACAATGTCTATTGATGAGTAGAGATGTGCAGGAAAAAAAAATATTTGATGAGCGCCTAAAAGCTCTGCAAGATAGAGATTTTACAATAGACCTTTTAATTGCTAATGTTAATTTTGTCTACACACCGATGATCGGAGCATATTATACAAAACATCAGTCTAATAGAACTAATAACTGGTCTTATATGAAAGCTTATTACATTTTGTTATATGAGACAGTGTGCAATAAGCATCATGATTTAATCCCTTTATGCCAAGTAGGGATAGATTTTTTGCTTAAAGAAGCAATTAGAGAAAAAGAGCAAGATAATTTTGATCGGCTAATTAAAATATTTTACCCTCCTTTGTACTTATTAAATAAAAAAATCAAAGTTAATCATAGCTATTTACTCAAGCTAATTTATCAAGCTCGGCTAATTATTCCCAGCTTTGTATTATATGAAAGATACCGGGGTCCGCGATCGCAAAAAATCATCTCGATTTTTTCCCAGTTCATCAACTTGTTCAAAAAACCAAAAAGCACTTATGCCAATACTGAGTAAAGCAACTAATATATGAAAGGAAAAGTTTCGTTAGTTGTGAGTGACTTGTCTGGAGGAGGCTCAGTTAGAGCGTTTTTACTAGCTCAAGTTCTAAAAAAAATCGACTATCAAGTTGAGATTGTCGGATTTTTATTTGGTAAAGAATTATATGCTATTCCTCCAGTAGGGATATCAGTAGTTGCTATTGATGGTAAAAACTATCCTGAGTTTTTTACTTCAGCTAAAAAACTTTGGCAAAAACTAGATGGCGACATTATTTATGCAGTCAAACCTAAACCGACAAGTTTTGGTGTCTCTCTACTGCATAAATTAGCTAGTCCTCGTCCTTTGCTTTTAGATATGGATGACTGGGAACTTAGCTGGCATGGAGGTTTTGAATGGAAGTATCGCCCCAGTCTTAAGCAATTTGCCAGGGACATTTTAAAAAAAAATGGTGCATTAAGATTTCCCGATCATCCACTTTATCTCCAGTGGATGGAAAGTTTAGTATCTCGTGCCAATGGAATTACGATAGATACTCAGTTTCTTCAAGACCGCTTTGGGGGTGTCTATTTGCCTAATGGCAAAGATACCGCCATGTTTGACCCTGAGAAATATAACCCAGAAGTCAGCAGAGAGCGTTATGGTTTGACAAAGTATCGAGTTCTCATGTTTCCTGGTGCGCCAAGACCTCACAAGGGAGTTGAAGATGTCTTAATAGCGTTAGATCAGTTGAATCAGCAAGATTTAAAATTGGTAATTGTCGGAGGCAATCCTTATGATGATTATGATCAGCAACTGATTCAAAAATGGGGACGCTGGATTATCAAGTTGCCAAAATGTCCTGTAGAGGTTATGCCTGAGGTTGTAGCAGCTGCTCATGTTGTAGTTGTTCCCCAGCGAGATAGCGTAATTGCTCGTGCCCAATTCCCTCTGAAGTTAACAGATGGCATGGCAATGGCTAAACCTGTGTTATCCACACGAGTGGGAGATATTCCCGAAATTTTAGCAGAAACTGGTTATTTAGTTGATCCTAGTTGTCCCCAACAAATTGCTGCACAAATTCAACTGATATTTGCCGATGTAGAACAAGCAAAAGAGCGAGGTAGAAAAGCTAGAGAAAGATGTTTAGAAAAGTACAGCTTAGAAGCTATGGCATCTACCTTATCTGAGTTAATTTCGCGTTTGTGAGGATAGTGCATGGTTATAAATCTATGATTAATCTAGATTTAACTCAATTGAAAATATCGTAACACTGGATTGATAGAAGTTGTATGGATAAGATTTTTTATTGTCGCGATCAAATTATAAATTTATAATCTAAATCCCCAATGTCTAACAACAAACTACTAGTAAAATTTGCTAAACCTTATCCAGCTAGGATATTTTTTACAATCTTGTTCGGATTTTCTAGCGCTTTATTTAACGGTGTGGGTACGACACTGATTGTGCCAGTAATTCTTCAAATAGTGGGTCAACCTGTGGATTTAACAGGTGCGCCGCCAATTATTAAAGCTATTGTGTCTCCCTTTGATAAGGTTCCCGAAAGTTACCGCCTAGCGGTGATGGCTGGCTCAATTATATTTACAATTGTTTTAAAGAATTTAGCTGGCTATATCGGTAGTTTGGTGTCGAGTTCTTTAACGCGGACATTGACATCAGATATGCGAGAAGCAGGATTGAAGTTATTACTAGATATTGACATAGATTATTACAGCAAAATGAAAGTTGGTGATTTAATCAACAGCCTTGGGGGAGAAATTGCTCGTGCTGCTAGTGCTATAGGCAGTGTCATTAAGTTAATCATACTGGCAATTACGATTTTAGTTTTTGTGGCTTTGTTACTATCAATTTCTTGGCAGTTGACCATTGCTACTACAATGTTGCTAACTTTGGTGACGTTCGTAAATCAGTATGCAATTTACCGCTCAAGAGATTTTGGTACCCAGTTTTCGGAAATGTCTAAAGCCTATTCGATTTCTGTGTTAGAAATGCTAAATGGAATTCGCCTAGTAAAGGCAACGGGAAATGAAGACAGAGAATATAAACGGATTGAAAAGCTAATTCGTGACCGAGAAAAAGCAGATTTTCAGTCCCAGGTAAATTCTGAGGCTATTACACCAGTTAGCGAGGTGACGGGCATTATAGCCTTAATAGTGATTGTCTTTTTGGGTCGCAGCTTATTTGCCGACCAGATTAGTTCAGTCTCAGCCGTTTTGATTACATATTTATTGTTGCTATTGCGACTGCTACCCTTTATTTCTCAGTTAAATACTCTTCGGAGTAGCTTTGCTAATACTGCTTCTAGCGTGGATATTGTCGCTGATTTTTTACGACAAGATAACAAGCCGTTCATGAGCAGCGGGATGATTCCTTATGAGAAATTAAGAGAGGGAGTGCATTTTAAGCATCTGTGTTTTTCCTACCCTAATCATCAAAATATAGTACTTCAAGACGTAGATTTATATTTACCACGCGGTACTACTCTGGCTTTGGTGGGTAGTTCTGGTGCTGGTAAATCAACAATGGCAGACCTCTTACCGAGATTTTATGACCCCACATCTGGCTGTATTACCCTAGACGGAATAGATTTGCGAGATTTCGATTTGAAATCGGTGCGGAAGGCGATGGGAATTGTCAGTCAAGATACGTTTCTCTTTAATGATTCGGTGCGGAACAATATTGCTTATGGACGACCAGAGGCTAGTGATGATGAAATTCTCACAGCCGCAAAGCGAGCAAACGCCTATGAGTTTATTAGCAAATTACCCCAAGGATTTGATACGCAGGTTGGCGATCGCGGCGTGATGTTATCTGGTGGACAAAGGCAAAGATTAGCGATCGCTCGCGCCCTGCTGCAAAATCCCGAAATTCTGATTTTAGATGAAGCTACCAGCGCTTTAGATACCGTTTCCGAACGCTTAGTACAAGCTGCACTTGATAACCTAAGTCGCGATCGCACCACCCTAGTAATCGCTCACCGCCTTTCCACAGTCCAAAAAGCCGATCAAATCGCCGTCTTAGACCAAGGAAGTGTAGTAGAAATCGGCACCCATGAAGAACTTTTACAAAAAGGTAGTTACTACTCACGCCTCTACTCAATGCAATTTACTGATCAGCCGGAAATTTCCACCAGAACTAATCTCAGCTTTAACCAAATTTCTCACGAACTACGGACAAGGCTTAACTCAATGATTGGTTTCCTCGGACTATTAGTTGATGATCTGGTAGACAATTCCGAAGAGCGGCAGGAATTAATTGAAGAATCATACAATTCAGCCTTAAAAGTTCTCAACGCCATTGATGTCTTCGGCGATGTGGTTAACCTGAAAATTAACCAGCAGTTTTCGTCAGATATAGACCAAAATCAAAATGGAAATAACCAGTATCAAAACTTTAGTTATATCTCGAATGAGTTTCACGCACGTCTCTATCCCCTCCTTATTTCTCTACACTTGCTAGTCGATAAATTAGAATCTGAACCCCAAAAACAAAATCGATTAATTGTAGAGTCTTATCACTCTGCTATTTACCTACTAGATACATTAAAGCTTTTTGAGAATAGAGTTTAATTTTAGTTAATACAATCAATTAACAAAAGTATTTTTACCACAATCTTGAAAAACCTCTCATCCAAAACAATGATAAATTATTCAAAAAAAAATCAATATATTTTTTACACCGGAGAGCCATCACTCCAACCGGACACAGCACACGAAATTCATGATGTTCTTTGTGCCAATGCAGCAGCTAACTTAGGCTATTCCTCAGTTTTAATCTATCCAGATAAAAAACATTCTGTTAATCTACTATCGTTAATTTATCCTGATCAACCGAAAAGACCCGGCAGAGAATTTATAGAATTTTACGATGTTCAAGAAAAGCTCAAAATTGCCCCATTGCCAATGCCTTGGCCTATTGATAAAATAGGTGGTAAATTTACTAACTCCAGTACAGTAGTAACCAAATATTATTTACCGATTCATATCCGCCCTAATGCTAAAGTTGTCCACACGCGGGATTGGAACTTTGTCAAAGCCGCAGTCCAAAATAAAATTCCTACTATCTATGAACGTCACTACTTTCAAGATCAAAAATTTGAGCCGGAAATTGTCCACAGTCCCTATTTTAAAATAGCCATAACTCAATCGGAACCCATCCGCCAAAGTCTAATAGAATATGGAATGCCACCGGAAAAAGTCGTTTGGCTACATAACGGATTCAATCAATCATTTTCAGTCAGACAGCCACAAGAAGCCGAAACATGGCGTCAAGAATTGCTCAGAAATGGACATAAATATTTAGTTATCTATTCAGGCGCTTTGTATCCTTTCAAAGGAGTTGATCTCTTAATTGATTCTGCTAAAGAATTGCCAGAAATTCAGTTTGTCATCACAGGAGGTACAGAAGCACAAGTAGAAGCATACCAACAACTAGCTAGAAATAAAAATGTAGAAAACGTTAAATTCTTAGGCTGGATACTTCCACGGGAACGATTAGTCAGCTTGTTTCAAGCAGCTGATATTTTGGTTCATCCTCACTGCGCTGGAAAATCAGCAGATTTCACGAATCCAGTTAAATTTTTTCAGTACATGGCTGCTGGCACTCCTATAGTTGCAACTGAGATTCCACCTTTAATGGAATTCAAGACATCACCTTTAATTGCCAGTTGGTGTACACCAGATAACCCGCATAAACTTGCCCAATCTATTCAACATACTTTAGAAGCCTATCCCAGAAAAATAGAGGGTTATGCAGCTAGTATAGATTTTGCCCAACAATTTTCTTGGGAGAATAGAATTACCAAAATATTAAGCTATGTAGAAGAAGATCAGCGTCCGCCAATTCTGGGGTAACGGTGCAAAAATTAATAGAAAACTAACTACGAATAAATACGATTTATGACTATCAAAACTGTTGGCATGATTAGCAGCTATTCAGGTCTTGCTAAAACCAGAGATTGGTTATGGCAACAAACCCCGCACTCCTTTGGTGTTTGGGATAACATCCAAATGTTGAAAATAGCGGAAAAGCCAGACTTTATGTTGCTATATCAGTTTGATTTTCCCCAACCATCCTCACAACGATCTTGGTTAGATATTGTTCGTAAACGACAACAAGAACCAGAAATAAATATAGAATCTCTATTATCTGGTGTACCGAAAGAGCGGATTATTTATTTTCTCCGCGAACCGCCCTTAAATGAGATTGTAGAAATAAATAAGCGGAATTATCAGGAAGCTCAAAAGTATTGTGGCCATGTTTCCGGCCCCGATGACTTTGCGCCCAATCCCGATTATATGCCTGCTATTTGGTATCATGCCAAATCATTTGAGGATTTAAATGAAATGCCAATACCGCAAAAGATTGCTCCATGTAGTTGGATTACTTCGGGAATTAACCGAACAGCTAACCATCGCCAGCGCTTAGACTTTTTGAAATCATTGCAAGCCAGCGATACTAAGTTTGATTTGTATGGGCGAGACTTACCTGCATGGTCGCCAACAAAAGGAGAACTTGGCCACAAATGGCATGGAATGGCGCCATACTACTACAATCTGGCAATTGAAAACTATGCAGAAAATAGTTGGTATGTGAGTGAAAAATTGTGGGATTCTTTGCTGGCCTGGTGTCTGCCAATTTATTATGGTGGATCAGCTGCTGATAAATTATTACCACCGGGTAGTTTTTTAAGATTGCCAAGTTTAGATGAAAAAGGCATTGCTTACATCCAAGAAGTGACAGCTACACCTGATGCTTGGTATGCTGCTAAAGATGCGATCGCAGAAGCACGTCAAATCATTTTACGCAAATTAAACCTGCTTAACTGGTTGTCAAACTTTGTTGCTCAACACTCATAAATTATGAATGGTATTTGTACCCTTGGCAATGATTATGTCTTCGATCAACTGGTGGCTTTGCTCAACAGTATTGATCTTATCTTGGGTTCAGAAACTCCTGTTTGTATCTATCCTTTCGATGATCAGACACAGCGAATTGCTGATGAAATAGCTAAACGCCCTAATGTATTTCTTTACGATAATCAAGAATCAATCAACCTCTGGGATAAATTTATGCTGACAGCAGCACCAGAACGATTGAATCGCAGTAAATTCCGTTTGTATGGCGCTCACCGTCGTTTTTGCGCTTTTGATGGGCCATTCGATAAGTTTATCTATTTAGATGCAGACACTTTGGTGATGAACTCACTAGCCACAGTGTTTGAAAAGCTAGATAGTTATGATTTTGTTGTCTACGATTTCCAATTTAAGGATGTTAGTAAAATATATAATACTAATTGTCCTAAATTACTAGAACTTTTTGAGCAAAAACGTATTGATTCAGAAATATTTTGCTCAGGCTTCTATGGCGCAAAACGGGGAATATTTAACTTAGAACAAAGAGATTGGCTGATATCGCATTTACAAAATGGTGAAGCAGAAATTTTGTATAGCGGTGCTGGTGAACAACCACTGATTAACTATATGGTAATGAGGTCTAATCTTTCTATTTATAACTTTGCTCTCCAACTGCCAGATAATGAAACAACAGGATGTTCTGCGACATCTAAGCATTTCGAGGAACGAGAACATCTTCTTTATGATAAAGGTAATCGACTAACTTATCTCCATTACATTGGGATTGCTCCTAATATCAATCAAGCAGTCTGTGCTGGAGAAAATATTGAGTTTCCCTATCGAGATTTATTTCTCTATTATCGTTACTTACATGAACCAGAGAAGCGTCCAGTCTTGAAAAATCCTCCTAAGAATTATAATGACGCTCCAATACCAAATTTACTTACAAGAGCTTTGCGAAAACTTAAGTTAATTAACCAAGGATAATTTATGAGTAAGGGCATTTATATAGTTGCCAATGACCGCGTTATTGATAATGCGATCGCTTTACTCAATAGCATTCGTTACTATGACCCAGAAGTAACCATTTATCTCATACCTTTTAATGAAAATTATCAGAAGGTAACCGAACAGCTTGCTACTTTACACAAAGTCCAAATTTTCCCAGATTTGGAGCTGATTGATAAATTTACCAAACGCATCGGTGAAATTTTTGATCGAGATTTCCTCGCTTTACCTAACAAAATGCGTAAACTGGTAGCGTGGTTTGGCCCTTTAGATGAGTTTATTTATATTGATACTGATATTGTCGTTTTTGAAAAAATCGCCGACAATTTAGACAAACTTTCAGAAGTTGATTTCTTCTGTTGTGATTACCATCACGCTAATGATAAACTACGAAATATCTTTTCCCCATTTGTGAAAGAGCAGCAAATTTTTTCAGATGCCCAACTTCAAGATGTTTTCAACAGTGGCTTTTGGGCTTCGAGAAAAGGAGTTATTACCGAACAACAAATGGATGAAGCTTTGCGTGAGTGTGCAGCACATCGAGAATATTTTGATTTTTCGGAAGGAGTTACAGACCAACCCATTCTGAATTATCTTGTTCTCAAACTAATTTCCAAACGTAGAAATCTCGTCAAAATTCCTGGGGGAGGGCCTGGTAGTTGGGCTGGTTCGCAAAATTTCCAACAGCAAGAATACGCCCTCTATGACCGAGGACAACGACTAAAATATCTCCACTGGGCTGGTACACGGATGAAAAGTGGTTGTCCCTATTGGCAATTGTGGGAACACTATCGCTATCTCCATCAGGGTAAATTCGCTTTCATCCCCAAACTGACTCGCCGTTTATTTCCCTTTGTTGCTGCTCGTACTTAATATTAGGAGTATCCCCATGACCGATGGCATTTATATCTTAGCGAATGATGTTGTCTATGACCAACTAGTCGCGTTACTCAATAGTATAGAAGCTAATGCTGGTAGAAAAATTCCTATTTGTATAATTCCATATAATGAGCAGCTAGACAAAGTAAAGGTAGAGATTGCATCTAGAGATAATGTTACTTTATTTGAAGATTCTGATTCCATAGCCTACTGGGAGGACTTTGGCTCTCGTATCTGGAAAGCTCACCCAAGAGCTTTAAAGCTGTGGAAGGAATATGGTTTGCCAGATAATTATCGCATAGAAAGGCATCGAAAACTCTGCTGTTTAGATGGGCCATTTGATAAGTTTATCTTCTTTGACGGAGATACGCTGTTGATGAAACCACTTGATGATGTTTATCAAAAGTTGGATGAATATGATTGGATTACGAATGACTTTCAATATAAATCCGATTTGAATTATATTTTCAACTGGTCAAAAGATAAGCTAAAAGAGATTTTTCCTATAGAAAATATCAGTACTCACGTTTTTTGTTCTGGTTGGTTTGCTTCTAAAAAGGGTGTTTTTGACGATGCTAATTTAGCCAATCTACTAGAAAACTTAGAAGCAGGTGAAGCTGATGCGCTGGCATGGGCAGATTCAGATCAAACAGTTCTCAACTATTTGGTTTTACGTAGTGGAATTTCTTACTACAATTACGCCCATCATGATACAGCAACTGGTTGCCATTGGGCTTCTAAATTTGATGTGGTAGATAATATTTTATACGACCAAGGACGGCGGCTGACATATCTACACTATATGAGTATAAGTTCATCAAACTTTACTCAAATTTGCGCTGGTGAAGATGTTAATATTCCATATCGAGATGTGTTTTTGCATTATAGGTATTTAAAGTCGCCAGAACAAAGGCCCAAAAGCTTTAAGCGTCAGAGTCCTCTAATGCGTCTGCAAAAGACTACTACAAGTTTTTTCAATCAAAAAATTAACAATATTAAGCTCAATTATCGTAATTTAAAATATAGAATTACTAAATAATTAAGCAAAATGAGAATTAAAAGTTGTTTAAGTTGTAGCTGATCTATTGCCCAATTATCGGTAATAAAAATTAAAGTCTTTCAAAGTTTTAATTCTTAAACGCAGTAAATTATATAAATACTTAATAATTTTATTGATTTTAAGTATAATTCTCTCCCCAATAAAGCGTTTGGGGTATTCTAGCTTTGCTTGTTGCTCAAAGTATATTGCCATGTCCTCCATTTTCGACTCTCCCTTTTTGATTCTGACGAATTCGATTCTATTCTTAAAGAAAGAGATACCCTCCATTGCACTCCATCTAACAGGTAAACCTGCTTTAGCAGCTGCTAAACCTATTGCATTTCCTTCGGAGTCATACAGTCCATTTAACTCACAATAAGATGCGAGAATTTCCCACTGTTTAAGAAATTCTATTTCCTTTCCAGAGTCTTTTGTAACTGCAAATAAATATTCGTAAACAAAGTTAATATCTTCATTTTCTAGTTCTAGATTAAACTTTGAAGCAGCCTTTTTAGCCACTTTAAACTCTTTCAAAAGTTTGGCGTCAAGATTGCCAGCTAGAACCTTAGCATACTTTTTAGGCATATTTTCACAACCCCTTGCCGTTATTCCTGGCATTGAAATCCATTGCGGATATTGTGGAACTGGCGCTAATATTCGCATATCTGCATCAATGAATATGCATGAATTAAATAGAGATAAACCCTTAGCTATTGCAAATCTTTTGTCATGGTAAAACTTAATACTTTGTTGTCTATGCTTAAATGCTAAAACGTTAGGCTGTTGGCTAAAGTCGCTAGGACAATCAGTTAAAATAATAAAAGAAGTGTTAGGCGAATATTTTTCGATATCTTTTGCTAATAACAATGCAAGATCACGATAGTTTTTACCACATGCTAAAGTACAAAAACAAAATCCTTTTTTGTCTTGAGTCATAGGTTTTTACACTCCTTATAAGTAAATAAAATTATAAACAAAGTCGAGTACATTTTGAGTCATAGTTGCTATCCCTTTAGCAGAGATGCTGCGGATGCAACTTTCAGTATTTGTACGTAATTTTAACGCAATTAAATCTTAAAGTTATGAAGTTTCAGTAAAGAATAAGTATTCACCACTAGCTAATGATCTCATTTTTAGTAGAACATCATTGCTAGCGGTGATCATTTACGGTGATTTGGTGAGGCATCCTATATCTAAGAAAAAGAATCTAAATCTAAAGATTGCATACCTTCGCGTTCTATAAAGGTCATCATACTTCCCAGTTGCAACCAAACTAGCAAACAAGTCAGCAGACTAATTGGTAGACCGACTCCTAAAGCTAAAGAAGAGGGAAACCCAAATATTTCTAAGCCTGAAGACAGAAATAGAGAAGTACCGCCAGTTATGCCGATAAATGGCACAAGTAATTGTTTCAGTGAGGAACGTGGTTTAGTATTTTCTGTGCGTACACCGGAGGGGTTGCCGTAGGCATCGCTTGGCTATTCGCTTTATCTGTCTCTCCATCTGAAGCCATCAGAAGAATGTTTGCGCGGGTGATGGTTCTTGCTTTGTGCTTACCTTTTTTAATTAGTGTTTGCAACTGAGAAACTTCATTCTCATTTAAGTGCACAATGTACTTTTTTACCATGCTACTCCCTGGTTTTTCAGTAGCTTATCAAGAACAGGGGCTACCCAGCAAAGTTGTCTTGACAGACTACTAGCCGCTCAATAGTCAAAGCAGGTGTTAAACCGCGTCTACCTTGAAAACCATAGTTTTTTTTGTGATTAGGTAAAGCTCATAACTCCAGCTACGACCGAATCGTAGCATTCTGCTGAAAAACTACGGGTTTCAAAATGGACAGGGTTTAAATGGGGATAAGTAAAATTTACCATTTTTCCCTATTCACCCAACAACGCCACTCAACTCTATAGCTACTTGACTAGAATTGCAATAATTAATCTGTTAAATATTTTTTTAAGATGCTATTATTTCTTTTATTCTACGAACAGTACTCAAAAGAAATTCTTCATATCTATTAACAGATTTAAGCTTTTCATGAACTGTGTTGTAAGTCTTAATACATAGATTCATGCGAGTGAGGAATTCTTGCTCAGTCATAGCATCGACGTAATCAAAGAGATCCTTTGGACTGGGAAACTCACTATAATCTATAAAACTATTTTTCGGAAAATCTTCATATATTTTATTTCTCTGCCCAAAATAAATTGGCAGACAATAGCACCGAATACTATCCCAAATTTTTTCTGTGCAGTAATAATTAAAGTTTGTATTTTCAAAGCATAGATTAAAGTTATATGGTTTTAAAATCTCAACTTTTCTGGATATATAGTCTCCTTTTCTTGAACTTTCTAAGGATATATTATCAGGCCAGCCTGGTCCATAAATATCTACCTTTCCTAGCTGATATCCTGCCAATGCTATCTGGGTTCTAATATACAATAGATCCAACTCCTTATCTGCTCTTTTTAGACTTGTAGTTTTCTGATTATTTCTATATCCTGCAACTATGACAATTTTGCGATTGTCTAATCCAGTAAAATTAAATTTATCTAGTGGCTTTAAGGATTCTTTCCAATATTCTCTATAAAAATCATCAAAAAATGGAAGAGTGAAATTATTTATAAATATGTCACCTGTATAAATGTTCATGATGTGGGCATTGCCCATTAAGAAAAATCCTCGATCTATTTTTTTGAATGTAACATCAAATCTAGGTTCACTTGTCCAAACGAGATACTTTTTCTTTTTTCTATAAGCTATTCTTAAAGGTCTGAGAACACGCAGATTAGAAGCTAATATGATGTCGGCTAAACCTATATCTTCTGTCATTTCAATCCCTTGATTTTTAAGAAATTCTAATTCATCTTTTAAAACAAAGGGAGTATATTGCATTGGTAGAACTTTAAATATTTTAATTGTCACTTCAAACTCCTGAAAAATTTTATGGTAAACCCGCTTAAAACTCTTGCTCCGTATTAATTACAGGGTTTTTCGTTAGCCCCTCCGATTTATACAGCAGATTGCAACTTAGTTTCAAAAAAAATAGATGTACAATTTTTAGCACTTTTCGGATGTGGTGCAGGTTTTATTTTTTAAATAAAATTTGACTGAAACTAACATCAAAAATGCGTTTAGAGACAGCAAAATTATGCAGATTGTTCCGATTTAAATCAAACACTATATTTACATATATAATGCGGGTACTGACTACTGTAATAATACCTATTTTTATCCGATTACTAAATCCCATCCAAGCCCTAACAGATGTGAAGAAGTGATTAATGGCATCTCTACAAAGCCTTGACAAATCTTCATACCAGAAGTACAAATGCTCACCATCGCTGGTGAGCATTTAGGTTGATTTGTATATTAGTAAAGTGTCCTAGATATCAATACAGTTCAGTTAATCAGAATTTAACCGTATTGTTTTAAATCTAAGAAAAAGAATCTAAATCTAAAGATTGCATACCTTCGCGTTCTATAAAGGTCATCATACTTCCCAGCTGCAACCACACTAACAAACAAGTCAGCAGACTAATTGGTAGACCGACTCCTAAAGCTAAAGAGGAGGGAAAGCCAAATATCTCTAAGCCTGAAGACAGAAATAGAGAAGTACCGCCAGTTATGCCGATAAATGGCACAAGTAATTGTTTCAGTGAGGAACGCGGTTTAGTATTTTCTGTGCGTACACCGGAGGGGTTGCCGTAGGCATCGCTTGGCCATTTCTGCACAATTACTTTCAAAGTACCAGATAATGCCAAACCAGAAGTTAATGCTGCTAGAAAGCCAACAAGTAACAGAAAATAAGGCGGTTGCACAGGAAAATAGTACATGAAAACTCCTGATTTATATTAAAGATTTTTTACTTTTTATTTGTTGAGTGGTTCCCAGCAAAAGAGCCAAGTGATGTAGCTTTTGGGAGGATAGCAGCTGCGCCTTCTCTGGATAAATCTGTTAAAATGCCGATCGCTATATTAAATAAACGATCCGGTTTTAAGTCATCTTTAACCAGGTTCCATAGGCGTTGGACATCTTCGGTGTGCAGGCGGTCATCTTCGGTGAGAGCAAGCACCATCTGTCGCCGCAGAAATTTCCCTTCTTGCGACATTAAATATTGCAACCCCATTTGGGCCGTGGGCAATACATCAAAGTTGCTATCGGTACGAGCGATCGCAATTAAATTCTCTAATCGCTGCCATTGGAATTTACCATTTTTAAACAACACATTCAATAATCGCCGCCGTAATTCCGGCGATTCCCCCGTCAGCAACCGTTGTGCTATATAGGGATAACCGACTTCGACAATTTTGAAATTCGGGTTGAGGCTAAGGGCAATACCTTCCTGAGTCACCAGGGAACGAATAATCAAAGCAAACTTCGCCGGGACTCGGAAAGGATATTCGTACATCAGTTCCGAGAACTCATCGGTAATAGTTTTAAAGTTAAAATCACCGACGTTTTTGCCTATAGCGTTTCCTAGCACCGCTTCTAATGCTGGTATAATCGGGCAAATATCCGTGTCTGGAGTCAGAAATCCCAATTTTACAAAATCTTCGGCTAAGTCGGTGTAGTCTTTATTCACTAAATGCACTAGCGCATCCACCAACGTTTCTTTGGTGGTTTCCTCCAACTGATCCATCATGCCGAAGTCAATGTAAGCCATACGACCATCGGGTATCGCAAACAAATTGCCGGGATGGGGGTCAGCATGGAAGAAACCATATTCTAAAAGCTGTTGCAATCCTGAAGTAACGCCAATTTCGATGATTGCCTCTGGGTCTAAACCTGCTTCGCGGATGCGTTTAGTATCTGTCAGCTTGAAACCATTAATCCATTCCAGGGTTAAAACGTGGGTATTGGTGTAACGCCAGTAAATCCCTGGAACTTTTACTTGCGGGTCGTTGCGGAAGTTGCTAGCAAATTTTTCGGCGTTGCGGCCTTCATTAATATAGTCAATTTCCTCAAATAACTTCGTGCCAAACTCGTCCACAATTAAAGTTAGGTTGTTACCAAGATTTAAAGGCAACCAAGGAGCTAGCCAACCTGCTCCCCAACGCATCAGATATAGGTCGCGTGTGATTACCGGGTGTAAGTTGGGGCGTTGGACTTTCACTGCGACTTCTTCGCCACTGACCAGACGACCCCGGTATACTTGACCCAAGCTAGCAGCAGCTACTGGGTTAGGTGAAAGTTCGCTAAAACTTTCATGAATTGGGCGGTCTAGTTCAGTTTCGATAATTTTATAAGCGATCGCATTATCGAAGGGTGGTAACTGGTCTTGTAACTTGATCAGTTCTTCTAAAAAATCTTTGCGTATCAGGTCTGGTCTGGTGGAGAGAGCTTGACCAACTTTAATAAATGTCGGGCCCAGGCCGGTGAGCAGTTCTCGCAACTGGATAGCTCGTTTACCCTTGTTCTGCTCAACTTGATCTTGCCATTCGTCCCACTTGAGCCTGAATATAAATCCGCCAAAAGAGGAGATAATTTTCAGAACTCGCCCCCAGGCTAGCCAGGGACGGTAACTATAGTAGCGAGCGATCGCATCTGGATTATAGAGTTGTAGCTGAGCAGGTTGATACTGACCCACGCCTTTTTTTGCCTCTTCAACTGAAAATTTTACAATGATTGTTTTCTCCTGACCCACAAGTTAGTTGAAAGTTCAGGATAGCGGTAGTCTTTTATCTAAAACAACTAGAACTTTATCCTTTGGGGGTACTGTTCGAGGCGGTTTTAGCCTATGTTACTGCCTAGATTTGTTTATCTTTTTCTTAATTATACTTTATAAAACTACAACTACTTATCTGAGTTTCAGATGATTTTATCTTTTCTTAACCATTGTTTATAAAAATATAAATATTTACCTATGTATGCAAATTGGAATAAACGGCCATAGTTAAGTAACTTTAATTTACTAACAGTTACATGGAGCAGTAGTACTATTAGTGTCTTGGATTTAATCATTTTAAAATTCAGACTGTCTTAGCCACCCATTTAGCTTGCAACTGTTCAGGGCTGGAGGTAGCTGCTTCTACCTGGTAGATAAGTGATACAGCATTGTTCTTCAAGCGTTTAATCGACAATATCAGCGTGGTTTAATGCAATCGCCAACTCTTGCATAAACTCGACAAAGACGCGAACTTTAGCCGAGAGATAGCGTTTTTGCGGATACAAAACGGCGATCGGTAATCCAGCTTGAGTTGCATAGGACTGAAGAATCGGTTGGAGATCACCCCGCGCGATCGCCTTCGCTGCAATAAATTTGGGCAATTGCACTACGCCCGCTCCTTGAATCACCGCCTCTAGGACGACTTCTGAGTTATTAAATCGCAGATAGCTGTCAACGGAAAAGTCGATCAATTTGCCGTCTTGCTCAAACTTCCATTCAGGTTCTCGCCCAGTCTGTGGAAAGATAAAGTTGACACAGCGATGCTGCAATAGGTCTGTCGGCGTTGTTGGCGTACCATACTGAACAAGATACTGCGGCGAGGCACAAGTAGTGTAGTGTGCAGTTGCCAGGTGGTGCATGATTAAACTGCTATCGCTGCTCAACCCAATCCGCACAGTTGCATCAATGCCTTCCTCAATCAGATCGATCAAGCGATCGTTAAACGAAACATTCAGGTTTAGCTTAGGGTATTGTACGGCAAATCGCAGCAGAGCCGGGGCGATATGCAGTTTGCCAAACGTAGAGCTCAGATCCAGCCGCAAGGTTCCAATCGGCATCGATTGCGATTGCTTGACTTCGAGTTCGGCTTCTTCCAAATCGTTGAGAATTTGCTGAGCGCGTTGATAGAAGCGATCGCCCGCTTCAGTGAGCGTTAAGCTGCGAGTCGTTCGTTGGAGCAAGCGCACCCCCAATTCATCTTCTAATACGAAGTTGCCAAAGATAGTATTGTTACATTTTGTTATATTGAACACAACCAGGAAAATCCGACTTCTCCTTTAACAGTGCTTGGATTGTTCATCAACCACTGACACCGTTCAATCAAGACGGTTTCTAAAGAATCGAGGGTATCAAATACTTTATTGGCTAATCGTTCTCTAAGTAATGGCCAGAGACACTCAGTTGGGTTAAGTTGAGGGGTGTATGGAGGAATAGAGTACATAATGATGTCTTTTGGGACAGTGAGATGACGAGTTGTATGCCAACCGGCTTGGTCTACAAGTAAAATAATTAGCTTGTCACCTTGAGAATTGACTTGCGTTGCAAATGCGTCAAGTGCAATTTGCATCACAGTTGTATTTACCCGGGGCAAAATGAATAAACAGCTATTGCCAGTTTTAGGATGGACAAAACCGTAGGTGTATAACCACTTGTAGCGCGGATAATGATCAGCAGTTGGACGTTTACCAATGAGCGCCCAAGTTCGACGCACCACTGGTTTAAGTCCTAAACGCGCCTCGGACTGTGCCCAGACTTCTAGATGCTTATGAGGGCATAACCAACGCATTAATTGGACGAAAAACTTCAGTTGAGCTTTAAAAAATGCCCTTTGTTCTGGGGTGGCGCTGCGCTCATGTAAAGGTCTGGGCGCTTGTAAACTAAAACCTAAGCGTTTGAGATAGTGCCATGCCGTTGCCCGATGTATACGAATGCCAAACTGTTGTTGAATCAATTCTCCAACTTTTGGTCCACTCCACAATCCACCATCTTTTGGGGGTGACTGTAATTTTTCAAAAAGTTCTTGAAGTTGTTCTTTTGTTAAGGCTTTGTGTTTGCCTCCGGGACTTTTTTGATGTGCATCTACAATTCCCTCTGCACCAGTAGCATTGTAACGACGAGCAATTTTACGCACCCAGTCAGCACTTAAGCCTGTAATTTCCGCTACTTGCTCAACTTTTATGGGATTACCAGGTCGGCTCAATAGGCGAATTACTAACCATCGAGTGCGTTCTTTTAGATCTCGACAACGACGGTAGCGCCCTTGTTAACTCTGCATAATCCAGGTGAGGAATAATCTCAATCCGAGTCCGAGGCATCACTGCACACTGATTTTACTTCCCCTAAATAATACTATCTATCGCAACTTCGTATAACCCTCTTCTGTCACTTTCCGGGAGGGCGATCGCTAGAAGCCTCATGAGGCAATCAATACAAGCTATACTATTAGAAAAAAATTGGTCTTGTATTTGTTATTAGAAAATAATCGCGCGATCGCTTCATATACAAAAGCTCTAGAATTCAGAAATGGCAAAAGTTTTCGGAGAGTGACAGAAGAGGGATAAGCGCAATACAGCCCGACTCACGGCAGACGGAGCCATGCCCAACTGTCGGGCTGCCTCGGAAAAACTGCCGCATTGAGCGGAGCGCATAAAAATCGTCAGGCTTTTGAGCTTGTCCATCGTCGCAGTCTCATCTTTGCCTTTTTTGCACAAGTGCTTTGAATTTTAACTACTTTTTCTTTTTCTCTATGCAAGCTACGTACTCAAAGAAGTTTACAAAGACAAAGACCGTCAGGAAGCGGTAATTCAAAAGAGCAATTTAGATTGGATTATTGTTCGGCCTGCTCAACTCACGAACGGATCTGCGACTGAGAACTATCACGTCTTCACTGATCTGAACGATGTGACCGCAGGTAAAATCTCTCGCGCTGATACCGCAGGCTTTGTGCTGCAACAACTGAGTAGCGATCGCTATCTGCACCAAACGCCACTCATTTCTGATTAATAGAGAGAAGCGTTATTCAAATCAGCGGTAGCTTGAAACCGAAGTCATTGTTGCCGCCAACGATCAAGCTGAAAAAAGGAGTAAACCTTGTGTCAACACCCAACATAAACACAGATTCCACGATTCTCGCGGTTGGTGCTGCTGGTCCGTTTGCAGGTCTGGTCGTGCCCGAACTTGCCAAACGAGGTGCGAAAGTTCGGGGGCTGATCCGCGAT
Organism: Nostoc sp.; assembly: GCF_036919555.1. Lineage (GTDB taxonomy): Bacteria > Cyanobacteriota > Cyanobacteriia > Cyanobacteriales > Nostocaceae > Nostoc. The sequence goes on from NZ_JBALCS010000006.1 coordinate 168,278, forward strand.
CGCAAGCAGACTGACAAAGTACGAAACAACGGCGCTGCGGAGGTGGCAATCGGCGACCTAACCGATCGGGCAAGCATCGATGCAGCACTCAAAGGCGTGGACTCGGTGTTCTATATTGCGCCAGCCTTTATCCCTAACGAAGCTGAAATCGGCAAAAGTATGGTGGAAGCGGCAAAACAGGCTGGTGTGCGCCGCTTTGTGTTCTCGTCTGTGATCGAGCCTGTGATCAGCGTGCTCAAGAACCACATTGCTAAATCACCTGTGGAAGAGGCGATCATCGAATCCGACATGGAGTATGTCATTCTGCAACCGACTCTGTTCTTCCAGAACCTAGCGCAGAGTTGGTCGGAAGTACTCAAGACTGGCACTTACGGAGAACCTTGGTCAGAAGAGACCCGCTTTAGCCGAGTAGACTACCGCGACGTAGCCGAAGTTGCCGCGATCGCGCTCACCGAAGATCGCCTGCTTTATGGAACCTATCAACTTTGCGCTGAGGGCAATCTCAACCGTAAGGAGATCGTTGCGCTCATGAGCGAAGTGCTGGGGCGGAAGATCGAGTCGGTTCGACCCAGCCCGCCTGCAAGTCCTGCCCAAAACGTCGAGCAGCAACCGTCGCCGATGCAGATCATGTTTGACTGGTATGACCATCATGCGTTAGTTGGAAACGCACTCACGCTGCGCGCCATTCTCGATCGCGAGCCACGCACACTGCGGGACTATTTCAAAGAACTTGCCGCACAGCCGCAAGCCGCCGAGTGAAAACTATCTTCTCTACCACTAAAGATTCACTACTGGAAAAAGGAGTTACTCATGAAAAAGCTGGAAGGAAAAGTCGCGATCATCACTGGATCGAGCCGTGGGATCGGCAAAGCGATCGCGATGAAACTATAGGAATCATATTTGATTTTTGAACAAAATTAGGTATTGTAGGGTGTGTTAGAACGCAGTTCGTAACGCACCAAACCGTTGATGATGGTGCGTTACGCTGTCGCTAACACACCCTACGTATCTTTTCAGAAATCAAATACTAGTCCTATAGTGCAGGAAGGCGCTAAAGTGGTGGTCAATTACGTTTGTCACTACTCCAGGTGTTGAGCCGACTAATAATGCTGCGGAAAGGGCTATTCGTCCTGCTGTTATTTGGCGACGTACTAGTATTTGGTTCTCAAACTCAAGGTGGTAGTCGTTTTGTGGCTCGGATGCTCACTGTGGTAACAACCCTCAAGTCCCAAAAGCGTAATGTTTTGGAGTTTATGACTCAGACTGTTATTGCTGCTCGTGGTCATAAAACTGCGCCTTCTTTGCTTCCAGAAGTTACTGCTTGTTTTGATGATTCTGAGTTATTGAAAGCTGCTTAATTTTATTCCTTGATTTTGGGGGGTGTTTTTCGTCTTCTTTACACCCCCTGAACGCTTACTTTAGCTTTGCCTAAATAGTTCTGCGATGATGGTCTTCTAAAACACTCGTCCATAATGAGGTTGATAAAACAGCGCTAGCAGATTGCAACCTCCGCTGCATTTGATTAGTTAGGCATACCCTTAATAAACCGGGCTTTCAGCTACTGCTATAAATTTGGTAAGTGGTAGTGGTTTTGCCACAATTACCAATTACCAATTAGCTACTTTTAATTATTATGTAGTGCTATTTAGATTTAGCCTCCAAGTTTTCTAAACGGCTTCTCAATTCCTGGTTTTGTTGTTTGAGTTGGTCGAAATCTTCACGCAATTGACGCAAAGTTTTTTCTGAACCAATATTCTTTTGCACTTTGGAAATTTCTTCTTCAGCATAGCGACGTACACGCCCATCGGCTGTTTGTTCAGCTAGCGATCGCAAAACCCCGACTGCTCTAGGTATTTCCATTTGTCCTAACGCTGCTGCTACCGCCACTTGCGTTAAAAAGAAGGTTTCTTTGGCTAGTTCTGTTAATTTTTCTAAAATACGTTCCAAATTAACCGGACTTTGACCTACAGAAATCTTTCCTAAAGCGCGAATTGTGGCTAAACGTAGAGGTTGTGGTACACCAAGTTTGGTGTATTCGATTAGCAGATTTAAAGCAGCTTCCGAGGTTTTAAATTCAGCTAAACCAGCGATCGCACCACTGCGTACAACTTCATTCCAACCCGCCTTTTTTTCTAAAACGGATTTTAGCAGCTTTAATACCTTGTCTTCCTTGGGTTTTTCTTCTAAGTTTGTAGATGCGTAGGCGAAGCCCGTCGCAGACATCGCCCCGATCGCACGAGAGGCTGTTGCTTCCACATAGTAGCTGGGATCGCCCTTTTGCAACAGCCCTTTGACAACTTTATAGCTTTCAGCAGTTTTGATTTGGCCAAGCGCTTCCACTACAGATCGTCGCACGTAAGCATTTTTATCTTTTAACCCAAGAACTAAGCCATCAAAGGTTTGGTCTAAATTAATTTGGGCTAGTTGTTTTGCCACTTCCACACGCACACCCCAGAATGGGTCATTTTTGAGCGCCGCAGATAGTGCAATGGTAGCTTCTAACCCGCCTTTTTTCGCCAAAGCTGTTGCTGCATAGATACGCGAAATCGGGTCGGGATCAAATTCTAACTGTGCTTTTAACTCCGGTATTGGATACTCTAAAGTTACTGTTTTCAGGTAATTATTCCCTACATCAAAACTGATAAATTTGGGCTTATTTTCTAGGGGAAAGTAGAAGCTTTGTTCACGTTCATTCACCCTCACTAAAAAAGTTTTTAGTTGTGAATTAGAATTTATGATTTGAGAATTATTTTTAACTCCTAACTCCTCACTCCTCACTCCTAACTCTTCACTTTTCACTTCTTCCTGTTGGGTATAGCCAAAACCAATAGGTATTTTTAGATCAAACAAATCCTTACTGCCATTTCTATCTTCAACAGCTTGGGTTTGAGTTACCGTAATTTTTGCCAAATTAGCATCCCCATCCCAAGAGTAAGCCAGTTTAAAATCGGGATGACCACCACGATAAACGTATTGGTCAAAGAGGAACAAAAGATTACGTCCGGTAGTCTTTTCAATCGCCCTGAGTAAGTCTACTGTTTCTACGGTTTTGTGGGCATTATCTTGAATAAATGTTTGAATTGCTTGCCAAAACAATTCATCTCCCAATTGGCCTCGAATCATGTGATAAACACAAGACCCTTTTTCGTAGATGTGGCGATCGTAAAGTTCAATAGCTTCCCGGTAAATATGTGTTACCATTGGGCGGCGGTAGCGGCTGCTATCTTCACTGAAGTAACGACTAGCTTGCAATAAACGATAGTAAGCTGCTTCTTCTGGACTATATTCCTGTTCTGTCCACATCACCTCAGAATAGGAAGCCATCCCTTCCTTAATCCAAGCATGAGACCAATGCTTAATCACCACCAAATCACCAAACCACTGGTGCGCGAGTTCGTGGACGACTAAACTTTCAGTATTGCGGTTATCTAAAGCGGCGCGTTCATCCAGCAAGCATCTATCTGTTAACAGGGTTGTGGAGGTGTTTTCCATCCCCCCAAAGATGAAGTCATCGACACAAACCTGAGCGTATTTCGGGAAAGCATAGGGATAGCCATACTTTTGGCTCAAAAATTCGATCATCCGGGGAGTTTTGCCCATGCTGCGTTTAGCATCTTCCTCCCGTCCCTTTTCTACGTAGTAGGTAACAGGTTTCCCCTGCCACTCGTCCCGAATTTCAGCAAAATCACCTACTGCCAAAGTCATCAAGTATGTAGGATGAACTTGTTGCTGTGACCAATGGTAGATTTTGTAATCACTATCTTCTGTAGTGTCGATCAATTCGCCGTTGGAAATCGCCACCAGAGGGTTAGGAACACGCACGCGAATTTCCGAAGTAGACAGTTGTCCTGGATAGTCAAAGCAGGGGAACCAAAAGCGAGAGTCTTCGTCTTCGCCCTGAGTCCAAACTTGGGTGGGCTTGTTTGGGTAGTGCTTGTCTGGTTGAATAAAATAAATACCGCGTTGCGGTTTTGTCACCGAGTAGGCGATCGCAATCAGCAAGCGTTTACCAATCTGGGTCGCCTCAGAAAGTTGGATAGAAAGCTGTTCCCCGTCGTAGTCAAAATTTTGTGGCACTTCGTCCACCTGCACAGACTCGATATTCAGGTTGACAGCATCCAAAGTCAAACGGTCAATGCCATTACGGATTGGCAAGAGGCGAATGCTACAACTGCCCTGATAGCTTTGCTTAGGGATATCCAAGCTGAGATCGAGAAAAATATGCTCTACCTGTCCGGGGCGATCGGGGTTGTAGTGTGGTCTTGCCCCCGGTAACTCAAAAGGCTTGTGTCCGTTATTATCTGTATCAAAATAAGACTTCGACATTGATCCTTACTGACCTTGTAATTCTGAAAAGTCTGGCTTGGTTGGATGTAGTTAAGCAAAATAGCGGTGTCTAAATGTATTTCCCAAATTAACAGGGCATTACAGAAGTGAGAACTCCCCTATGGGATTGGGGGATTCAAATTAATCTCACCCGAATTTCCGAAGGTCGGCTGCCGATCCTTGGACTTTTTTCCATATCCCTCCCGCATTTACTTTTCCTGATATTTTGCACTTTTTTGTCATCGAGTCAAGAGTCTCTTACACCTCGATAGATTCTCATTAAGTACAAATACTCCTAATTATTCTTATAACTTAGGATAGCTTGCTGTTGCTGAACAGGCTATTTTGTTTGAGATGAACAGCAGATCATTTGCAGATTCGCTCATTATCCCTTGGAAGTATTTTTGAGAGTAATTTTAGACCGCTAACTTATAGATTACTAATTTTATCAGTAAATACCGATCAATGAGCGGAAATTATTAATAAATCCGAAAACTCTACAATGACACTTGGATAAATCTCGGCGACAATCTGAGCAAAAGAGGATAACAAAATGCCTGAAACTAAATCAAAGTTTTTCATTCCTGCTGTTGGTGCTGCTGTAGTTGTAGCAGGAAGTATAGCGGCTTATACGTATTTTAAAGCCCCATCAGGTGGTAGCTCAGATGCTCTAGGCAGTGCTAAAGTAGTACCTGCAACAGCATTGATGGCAGCTTATATTACTACTGACTCGGTAGCTTGGGCAAAGTTACAGCAGTTTGGCACTCCAGAAGCACAAAAGTTAGTGGCAAAAAATCTGGAAGATTTCAATAAGCAAATGTTCAGTGAGGGTAACGTTTCTTATGAAAAAGACATAAAGCCTTGGGCTGGTGGTGTGATGATTGCTGTACTGCCACCAAATCCTGTGAAACCGGTACAGTTAAACGTGCCGTCTGGGGCATCTAATGTACCAACAAATTTACAACAGAAACCGAATATCCTCATAGTAGTGGGAATCAAGGACAAACTCAGTGCCTTGAATTTTGCTAATAAATTGAAGTCAGAAAAAGGGGTGAAATTCCAGGAATCTGACTACCAAGGTCAAAAAATTATCGAAACTACACAAAATGGCAAGCCGACATATAGCGTAGTTTTAAATAATAGTCACTTGGTATTAGCCCCCGAAAGGCAAGCTGTAGAAAAAGCAATTGACACGTTTAAGGGACAGTCTTCTTTTGCCAGTAAAGAAGGTGCCGGTAGCATTCTCAGCAAAGGAGTGGATGTGAAAAACAACCTCGCCCAAATTTATGTACCAGATTATCCAGGCACGGTACAGCAGTTAGCAGCCGCAAGTCCACAGGCAAAGCAGTTACCTCCACAAACCCTGACGCAACTTAAGCAGATAAAATCTGTGGTGGCGGGTGTTGGTGTTGATGACGCGGGAGTGCGGGTAAAAGCGATCGCTAATTTAGATCCACAACTAAATAAATTTCAGTATCAATCAACTCCTGGGAATATAGTCGGGCAATTTCCGATTGATACCTTTGCTTTGATTAGCGGAAGTGGCATCAGCCGTGGCTGGGCAACGCTAGTAGAACAGTCCAAAGATTATCCCCAAATGAAGCAAGCTTTTGAACAGGCGCGATCGCAACTTAAATTTGTCAATATTGACCTGGATAAGGACATTTTTGGCTGGATGAATGGGGAATTTGCCTTTGGTGCGATTCCATCAAATCAAGGGGTGTTAGCGAGCGTTGGTTTTGGAGGTGCTTTAGTATTTGATACTAGCGATCGCAAAACTGCCGAAGCCACCTTAACGAAATTGGATACCCTCGCCAAAACCCAAAAAATCAACATCGCCAACAGAAATATTGGTAGTAAAGACGTAACTGAATGGCAAATCCCCCAACAAGGAGCTTTATTGGCGCATGGTTGGCTGGATAAAGACACTTTATTTGTAGCTCTTGGTGGCCCAATTGCGGACGCAGTTAGCGATCGTAAAAATCAATCTCTCGACAATAGCGACACCTTCAAAGCGGTTACTGGTTCTTTGCAAAAGCCCAACGGCGGTTATTTCTACCTGGATATGGACAAAACTAAAACTATGCCCTTGATTAATAGTTTGATCTCGTCTAACGCCGATACCATTACTATCCTGGGTTCCATTCGTGGTTTTGGTGTTACCGCCATTAGCCCCGATAAATCTACCAGTGAATTGGAGATGTTGTTAGCTCTCAAGCCGAATACTGCAAAATAGGGCATGGGGCATTGGGTATTGGGCATTGGGCTAGGGTGTTGGTTATTAATTCTTCTCTCTCCTGCTCTCCCTGCTTCCTCATCCCCCTCATCCCCCACTCTCCAGAATGTTTTTCAATTTGCATCTAGACTGGCCTCCAGCAACTATGTCATAAGTAGAAAAGGCTATTCAATGCGAATTAATTTATGACGGCTGCTGTAAACACTAATCTTGGCTTCGCTTCCCGCTTGGTAAATGGCATATTGGCAATCAAGCCTTTAGCTAACCTAGCCAAACATCAAGCTAGACAAATGATGATTAAACGTGGCGAGAGAATTGGTGTGCCTTGGACGCAAGAAGTCGAGAGACTACAGGCGCTTGATTGGAAGGCTGATCTAGCTCAAGTAGAAAATCCTCAGCTTTCCTATCCCGATTACTACCTCACCTCATTCCATGCCTACGAAACCGGAAATCTCAGTTGGCAAGCCGCTTTTGAGGTAGAACCTGCTGCCTACGCTGTCCACGCGAAAATTTGGCAGGGCGCCCAAGCCCAAGGCGATCCGATGCTGCGCGAAAGTTACCATAATATCCTGAAAAGTCAAATCCCTAACGAGCCGCAAAATATCTTAGATGTAGGGTGTAGTGTTGGCTTGAGTACTTTTGCCCTACAAGCAGTTTATTCTCAAGCTAAAATTATCGGCTTGGACTTATCTCCCTACTTCTTAGCTGTTGCCAATTACCGCGCCCAACAACGTCGTCAAGCTAAAATTAATTGGCTTCATGCCCAAGCTGAATCTACTGGACTACCAGATGCCTCTTTTGATTTAGTCTCCATTTTTCTGATGTGCCATGAATTGCCCCAATCAGCAACCCGACAGATTTTAGCTGAAATGCGGCGCGTGCTGCGTCCCGGTGGCTACTTAGCAATCATGGACATGAATCCAAAATCTGAAGTTTACCAGAAAATGCCAGCCTACATTTTGACGTTGCTCAAAAGTACTGAACCGTATTTAGATGAATATTTTGCTTTGGACATTGAGCAAGTTGTTGTTGAGGCAGGTTTCCAAACTCCCACTATCATCAACAATACCCACCGTCACCGCACAGTGATTGCTCAGGTGAGTGGTTGATTTCTCTCTACTGTTGTGGGCAGCAATACCACCGTTGCTGCTGCTAGGCTGCTACTACTGTCGGGTGCCATTTGCCCCACCTCTGTTAAAGTTACTAATGTTCTTTATCATCGGGGCAATATCTGGGATCTTAGCCCTTAGCCTCGAATGGGTTTTTGAAACTGTAGCCAATTCTTTTGTAGACTGGCAACAGATCAAACGTTGGCTTCCTAATATAGCCTTGCGGCAGCTTGTGGAAGTAAGCCCAATTGAAGAAGGCTGTAAGTTGGCTGCGGTTGTTGTCCCAACCTACTATCTGCAACGCAGGTATCGATTACTTCCCTCTACCGTTTTCCTCTTCACCATAGCCGTTGCCCTTGGATTCACTGCCGAAGAGAACTGGATTTATCTTTTCCACGGTACAACATCAATTTTTGAACGTACTCTCGGCACGCCAGTCCATGCTATATTCTCTGCACCTTGGGGATATGCCTTGGGAATTTATATTTCCTCCCATACTCGGTTAAATCGAGACAGGAAGTTCATTTTTAGGGCTTGGCTAAATTCTGTAATCTGTCATGCCTTAGTTAATATCCTATCTAGTGCTTGGGGTTACTCATTACCCCTACGTTTCTTGAGTTATGGTTTATTTCCGTTTCTATTGTGGATGTTTTGGCGACTGGAACAATTACTACGAAAAGTGCAAGGTAAACCTGTAATTACCCTGATTTGGGACTGTACACCCCAGCGCCGTTATTGGCAGAGGAGTTTAGTGCTATTTGCCCTCGTGCTGGGTGGAAATGCTATTTTTGGGCTGTTTCTCTTAGCCAGAATTCTTAGTCCTTTGAGTCCGTCGAAGCTTTTTGACAGTGATATTTTGTGGTTTATACTTACTCGGTTTTTGCTAAATCTCTTTTTTGGAGTTTTAGCCTGGGGCATTTATCGCTATTTGCGACATTCCGCCCGTCGTCGGTATTTTTAAAATATGATTTAGGAAAATGCTAGAAGGTTTCTATGCAAACAACTCCAGTGCGTTGGACGACTGCGGACTTAGAACTATTTGCTGGCGATTCTCGTTTCGAGACACTTCGTGAACGCAGGAATCGCTATGAGATTATTGATGGAGAACTATTTGTGACCAAAGCACCTAACTGGGATGATCAAACAAGCTGCGCCAATATTGTTACAGTTCTTAAAATTTGGTCAGATGAAACTGGTTTAGGTAAAACTGCGTAGATGCGGAGCAGCTTGTCGTCAGACATCGCACCAGGAATCATTTTCTCAGATTCTGACATTATCTTGGTTTTTTGCGCCTATACTTTTATCCTTTGGCATCAGATGATAGGGGGCTTGAGACGAAGGTGGGCAAGCAAACCTTTGAATACCTTTACTGAAGCTTTAGAAGCTTTTAGAACAGCTATGTATGAGTCGATTTTTTGATTGGTTGACTTATAATCGTGACGTGTTTGCTGCTTATAAAGCCAGTTTGGGCTACATTTGGGCTTAATTTTTGTTTAAGTCCCATTAGCACCTTTGCCAAATACTCATACTGCTCCTGCCTATTGTAAATCTGCGCCGAAATCCGCACCAGTAGCCGAGGTTTTTCCTGCCACGGAATCATCTGCACTTGAATACCAAACTTATCAAACAACTCATCGTGTACAGCCATAAAATCGCGGTTTTCTAACATCGCAGGCATTGGCACAACCGCCATTGAACCAATCATTTCCTCTGGACAAGGCGGCTGCACTTCTAGCGCTTCACAAAGTAGCTGTCTTCCCTGCAATACTAGCTGATGATTTTGCTGGATCAATTCTTTCCACCCACCAGGTAGCAACGAACCCATAAAAGCGATCGCTTCTGGTACACACATATAAGCTGTAGGATCATCTGTACCTGTCCAATCAAATTCCAACTGAAAGCGTGTTTTATCAGTGCGTGGCGAATTTGTACCGTGGCTAATTGTCAGAGGACGAATTTCTGACTGTTTATCTCGTTGCACGGACAAAAATGCTGCTCCTTTGGGCGCACACAGCCATTTATGACAATTCCCGGTGTAATAAGTTGCACCAATTTCTGGTAAATTGAGGGAAATCATTCCAGGCGCATGGGCACCATCTACCAATGTATCTACACCCCGTTGTTGCAACTCCTTCAGCAACTCTTGAATCGGGAAAATTAGCCCTGTCTGGCTGGTAACATGATCCAAAAGCGCTAATTGGGTTTTTGGTGAAACTCGCTCAATTACTGCTGCTACTACTTGCTGTGGCGAGTCAATGGGGAAAGGAATTTTTGCCACCACCACCCGCGCCCCAGTGCGACTGGCAACAAAATCAAGTGCATTGCGGCAAGCATTATATTCGTGGTTGGTTGTAAGTATTTCGTCCCCTGGTGAAAACCTCAGCGACCTTAACACCGAATTAACGCCAGTCGTCGCATTGGGGACAAATACCAAATCTTGAACATCAGCACCCACAAACGCCGCCAGTTTACTTCTTGCATCGTCTAGTAATGGTTCCCACTCCCTACCAAAAAAGCGTAGAGGTTCCTGTTCTAGTTGTAACCGCAGACGTTGTTGAACTGCCAGTACTTGTTTAGGACAGGCACCAAAAGAACCATGATTTAGAAATGTCACAGATGGATCAAGCGACCATAGATTATTAAAAGATAATCTAGAATCCAAAATTTAAAATCGAAAATTACTAAACTCCCCAGGCTGGATTCGAACCAGCGACCAATCGATTAACAGTCGATCGCTCTACCACTGAGCTACTGAGGACCACCCACGATTTATAATAGTAGGGCTAAAAATCTGATTTGGCAAGTACTTTCGCCAATATTTTTTTTAATGCTTAATTATAGAAATTTTGCAGCCAAAATTCATTCAGAAACTTAAGCAGAGACTTTTAAATACTAAATATTTACTATAATCCCATTCGTAATTCAGCCAGACGCTGCCGCGCCTTAGCATCAATGGCATTAGCTAAAAACCGACTCTTAGATTGTTTGCGCGTATGATACTTCTGTCGCATCCGGCAGACGGTAGCTTCAACTTCACCACAGAGTTGTTGTGCCGACAACCATTCAGCTCCATACCCCTGTATCATCAACTGCTGTGCCCGATCTGATGTAGCGACAATCACACGAGGAATCAAACATTGGGCTATTTGCTGGCGAAAAGAAGCACAAGATTTTTCAATATAAGTATCTGCTGTCTGCCCAAAATCAGTGTAATAAACTGATAAAAGCTCAGTAATAATTTCTTTATTACTAGAGCAATTCTGATATTGGGCATCAAAAACTATTTGAGTTGCATAACCTTGAAACGCACTATAACCAGTCATCGCTTCTACAAGTTCGCCCCGTGCTGCCTCTAGTCCAACACTATCACGCGTTTTTTTAAGGCAAGGCCAAGCGCCTATTATATTGTAGCCGTCCACCAACAAAACGGCTTGGAGTAAGGAACGGTGCATGGTTTTTAATCACAATTTTCTAGAGTTTACAAAATTCATTCATAAGTTTTATAATAATTGATGGGTTGTGTGTAACACTATGTTACACAAGACAAAAATGCGATAAGCTCATAAAACTTACCTTAAAATAGACGCACTAATTTAAAACGCGCCTTTGTTGAAAAGGCGCGTGGCAGTACTTTATTTAATTAGTAGTGCTGAGTTAAAAGTCACCTAACTTCGGTTCGGCATCAGCTGTGGCTGAGAGTTGTTACGCTCGTGCTAAGTGAAAAAACCACCCACAAAGGACAAGGCATGTACTCGGCGCAAAAGTCCTGAGTAGTTTTTATTTTACTCAGAACTTATGACTTAACACTCAGCACTTAATTAAGAGGCTTCGCCCTCTACTTCCATCAGACGTTGTTTAAGGCGCTGGGCTTCACCCCTATCAACAAGAGAACCTTTTTCTAGTAAGAAAGCGCCATCACAGTAATTTAACTCGTCTAATCGATGCGTTACCCACAGGGCTGTAAGACCTCGACTTTTGACGAGGCGGCGGACACCAACAACTAAATCCAGTTGGCTATCTGGATCTAGTAAAGCAGTTGGTTCATCTAATAATAAGACTTCACAGCGACGGGCGATCGCACCAGCGATCGCGACTCGCTGTTTCTGTCCCCCAGAGAGTGCATAGATAGGGCGTCGTTGCAGGGTAAGCAAATTCACCGCTCCTAGCGCCTCCTCAACCCTGGCTCTGGTGGCAGCAGGTGGCAACTTTTCTTCCACCAATCCAAAAGCCACATCAGCACCAACAGTTGGCATCACCAGTTGATGATCCGGATTTTGGAAGACAAAGCCAACGGGGTGCAAAACCCGAATTTCGCCAGATTTAGGAGCTAATAGCCCCGCCAGCAGTCTAAGTAACGTTGATTTTCCACTGCCATTTGTACCCAAGAGCATCCAAAACTCACCCTTGGGTACTTCTAAAGAGCAAGATTTGATCACTTTCTCTCCATTAGGCCAGCTGAAATTTAAATCCTTGACCTCAATGCCCACTTGAGCCATTTGTCAACCTTAGTTACTCAGCAGCTACAGCGAAAAAGCCAGGAGGTCTGCCACCACCAGGGGTTGTACCATCTTTCTGAACAATCTGCACCCCAGAAATTTCACTAGCGCGGACAGCAATTTTTTTCTCTGTCTTGCCCTCGCACTTGAGTTCCACAATGTCAGGGTTCCCAGAGCGTATTGCTGCCAAAATTAGCTGATAGACAGCCTCAGCATCCTCTGCTGACTTACGTTGTACTGAGATCGGGAAAGCAGTGTTTCTGATGCTTAAATCGATGGTAAACATTTAGCAATAATCAAATTTAACTGTGGACTCATTTTAGCGTCAGCTGAGTGATTCTAGGGAAATGGGCATTGGGCATGGGGCATAGGGCATAGGGCATAGGGCATTGGGCATTGATTATTTCTTTTTATCTCCCTCATCTCCCTATTCCACACCTCATCTAGATCAAAAATTAATTTTTATGACAAAACCCCTAGAAAAATTAGCGATTTGCACCTAATATGATTAAAGGTATGTAAAAAATTGTAACCTTGGTTAATAACCCAGTTAACTTTCTGCTTATGGAAGGCTTTTATATAGCCATCTATAATACAGATACAACCTGTACTTATAAACATTTGGAGATTTGCTCTAATGACCATCGCAGTTGGACGCGCCCCCAGTAGAGGGTGGTTTGACGTTCTAGACGACTGGCTCAAGCGCGATCGCTTCGTATTCGTAGGTTGGTC
>NZ_JBALCS010000007.1:0-170049 GCF_036919555.1 Nostoc sp.
ACCTTCTATACCAAAAACATTTTGCTGAATGAGGGTATCCGCGCTTGGATGGCTCCTCAAGATCAACCCCACGAACAATTTGTATTCCCTGAGGAGGTATTACCACGTGGTAACGCTCTCTAATAGACCAAATATCTTAGGCGGCGCTGGACGCGACCAAGAATCCACTGGGTTTGCCTGGTGGTCTGGTAACGCACGTTTAATCAACCTATCTGGCAAACTACTGGGTGCTCATGTTGCCCACGCTGGTTTGATTGTATTCTGGGCTGGAGCGATGACCTTGTTTGAAGTCGCTCACTTCATTCCTGAAAAGCCCATGTATGAGCAGGGCTTAATCCTATTACCTCACCTCGCCAGTCAGGGTTGGGGTGTTGGTGCTGGTGGTGAAGTTATTGATACCTTCCCCTACTTTGTTGTCGGTGTACTCCACCTAATTTCCTCAGCCGTCCTTGGCTTTGGCGGTATTTATCATGCCGTCCGTGGTCCAGAAACCTTAGAAGAATACTCTTCTTTCTTTGGTTACGACTGGAAAGACAAGAACAAGATGACCAACATCATCGGGTTCCATCTGATTATTTTGGGATGCGGTGCGCTGCTGTTGGTGATAAAGGCAATGTTCTTTGGTGGTTTGTATGACACCTGGGCACCAGGCGGTGGTGATGTTCGGATTATTACTAATCCGACATTGAACCCAGCAGTTATCTTCGGTTATATAATCAAGTCTCCCTTTGGTGGCGAAGGCTGGATTGTCAGCGTCAATAACTTGGAAGATGTGGTCGGCGGTCACATCTGGATTGCCTTTATCTTAATTGCTGGCGGTATCTGGCACATCTTCACCAAGCCTTTTGCTTGGTCACGTCGGGCATCAATCTGGTCTGGTGAGGCTTACCTTTCCTACAGCTTGGGCGCTCTCTCTCTGATGGGCTTCATTGCCTGCCTGTTTGTTTGGTTTAACAACACCGTTTACCCCAGCGAATTTTACGGTCCTACGGGTCCTGAAGCTTCTCAAGCTCAGGCTCTAACCTTCTTGATTCGTGACCAACGCTTAGGTGCTAACGTCGGTTCTGCCCAAGGCCCTACAGGATTGGGTAAATATCTGATGCGCTCTCCCACTGGTGAAATCATCTTCGGTGGTGAAACCATGCGCTTCTGGGATTTCCGCGGCCCTTGGTTGGAGCCTCTACGTGGTCCCAATGGTCTTGACTTGGAAAAAATCAAGAACGATATTCAGCCTTGGCAAGCTCGTCGCGCTGCTGAATACATGACCCACGCTCCTCTGGGTTCTCTGAACTCCGTGGGTGGTGTGGCTACCGAGATTAACTCCTTCAACTACGTATCTCCTCGCGCTTGGTTGGCGACTTCTCACTTCGTACTAGGGTTCTTCTTCCTAGTTGGTCACTTGTGGCACGCTGGTCGCGCACGAGCAGCTTCTGCTGGTTTTGAGAAAGGAATTAACCGCGATACTGAGCCAGTGATGTTCATGGACAACCTCGACTAGGTTGTAAGGTTTATCTAATCACTGACAATTAAATAATTTAGAGGCTCTTGCATAAAAGCAAGGGCTTTTTTTATAGGAGAATTAGTAATCTGCTGATTAAACTGGGCGACTTACCAAGGTAATTAATACTATGAGCGATTCCAATTTTATTGATGCTTTGCGATGGACATCTGAAGCTAAGGAAAAGTTACAAAATATTCCCTTTTTTGTCCGTGTTCAAGCTCAAGCCCGAATTGAACAACTGGCTCGTGAAGCAGAGCAAGAGTTTGTGACAGCTGATTTGGTAGAACAGGCTAGGCTTGAGTTTGGACAATAACACATTCTGGTTTAGCTTAGGAATAAGAATTAAATAACATCCAATTTATGTCCCTGGCTTACCTCACCCTCAATCCCTCTCCTTATAAAGGAGAGGGAAGCTAGAGATAGAATAAATAATCCACGTTCCTTACTCAAAAATTCATCTCATCGCTTACCCGTTCGCGTAGCGATGAGATGAATTTTTGGAATTTTTAGTTTTTTTGTACCTTTCTACCCTTGCAAATCTTGAGCAATTCTAAAACCAGCATGTTGATAAAAGTAGGGACGAAACCAGTTGCGATAGGTTGGTAATGCCATTGAACCATTAGTAGCCCATGAACCGCCGAGCATCATCTGATGTTTGCCATCAAAAAAGGGTGCTGCTTGGTCTTCGTAAAGCGGATGAGGTTCAAATCCTGGTAGGGCGTTGAAAGTGTCCCCTAGCCATTCCCAAACATTTCCTCTGAGGTCATAAAGCCCACAACTACTATTAGCTGGTTTGAACATTCCCACTGGGCTGGGGGAAATGAATTGTAAGTTGAGATTATAGTTAGCTAATAATTGGTTATCCTCACAGGTAAGTAAGGCTTGATTCCATTCGGCTTCACTCATCAGGCGTATTTCTGAGCCTTGAGAGCGACAAAATGCGATCGCTTCGTAGTAATTGACTTCCACAGGCCAGTCTAGAGGTAAGTCTATTTCGTCGAATGTGGCTCGATAACGGTAGCCATCCTGAAAGGGTATCCAGAATTTGGGATGTTGGACATTGTAGAGTTGCTTCCAATTCCCAGATTCACTATCCCAGTAATCGAAATTTTTGTAACCACCAGCTTGAACAAATTTCAGATATTCTCCGTTAGTGATTAGATGTTGACTAGCTAAAAACGGTTTAACTTCAACAGTGCGATCGCCATATTCGCTATCCCAACCATAGGTAAGATCATCTTGGGGTTTTCCTAGTTTCACCACACCACCTGGAACCCAGCGCATTTCATTGTTAGGAATATTACCGTTAGTAGGTGCGTAATTCCAGCCGGGGGGACGTTTTAGACGATCGCTAGGCAATTGACGCACCAGCATCGAAGAGGTTTCAAAGTGAATGCGACTATGTTCTATTCCCATCAGCAAAGCCCAGAAGGGATGCTGTTGATGAATTGGGAGATCCAGGCACGTATTTTGAATCACCTTTGTGATCGCCTCTCGTGCCTTGTCCCGATATTGCCAAACTTTTTTGACATCAGGCCAGCTAACCCCTTGCATAGCTGCGTCGAGTTCCGTCGGTGTTTGTGGGTCAACTCCGATTTCAAATAGGGTTTCGTATTGTGAATCAATTCGAGCTTTTATTAAACCAACGGCAATTAACTTGTTGATCAAAAAAACAGCTGAGTGACCAAGATAAAAAATTATCCGGTTTCTTAAAGGATCAGGGTTAAGATAAAAAGTCTCTTCCCCGACCAAACTTTTCATGAGTATTTCTTCAAGTTCCCAAGAATTTTCAAAGTAGTTGAGCAGGCTTTGTGAACTGCAATCACTGAGTATGGGAACTTGATTTGATTTCAGTTTATTTATCGTTGAAACTAAAGCCATGATATTTTTGACAGGAGATTAATTGCACAAATTACATAAATTATGACTGATTACAAGAAAAAGTGTTTTTGATCACATTTTTTCTGTGTCGCCATGATCGGGCAATTTGCTCAATTTGTAAATAGACAAATAATGTATTTTAAAATACTCAAACTACGGATTGACAGAATAATATAAATAATGAATTGACGTTAACTAGAGTCTAAAAAACCTAACAACTATATCTGATGACCGCAAAGTGATATCAAGTTAAAAGTTCTGCAACTAATTTGAGAAGCATACGGCGATGCCTTCACAATAGGCATCGCGGATTTTAGATTAGATTAAATCTAAAATCCCAAATCGAGTTATCGATTCACCGCCGCAGCTTCTCGTGCTGCTGCTGCTTGATCTGGGTGGATACCCAAGCGGGTGAGATTAATCCGACCTTTGTTATCAATTTCGCGCACTTTGATAATCACTTCATCGCCCACTGCTACTTCATCCTCAACTTTGCCAACGCGGTAGTCAGCAAGTTGTGAGATGTGGATCATACCTTCTTTTCCAGGCAGAAATTCCACAAATGCACCTATCGGTATAATCCGAGTGATGCGTCCGGCATAGACATCCCCTTCGTTCAGCTTGCGGGTCATGCCTTGGATGATGTTTTTGGCTCTCTTAGCCCTGTTCTCATCCACAGCTGAAATTGTCACCGTGCCATCATCTTCGATGTCAATTTTAGCACCAGTTTCCTCTGTGATTCCCTTAATAGTCTTGCCTCCAGGCCCGATGACCAAACCAATCATGTCTGAATCAATCTTGATTGTTAACAGACGTGGGGCATAGGGTGAGGTTTCAGTCCGCGGGGTGTCAATGCAGGCGAGCATTTTCTCCAGAATGTGCAATCGGGCTGATTTGGCTTGGTGGACAGCTTGGGAAATAATATCCAAAGATAGACCGGAGATTTTCATATCCATTTGCAAGGCGGTAATCCCGACATCCGTCCCGGCAACTTTGAAGTCCATATCGCCTAAAAAGTCTTCAATGCCCTGAATGTCGGTGAGGATTCGCACTTCCTCCCCATCCTTAATCAGACCCATTGCTGCGCCACTGACGGGTTTGAGAATTGGCACACCAGCATCCATTAGGGCGAGGGTGGAACCGCACACCGAACCCATTGAGGTGGAACCGTTGGAGGAAAGTACTTCCGATACGATGCGAATCACGTAGGGAAATTGTTCTTTTGACGGTAGCACAGGTAGTAGCGCTCGCTCTGCTAATGCCCCGTGACCAATTTCGCGCCTTCCTGGCGCCCGCATTGGCTTGGTTTCCCCGACTGAGAAAGGCGGGAAGTTATAATGATGCAGATAACGCTTGTGTTGATCTAGCTGCATGTCGTCGTTGAGGTTTTGGGCATCCCCAGGTGTACCCAGAGTACAAGCGGATAATACCTGAGTTAGTTCCCGGTTAAATAAACCGCTACCGTGGACTCGCTTTGGTAAGACATCAACTAAACAAGAAACAGGTCGCACTTCATCAAGTTTACGACCATCAACGCGAACGTTATCTTCGATGATTTGCCGCCGCATGAAGTATTTGGTAATATCTTTAAAAGTGTTACCAAGTGCCTTGCTATTTGCAGTTGCGGCAACTCGAATTGGGTCTTCTTGTGGCAGTTCAGTGATCGTTGTGGCAATTTCATCCTTGACGACATCTAAAGCGTCATCGCGTTCGGGTTTGGTGAAATGAAATTGAGACAGGATTTTCTTAATCTGGCTACTAGCGCGATCGCGGATATAATTTTCTAGCGTCTGGTCTACTTCTGGTGCTCCTGCTTGCACTATTACCAAACCCAGTTCTGCTACTAAATCTTGCTGCGCTTTGATTAAGTCCCGCACTGCTTCATAACCAAAGTCAATCGCCTCGATAATATCTCGCTCTGGCAACTGATTGGCTCCCGCCTCCACCATGATCACGCCATGTGGTGAACCTGCTACGACCAGATCCAAGTCTCCAGCTTCAATTTCTGCATAGGTGGGGTTAATAATGAAATCATCTCCCACTAAACCAACCCGCACTGCTGCCATTGGCCCATTAAAAGGAATCTGGGCAATTAGGGTAGCGATGGAAGCACCTGTAACTGCTAGCACATCGGGCGGTACTAACTCGTCCATCGACAGCGTTATGGCAATAATTTGCAGATCATCCCGTAGCCATGAGGGGAACAGGGGACGCATGGGACGGTCTATAAGACGGCTGGTGAGAATTGTTTTTTCTGGTGGGCGACCTTCCCGCCGCATGATCCCGCCGGGAATCCTGCCTGCGGCATACAGCCTTTCTTCATAATCTACTGTGAGTGGAAGAAAATCAATACCTTCTCTGGCTCGCGATCGCGTAGCCGTAACTAAAACGGATGTGTCCCCTGATTCTATCAACACCGACCCACCAGCCTGGGGAGCTAGTAAGCCTACTTTCAGTCGAATATCCCTACCATCGAAGGATATTGACTTATCAACTTCTGCCATTCAGTTTTTTTTCCTTCTCTTTCGCTATTCTCTTTCTGTGGCAATCCTAACATTTATGCCCTATGACTGACTCCTAGTACATACAAAGATAAGACTTGTGGTTCAACCCAAAGCGCGATACATCATCAGCGCGTCTACTACCTCTTCATCCCCTAGCTTCGCCGCACGCCCAATGCGCCCAATGATCTCAAATCCTAACGACTGCCAAAGTGTAATTGAAGGTATATTAGTTTCAAAGACCAAATTAAACATTACTGCCTCATAACCAAGGTTAGCTGCTATCAAAAGCATCGCCTCTCCCATGAACCGCCCTATCCCCTGACCGCGTAACCCAGGTTGTACAATAAAACCAGCGTTGCAAATATGGCTACACCGACCGGGAAAGTTTGGTTTTAAATAAAACGCCCCTAATATTTCTTTTGGCTTGTGTGTAGCATTCTCAACAGATGTCTTGACAACAAAGGCATCCTTACTCAACCAGTAAGCTGAAAATTCTGCCTGAGATAGAGGTTGTTTTTGGGGATAAGTTTTACCTTCAACAATTACAATATTAAGTAATGCTCTTACAACCTCCTGTTCTTGAGGATGCATATAATCTAGTTCCACTAATAACCCATTTTTTAAAACTTTAATTAGGGGAAAAATCATTATTAATAATCTTTGTGTAGAATATTTGCTGAAATATTTATTATATGCAATATTTGACTAAAAAATCTTATTGAGAAGATGCAAAAAAGAAAATAATAACGATTTTAATTCTTGAGTTTTGGGAAAATCTGAGTAGTTAGCAAATGGCGATTTTACACGGGAATTGGTTACTAAAAAATCAAAATGGTTGTTTATTTATTTGGGGAGAAACGTGGCGATCGCCACGAGTAAATTTCCAGCCTAATGACTCTGGAGATATACCACTACATCCATTGGCAATGACATCAGTTGAGTTGAGTGAGTGGTTGCGTTCGCGGAACATGGCGATTGCTAACTTCATCCAACAACCTCAAGTAGCGATCGCGATCGCTACTACTGGGCGAACGCGCAAAGCCGCCAGTACCACTGAGATCAGTTTGCCAACGCATTCGCAAATAATTGCCCTACCAACTTATATCCCCGAAGGCAGTAAAGAAGGAACAACAGCGATTTTCCCTGTGCATTCTGCCAGCTTGGGGTTGGATACAGACTCCCCGCAATATTTGCAACCGTGGCGAGTTGAGGGTTTTTGTCTTAATCCCAGCGAGGCAGTAAAATTTCTCACTGCTGTTCCCCTAAATGCTGCTAAAGGGGAAGATGCCTTTTTAGGAGGAGATTTACGTTTTTGGTCGCAGGTTGCCCGGTGGAGTTTAGATTTAATCTCACGGTGTAAATTTTTACCAATAATTGAGCGACAATCAGATGGTGCATTTGCCACTAGCTGGCAAGTACTTCTAGACAGTGCTGTAGATGGAACCCGCCTAGAAAAATTTTCTGCGAATATGCCATTGGTTTGTCGTACCTATCAGGAGGGAGTGGGGAGTGGGGGAATAAGGGAGCAGGGAGATCAGGGAGCAGGGGAAGAAGAATTAATAACCCATGCCCAATGCCCAATGTATGTAAACTTCCCCAGCGAACCTCAAGAATTACTTTTGGGATTTCTTAATAGTACGATAGATGCCCAAGTGCGAGAAATGGAGGGTTCCCAACCTCCAATGGAAGTGAAAGCAATGGCATCTTTACCATCTGCGGTGCGACAATGGTTGCAAGCTTTAACCAGTGCATCTGGTACAGTCAATGCAGATGCAATTGAAGTGGAACGACTGGAAGCGGCACTGAAGTCTTGGACTATGCCGCTACAATACGAATTAACTCTTAAAACTCTATTTCGTACCTGTTTTCAATTGCGTTCTCCAGAGGCTGGCGAAACAGATTGGACATTGGCGTATTTCCTGCAAGCGGCTGACAATCCAGAGTTTTTGGTGGATGCGGCAACTATTTGGAATAATCCAGTTGAGCAATTGGTTTATGAAAATCGGGTAATTGAGCAACCACAAGAAATATTTTTGCGAGGTTTGGGGCTAGCTTCCCGATTATATCCAGCGATCGCACCCAGTTTTGAAACCGAATATCCCCAATTTTCTGATCTCACTCCCATCCAAGCTTATGAGTTTATCAAGGTTGTAGCTTGGAGGTTGGAAGACAGTGGTTTGGGAGTAATTTTGCCTCCCAGTTTAGCGAACCGTGAAGGATGGGCGAATCGTTTGGGTTTGAAAATTACTGCCGAAACCCCAAAGACAAGGCAGGGACGTTTAGGGTTGCAAAGTCTGTTGAATTTTCAATGGCAATTGGCAATTGGTGGACAAACTATTTCCAAAGCTGAGTTTGATAAACTTGTGGCTTTAAATAGTCCGCTAGTGGAAATTAACGGCGAGTGGGTGGAATTGCGATCTCAAGACATCAAGACAGCCCAAACTTTTTTTACCACTCGCAAAGACCAAATGGCGCTTTCTTTGGAAGATGCCTTGCGTTTCAGTACAGGGGATACCCAGGTAATTGAAAAGTTACCAGTGGTTAGCTTTGAGGCTTCTGGAGCATTGCAAGAGTTGATTGGGGCGTTAACAGATAACCAGGCGATCGCACCTTTGCCCACACCAACAGGCTTTCAAGGACAGTTGCGACCTTATCAAGAACGTGGTGCCGCTTGGCTGTCCTTCTTGGAACGTTGGGGTTTGGGTGCGTGTCTCGCCGACGATATGGGATTGGGCAAATGCATAGCAAATAATACATTACTAGATGTAAACGGACTGTTACACACAGCCGAGACAATCTGGACAACTCACGCTGGAGAAACAGAGTTTGACGGCGAAGGATTTTGGGCTAACCCCACAGAGCAATTATTAGTTAATTCCATAGATGAAAAAACTGGCAAAATCGTCCAAGCTAATGTCAGACGGTTATATCGGCAGCAAGTCCGCGAGAAATTACGAAAAGTCACGCTAGAAGACGGTAATAGTATCACCATTACCCGTCGTCACAAGCTGCTGACAAGCAAAGGTTGGACAAATAACTTACAGGTAGGTGATTACGTTTGTGTACCAGGTAAAACGCTTTGGAATGGACAATCGCAAGATCCTGATTTAGTCAAATTTCTCGCTTGGCAGATTGCCGAAGGGCATGAACTACCCGATGTAGGAAGAGTCACAATATCTCAAAAAGACACCAGAGTACTAGAGGATTTACTCCAGACTTGCCAACGCATTCAAAAGCGCTATAACCTCAAAATTAACAGCCCTAATATCTGCACCTTTCCTAATAGAGTTCCTTGTCTTCGAGTTAACAGCCAAGCCTATCGGCGATTTTTAGAAGCTAAAGGTTATGTTTGGGGAAAACTGTCGGCAGAAAAATCTATTCCGCCTTTCATCATGCAGGCAGACTTGAATAGTGTGCGGATCTTTTTACAAAACTATTTTGATGCTGAATCTGCTGTGATTTGGAGTATGGGGAGTATCGAGATTTCTACAGCTTCAGCTTTACTAATTCAGCAACTTTCTACTCTGTTACGTCGTTTCGGCATTTGGTTGCGAATATCGCCCAAACTGAAGTGTGCCACTAATGGAACTCGTACTTTTCGCACCTACTATATCGGTGTAATTGGAGGAAATTCTGCCCGCAGATTTTGGCAAAAAATTGGTTTTAATAACTCAGAAAAACAGAGTAAATTAGAACAAATTTCTCAACTGGTTAGCAACACAAATATTGAAGGAATTCCGGCTTCTGATATTGTTGCCCAAACAGTCAGAGCCACGGGACTAGCGTTGCGGCATTTTGGGATGCACAACACTGTTTATATTAATGGCTCACAGCAATTTTCTAAAGATAGTTTACAGCGAGTAATAGCTGGGGTGAGCCGCATGATTAGTGGAGAAGCCCAAGAGCAGTATCAGCTACTAAAACCTTCCAAGTGGACAACTCAAACTTTGTCGGCCTATGGCAACCTAGATGTAGAACAGTTGAGCTTAACGAGAGACTCTTTGCAATGTCTTCTCGATCAAGAGGTCTTTTATTGCCGGATTGAGGGTATTGAAGATGTGGAGTATGAAGGGTGGGTTTACGACTTTGAAGTTAGCAAACATCACAATTTCGTTGCTAACAATATTATTTGTCATAACACTATCCAGTTCATTGCCTTTCTGCTTCACTTGAAAGAACAAGATGCACTCGAAAATCCAACTCTATTGGTTTGTCCAACTTCTGTTTTAGGCAACTGGGAAAGGGAAGTCAATAAATTTGCACCAAGCCTGAAAATTTTGCAATATCACGGTGACAAACGCCCAAAAGGGAAAGCGTTTTTAGAAGTAGTGAAAAATCACGATTTAATCGTTACCAGCTACTCACTTCTTCATCGAGATATCAAGTCATTACAAAGTGTCTCTTGGCAGATAATTGTTTTAGATGAAGCGCAAAATGTCAAAAATCCAGAGGCGAAGCAATCAAAAGCAGTGCGGCAATTATCAGCTACGTTTCGCATTGCATTAACGGGGACACCCGTAGAAAATAGACTGCAAGAACTATGGTCGATTTTAGATTTTCTTAATCCTGGGTATTTAGGTAATAAGCAATTTTTCCAGCGTCGGTTTGCGATGCCAATTGAAAAGTATGGGGATACAGCTTCTTTGGCTCAGTTACGTTCATTAGTTCAACCATTTATACTGCGGCGATTGAAAAGCGATCGCGACATCATTCAAGACTTACCAGATAAGCAAGAAATGACTGTATTTTGCGGTCTGACTGGCGAACAGGCTGCACTTTATCAACAAGTTGTAGAAGCATCTTTAGCAGAGATTGAATCTGCGGAAGGATTGCAACGCCGGGGGATGATATTGGCTTTACTAATCAAACTCAAACAAATCTGCAATCACCCAGCCCAATATTTGAAACAAGCGACATTAGAGCAACATAGTTCAGCCAAACTTCTGCGGTTAGAAGAAATGTTAGAAGAAGTTTTAGCAGAAGGCGACCATGCTCTAATCTTTACACAATTTGCTGAGTGGGGAAAGTTACTTAAACCTCATTTAGGAAAACAGCTGGGACGAGAAATATTCTTTTTATATGGCAGCACTAGTAAAAAACAACGCGAGGAAATGATCGACCGTTTTCAACACGATCCTCAAGGTCCACCGATTATGATTCTTTCTCTAAAAGCGGGTGGAGTAGGACTGAATTTAACACGAGCAAATCATGTATTTCATTTTGACAGATGGTGGAATCCAGCCGTGGAAAATCAAGCCACAGATCGAGTATTTCGGATTGGTCAAACCCGAAATGTGCAAGTACATAAATTTGTTTGCACTGGCACTTTAGAAGAAAAAATTCATGACATGATTGAAAGTAAAAAACAACTCGCTGAACAAGTTGTAGGTGCTGGTGAAGAATGGTTAACTGAAATGAATACAGATCAACTTCGCAACTTACTACTACTTGACCGTAGTGCAGTAATTGACGATGATGCAGAATAAGTTCGTAGTAAGGACTTTAGTCCTTGAATTGAGGGCTAAAGCCCTCACTACAAACCCGTCCAAATTGGTGTAGCAGATTACTATAGTGCTTCTCATTTGTATGCAATAGACTCTGACTTCACTTGCATCCCTTTCTCCTTTTAAAAGAGAGGCTTTAAGACTTACTCCCCTTGTAGGGAAGGGGCTGAAGGTTAGGTCTATTTGGACTCACCTGAGAACCGCTATAGATTAAATATGCGATATTAATGACAAATATCACACCTTCTTCTTTAGTCTGTGCCATCATGTCAAACCACTTTGCCCACGGTTATGCGTTGTTGATTGGGGTTGGCACAACAGCCGAATCCCGATGGTCATTGCCTGTCACAGTTAAAGATGTGCAAGCCCTGAAGACGGTGCTAATTGACCCAAACTTGTGTGCCTATCTGGATGATTCAGAACATATTCGCTTATTGCAGAATCAGCAGACGACGCGCAGCGCAATTTTGGATGGATTAACGTGGTTAAAGGAAAAAGCTGCTACTGATCGCGATGCAACAATTGTAGTTTTTTACTCTGGGCATGGGGGCATTGACACATCAACTCAGTGCTATTATCTGGTTCAGCATGACTTCAATTCCACAGACATTGCTAACACCGCTCTGTCTGCCCAAGAATTTACTGAAGCTTTGCGGCAGATTCAGGCAAAGCGGTTGTGGGTGGTAATTGATAGTTGCCACGCGGAAGGTATGGCTACTGCTAAGGGCGAACTACCTGCTGATTTTATCGCTACGGCATTACCCAAGGGGGTGGTCGATGCCTTGAAGCAGGGTGAAGGACGGGCGGTGTTTACGTCCTCCAGAGGCAATCAGGTTTCTTGGATACGTCCTGATGGAACCATGAGCCTCTATACTTATCATCTAATTGAGGCATTGCGAGGAGCGGCTAATCAACCAGGGGATTCCAAAGTCATGCTCTCAAATCTGATCAATCATTTGGGTAAAACCGTGCCAGAGAGCGCCAGAACCTTACGTCAGGCAGAACAGACTCCGTTTTTTGATACAGCGATGGAAGATTTTCCTATTGCCATGCTGCGGGGATGGAATAATTCGTAATTAATTCAAGCTTTCACGCCCCTATATACTGCCAGAGTTCCATTCTGTAAGCGTATATTTGCGAAACTGATATGTTCCTAATGATAACGCTATATATAGGAATCCGGTTTGATTTATGAAAAGATACGTAGGGTGTGTTAGCGACAGCGTAACGCACCAAACCCTTGATAATGGTGCGTTACGAACTTCGTTCTAACACACCCTACAATCCCTAATTTTGTTCAAAAATCAAGTAGTAATCCTATAGCAATCCTAAATAAGTTATGAATAAAAAGATCCCCGACTTCTTGAAGAAGTCGGGGATCTGAGCCTCTCGGTGTTTGCGACTCAAATAGGATTGCTATAGTCTGAGGTAATTCTCACAAAACGAGATCAACTTATCCATCCCATAATTTTGAATTTTGAATTTATTTATGACTAATTACACATTACAAGCAAGTCGAGAATGGTGGTCACAACAATGGCTAGATTTGTTAGATTCCTATCGTTTTAAAAAGCGTTTGGAACGTGCAAGAAATTATGCTCGTCAAGGAAATGTTCTCAGCATCGAATTTAAAGGTGCAAAAGTATTGGCTAGAGTGCAAGGTAGTGAAATCGAACCTTATAAAGTTTCCCTTTCCCTTGAACCCTTTAGTGATGAGCAATGGGGTTATGTAATTGAAACCATGTCTCAAAGGGCCATTTTTGCTGCCAAACTTTTAGCAGGAGAAATGCCACAAAATATAGAAGAAGTGTTCACAGCTAATGGTCTTTCAATATTTCCTTTTACCCTTGCTGATATTCAGAGTAAATGCTCTTGTCCTGATAAAGCAAATCCCTGTAAACACATTGGTGCGGTATACTATCAGTTAGGCGATCGCTTCAGTGAAGACCCCTTTATACTATTTCAATTGCGCGGACGTACCAAAGAACAAATCATCAGGGATTTGCGTCAGTTACGTAGTGCCAAGATTGAACCCAATACTACACAAACTCTTGATGTTCAACAGTCAATTCCTAATAACAAATACTCGGTAAAAATTGACTCTTTCTGGCAATATAATGAGCCACTAGAGTCAACCTTGGTAGTGATTGTGCCCTCCAGCAGCGAGACGGTATTAGATGTATTAGGAGCAATTCCCCTAGCCAAGGAAGAGGAAAATGCAGTAAATTCAACTTCGACTGATGTGGTAATGAAGTATTTGAATACGGTTTACAGAGATGTGAGCCAGAAGGCTGTTCTAGCAGCAATGAATGTGGGAGGAAGTTGACACTAATTCGTAATTCGTACTTATGAATTAGGTTGACTGGGTAGTTCAATTTTTAAGTAGGTAGTCGTAATTAAATATAAGATCAAACCTCACCCTCAATCCCTCTCCTTACTAAGGAGAGGGAAGCCGGAGGCAGGGGTGAGGTTTAATTTACTAATAATCCAATAATCCCCTATGCGATCGCTAATTCCCAACTCAACCACAACATTTAACTTTTCACCCCTAGCTTGACCTTTAATAAATACCTCCGCTTTTTCTTTTCCAGCAGAACACTGAATTCTTCTTCAAGACTATTTTCCAGTAGTTGCGGTTGAGGGGATCAAGTATTTATCATACCAAGCTAAATAACGCTCTAGGACATCACGTTGATAACTCGGTTTGCTGATTCCGTGGGACTGTCCGGGATAAACTACTAACTGAGTATCAATTCCGAGACTTTTCAGGGCTTGATACATCTGTTCAGAGTTTTGCAGTGGTACAGAACCATCCTTGTCACCTCCCAGAAATATTGTCGGTGTCACAATTCGGTCAGCGTGAAGAAATGGGAAAGAAACTCGTAGCCATGTATTAAGGTTCTTCCACGGTACGCCTAACTCCTGTTCTACGTCATAGATATACTCATCTGTACCGTAGGTTGCAAGAATATTTGATTCGCTAGCCCCACTAACTGCGGCTTTAAAGCGAGTATCTTGAGCAATAGTATAGTTGGTTAACATCCCCCCATAACTCCACCCACCAATTCCTAAACGCGATGGCGAAGCAATTCCGCTAGCGATCGCATAATCAGCACCGGCAATAATATCTTGAGCGTCTTTGTTTCCCCAGTCTGCATAAATCGCTTTGGAGAAGGCTTCACCTCTTCCTGAACTCCCGCGTGGGTTAACACCGACAACGACATAGCCTTTGGCCGCAAACAGTTGCCAATTAAACATAAACTGATTTGTGAACTGCCCCACAGGTCCGCCGTGCAGCATCAGCAGTGTCGGGTATCTCTTCCCTGACTGAAAGTTAGGTGGCTTGACAAGAAAACCGTGAATTTCTGTTCCATCTTTACTATCAAAGGTGATTTCATTTGTAGTTGCTAAATTTAGTTGAGCTAGCAACTGATCATTTTGGTGCGACAATGGACGTAAATCTTTACCTTTGAAGGCGAAGACTTCACTTGGTTGTTGTGGCGTTGAAGAAAGTAAAGCGATTTTGTCATCGCCTCCTAAATCAAAGTTACTAATATTTCGCCTTCCTGCTAACAAGCGCTCAATTTTGCCACCAGCTACGGGTATCTTTGCAAGGTGAACGTTGCCATCGTCTTCGATTAAAAACAGTATTGATTTCCCATCTTTTGTAAAGTGCGGTTTGACAACATTGCGATCAAGGCTGGAAGTCAGTAGACGCGGAGTGCCGCCAAGGGCAGGAATCACCGCTAGATGGTAAACTGCGTATTCAATGAGTTTGGGTGAACCTCCTTGAAGATAGGCAATTGACTTCCCATCTGGACTCCAAGCTGGACGGCTACCCCAATCAGGATCGCTATCAGGTCCAGAAAAAGTGGTTAGCTGGCGGGCTTTTGCTCCAGGTTGGGCAGCGATGACATAAAGATCCCAATTATTGTTGCGCTCGCTATTTTCACCGCGTTTGCTCACAAAAGCAATATTTTTACTATCACTTGACCAAGCAGGTAAAGACTCATTAAATGAACCTGGGGTGAGAATCTCTGTTTTGCGAGTTCCTAAGTCCAATACATAAAGATGTTCTCGACTTTTGTCGATAAAACCGACACCATCTTCTTGAAAGTGAAACAGATCGATAACAATCGGTGGTGGGGTTTTGCCATTAAAGGGAGTTTCTGGAGCTGGTTCAGACGCAATTACGGCTAGTCGTTTACTGTCACCAGACCAGACAAAATCGCTAACATCACCAGCAAAGTCGGATATTTTTTCGGCTTCACCACCTGCTAGGTTGAGCAACCAAATTTGCTGTTTTCCAGATTCACGGCTGGAGATGAAAGCTAGATACTTCCCATCTGGGCTGAACCGAGGGTTATATTCACTATCTTTACCGTTAGTTAAATGTAACGTTCGGGAAGCATCCCAAGAAGTCATGTAAATATGTTTATCTTGTGTCTCATTTTTCAAATCGGTATTAGTTACTGTGTAAGCAATCCAGTCTCCAGTGGGAGAAAGTTGGGGATCGCTAATTTGGCGAAAGGCAAACTGATCCTCAAGCGTCAGCAGGCGTTTCTCTTGAGCTTGAGCCGAAATATTTATACCAAGTGTCATCGCTAAAACAGCACTTATTAAAGCGATTTTTGTTAGCTTTTTCATAACTAGATATCTTGAAGGAGGCAGCTATGCTGAAGGAATAATTGGATGGGGATTCAGACGGTCCTGATATGTTAAGCAATTTTAGGGGTTTAAGTTGCATAGCAACTACTAAGCAGAGCGTTTGGTGTCGGGGTCTAAATCCCCGTCACCAAATGTAATTGCAAATTGCGAATTGGTTTAATGTAGCCGCGACTTCAGTCGTTTGGCTCCTCCACACAACTGAGTCGGGTACTTTTGCTTAAGCTTTTTTCAACCAGCTAAACATAGCGCGTAAATCTTTGCCAACTTCCTCAATTTTGTGTTCAGCTTCTTTGCGACGCAAGGCGGTAAATCCTGGTTTACCAGCTTGGTTTTCCAGAACAAATTCCCGTGCAAATTGCCCAGATTGAATTTCGCTGAGAATCTTTTGCATTTCAGCTTTGGTTTGTTCGGTAACAATTCGCGGACCACGGGTATAATCGCCATATTCAGCTGTGTTAGAAATGCTGTCGCGCATTTTGGCTAAACCACCTTCCACAACCAAGTCAACAATCAGCTTGACTTCATGCAGACATTCAAAATAAGCCAATTCTGGTTGATAACCAGCTTCTACCAAAGTTTCAAATCCGGCTTTGATTAAAGCACTCAAACCACCGCATAATACCGCTTGTTCGCCAAATAAATCTGTTTCGGTTTCTTCGCGGAAAGTAGTTTCGAGAACACCAGCGCGAGTACCACCGATACCTTTAGCGTATGCCATCGCCCGATCGCGTGCCTGACCACTGGCATCCTGATAAACTGCAAACAGCGCTGGTACACCTTCACCCTGTTCATAAGTCCGCCGTACTATATGTCCCGGACCTTTGGGTGCTATCATCACCACATCTACGTTATCTGGTGGTACAATTTGCCCAAAGTGAATATTGAACCCGTGGGCAAAAGCTAACACATTCCCTTCTTCTAAATTGGGTTCAATCTCATTTTTGTAAATCGTTTTTTGGACTTCATCAGGTAACAAAATCATGATAAAGTCAGCAGCATTGGCAGCATCTGCAACATTCTTCACAGTTAACCCAGCTGCTTCAGCTTTCGCTACTGATTTACTACCCGGATATAATCCCACAATCACATTCAAACCACTATCTTTTAAATTGAGAGCGTGGGCATGACCTTGGGAACCATAGCCGATAATAGCAATAGTTTTTCCAGCCAAAAGGTCTAAATTGGCATCTTCGTCATAATACATCCGGGCCATAGAAGCATCTCCTGTCAGCAAGCATCGTAAATTGGCAGATTTTTGATTGTACCTCAAATTGAGTAACCACAGATTAACTATGAGCTATTGAATTCTTTACCCCTTTTAACGTGAGTTCGATGAACCTCTCCCTGACTTGAACTAAAGTTCAATTCTGTCCCTCTCCGAGTCGGAGAGGGACAGGTTTTGCGTAGTAAAACCAGGGAGAGGTTTTTGATTCGACTAATTAGGCAAACACGATATAACCCATCGAACTCACGTCCTGTTACATAAATCGCAACAATCCAGGCTTTGAGTTTTTCTTCAGTAATACTGGGTTTAACTTCATCCATCTGGGGGTAGATTATGTACGCTTCGATTAAATTACCGCGCACATCTGCTTTATTTGTGAGTGCGTTATTAGGAGGGGTAATTTTCACCAGTTGTGCCGCTTCCCATCAGTCAGCAAATCAGGCTTTACCTCAAGTTGCAGCCGATGGCGCGGCAAATAAAGCAATGGCACCTGCTAGTGAAAGCAGTATTTCCCAAAAGACGGAAGCTGCACCAATAGCCCGTTCTCGTCCCCAACTAATCAAAAAGGCAGCAATGTCTTTGACTGTCAACTCTGTAGATAAGACTATTGATGCTGTTTCGCAAATTATCAATAAACAGCAAGGGGATTTGATCGGGTTGCAAGAACAACAACCCAAAAACGACAATCGGCGTTACACAGCAACAATCCAATTGCGGATACCAGAGAATCTGCTGGAATCTACCTTAGAGCAACTAGCTAAATTGGGCACTGTCGAGAGTCGTAATATCACTGCCGAAGATGTGGGCGATCGCCTGGTGGATTTCCAAGCTAGATTAACTAATTTGCAGAAAACTGAAGTCAATTTGCAAAAAATTATGGATCGGGCGGGTTCCATTAGAGATGTGCTTAGTGTTGCCCAAGAATTGAATAATGTCCGCCAAACAATAGAACAAATTAATGCCCAACTCAAAAGCCTACAAAATCAAGTTGCATATTCCACTATTACGCTGTACCTAGAAGCAGCAGTTTCTAGCACCAGTCCCCAACCTGCCTTTGGTTTGCAAGTTCAGGAAACTTGGAACAATTCTACCCACTCTTTGAGTGCATTTACCGTTGGCTTACTCAAGCTGGGTATTTGGTTAATTGTTTACAGTCCCTATTTGTTAATTTTTGTTGCTCTTGTCTATGGCTTTTCCCGTTGGCGGCGAACTCATTCACCACGTTTGACACAAACACCAGAATCAACTAATTCTGGGTGAAGTTACATAAATCCTACATCTATCTTTGAGAAATTTACACAAGCAACGAGTAATGTAAACATTCCAATATTTTATTGTCTGCGCCTCTATCTGGAAAAGTTCTGTTTATCCTGTAGTTCTGATTACTTTAATCATTCTTCAAATGTAAAAAGCAATACAAAATATCTGATGACAATTTTGATACAAATTTGTTAAGAATAGTTACAATAGTCAGAATACAGGATAATATTTCTTATGAAAAATTCACTTGACAATAATCCACCCCATCAAGTAGTGATTGTTGGCGGTGGCTTTGGTGGACTTTATGCGGCAAAAACACTGGCGAAAGCGGCAGTAAACGTCACTCTGATTGATAAACGTAACTTTCATCTATTTCAACCCCTTTTATACCAAGTCGCCACAGGTGCGTTATCTCCTGCGGATATTTCTTCGCCGTTGCGTTCTGTACTCAGCAAGAGCAAGAATACGAAAGTGTTGCTGGGAGAGGTGAATAATATTGATCCAGAAGCGCAAAAAGTGATTGTGGGCGATAAAGCAATAGCTTACGATACGTTAATTGTCGCCACAGGAGCGAAGCATTCCTACTTTGGTAAAGACAACTGGGAAGAATTCGCCCCAGGCTTGAAAACTGTAGAAGATGCCATAGAAATGCGTCGCCGGATTTTTACAGCTTTTGAAGCCGCAGAAAAAGAAACTGATCCAGAAAAACGCCGTGCTTGGTTAGCTTTTGTAATTATTGGTGGTGGCCCAACTGGTGTAGAATTAGCAGGCGCGATCGCAGAATTGGCAAACCAAACTCTCAAAGAAGATTTCCGCAACATCGACACATCGGAAGCTAAGATTTTGCTATTAGAAGGTCTGGATCGCATTCTCCCACCCTTTGCACCAGAATTATCACAAGAAGCGGAAGCATCTCTAACGCGGTTGGGGGTGATTGTCCAGACAAAAACGCTGGTAACGAATATTGAAAATGATCTTGTTACTCTCAAACAAGGTGATGAAGTTAAAGAAATTGCCTCAAAAACGGTATTATGGGCAGCAGGTGTGAAAGCTTCAGCAATGGGAAAAGTGCTAGCAGAACACACAGATGCTGAGTGCGATCGCGCTGGGCGCATTATCGTCGAATCTGACTTGAGTATTAAGGGACATCCCAATATTTTTGTAATAGGCGACTTGGCAAATTTTTCTCATCAAAATGGGAAACCCCTACCTGGTGTTGCACCTGTAGCGAAGCAACAAGGTGAATATGTCGCAGAACTAGTCCAGCATCGGCTTGCAGGTAACAGTTTGCCACCCTTTTCTTATGTTGATCACGGTAGTTTAGCGATGATTGGGCACAACTCTGCTGTGGTAGATTTGGGTTTTATCAAGCTGAAAGGTTTCTTTGCATGGCTGTTTTGGCTGTTGATTCACATTTATTTCTTAATTGAATTTGACAACAAATTAGTAATAATGATTAAGTGGGCATGGAACTATTTTACCCGTAATCGCGGAGCAAGATTGATTACAGGACAAGAATCCTCACCCACTCAGGAATTGGCGATCGCAACAGTTATTACAACATCAGAAAATAGTAAACAGCCGGTAAATATCTAATTGGGCATTGGGCATTGGGCATTGGGCATTGAGGAAAGAGTTCTTATAACTCCTAACTCCTAACAGACGCGATTAATCGCGTCTCTACTCCTAACTCCTGTACAGACGCGATTAATCGCGTCTCCCCGCCCTCATAAATTAGCAGTAAGCTGTTTGAGGGCGTTTTTCATAATCTACACATGGCAACTATTAACGACAACTACCTGAAACTGAAAGCGGGCTACCTGTTTCCAGAAATTGCTCGGCGGGTGAATGCCTTTGCGGAAGCGAATCCTGATGCTAATGTTATCCGGTTGGGGATTGGCGATGTTACTGAACCTCTGCCGGAGGCTTGCCGGACAGCTATGATTAAAGCTGTGGAAGAAATGGGCGATCGCAACACCTTCAAAGGGTACGGACCAGAGCAAGGCTACGCTTGGTTACGGGAAAAAATTGCTAGTCAAGATTTCCAAGCACGGGGAGCTGCGATCGATGCTTCAGAAATCTTTATCTCCGACGGTTCCAAGTGCGACACAGGTAACATTCTGGAAATCTTTGGACATGACAACATCATTGCCGTTACTGATCCCGTTTATCCCGTATATGTAGACACAAATGTAATGGTGGGTAATACGGGGAATATCAACGATAAAGGCGAATTTGAGGGTTTAGTTTATCTACCAATTACGGCTGAAAATAACTTCACCGCCGAAATTCCCTCAAAGAAAGTCGATTTAATTTATCTCTGCTTTCCTAATAACCCCACTGGCGCAACTGCAACCAAGGAATATTTAAAGGCATGGGTGGACTATGCCAAAGCTAATAACTCGATTATTTTCTTTGATGCAGCCTATGAAGCTTATATTACCGATCCATCACTACCCCACTCAATTTATGAAATTGAAGGTGCAAGAGAAGTTGCGATCGAATTTCGGTCTTTTTCCAAGAATGCAGGTTTTACGGGAATCCGTTGCGCGTTAACCGTGGTCCCGAAGACACTCACAGGAAAAGCCGCCGATGGTTCCGATGTGGAACTGTGGAAACTGTGGAATCGTCGCCAGTCCACCAAATTCAATGGTGTTTCTTATATCGTCCAACGAGGAGCCGAAGCGGTTTACTCTGAAGAAGGACAGACACAAGTCAAAGGATTGGTTAGTTTCTATCTAGAAAACGCCAAAATTATCCGCGAGAAACTCACAGCCGCCGGATTATCAGTGTATGGTGGCGTGAATGCACCTTACGTCTGGGTAAAAACGCCTAATGGTTTATCCAGTTGGGAATTCTTTGATAAGCTGCTGCAAACTGTCAACGTTGTCGGCACACCTGGTTCTGGCTTTGGTGCTGCGGGTGAAGGTTACTTCCGCATATCAGCGTTTAATAGCCGCGAGAATGTCGAAGAGGCGATGAAGCGGATTACTGAGAAGTTTAAGGTGTAAGGCGATCGCTTTTAGCTGCTTTTGTTAAACTCATTCTATTAGTCTAAAGGTTACGGTGGGCTGTATTCTCCACCGCAACCTGATAGATAATTATTTAAACTCAGCTTACTCATATTCTGGTTATGACTGCTGCCATTCCCGTTTTCAAACCTGTTAGCCAGATGCAGTTAGCACCTGGTAGCACAGTGACTATTCCAGATGTTACCTGGGAAGAATTTGAATCTATTTTACAAGAATTGGGAGAAAAAAGAACTACACGAATTGCCTACAGCCAGGGTACTTTAGAAATTATGGCTCCTTTACCAGAACATGAAATTCCCAAAGATTTAATTTCTGATATTGTCAAAATATTGCTGAAGGCTAAACATATCAGATACCAACCTTTTGGTTCCAGCACCTTTAAACGGCAAGGTGTAGCAGGAGTTGAACCTGATGCTTGCTTTTATATTCAGAATTATCAACGAATGATTGGTCATCGCCGCTTACAACCTAATGATCCGCCGCCAGATTTAGCGATTGAGACTGATGTGACATCAAAAACTACTCTCGATGCTTATGAAGCCATTGGAGTCCCAGAATTATGGGTTTACGATAGTGGAAACCTTTCTATTTATTTGCTAAGAGATGGGAAATACATAAAATCTAATAGCAGTCCCAATTTTGCAGATATAGCTATTACTCAGATTATCCCTGCTGCTGTGGAACGTAGTTGGCAAGTAGGAAGTTTTCAAGCTTTGGAAGAATTGGAAGCGATGATTTAGGAATAATAATTAAATAACATACAATTTATGTCCCTGGCTTACCTCACCCTCAATCCCTCTCCTTATAAAGGAGAGGGATCGTGAGATAGGATGAAGTTTTGCATTTTATTTAATCCACGTTCCTTAGTAAATAAAATAGGCAGTAGGAGGTGTATTGGCATTGCCAGCCGCAGGCATCGCCTTCATATTGTGCTTGCCAAGTTAGCGTTTTGGGTATGTTTGGCAGAATTAGTTTCTGGCTCTGAATACATAGCAAATAACTCACTAAAAACCTTTTCCCCATTAATCTCTCCACTACTAACAAATCGTTCTACCTCAATCGAACCATCCTCAAAAAATTCCACTTCCCATCGTTCCCCAGCCACCGCCACATTTACCATAATCGTTTCATCCCGATGATGGGCTAAAGTATAACTAATTTTCTCTTGTTCTAATTGATTTAGAAAACTAACTAGTTTGCCAAATCCGTGATTCTTCATTTGTCAAACCTCTTATCGCTTAATAACTTGCGAACAACTTTAAAACCCGGTTGATTTGCCTCTGATCCCGCTTATATCTCCTTCCATAACATTTCACAAAATTCATCCTAACTGGGGGATTCCTCTGGGAGTGGAGCCTGTTTTTTACTACCCTTCTTGTACTTCAGGATTTCAGACACCTTTTGCCCAGCAAATTTATGTACGATTTCCTCCTCTCTTTTTGATTGCGTGGCTACTTTCCTTTATACAATAGCGATCGCGCATACATGACTACTCTTTATTCCTGAGAATTACTTTTTCTTTCTTCGCTATCATCAGGTAAATCAATTTTTGGCGCAACTTTTGGTTGCCCATAATTAGCCAAAGTTACCCCTTCTTCTAAATATACAGCAGAGTATTTAGTCAACCCGATACGCTGTGAAGTGTAAATTCCAGAATGACCTGAAAATAAATAGCTCACTACACAGCCAATAGCAATAAATACCCCTGATTCCAAACCAAATAGTTCAATTCCCATTAAGGTGGATGCCAAAGGTGTATTTGCTGCACCCGCAAACACACCCACAAATCCCATTCCTGCTAACAGTGGTGAAGGTAATGCTAAAAGCAACGACAAAGTATTACCTAAAGTTGCACCAATAAAAAACAAAGGGGTCACTTCCCCGCCCTTAAAACCTGCTCCTAGAGTTAGAGTAGTCAAACCCAATTTTGCTGCAAAATCCCAAGGAGGTAGCTGAGTGTGGAAGGAATCAACGATAGTAGGGATACCAAGCCCAATGTATTTAGTTGTGCCACTCAAACCAACAATTGCTGCTATCATCGCACCGCCTACCAAAGGACGCATTGGAGGATAAGATATCTTTGCTTTAAACAAGTGACTAATTTGGTGAGTTACTTTAGCAAAGAATCTCGCTACAATTCCAAAGATTGCACCTGCAATAATCGCAGAAATCAGCCCCCAAATTGTGAGCGTCGGTATAGACGGCGCGTATTGGTATGCAGTATGATGCAAACCCAATAGTAAGGTTACTTGATTTCCAACGATCGCAGCAATTAAAGAGGGAAAAAGAGCATCATAATTAATTTTACCAATTGCTAAAACCTCTAGACCAAATACGGTTCCAGCTAAGGGAGTACCGAAAACTGAAGCGAATCCTCCACTGATACCTGCGGTTAATAAAATTCGCCGATTGGCTCCTTGAAAATGTAATATTTTAGTTAACTGGTCTGCCAAAGAAGCACCCATTTGTAATGCTGTACCTTCACGACCGGCTGAACCTCCAAATAAATGGGTGAGGTCTGTTCCTAGCAAAACAAGAGGAGCCATACGAAAGGGAATAATATTTTTGGGGTTATGGATTTCTTCAAGTAAAAGGTTATTTCCGGCTTCTACAGTCCGACCGAATTGATGATAAATCCAACCGCTCAAAAAGCCACCAAGGGGAAGTAAGGCGATAATCCACCGATGCGATTCCCGCCAATCGGTTGCCCATTCTAATGATGCCAAAAGAGCCGCAGAAGCCGTTCCAGCAAAAATGCCAACTACAACGGAAATAGGCAACCACTTAATTAAGTGTGGTAATGCAATAAACGGTTCAAATTGACGAAACTGTTTCATAAATACACTGGTGAACATCCCATGACTCCTTGAGGCGCGATTTGTAGACTTACACTTTCTACAGGGGAGTCAGGTGATGCGTTTAGCCAAGCCCTACTCTCCCGCAGTCAGCGAAGAAAGTAGGAGCCATCAGCCTTTCAGTGGTGATTTTGGGGACTGAAAAGGCGGTTTCGGCGAGCTCCATCGCCATTGATTTGACTTTCGTTGTGAGTTTAGTGTATCGCCAAATTCCAGGCTTAAGAGAAGTAACTAGGGTATTGTCACATATTACTTAACAAACGTACTTGACCCTGAAACTTTATCTGCCCAACATGTATGTGAATTATATCGTGACGGAAAGCGCGTTGAAGATGCTTTTCTGCTCACAAAAAGACTTCTTGGTTTAGCTTATATTTGGGTTGGCGACAACAATGGTGTACAAATCCAGATTTTTGCCACTTGGATTTTTTATGCTGTTCTTAACCAATTATGTATCGATGTAGCGTAGTTTACCGCCGTAGGCATCGCTCTCAACCAACCTTTAGACCGAATTTCTACAGAAATGGTGTTTCGCAGTTTATACCATTTGTCCCAAGCTGTTCTCCGTGGTGATGCCAGTGACGCTATTCCTTATCTTGTGCAACATCAAAAGCTCTTTGGATTAGTCAAAACTAGGCGTAAGCGTCATCGAGAGATTGACGCTTACACTCAACGAATTTGGGCAAAATCTTCTTACAGCAGAATTCAAGTATTTGAACCACATCTGTCGTAGGAGCACAGCAATGCTGTGCCCTTACTGCGTGGTCTATTTACCTCAAAATAGCTGTAATAAGTAATCAAGCGGACATGATATAACGTGTTTAGCTATCGGAAATCTCTATTGAAAAATTCTCAAAACTTCCTAGCATCTTCGATCTGCGTCCCTGGTAATGGTAGTGTATTTTCAGACCTAGCTCCCTGGAGTTTCCTCGGATCAAGTCCCAATGCCTCCAATACTGTAACCGCAATTTGTTTGCTAGAAACTTTCTTAATCTGAGAAGTCCCCCTAACACGAGCTTCTAGTCCACGACTACTGAGAATCAGAGAAATATGGGTATCATCATCAGAAAAACCGCCGTGTTCTGCCCTTTTGGTGCTATTTGAAATCACATATCCTGGTTTAAGTTTGATAATCACATCAGGAGTACGATCTTCCTGCAACGGATTCCCAAAGCCTGCTGCCAATAGTGCG
The DNA here is from genome assembly GCF_036919555.1 of Nostoc sp. Taxonomy (GTDB): domain Bacteria; phylum Cyanobacteriota; class Cyanobacteriia; order Cyanobacteriales; family Nostocaceae; genus Nostoc. Next base: position 25,623 of record NZ_JBALCS010000007.1, read on the forward strand.
CCACCCGAATAAACTGTATCAATTGCTGGATTTGTCAGTTTCTTTAAAACAGTTGTTGCAGTGCTAGCTTGGCTTTGATTCTTAAGCCAGAGTAAAGCAACATCATCCTGAGTAGCTTGATTAACTGTGATACCAGCTTTCGTTAAGGCATCTGTAAAAGTATTTTCGGGAATTAGGGTAGCTGTTCCCAAACGAGGATTTTGACCATGTTTCGCTGTCAAGACTATCAGTGTCGAGTCAAATTTCCCCTGTTGCTTTAAGGTATTTATTATCTTGCCAATACTAGCATCCGTATGTTCTAGAGCATTAATTAATCCTGACGAAGGTGTGCCATTAGTGGCAATACCACCATTATTGCTGGCATCCTTTTGGGCTACGCTGAGAGCTTGGAAATTCATGCCAAAAATGGCGGGAGTTCCGGGTTTAGTTGTGCCTCGTGAATTTTTTCCAGCAATTTCGTTCAGTATTGCATTTACCTTCAGATCATCATAAGCTTCCGTGAGGTTAGTGTCTTTAGTTGTCGTTTTAAATGTGAGATTAGCAGGATTCTGCGCTGTTGATTGGTCTACAAGTTTGCCATTTTCTAAAGCAACTTGGGCATTTATTTCTGGAGCGTAGAAGTCGTCAACTCCCTTGCCAGAAGGACCGTTGGCAATGTCATAAGCAGGATGTTTATCACTAAATGCAGTGTGCAAACCTGAAGCTTTTGCGATCTCAAAAATGGTATTTACTTTCAAATAGTTGTGAGGATAGACACGATTTCCATTACTATCTACTGGTAATTTGCTTGGGTCAATACTATTTATCCCGAAGTCACCCCCACCACTGAGGAGATTCGAGTTTTTATCAATGTTTTCCGCAAATTCAACTTCTATACCAGCAGCAGAGTCGGGTTTATCTGATAATATCCGACTATATGTATCATCATAATAAACCCCAGTGGTTTTGGGACTTGCTCCTGTTAAGTAGTTTAATGTACCAGGGAAGGAATCGGAGGGAGTGCTAGTAAACGCATTAGTGTAACTGATACCTGTTTGTCTTAAACTATTGATGTTTGGTAAATACAGTTGTAGTTTGGGATCTTCCAAATCTGCTTGACGGAAACCATCAATTGATAGTAGAAGCACGCTCTTAAACTTCCCAGGACGCTTATAGAAGGGTTTATCATCCTTTTTCCAGGCATCAGCTATTTTGACTATGGGCGAGGAGTAGTCATATCTAATTACTGGAGGCTGTAAATATTGAATTGGTATCATGATGTTTGGATGTGCTGTGTAAACAGAGTTCTAGAAGTTATTTTTGATAGTCACGCTTGGGCTTATGTTAATAAAGCTTCACAAAAGACTACTAAATCTTCAATAGCAACTCTGGTATTTTCAACCTCAAGATACGATTTAAATATTAAGAAAAGGTTATGTTAAATAGTTACAAAAGGTTATGATGTGAAACCATCTGACTAGCAGGAGGGCATGATTTAATGTTGCGGCTATCAACCTTGCCCGTAAAAATTCAGGTTCAATCTCATCAATTTTTAAATCAATATTTGCATCTATAATCTAGCGGTTAGGTTTCCATAAATATACTCGAATTTGCTATTATTCAGGAAAAAATAAACGGATAGAACAACAAAATCCAGGTAAAAGTGGTGATGTTATTTCATCATCCCCTAACAAAGTAGCAACTAAAACCAACTGTGCTTTTTCTCGCCGATAAACTTCGACTTTTTGAGTGAAGCGATCAACAATCCAATACTCACGCACGCCTTGAACTGAATAAAGTTTCAGTTTTGCTTCTTTGTCTCGAAATTCATTTTGTTTACCAGGGGATAAAACCTCTACGACTAAATCTGGTGTGCCTGTCAAATGTCCCGCTTCATCTTCAATTTGCGCCAGTCGTTCTCGACTTACCCAAACTACATCCGGTATAACGCTATTTGCTTGCGAAAAAATCACTCCTGGAGCCACAATTGTTTCCCCTAAACCACTCGAATCTGACCAAACATCGAGTTGTCGAGCAATTTTAACACAAACTTGTTGATGACGGCGGTGAGCAGTGCGAGTCACAAAGAGTTCTCCATTAATAATTTCATAGCGTGTCCACTCATTTTCGGGTAGAACCTCTAAATCGTAAATTGTCCAGCGTACTCCCTCAATGGCTTGGTTCATGATTGTCCCCGTTTGGCTCGTTGCCTTTGTTTGTTTAATTTTATCTTTTCTTCGGGCAAGGCAACTATGGTGTTTAAAATAATTCGTAATTCGTAATTCGTAATTAGTTAAATTAGAACCATAATGAAAAGCGGAAGATCAAAGCGGAAGATCAGGCGAAACTCTGTATGCTGACATTTACTCAACTTAAACCACCTAATCCCGATACCGCAGTCACCTTTACTCTGGCGTTGACAGCAGAAGAACGTACCCGCAGTCGTCATCGTTTTGAAACGGAAGATGGTAAGGTTGTGTTTTTACATTTACCCCGAGGAACTGTGTTACACGATGGCGATATTCTGCAAGAAGAAACCCATAGCAGTTTAATCAGAATTACTGTCAAATCAGAACTAGTACTGACTGCCTTTGCCCAAACACCACTTTTATTATTACGGGCGGCATACCATCTGGGAAATCGTCATGTACCTGTAGAAATTACCCCAACTTATTTACGCTTGTCCTCAGATTCTGTTTTACGCACAATGTTGGAACAATTGGGGTTAGAAGTTAAAGAAGAAATTTTACCGTTTCAGCCAGAATTGGGAGCTTATGGACAACACTATCATGCTCACTGATAGCCATCTTTTGAGCATTTTACAGCTGGCTAGCCCCACATTGCCTGTGGGAGCATATAGTTATTCTGAAGGCTTGGAAATGTTGGTAGAAAATCGTACGATCGCTAACCAGATACATCTCAAAGATTGGCTAAAAGCAGAGTTGCTCTACGGGGCAATTCGGTTAGAGGCGGCGGTGATGGTACGATCTGAGCAAGCTGCAAAAATAGGTGATGTTGAGTTGCTATGCCGTTGGAATCTCTGGTTATCGGCAGCTAGGGAAACAGAAGAATTACGCGCCTCTAGTTGGCAGATGGGGCGATCGCTCATCCAATTACTTGGTAAACTAGAACCGCAGATTATGCCTATTGCCAATGCTGTAGGTAATCCTTGCAATTATGCGATCGCTTTTGGCATTGCCGTTGCCCATTGGCAAATCAGCATCAAAGCCGCATTACTCGGATATCTGCATAGTTGGGCAAGTAATTTGATTACTGCTGGCGTGAAACTTATTCCCCTTGGACAAACAGCAGGACAGCAGTTATTGCTAGATTTGCAACCATTACTCAGTGCTGCGGCATTGGAAATTCTAGGGTTGGAGGATGATCAACTCGCCTGCTGTAGTTGGGGTTTGTCGCTAGCGAGTATGCAGCATGAAACTCAGTATACAAGGTTGTTTAGGAGTTAGTCATTGGGCATTGGGCATTGGGCATTGGGCATTGGGGCAGAGTAGACAAGGATAATATAACTAATGAATGCATTTCGAGTAGGGGTTGCTGGGCCAGTGGGTTCGGGGAAGACGGCTTTGGTGGATGCTTTGTGCAAGGGATTGCGTGAGCAGTATCAGATTGCGGTGGTGACGAATGATATTTATACTCAGGAGGATGCTCAGTTTTTAGTGCGTTCTCAGGCGTTGGCAAGCGATCGCATTTTGGGCGTAGAAACTGGTGGTTGTCCTCACACTGCCATCCGCGAAGATGCTTCGATGAATTTGGTAGCAATTGAACAGTTAGAGGAACGTTTTATCGATTTGGATTTGGTCTTTTTGGAAAGTGGTGGTGATAATTTGGCTGCTACTTTTAGTCCAGAATTGGTGGATTTAACGATTTACGTCATCGATGTTGCGGCTGGCGATAAAATTCCCCGCAAGGGTGGTCCCGGCATAACTAAGTCTGATTTGTTGGTGATTAACAAAACTGACCTTGCACCCTATGTCGGTGCAGATTTAAGTGTGATGGAACGGGATGCTAAGAAAATGCGCGGTGATAAACCTTTTATTTTTACTAATTTAAAAACTCAGTCAGGACTTGCAGATGTAATTAACTTTGTTTGCACAAATATCTGTTAAAAATAAAATAATCAAGAGTCAGAATTGAGCAAAAATGTTTCGCTCAACTCTCTAACTTTTCACGACATCTGGAAAACCTCTCTCTAAATCTCTCTCCTACAAGGAGAGAGACTTTGAATTTACCCCCTTCCCGACACGGGAAGGGGGTAATATCATGTCCGGGTAATTAGTTGTGATTCCCATAGTTATTGCACCCCACACGCCAGATGCTCCACTTGGGGAGACCTCTCTGAGCGCTGGCTCCCCTTAATCCCCTCCCCGCTCTTCGGGAGGGAGACAAAACGCAGCTTTGTCGGGGTGGGGTTCTTCGGGTTTAATAAGCAATCAAGCGGACATGATATAAGGGGGTTAGGTTTTTCATGGGCTTTTCCAGATGAGGTGAAAAGTCAGGCTCAACTCTGGGCTACTTAAACAAACGAGTCATTTCAAACAATTGCTGGGCATTACTTCTTAAAAAAGCATCGAAAAGTATTTGCTCTCCAGATTCCACTTCCACTAGATAGCGCTGGGCAATTTCATAATAGGCGTAAGTCCAAGGGATCTGAATCTCTGCGCCACTGTTATCATCTAACACTGTCACCATTTCTGTTACTGCTTGAGTTGCCGTTTGGCGCAAACCACAAGCAACATTTCCCTCTATCTCTGCTTTCATCGCTACACCCACGTTAGCCAAACCACTGGCGGTAGTCTCAATGTCTGGATATTCTGGGGTGTTCTGGCTGTTGACATAGCCTGTAAAATGGTTGACAACATATCCGTGTAGCAACACCCAAGCCCCATATTGAGTAACCTGATTCACCTCTTCGACAACAGAACGCCGGGGAGGTAGCCAAGAGCGGGTGAAGACTTGCTGGAGTTGTTTGGCAATGGTTTCAATATTCCCGTCTTTGTGTAGAAAAGTCAGAGGTAAAGTCAGTTCGTCTGAGATTGAAGATACTGTTTTAGAGATGAGTTGGGCAATATTAGCAGGCAATTCATCGACAATCAACTCGCTGATAAACAGTTTGGGTAAATTAAATTCCTCTTGCTGCGGATGACGATAATGACGAGCGTATAAATGGGTTTGAGGAAAATTATACTCTCCAGCCGCCACGTAACCTAAAGCTTCTGCAAGTTGCCCCAGGTAGTCAATTCCCAAGTTAACTTGACCCTGTGGACTATCTACTAATAAACGCAAAGACCGAAAGGCGATGTGGTCGTTGGCGACAGTCCCACCCGCAGCAGTTATCATTTGCTGGTAGGTACGGGCATGATTTACCCTAGTGCTGTATTCTTGCCAAAGTAATTTCCATAAATGAAAGGCTATTTCGGGTTTCATATACATTAGTTATTAGTCATTTGTCATTAGTCATTAGTCATTTTCTTCCCACTCCCTACTCTGCTTCATTTTTTAAAATCTCGCTGATAATCTGAAGGGCTATCTGAATTTGGTCGCTGTCGATAACTAGAGGTGGACAGAAACGAATTGCTGCTTTACCGCAACCTAGTAACAATAAACCGCGTAGAAAAGCTTCTTGGATAATGCGATCGCGCAATTTATGATCAAGATTACCCTGTTTATCTAATAAGTCCACCGCAACCATCAAACCCTTACCTCGTGGCGGCGATACTCTAGGAAATCTTTGATGCAACTTGGTAAGACTAGCTTGTAATAATTCTCCCATCTGGGTAGCGTTGGCCATTAAACCACTTTCCAGCAGTCGCAGAGTGGCAATACCAGCAGCACAAGCTACGGGATTACCGCCAAATGTGGTGGCGTGAGAACCAGGAGGCCAAGTCATTAACTCAGGTCTGGCAAGTATAGCTCCTAATGGCAGACCACTAGCGATGCCTTTAGCAGTGGTAATGATATCAGGCATGACACCCCAATGCTCGATCGCAAATAAGCGACCAGTCCGCCCCATCCCCGCTTGCACTTCATCCACTACCATCAGAATACCGTGGCGATCGCAAATATCCCGAATCCGTTTTAAAAAACCATCTTCGGGAACAATATACCCACCTTCTCCTTGAATCGCTTCGACTACGATCGCCGCTACTTCTGGCGGTGGTAAAATTGTGCCAAATAGCTGTTGTTCCAGGTAATCTAAGCTAGCGTGAGTGCCATAGGGGATATGAGTCACCCCAGGAAGTAAAGGCCCAAAATTAGCTCGCTGTACTGTTTTGGAACCCGTGAGAGACATTGCTCCATAGGTGCGTCCGTGAAATGCACCTAAGAAGGCTACGATTAGCGATCGCTTGGTATAATATCGAGCTAGTTTGATGGCTGCTTCGTTAGATTCTGCCCCGGAATTGGTGAAAAATACTTTTGCAGGGAACTCAGCGTTATTCCGTGGCTGGGGAAAAGGGGCGCGAATCGCTAGTTGTTCCGCTAGTTCCACCATCGGCTCATAATAAAAATCCGTCCCCGACATATGCAGCAGACGCGCCGACTGTTCTTGAATTGCTTTGACGACTTCTGGGTGGGCGTGTCCGGTGGCGGTAACGGCAATACCTGCGGTCATATCCAGAAATACATTGCCATCTACATCTTCCACCATACAGCCCTGGCCGCGAAATGCAACTAAGGGATAATCGCGGGTGTAAGAAGGGGAAGTTACGGCGCGATCGCGTTGTACAATTGCTTGAGCGCGAGGCCCGGGTAAAGAAGTTATTAGGCTGGGTGTACGAGGTAAATTTAGATTAATAGGGATAGCTAACATAATTTTTTAGATTTTTTAAAGATTACTGATGATTAAACCCTAAAAGTTGATTGCTTACAGTAGCATTTGATTCCATTGGTGTAGAAATTACGCATTTACGAAAAATTCGAGTATACGTCAGCGATCAGGCAAAAATACAGAAATCCTCAGAAGTTGCCCGTTTTTATAACACAACTTCTGCGATCGCGTCATCTTGTATTTTTTGAAGCATAATAGCTTCACTATTAGATATCAGGGTACAAGCTACAGAACATTTGTTGCTTTTGTGATCGCATTTGTTAGATCAGCAGTCGTATTTGTTGCTTTTGTGATCGCATTTGTTAGAACGGTAGTCGTATGTGTTGCTTTTGCGATCGCATTTGTTAGAACGGTAGTCGTATGTGTTGCTTTTGCGATCGCATTTGTTAGAACGGTAGTCGCATTTGTTGCTTTTGCGATCGCATTTGTTAGATCAGCAGTCGCATTTGTTGCTTTTGCGACCGCATTTGTTAGATCAGCAGTCGCATTTGTTGCTTTTGCGATCGCATTTGTTAGAACGGTAGTCGCATTTGTTGCTTTTGCAATCGCATTTGTTAGAACGGTAGTCGCATTTGTTGCTTTTGCGAGGGCAATACGTTTGTCGAACTCAGGTTAACATTCTTAACATTACGGAATTTTACAAAAACTCAATCTTCCTCTTCGCGCCTCTGCGTAAGCTATTTATAGCCTAATTCAGCAACGCCACATTCTCCATACCTACTGATGGAAAACCACCATAACCAACAAAAAGCGTGTCAGAATCAAGATTAGCCATCAATAAATCTAGGCATATGTTCTGGCAAGATGGACAGCTAATATACAACGGCAAATACAAGATAGAAAAACACTTGGGCGGTAGTGGTTTTGCAGTTACCTACCAAGCCATGCATACCAAGCTCAACCGCCGAGTCGTCATCAAAACCTTTTCAAGCGGCAGATAGAGCCGCGATGAAAAGTATTTCCAAGTAAAACCTGGAAACGAGATTTTAATATCCGCCTACTCATAAACTAAAAAACTTTTCCACGCATCTAACAAACATTTCCACACCCATTCCTAACGCCGTCTCATCAAAATCAAACCGGGGATGATGATGAGGATAGACCAAGTCTTTCTCAGGGTTAGCAGAACCTAAGAAGAAATAGCAACCAGGAACCTCTTGCAAGAAAAATGACATATCTTCAGCAGCCATAGTTTGGCATTCTGGCACAATACCCATTGGGGTTTCTACCACTTCTTCTGCTACAGTTCGCACCAATTCCGCTATCTTAATATCATTAATTACTGGTGGATAAAGTGACCAGTATTCTAAGTCATAACTCGCACCATGACTTTGACAAATTCCAGCAATAATCTGCTCAACACGCTGGTTGAAAAAGCCTTTCAAACTAGGATTAAAATACCTGACAGTGGCACTCATTCTCGCTGTATCAGCAATCACATTCCGCTTGGTTCCAGCATGAAGTTCGCCTACTGTCACCACAGCTGAATCAATGGGATTAACATTCCGAGCGACAATGGTTTGCAAAGCATTCACAATTTGAGCAGCAACTACCACGGAGTCAACAGTTTGATGGGGTAGTGCGCCGTGTCCACCTTTGCCCAAAATTGTGCAGTTAAAGCACTCCACAGCTGCCATCAACGCTCCAGCCCGCACACCCACTGTTCCCAAAGGCAAATTATTCCATAAGTGCAAACCGATAATCGCGTCAACATCAGGATTTTTCAGAACTCCAGCTTCAATCATCGGTTTTGCGCCTCCTGGTGATTCTTCTGCTGGCTGAAAAATAATTTTCACGATACCAGAGAAGTCTTGGCGATGCTGCTGGAGATGGTAAGCTGTACCTAAAGCGATCGCAGTATGTCCATCATGTCCACAAGCGTGCATGACTCCATCATGCTGCGATTTGTAGGGCACTTCGTTGAGTTCTTGGATTGGTAAAGCATCCATATCTGCCCGAATCGCCAAAACTTGGGGAGTGGGGAGAGACGCGATTAATCGCGTCTGTACGGAGTCCTGAGTGCTGAGTTTGTTACCTTTTATGGTGGCAACAATGCCAGTGTGAGCAATACCAGTTTGATGCTCAATTTCCCATTCTTGCAGCTTTTGTGATACAAATTCAGCCGTCAGTTTTTCTTGAAAACCCAACTCTGGTTGTTGATGCAATCGCCGCCGCCACTCTACTAATTGTGGTTGCAATGAACGGATTGCCAGTCGGATGCGAGATAGGTCAACAGAAGAGGGATTGGGAAAGGTAGAAACCATTATGAAGACAAACTAGTTTAAGTACAGCTAACTTAGTTTATTTTCCCAGTTTATCGTCGGGAGTGGGGAGTTTGTTCCCTTTTATGGTGGCAACATTCCTAATAATTCAATTATGTAGAGCATAAGTAGTTGATCATCCCGCCAGCTTGCCAATAGGACTTCAGAACACTTTGGGATTTGGGGAAGTGCGAGTGGAAAGCACTATTTTTTTTTCGGCTGGCTTTTCTAAGAAGTTTTCGGATAGTAATTTGGTCAACGCATCGGGATGTAGTTGCCAGTTTAATAATCCAGATAACCCCATCACCAAGCCAAATATAGTTGGAACCAAGGCGAGGTAGAACAACCATCTTTTCTGAGATAGAGATGTGATAGCAAATAGCGAGACAGAGAGCGATAAGGAGGCATCAGCTAGGTCAAACTGGTCGTCATGGTAATTCAGCTGGTCATAGGTTGTTTGATCTTTTTCGGCGGCTACCTTCTGTTCCTGCTTTTTCTGGTCTTCTTTATCAGCAATGACTTGATAAGCCGCAATCTGTTTTTCATAGTCAGCCCTCACCGCAGAAGGTTGAGAAAGAGATTGCAATTTGAGTTGCGTCACATTTGATTTGGCTATTTCTTCACGAATATTACGAGCTTGGTATAACGCCCAATCGTCAATTTTATTTGCTTGAGCTTGCTGCATTGCCTGAACCAGATTATCGTCTTTGACTTTGCAGATCCCCATAAAGGTTGCGATCAATGCAACTGCAATTGCAACAGCACTATTTAGACGGCTTTGACGTTTTTCGCGGTTAGCTGAGGTTTCGGGTTCATCGTTTTCCGGCTCAACCAGGTCAATCGGGTTTATGTCCATATCGTCATACCCCATTATCAGTTAAAATCAATTTTGCAACCAACCAGCCATCACAGCAACTATTAAAAATACACCCATCGCCAAGCGGTAGAAAATAAAAATCAAGGTACTGTGTTTTTCTAGGTAGCGTAGGAGTCCCCAAATTGCTAGAAAAGCGGAAATGCTGGCGGAGATTAAGCCCACTAATAAAGTCAACCAACCAGCTGCACTCAGTCCGGCTTTCGTAAGTGTGTGGAGTTCTACAGCACCTGCCAAAATCACGGCTGGTAAGCCCAACAAAAAAGAAAATCGGGCAGATGTCTCCCGTTTCATGCCCAAAAATAACCCAGCAGTAAGGGTGGAACCAGAGCGAGAAACGCCAGGAATCAGAGCAAAAGCTTGAGCAACCCCTACCCAAATGCCATCCCAGAGGGTGAGGTTGTCGAAAGTGCGATCGCGTCCTCCACGTTTTTCGGCGATCGCCAGCAATCCTGACATAATAATTGAAGCCGCTCCGATAACTACTAACCCTCGTATTGGTGAGTTACAGGCGTTAAGAATTGGTTTGAGTAGCACACCAGCCACAGCAATCGGCAAAGTTCCTAACAATAAGCCTAACATCAGTTGCAAAGAACTAGATTGATAGTCTTGCCTGCTAATTGCTCTAATTGTCTCTCCTGTTAATTTTTTTAAGTCTTGCCAAAAATAGACTAAAACAGCAGTCAAGCTAGCTAACTGCATTGCTGCGGAAAAAGCAGACCCCGGATCTTTCAGTCCCAGTAGAGTTGGCACTATCCGCAAATGAGCAGTACTGCTAATTGGTAGTAGTTCTGTAATTCCCTGAACGATGCCTAAAATAATCACGTCAATCCAGCTAAAGTTAGCAAAGTCTAGATTTACTTCGCTACCGTTGCCACAGACTGCATTCGCCACCACAAAAGAAAGCATCATCATGTCAGGCGTAAATAATTTACTTTTAATCAAATACCGACAAATTAACTTATGCTAGTGACGTTTCCGTGACTAAGATATGCCACTTGGATGACATTTATATATCGTGTATTCGCGCCGGTGTCGTCAGACAAGAAAATACCATTTGCTAATTCTAAAAACCTCTTTAAACATTCATACAGCGTTTTTCAGGTAAATGAGGTACACAGGTAGGGGCACAACAATGTTCATTGGTGTCAACTTAAGCGCAAACCCTTTTAAAACCTCGTTTCCAGCCTCTGGCTGGAAATGCACTTCAATTGCGGCTCTGCCGCAAGTCTTGAGGCGGAGCCTCCCATAGGCATAGGCATTCCCAGTCTCCGACTGGGAACGAGACAATCTCTAAAAGCTGGTTCTAGGGAGGTTTTTACGTTAAGTTGACACTAATGAACAATGTTGTGCCCTTACAATAATCTGTACAGAGGCGCTTGTTGCAATCTGCTGTATTTGGCACATACGAAAGCTGCTAATGAAGTGATGTTTTACTCACCAAAGATGAAATAAGGCAGGTAAATCCTGCCTTGTGTGTCACTAGAGTTAGGTTAATTCCATTCTTCCTCACCATTGCACGTCTTATTGACAAAGCTATTACCAAGTTATGTCAGAACTGTGACTGCACCAGTTGTAAAAAGTGATTGGACGTTCGCTACTTTTTCTCCAATGCCCAATGCCCAATGCCCAATGCCCCTGATCAGTGCTGAGTTTTGAGTGCTGAGTGCTGAGTGGGGAATCTCACTTTTTTACTCGGAAAAGAGGAACTGTTTTGCCCAATGTCCAATGCCCAATCCCCAATTTAAAGTGTTAGTGTTTCCCAATCTAAATCTGATGCTATTTCAGCAAGTTTATCTAAATCAGTCAGGTTATCTAAATAGGGCAAACAGCCTAAAACTGGTGTGTTAGTAAGTGATTGAATCAATTGGTGTGGTGTCCAATCGGCTATTTCTGCATCCGTTCGAGGTTGTACGCAGTTCAAAACAATGCCTTTGAGATTGACGCGCGATTGTCTAGCTAATGCTACATTCGCCACTGCTTGAGCGATCGCACCTAATCTGACTGGCACTACCAATACTGTTGGTAAACGCCATTCTCCCGCTAAATCGGCTACCGTTAATTCCTCAGTTATTGGCGAACCTAACCCTCCCAAGGCTTCTATAAGCACAAAATCACGATGCGATCGCAATTTCGACAAAGCTTGCCACACAAGAACTAAATCTACTCGGCGATTTTCCCGTGCTGCTGCTATGGGAGGGGCTAAAGGTGCTTGAAAGTACAAAGGTGTAATTTCTTCTGGGGATTGTTCTAGTGTAAATAACTTTTGATACCACTCGCGATCGCCAATCCCCGATTGAATCGGTTTCATGATTCCCCAGCTACGCAACGGGTAATATTTTTGCCAATAGGCTGCTAACGCTGTTGTTAAAACAGTTTTGCCAGCTTCGGTATCAGTTCCAGTAATCAGTAGTGTGTTTAACATTAATTTCTTTGGCCAGAAAACGGTTGTGTTCCATCAACCGGCGGAAAAGTTGGCGTTTCGCCACTCGGAGGAAGTGGGGTGGGTGTCTCTGTCGGAATTGCCAGGGGTGTTTCTGTTGGAATTACCAGGGGTGTTTCTGTCGGTATTACCAGGGGTGTTTCTGTCGGTATTACCAGAGGTGTTTCTGTCGGAATTGCCAGGGGTGTCTCTGTTGGTGTTGGTTTGACTGGTTTTTCCAATGCAACATTGAGATTGTAATTGCTTTCGGCAACTCCTGAAACCAGTGTTAACTCAATAGTATATTTACCAGTAACCAGCAATGTGCCTTCAAAGGATGTTACTTGCTGGGCATTATCAATTGGTTGTTGATTGGGACTTAAGACTGCTAGCAAAACGCTGCTTCTTGGGTCAATAAACGCAGTTAACTTGTCACCTTCCTGCCCAAAAAAAGTGTACCGGATTATTTGATTTGTTTTGAGAGTATCTTGAACCGTGGCTGTGTTATTAGATGCTGCCAGATTGAGGCGCTTAGTAGATACAACAGGTTGATCGTTAGTGGGTGTGGGTGTGAATGTAGTACCACTAGAAATCACTGGTGAAGGGAAATTTTGTGGAAGCGTCTCAGCTGGTGGTGTTTTCGGCTGGCTGCGGATGGAACTGACCAGCGCCCAAGAACCAAATCCCGCTATGATCACTACAGCGCTGCCAATTGCCCCGATCGCTAAGGGATTGTCCAAAACTGAGCTAGTGGAACGTGCTGGAATTACAGGATCGGGTTGTTTCTTGGGCGAAGCTGCTGGTGGTACTAGGTGAGGACGGCGATCAACAGCCATTGTCTGCAAGTTCGATACATCGGGGGTAGAAACACTGGGTTGAACCAGAGATTGTAGTGCTTGGGATACATTAGCAGCACTTTGGTAGCGATCGCTCGGTATATGATTCAACATTCGATTTAAAACCAGAGCAAATCGCGGATTAACTCTTACCCACCGTTGCCAATTCCAAGTTATTTGGTTTTCGTCAAATAGCTCCCTTGGTTCTTTACCAGTCAGCAAAACAATTGCACTCACCGCTAATCCATACAAATCACTACTAGGATAAGCTCCCCCTGTTTGCATTTGTTCACTCGCAGAGTAGCCTAATTTTCCCACGGTTGTTTCTGGCATTGCACTCTCTGGCGAGAGTAAACGCGTTGCCAGTTCCTTTACCACCCCAAAGTCAATTAACACAGGTTTAGCGTCACTATCTCGCAAAATAATATTTTCTGGCGAGATATCCCGGTGAATAATCCCTCGACTGTGAATATGCTCTAAAACAGGCAGCAACAACACTATCAGCCGCAATACTTCAGCTTCTGTGAAGGTTTGACCCACAGCTATCCGTTCAGCCAGCAGAGTTCGGTAGGTTTGACCTGCAACGTAGTCCTCCACCAAAAATAAGCGTTGGTCTTGCTCAAATCTTTCCCGGAATTTAGGGATTTGTGGGTGTTGTATTTGATACAAAATGGTAGCTTCTCGGTGAAAAAGCTCTTGTGCCTTCTCCCAAGCCAAAGCCTCTGTTGCTGTTGGAATCAATTCTTTGATCGCGCAAAGTTCGTTAAAGCGCCTCTGGTCTTCTGCCAGATAGGTTCTACCAAATCCTCCTTGTCCGAGAATTTGAATTATGCGGTAACGGTTTTGCAAGACAGTGCCAACTGTAATGGGTGGTTGCATGATCGAATGATTGAGTGTAATAGCAACTGAGGAGGAAGTCACCCACAAAGATTAAGTCCAAGAGGCGACATACAGTTACCTGCGGCAATATTCTACTATACCTAATGGGTAGATCCCCACCAGAGCAAGGTTGTTTCCTACTACTTGAAGAAGAATTCAGAAGTCATATCATGTCCGCTTGATTGCTTATTAAACCCGAAGAACCCCACCCCGCCTTGTCTCCCCTCTCCGCAAGCAGGAGGGGTTGGGGGTGGGGTTCTTTTATTATGGGTAATCTGGCGAACATGATATCAGGAGCAAAACGAAGAGGCTCCGCCGAGGCATCAGAATCAAAACGCTTATTCAGCGTTCGATGTTTCCTGAATTCTTCTTCAATTTTTCTTCCTGGGAAAACGATAGATTTTGAAATATGCAAAATTAACTTGAGAATCCAGGTTATACAAATCACTCATCTCTTTTTCAATCAATTCTTTGGGAAATAGATAATCACGATTAACTACGATCAAAACTATATCCGCACTATTTGTTAATTTTTCAATTTTTTCTGCAAAATTTTCAACCTTAATTCCCTTTCTTAACTGGTCCCCCAAATCCCTTCCATCCAGAGTTTGAGTGTCACCGTAGTATCTAAATAATCTGGGATTGCCAAATAAAAATACAGATTTTGTAGAAGGTGATTGATTTTTGATAATGTACTGGCTCGCAGAGCGGTAGTCATCTTTCTGATAGTCATCATTGAAGTAGTAGTTAGAAATAGAATAAATATTTAGAACTATCAGAGATATGACAGCGATTTGAGCCAACTGAGACACTCCATAACGCTTTGAGCTAATACCAGGTCTTTGACTCAAAGCTGATGGGATAAGCATGGCAAGTGGTAGCCAAAGATAATAAGAGTGACGCGGTACCCAATTAAATTTGGTAACTATAGCTAAGAGCAATCCTAGTAAAAATGCCATGACAAGAACAGAAGCAAAGAAGTAATCAGGATGCTGCTCTCTGTTATTTTTTTTGTGTCTTAATAAAACTTTTATTAAAGCCAGAAAAATTACAGTACCGACAATCACCAATAAAAGTATCTGAGGCCAGTAACGAAATATAACCTGTACTCTATCATCGCCGCGCAACTGCTCCATTGAAGGCCCGTAAGTTGTCCCCACTAAAATTCCGTGTAACACGAAAATAACATTTTGAATTATGGGAAATCCCAAGCGAGAAACCGAAATGCTTTCTGGATCAGTTGCTCCAGGTAAAGTCAGGTAATATAAAACTGGCGGTAAAGATAAAAACCCAGCCGGAAGCCACCATCGCAGCCATTGCCGAAAATTTCTATAGATGGCAATATGAGATAGACATAGAGCTATTGTGGAAAAGCAGAAGTTAATATTAGTAAAAATTCCTATGGCAGTAAAAAGACTGAATAGCCATATTGAAATACCTTGATTACCTTCATTTTTAACTAATACCGTGCTGAAGAAATATAGTTGAAGTGAAGCTATAAACATTGCTAAGGCATAAATTCTTGCCTCTTGGCTGTAGTAAATACAGAAAGAACTAAATGTCAGAATTAGCAAAGACCAGAAAGCGTGCTTTTTTCCATATATCCGCAAAGCAGTAAAAAATATAACGATAGTTGAGCCAATTCCTAAAACAGCAGAGAGTGAGCGAAGGGCAAATTCACTTTCACCAAATACCTGACGCCACAAAAACAAAACTATGAAATATAGGGGTTGAAATCTATCACTATTTCCGATGTATCTTACTCTCGCAATGCTCTCTTGAAGCGTCGAGACATCGGAATTAGTTAAACTCAAACCCTCATCATACCAAAGACTCTGGTTTGAGAGCATAAAGAAGCGGAGAACAACACTCAAAAAAATCACTATGAAAACAGAGAGATAATATTTTGACCATCTCTGATTTTGCATTTTTATCATAATTTTCTTTCTTCTGCATAACACTATAGTAACTACTGCGGCGTACCTTCTTTCATCCCAACTTCCGGGACAATGAATCAGGCAAATCCTTCAAAACAATGTAATAAGTCAAGAGTAGTTTGTTAGTGATACTAGGATAAACCGTTTTCTGTCCTGGTACTTTTAATTAGATAACTTAACTATTTTAGAAATACTAATCAATGTTTACTTAAAGCGATCGCACAGATACCGCTCAACATCAAACCTGCTCCTAACCATTGGGAAATTAAGACTTTTTCTCGCAAAACTACAGCACCAGTGATCATTGTGAATATAATTGTTAATCCGATCACTACTGGATAGGCAACTGATAAATTCAGTTTCCCTAAAACTACCACGTAAAAAACCGTACTCAGACCATAAGTACAAATTCCTCCCAGTAAATAGATATTTAATGGGCTTTGTCCTGCTCCTAGTTTTAATAGATTTTGAGCCAGTGTATTTAACCCCACTGTGATTAAAATCAGCAAGCTAAAAACTATCTGGTTGTTCATGGTGAAAATTTACTCAATTTATAAGGTGATATTTTTTGCTCAAAAGAGCAATTCACAAAAAACTCTCATACCCAGCAGCATCGTCAAAATTCCAAAGTTCTCCTCCAGATGGATAAGGTATTTGCACCCATTTGCCAGCAAATTTTTCCCACCATCGGGGCGGGTGCGGTAGAGTAGCAACTTGGATGTAGGCACATCTACAAAGTAATGCTCCCACAAAATCAGTATGTAAACTATCACCAATAACGAGTATGTGTTTTGCTGGCAACCGCATATGAGCTATTGCCTGTCGAAATGCTGGGGGAAAAGGTTTTTTAGCGGGACTGAGTGCTGGAATATCAAGACGATGAGACCAATATTTGACGCGATAGCGACGTTTCCCATTTGAGAGGATAAAAAATTGCAATCCAGCTAACTTTGCTTGTGTAATCCAATCTTCTGCACAAGGAGATAGGTAGCGATCGTCTTCAGAAATAATCGTGTTATCTAAATCAAGAACGATTCCTTTAACACCACAAATCTTAATTTTGTCAATTTTTATTTCAGCTAGTGTATGGATACGTCGTGGAAGCGGATAGCGTTTCTCTTTGATACCCAATTTAGGCCACTTCATCAAAAAAGATTTGAAATTTTTCATCCGCAAAATGCCGAAAATTCTGCCATTAGCCGATTTACCAGATTTATTCGATCAGCCCTTGATGTTTGAGTAAGAGAATCAGAAAGCAAGTGAACACCCAACCGATGACAGTTAACAGAATGGGCAAATCTTTCAACAAAACTTCTTCTGGTCGCTCACTACGTCCACCTTGCTCAATAGTGTCGTCATTGTAACTGGTAATTCCTTGGGGATCACTCAGTAGTTGATAGCGAAAAATTCCATACAAAACAAACGGCAAAGTCACTAGCATCCAAGATGTGGGTGCCCCATGTAGATAAGGACCCGCACTCCAAAGAGCATAAGTAACAACCGTGCTAGTGGTGACAACATTTTCCATGCGATCCAGCAGAGGCAAGGAATAGTATTTGAGGACAGAGCGAGGCTTGTTACCTTTAATTTTTGCTAATCGCAGTTCTGCTTTGCGCTTTTCAATACCCAAAAATAGGGCTAGCATCGCAGTGCAAAGTAAAAACCAAGCTGATAAAACGATGCCGGTAGCAGCAGCACCGGCATAGGCTCTTAGAACAAATCCGGTAGCGATCGCCCCAACATCTAAAATCACCATCCGTTTGAGTCGCAGATTATAGGCGATCTGCAACAGGGCGTATCCAGTTATGGCTCCACCCAACTGGGGCGATCGCAACCACGCAAAAATCAGAGCGCCACCTAATAGCACCAATGCCATACCACTAGCCACACGGATACTGACTAATCCGGCGGCAATTGGCCGCTTACACTTGACAGGGTGCTGACGGTCAGATTCAACATCTGCGATGTCATTGATTAAGTAGAAGCCACTTGATGCACAGCAAAATAATATGAACGCTAATAGGCTACCTAGCAGAGATTGCAGATTGATGCTAAATGCAAACAATGGCGCTGCAAATACCACCAGGTTTTTTGTCCATTGTCGCGGTCGCATGGCAGCTAAACAGTACGCCGACTTCTGGGAACTAGTTGCTATAGCAGTTAAAGATTTTTCTACTACTGAAGTACGCCGAGAGTCCATAAGTATGCCTGTCGCCTCCTTATGTCAGGAGAATTAGATTGAACAACTTTCCCAGGTTTTATTAAAATTTAAAATTTATCTTAGTAAAATTACTTACAACTTTTTCCCTAGCTGATATTACCGTTGTTAGTTAATGTTTTGATATAAAAAAATACATTTTTATACAATCTTTATTTAAACTTTATTCAATCTTTATCTAAAAACTTATACTGAGTAAATTATGTCCAGTGATAGATAATCATAGACATATCGTTTTTTGTAACCGCGTAATTAATAGAATAATCAGCTACATTTTCAATACTTAGACAGAGGTGTTATACTGTTACAAGAACAAACTTCAATATCACTTAAGTTATAAATGAGGTAGTTAGCAGAAGCTATCTAGCACACCAATTTTTAAGAGATTGGGTTATTTATCTCAACTCAAAAAATTTTAACTATAGACCTAGTGGACGGTCTTGATGTCCGTTAAGCTATCAATAGCTTGTAAACCTGAGAAAATTAGACAATTAGCGAATGATAATTTTATGGAAAAATGTTTTAATTTTGTATGGAAGCTTCAACAAAACTCACAGATGTTTTTTTAAGCGATTTCTCGGTTAAATCTATTAAATCTCTAATGATAATATTGCTATGAATGCACATAGAGGATCTGCTGTGCTCAGTTCTGCGACTTTCAAAGTGCAACCATCTGTAACAGGACTAACGAATAATCATCGCCTGCGGCTGTTTTCTGGCTCTGCCAATATACAACTGTCTCAAGAAGTCGCTGGTTATGTGGGCATGGATTTGGGGCCAATGATTCGCAAAAGATTTGCGGATGGAGAACTTTACGTTCAAATCCAAGAATCGATTCGGGGTTGTGATGTCTATTTAATCCAGCCATGTTGTCAACCGGTGAACGATCATTTGATGGAATTATTGATTATGGTTGATGCCTGTCGTCGAGCTTCGGCGCGACAGGTAACGGCAGTAATTCCCTACTACGGCTACGCCCGCGCCGATCGCAAAACGGCAGGACGAGAGTCAATAACTGCGAAGCTGGTTGCTAACTTGATCACCGAAGCAGGTGCTAACCGTGTTCTAGCAATGGATTTACACTCGGCTCAGATTCAAGGCTATTTCGATATACCCTTTGATCATGTTTACGGTTCGCCAGTATTGCTGGATTATCTAGCAAGCAAACAATTGCCCGACCTGGTGGTTGTTTCCCCCGATGTTGGTGGTGTAGCGCGAGCTAGGGCATTTGCAAAAAAACTGGGTGATGCTCCACTGGCGATTATTGACAAACGTCGTCAGGCACATAATGTTGCCGAAGTGTTAAATATCATCGGCGATGTTAAAGGCAAAACGGCAGTGTTGGTGGATGACATGATCGATACTGGGGGCACGATCGCGGAAGGGGCGCGATTACTGCGTGAAGAAGGAGCGCGTCAGGTATACGCCTGTGCAACTCATGCGGTGTTCTCTCCACCGGCGATGGAGCGGTTATCCAGTGGCTTGTTTGAGGAAGTCATTGTCACAAATACGATTCCCATACCAGAAAACAATCGTTTTCCCCAACTAGTGGTGCTGTCAGTAGCTAATCTGTTAGGAGAAACTATCTGGCGGATTCATGAAGATACTTCAGTCAGTAGTATGTTCCGCTAGACTGTCATTTGTGTTAGAGGAATAAATTACCCACGCTGTCCTTTTGATTCGGTACAGTGTGGGCTTTTAGTTATATAACTAAGTTTATTCTCAAGATTATTAAGAAATAATTTCAACTGTTCTTCTGCGAGATACCCGACAGCCCCATCCCTCTTAGGGTGGGGTTATTGGCGTGCAGTAGTAAAATGGATGCAGCACTGCCAAATTAGAATACTTTGATTCAGTTTGGACAATTTGCGTAAAGAGGACAAAGGGATGGTTACAACTCCTAAAAAAGTGATTTCAGTTTTACCTCTGGAAAATGGCGATCGCTTATCTCGCTGCGAATTTGAGCGTCGCTATCAGGCAATGCCGCATTTAAGAAAAGCTGAACTGGTTGAAGGAGTTGTGTATATCATGGCATCCCCACTGAGAATTAAAAGTCATGGGGAACCACATGGAGATTTGATCGGGTGGTTGTGGAACTATAAAACGGCAACACCTGGCGTTGTTTTGGGAATTGAACCCACAGTGCGTTTAGATCCGGATAATGAACCACAGCCTGACGCGGTACTATTCATTCCGGGCAGACAGGCATTGATTAGTGAGGATGATTATATCCAAGGCGCACCCGAACTGGTGATAGAAGTGGCAGCAAGCAGTGCAGCCATCGATTTACATGATAAAAAACGCACCTATCGACGGAATGGAGTACAAGAGTATATTGTCTGGCGAACATTAGATAATCAGTTGGATTGGTTTAGGCTGCAAGCAGACGAGTATGTTTCGCTACCAACCGATGAGCAGGGAATTATTCGCAGTCAGGTATTTCCAGGGTTGTGGTTGCCGGTACGTGCCTTACTGTCAGGAGAAATGGCAACGGTATTATCTGTGTTACAAGCAGGTTTAGCTGCCACTGAACATCAAGAATTTATGCAAAAGTTGAATGAGAATATGGGAAATAGGGAATAGATGTCTACTGAGTTTTTTCAAAAATCAAAGTTCCTGTTTTTGAGGATTCTTTAGAATCTGATGAGTATGGAAAAGCCCTCTTGGAAAAGGCTAATAAAAAAGATGACTCCTTAGAGGTTGTTTGAAAAGTCTAATTTATTACTAGCCCTGGCGACTAGAAGTCGCGGCTATACAGACAAAACCCACCTGCGTGGGTTAAAAACCCTACTTTTTCGTTAGTCCACGGAGGAAAACGAAAGTTTGTGTAGTAGCGAATTTTATTCGCCCAATACTTTTCAAACATCCTCTTAACGATACAACCAAACCCGGAGTAGTGAAAGCAGTTGCTCAGTATCTACAGGTTTGGTGATGTAGTCAGAGGCTCCAGCTTCAATGCACTTTTCGCGATCGCCTGGCATGGCTTTAGCAGTTAAAGCAATTATTGGTAGTGAGCGAAACTGTTGTTGCTGGCGGATGGCGCGGGTGGTTTCGTAACCGTCCATTTCCGGCATCATGATATCCATCAAAACTATATTAATGTCAGGATTAGCTTGCAGCCTCTCTATGCCATCTCTGCCATTTTCGGCAAACAGCACTTGCATTTGATAGCTTTCTAAAAAGCTGGTCAGGGCAAAAATATTTCGCAGGTCATCATCTACAATCAAAATTTTCCGATTAGCCAGCACCGGGTCAGTTTGATGTAGTTGCTCTAGGATTTGACGCTTTGGTGGGGGCAAATTTGCTTGCACCCGATGCAAAAACAGGGCAGTTTCGTCTAACAACCGCTCTGGCGATCGCACATTTTTAATAATAATTGTCTCTGCTAGTCCCCGCAGTTGGGTTTCTTCTTGTCGGCTGAGTTCTTTGCCGGTGTAAACGATGATCGGCAGTTTCAAAAGTCTGGGTTCAAGCTTGATCTGCTCAATTAGTGTAAACCCGCTCATATCGGGCAGACCGAGATCCAGCACCATACAATCAAAGTGATGCGATCGCAAAATCGAGAGCGCTTCTGCTCCCGTACCCACTGCTGTACTCTGGACATCACTATTACCAATCAGTTCGATAATACTTTGGGCTTGTACGGGGTCATCTTCGACGATCAGGAGAGTTTTTACCTGACGCTCAATAAAGCCTTTAATCTCAGTCAATACCTGAGTTAGCGCTTCTGGAGAAACGGGTTTTTGGAGATAGGTAATCGCTCCTAAGTGTAATCCCCGTTGCTGTCTTTCATCAACAGAAAGTATGTGTACTGGTATATGTCTAGTGTTTGCGTTATGCTTCAAACGATCCAGCACCGTCCAACCATCCATCTCTGGCATCTGGATATCTAGCATAATCGCATTGGGTTTAAACTGTTGCGCGAGTGCTAGACCTTGTTTGCTCTGTAAAGCAACGATGGTTTTAAAGCCCTGCTGACGTGCCATATCTAGTAAGATGCGGGCAAATTTATCGTCATCCTCGATAATTAGTAAAATGCGATCGCCCGGTTGAATTATTTCGCGATCGTCTGGGATTTCGCTGAGGAAGCTGCTAAGTACTTTCCCGGATGCAGAGGTATCCACAGTCGTGGGTCTGTTTTCGACCATTGGCACTTCTTTGATGATCGATGCTGTGCGGATAGAGGTGATTGGCTCAGGGGGTAGTGTGGTGAGAGTATTTTGACCATTCTTTTCCTGTCGCCTGGGCAAGTAAAGGGTGAAGGTGCTTCCCTGTCCTGGTTGGCTGACTAGTTCAATTCTCCCTCCCAACAGTTGAGCCAATTCGCGGCTGATAGACAAGCCCAAACCAGTCCCTCCGTACTTGCGGCTGGTGGTGCCATCTGCCTGTTGAAATGCCTCGAAAATAATCTTCTGCTTCTCGGCTGGAATGCCTATACCCGTGTCGCTAACTGCAAAAGCAATCATGGAATTATCAACTTCGCCTGCCTCCGAAGACATGCTAATTTGTAAGTTCACGCCTCCCCCTTCGGTAAACTTAAAGGCGTTAGCTAGGAGATTTTTCAGCACTTGTTGCAGGCGTTTGGAGTCGTTAGAAATTGTCGAGGGTAACTTCTCATCCAGTTGAATAGTAAAATTGATTTTTTTATTCTGGGCAACTTCCCGGAAAGTCTGCTCTAGAGATGTCTGCAAATCTGTAAAAGGAATTTGCTCAATATCGAGCGACATAGTACCCGACTCAATTTTTGCCAAATCTAGAATGTCATTGATTAACTCCAGCAAATCAGTTCCAGCCGAGTAAATAGTCCGGCTATACTCAACCTGTTTGTCGGTCAAGTTGCTAAGAGAGTTATCTGCTAGCAGCCTTGCTAAAATTAATAGGCTATTTAGCGGTGTCCGTAACTCGTGGGACATATTTGCGAGAAATTCTGACTTATATTTAGAAGACAACGCCAGTTGTTCAGCTTTTTCTTCCAAAGACTGCCTCGCCCGCTCAACTTCTTCGTTCTTGCGAGCAACTCCTCGATTTTGAACTTCTAACAATTCTGCCTTTTCTTCTAGCTCCTCATTTAATTGTTGTAATTCTTCGTTAGACTGCTTCACAAGAAATTGTGATTCTTCCAACTCGTGCGCCTGTTCTTCCAGGCGTTGATTGCTCTGCTGTAGTTCTTCTTGTTGGGTTTGCAGTTCCTCTGTTAAAGTAACAGACTCTTCAAGTAGTTGCTGAGTTTGCACTTGTGAGGCGATGTTATTTAAAAATACACCCAGATTTTCACTCAATTGCTCTAGAAATCTCAGGTGCAATTCGTTAAAAGGCCCAAAAGAGGCAAGTTCAATTACGGCATTCACCTGCGTCTCAAACAGTATGGGCAAGACAATAATATTTAATGGGGGAGCTTCTCCTAAGCCGGAACTGATGCGGATATAGTCACTAGGAACTTCTGTAAGCAGGATTCTTTGTTTTTCTAAGGCAGATTGTCCCACCAGTCCCTCGCCCAAGCGAAACTGATTTGCCAGATTTTTCCGCTCTTTATAAGCATAACTACTCAACAACTTCAATACAGGCTGGTCGTCTATTGAGTCCATCTTATAAAAAACGCCTTGGGATGCTCCAACCAGTGGTGCTAAATTCGACAAGATCATCCGAGACACATTTTCTAGATTTCGCTGCCCTTGGAGCATCTGGGTAAATTCAGCTAAGTTAGATTTTAGCCAATTTTGCTCGTCATTTTTTTGAGTTGTGTTTCGCAAATTAACGATCATCTGGTTGAAAGTGCGCGTCAACACACCAATTTCATCCAGGCGATCGCTATCTGGTAAACTCACCAATAAATCCCCATCCGCCACCTTTTGTGCTAAATCAGAAACTCGCTTCAGAGGTACTGAGATATTTCGGGTCAGGATGAATCCGATCAAAGCCAAGATCAAAGAAAATAGAGGAATACTATAAACAATGCTAGCGATGGTTTGCCGAGCAGCTACTCGTGCCCTCTCAGAGCGCTGTTTCAGCAGTGTATTTTCCTCAGTTTTCATCGTCTGGATAACTTTGCGGATTTCACCCATTAGTTGCTTGCCCCGGTCTGTCAGAACGACCTTCTGAGAAGCTTCAAAACCTTGGTTCTGGCGCAAGTCGATAGTTTCTTGAAGTTCATCCAGCTTCTGAGTGATTAATGGCTGTAAAACATCCAACTGCTGTTGTTGCTTAGGGTTATCTGCTGTTAACCTCTGAAGTTCCTTAACTTTTTGATTCATTACTTGAATAGCATCGTTATAAGGTTCTAAATAGCGCTGTTCTCCAGTAATAATGTAACCACGTTGCCCAGTCTCAGCATTTGTCACTTGTAAGTTGAGGTCTTCAAGCTGACTTAACACTTGGTAGGTATGGTTTTCTTGGCGCGAGGTTTCAATTAGATCATTGGTACTTTGGTAGGAGATTAGACCAATGGTGGTCAGAGTTGCCAAACTCAGGGCAAAACTTACTCCAATCTTGGTTCCAATCTTCAAACGATTCAACATTATTCCAGGCAGGTATTCAAATTATTTCTGTGTTTGAGACTATTCTGATTATGTTTTATAGCGTTTCCTATTCTACTGAGGTACAGCTTAACCTCACCCCGATAAACTTGTGTTTTATCTCCCCTCTCCGAACTTATGGAGAGGGGTTGGGGGTGAGGTTTTGATTTTGATATTTTATGTATATGTACTTCATGCACCTGGGAACCGCTATAACTATCCAAAACAAATGTAGGATATTTCGTTTACGTAGGATATATTTAGTTTTTCGCACGCCAAACAAATATTATCATTTCTCTCTTAATATCTTTACAAATGTAACGTTATTTTAAATAATAAATATTTTTTTCTATCTTGTAGAAATGTAAATGGGTAGAATTGGTTATGAAAATACTATTTTACTATATTGAAACAGATATTATTTTAATCGAAGATTACCCTCTTGTAGCTTATGTTTAATATCCTCCAAGGTTTTTTATCAAAAAAACTTGGAGGATATTAAACAATTCAACGCTCATTTAATATTACTAAATATAGTGGCTTTGGCGCTTGTATATGATATGAATACCATTGTACATCACTAGATAGATATATAGATCAACTAGATCAACCGGAACCGAAGTTATCGTCTAGCCGCATCAAGTTCAGATTGGCTATAAATCCGAAAATATTGAATTTTGTGACTCTCTAAAATCGCTCTTGCACCTGCCATATGGATATCAGTACTATTTAGGACTAATAGGTAATTGCCAATAGTCACTTGATGCTCATAATATCTGGCTAGCTCGTCAGGAATTCCTAAAGTAGTGTAGTTATTTTTGGAACTGCTAATATCTACCTCAGTCAGACCATTCAGGGTGTTTGTATCCTTAGCAATCACCGATACTTGACTCATCGGAAAGCCAGCAATTTTCAGTTCAGTAAGCGCTGTTTGTGTATCTTGGCGCGTAGAGAAAACACCAACTGCATTTTTATAGCGACTATTTGGGGTCGAGTATGGCTGAGAAATAACCCACTGTTGAATATTACAGCGATTAAAAACCCTCTTAGCAAGACGAATTTCTATATCTACCCCGGTTACTATCACTAAATAGTAACCTTTGCAAACTAGATTACTATAACCTTGTGCTTGCTCTTTAGGAATTCCTAAACCTAGCAACACACCATCCAAATCACCTGCGGTTACATTGATCGCACCACCTGCAGAAGCAATAGCGATCGCTATTGCTTCTGCTCCAGCTATGATGACTCGGCCTATACCAGGAATTACCCAGAGGACTAAACCGACTAATAAGCCAGTAACGGCTCCAGCAGTATCTTCTGAGGATGTATTGCCAGTGCTATCTTTGACTTCAACACTAGCAATATCATTTTGTTCTTCTGCATCCTGTGCAATTACGGAAACTTTGTGCATTGGAAAATTAGAAGCTTTTAGTTCCTGAAGTGCCAATTGTGCATCCGAACATCTAGCGAAAACTCCTATAGTTCTTCGCTCTTTTTCTAATGTCATTTTATCGGTTTATTGCAGCTAGAAGTGATTCCCAAGAGTGTTAGCTAATTTGAGCTTATTACACAGCCCGACGAGTCAATAGACCCCAAAGGAAAATCAGTAGCATAGCCCCAAGAACAGCAAATAAAATGCTTCCCAGGGAAAAAGCTCCTACAGATGCGGCGGCTGCTGAACTACTTCCTAGCAAAGTTTGACCCAAATAACCCCCGACAACGGCTCCAAGGATTCCTAAAACAATGGTGGAGAGAATACCGCCACCTTGGGTGCCTGGATAAAATAACTTAGCTAACGCACCTGCAATTAAACCCAAAACCAGCCAAGCAATAATGTTACCCATTGAATTTGTCCTTCGTGAAAATCTGCTTTGTTTGCTTTTGACTTTTTCATCTTAAAGTTTGCCGATAAAATTTCTGATCTATCTAGAGAACTAATAGCAAAAATCTTTAGATATCATTTTAATATTCACCAGGTCGTCTTTGAGGATGAATATATGAATTAGTGAATTGATCAAACTAGGGAAACTTAAAAACCTTAAATAAAAAATTAATAAACCACCACCTGGGAAGCATTATAATAATTTGTCGCACCAAACTAGCTGATTGAATTTGCTGTTGTGTGTATCAAGTTGTAATCGGATGGTGGGTAAATGCCTTTGCATAACTTTAACGGCTTAAAGCTTTTCGGGGAAAGTAGTGGGAATAGTTCTTTTCCGATTTCTTTGATTAGCGTCCGTGCTATGTGCTTTTGCTGCTGCAAGCCTGGATTGCCTTTGTATCCCAGATGTTTTGCACCCATGATGTATCACTAGGAACATCTGCTTCCATGCTCCTATGATTACAAGCAAATGCAGATTTAGGTTGCGATCGCCTGATCAATTGAGCGGCTCAAAATGAAATGCTAAAGTGAATAATCAAGCTTTTCCAGAGCCATATTACCCTGATCACAGATAAAATTTATATATGAACGCTACACAAGAAAAACTAAAACTTCAGCTTGAGCAGGCTTTAGTCGCGGCTTTTGGGGCTGACTTCGCTGGATTAGATCCAATTTTGGTTCCTGCTAGCAATCCTAAATTTGGTGATTATCAGGCGAATGTGGCTTTATCCCTGAGTAAAAAGAAAGGATTGCAACCAAGAGCGCTCGCAGCTGCGATCGTTGATAAATTAGATGTATCCGAAATCTGCGAACCACCAGAAATCGCCGGGCCAGGATTTATCAATCTGAAATTGAAAACGGCATACTTAGAAGCACAACTGAACGGGATTCAAGCTGATCCCAGACTGGGAGTTCCAGCCACGAAAACGCCCAAGCGGGAAATTGTGGATTTTTCTAGTCCGAATATTGCCAAAGAAATGCACGTCGGACACTTGCGTTCGACGATTATTGGTGATTCCATCGCCCGAATTTTAGAATTCCAAGGACACGATGTCCTGCGGTTAAATCATGTGGGTGATTGGGGTACGCAGTTTGGGATGTTAATCGCCTATCTGCGGGAAGTTTATCCAGATGCGCTTACCACCGCTAATGCTTTAGAGATTGGTGATTTAGTCTCTTTTTACCGCAAAGCCAAACTACGGTTTGATACAGATGCAGCTTTTCAAGAAACAGCACGCCAAGAAGTCGTCAGACTACAAGCAGGTGCAGAGGATACAATCCATGCTTGGAAACTACTGTGCGAACAGTCGCGGCGGGAGTTTCAAATAATTTATGACTTGCTAGATGTTCAAGTAATTGAACGTGGAGAATCTTTCTATAATCCTTTACTATCTGGCGTTGTCGAAGATTTAAATAAATCTGGGTTACTGGTAGAAAATCAAGGAGCGAAATGCGTTTTTCTGGAAGGGTTTACAAATAGAGAAGGTGAACCTTTGCCGTTAATTGTGCAGAAATCAGATGGCGGTTATAACTATGCCACAACTGATTTAGCATCCCTCCGCTACCGGATTCAGCAGGATCAAGCAAAGCGCATAATTTATGTAACAGATGCTGGACAAGGAAACCACTTTGCTCAATTTTTTCAGGTAGCACGCAAAGCCGGATGGATTCCCGATGATGTGGAATTAGTGCATATTCCCTTCGGGTTGGTGTTAGGAGAAGATGGTAAAAAATTCAAAACTCGTTCTGGGGATACTGTGCGGTTGCGGGATTTATTAGATGAAGCTGTTTCTCGTTCCTATGCTGACCTAAAAACTAGATTACAAGAAGAAGAACGCCAAGAAACTGAAGAATTTATTAATGAAGTTGCTAGGGTCGTTGGGATCAGTGCAGTTAAGTATGCAGACTTAAGCCAAAACCGCACCAGTAACTATATTTTCAGCTACGACAAAATGCTGGATCTCAAAGGTAATACTGCACCTTATATGCTGTATGTTTATGCCCGGATTCAGGGGATTAGCCGCAAGGGTGATATTAACTTTAAGAAGTTGGAAAACGATGCCGTCCTGTTGCAACATGAAACAGAATTAGCGCTGGCAAAATATTTACTTCAGCTGGATGAAGTTATTAGTAGTGTAGAGCAAGACTTGCTACCCAATCGTTTATGTGAATATTTGTATGAACTGAGTAAAAAGTTTAATCAGTTTTATGATCGCAATCAGGGAGTTCAGGTGTTGGAAGCCCAGGAACCACAGCGAACATCTCGCTTGATTTTATGTGATTTGACCGCTAGAACCCTGAAGTTAGGATTATCTTTGTTGGGAATTCAGGTATTGGAGAGGATGTAATACTAATTCGTAATTCGTAATTCATAATTCGTGGAGTTGGAAGAGGGCGTTTTATTGGAGGCGATCGCAAATGGTACAGACATCATCTAAAAACATAACTTTGGCGGAGTTTCTGATGCTACCAGAAACGAAGCCCGCTAGTGAGTACATCAATGGACAAATTATTGAGAAACCTATGGCACAGGGAGAACATAGCACTATTCAAGGTGAACTGATTATTTTTATTAATGCTGTCTTGAAACCCCAAAAAGTTGCACGAGCATATCCAGAACTGCGGTGTACATTTGGTGGCAGATCAATTGTCCCGGATGTAGCGGTATTTACTTGGGAGAGAATACCTCGCAAAGAAAATGGCAGGGTAGCAAATTTATTTTCAGCATCTCCCGATTGGACTATCGAGATTCTATCGCCTGATCAAAGACAAACGAAAGTTACAAAAAACATTTTACATTGTCTGAATTATGAAACACAAATGGGTTGGCTGATTGATCCAGAAGAACAAACAGTATTTGTGTACATCCGCAATCAACAGCCAGTCATGTTCGATGAATTAGAAGCTTTACTTCCTGTGCCAGATTTTGCAAGTGAGTTGAGGTTGACAGTAGGAAATTTATTTGGTTGGCTGTTGGAGTAAACCCAAGTATGTTAACAATTCAAAATTCAAAATTCAAACATTTTAGACATTTTCAGATGAAGAGGAGTGCGGTCTTGGGGTCTCCCCAAGAGGAGCAACTCCGGGGGATTTAAACCCCGACTGAAACTGGGGCTACCTGTAGAGGTAGGAGTCTTAAACCCTTTAATTTACGATAAACCGTGACAGGATCTGAATCAGGAAATAGAGCAAATGCAACAGGTTTTATGGGTAGGAATCGGTTGTAAACGGGGAACGTCATCGCAGTTGATTGATCGGGCAATTGAGCAAATATTTC
Source organism: Nostoc sp. (assembly GCF_036919555.1). Lineage (GTDB taxonomy): Bacteria > Cyanobacteriota > Cyanobacteriia > Cyanobacteriales > Nostocaceae > Nostoc. Next base: position 55,550 of record NZ_JBALCS010000007.1, read on the forward strand.
GAGAAAATCAACTTTTTCAAAGTGCGATCGCAGGTCTTGCTACCATTGACACTAAAACCTCGGAAGTTGGTTTAGTAGAACTTTGCAACCTCCGCAATTTACCTCTAAAAACCTTTTCTGCCCAAATCCTTCGCTCTGTCTGTGTCCCCAACCCTGCCACAATTCCCGACCACAAAGTAGGTACACCTAGCGTAGCAGAGGCAGCTGCTATTCTTGCAGCTACTCAAACCCCGTTGTTTGCTGCTTCCCCCTTTACCAGTACAGAAGCTTTGAGAGTGAGGTTCTTATATCATGTCCGGGTAATTAGTTGTGATTCCCATAGTCATTGCACCCCACCCCTTAATCCCCTCCCCGCCGGCGGGGAGGGGAGACAAAACGCAGCTTTGGTGGGGTGGGGTTCTTCGGGTTTAATAAGCAATCAAGCGGACATGATATTAGTTCCTAAACAAATTTTCCAGTTACAAGGGCAACCAGGAGCGGTAACGCTAGCTGTTGCCCAAGCCTCAAATATGAGTATTACAATTTACTAATTTTTCTAGTCAACAACTCTCAACAAATAGTTAATTATGCTAGAAACAACTGCTAGCACAATTGAACCTAACAAAGCAGGTAGAAAGCCCTGAATCTCAAAACCATAACCAGGAGTTAGGGCACTTGCCAGCCAAAGGGTTAAGGCGTTGATCACTAATGTAAATAAACCAAAGGTGAGTAAGGTAATCGGAAACGTCAAAATCTGCAAAATTGGTCTAATAAATGCATTAACCAGACCAATAACAAGAGCAGCGACCAAGGCAGTCAAAAAATTCTTGATAAAGAATCCCGGAACAATATTAGCAGTAAGAAATAACGCCACCGCACTACCGAGCCAAGTTAATAAAAAGTGTTGCATAAGTTTTTTTAGATGAATTAGCCGTAAGTTTAATTAATTTCTGCTTGAGGTGTTCAATCAGATTGCTACTCATAATTTTTTATCCCCTCAATACTTGCTATTTTACCTGTTTTAGGGAATGAAGCAGCCATACTTTTTGAGGGGATATACAAAAAAAACCTGTTTCCACGCCGATGTCATCAAATAGATGTAACGGTAGTTAGCGATATATCATGCAAATGAGAATCAAAAGATTGAAATGGGAAACCTAAAGGTATCGGAAAAGAAAATCATGTAGTAATGAATCAGATGATCAGCGATCGCCCCATTTTATTTGAACCCAATCCTCAACGCAATGATGACTTTAGTTTGTCAGAGATGGTTAATCTGATTGCTGATACATTCGGCATTCAAATCCAACCACAGTATAAAGATACATTAAAGAAAAATCTTTTCACTCGCATCCGGGCGCTGGGATTATCCTCACTCAATGATTATTATCAGATATTGGTGGCAACAAATCAATTAATTCCCAGTGCGGTAGAGTGGCAAGAACTAATTTCTTTACTCACTGTCACTGAAACTTATTTTTTTCGGGATCAGGGGCAGATGTCGCTGCTCAAAAATCAGTTGCTCCCAGAGTTGATCGAGCGTAAACGGGATCTGAGTTTAACTCACTACAACCCTGCCAATGGACAATTTTATAGACCGACATTACGGCTTTGGAGTGCCGGCTGTTCGACAGGTGAAGAAGCTTACTCACTTGCGATTCTGGTAAAGGAACTGATCCCCGACAATCAGGCATGGGACATTCTGATTTTAGGCACAGATATTAATCAACCCGCGATCGCCCTAGCTCAACAAGGAATTTACAGCGATTGGTCTTTTCGGACAATCACTCCAGAGATCAAAAGTCGCTACTTTCAATCACACAAAAAAGGTTGGAAAATCGATCCTGCTATTCGAGCAATGGTCACATTTCAACCTGGAAACCTGATGCAGGATAACTACCCCACTTACGCGTCCAGGATTCACGATTTTGATTTGATTCTTTGTCGCAATGTGTTTATTTATTTTGATTTTAACGCGATCGCACAAGTTATAGATAAGTTTTACTGCTCTCTAGCACCGGGAGGGTTTCTGCTCACAGGTCACACAGAATTACACACACACAAAACTGAACCGTTTCAAGTCAAAAATTTTCCGCAATCTGCGGCTTATCAGAGGCATAACGCACTCAAAGAGAAGAGCAAAGACCTACATCCCCTAACCCCTGCTGCCAAATTTGAGAGCAGGGAAACCGAAATTTTTAACCCCTTTCTTCCAAGGTTGGGAACGGGCAGCGACGTGAGTATAAACACTCAAAAAAACCTTTTAGATACAGCCAAGCAATCGCTAATTCAAGAAGCTTATGCCGATGTAATTCAAATAGCGAAACAACTTATTGCTCTTGCCCCTCAACACTTTCAGGCATATTGTTTGATGGCAGAAGCTTACGCAAATTTTGGCGATTACTCTCAGGCAAATCAGGCGTGTCAGCAGGCACTCCAGATCAGCCCATTGGCGATCGAACCCTATCATTTGTTGGCTCAAATTGCCGAAGAGCAAGGAGATCATGACAGTGCAAAATCCTTCTTAAAACGTATTATTTATCTTGCTCCCAGTTCTGTTAATGCTCACATAGAATTGGGTTTTATATATGAACGAGAAGGAAATACAAAACAGGCTCAAAAAATCTGGCGATCGCTTTTAGAAATTTTGCAAAGTCTACCCCCAGAGCAAGTGATCGATTTCAATAACCAGCAAACCACTACCGAGTTAAAAGCACATGTTCTTAAGCATTTAAATTGAACCAATTATGAACGATCAATCCTACTTAATGTTTAAGCTCAATCACTCACGGTATGGCATTCCGGCTACAGCCGTGCAAGAACTCTTCTTTCTGCCAGAAGTGACTGCGATCGCCGAAACTCCTAGCACAATTTTGGGCGTGATTAATCTGCGAGGGAAGTTTCTGCCGGTGATGGATTTATATCACCGCTTAAAACAAGCACGTCCCCCCTTTCAATTGACTGACAGCATGATTGTCCTAGAGTGGCAAACTCAAAGAATCGGAATCATCGTCAGTCAAGTGGATAGTGTGCAAGCGATCGCGGCTGATCAAATCACTGCCAATGTCTGCGATCAGTCAAAAGAGAGTTTGCCGGATGGATTGATGATGGGCATTGCCAACGTTGAACAGGGAATTGTTACATTGCTCAATCCGGAAATATTGGTGCAACACGCCCTTATAGAGACTACTTTCAATCACAATTCTGATTTTAACAATAGCTCAGTCGATGATGCACTAAAACACCCATCTGATTCAGTCCTAAATCAGGACTTATATGATCATTTCGATTCCCAGGAGCGACAGATTTTTCAACAGCGATCTGAAACTCTCCGATGTTTGCTCGCTGACGAAAATTCGGCTGAACTTTTGCCTCTGGCTGTTGTGGGGTTGGCGGGGGAGTACTTCGGATTTAGCTTGGAAACGGTGCATGAGTTTACCGAGATTCATAAGATTACCCCGATTCCCTGCTGTCCACCACACATTGTTGGCAACATCAATTTGCGGGGTGAAATTGTCACATTAATCAATATCAATGATGTCGTTGATCTGCCCATGAATGCAGTGCGATCGCATCAGCATGCCGTTGTGGTTCGTCTGGATCAACGGGTGGCAGGCATTGCCGTCGATGACATTTTTGATGTGACGTATATTCATCCCTCCCAAATCACCACGACTCCAATTGCTCTGCATTCTGTCAAGGACGACTATCTCCAGGGTGTCGCACCCTATCGAGACCGGATGATGAGCATCATCAATTTGTCTAAACTGCTCACTTCAGAGGTGTTGGTTGTCAATGAAGAGATTTAATAAGTGGTCATGAAAAATAAATTATCTAGTTCAAAAATGGAACAGGAAACTCCCAACAGAGAAGGGATATAGCAATTTCAGTCCGATTAAAAAATAGCTATATCTAAATGGTAATAACGGCAATATCTGGAAATTTTCAAACTCATTCACTCATAGAAGATAACAAAATGAAAAGTAAGCAAAATTGCAAATTGAGATATTGGATTATTGGCGGGTATGCGGTTCCCATGCTCGCATTGTTAGTTTCTGCGGGGCTGATATTCATCAATATCAACCTAGTGACTCAGCGAGCGCAGAATTTAGTTTCTTCCTATAACGTTAATTCAGCGATTAATGCCCTTGCCACAAATGTGCAAAGCGGTTCTAAGTCAGTTCGGGGCTATTTGTTAGAAAAAAATCAGACATCCTTTGACGAATACCAAAAATCTCAAAAAAACTTCAACGAACTTTTGTCAAAGTTAATGTCGCTTGCCAGAACGGAGCAAGAGCGACAGTCGTTAACCAAGCTAGAGGGGCTGCTGAATAATTTGATGGTTGTCGAGGATGATTTGATTGCCAAAGTGAATCAGGGCAAAGTTCAGGAAGCTATTGAAACCTGGAGTCAGGAAAATGCCCGCAGTATGGTTGATGACCTGACAAGTGTGATCAATGAAATTCAGCGGCGAGAAGACCAGAATGTGATCGCGGCTGCTAAACAACAGCAAAGAGCGCTCGATACGCTCAAGCTAACCATCCTGTCCACAACTGGACTTTCCTTGCTGTTGTCGGTTTTGATTGGCATCTGGCTAATTAGCCGCACTGCTCGACGGATAAATGAATCAGCTAGTGCGATCGCCACCTCGACGGCTGAAATTGCCACCACCATCGAGCAACAAGAGCGCACTGCCAACCAACAGGCAGCTTCGGTCAGCGAGACCACCACTACAATGGACGAACTCAGCGCCTCTGCCCAACAGTCTGCCCAGCAAGCATCCACTGCCTCCACCAGCGCTCAACAGGTCTTAAATTTGGCAGATCAAGGCAATCAATCACTCACCCGTACCCTGGAAGGGATGGCAGCCTTGAGCCACAGAGTGAGTGCGGTAGCAGACCAAATGCTGCGCCTGACCGAACAAACCAAGCAAATTGGCACTATTTCCGGGTTAGTGAGTGACTTAGCAAATCAGACTAATATGCTGGCGCTAAATGCAGCAGTGGAGGCAGTGCGGGCAGGGGAACAGGGTAAGGGCTTTGCAGTCGTCGCCGCCGAAATTCGCAAACTGGCAGATCAAAGCAAGAAATCGGCTGAAAAAATTAATGTGCTGGTCAATGACATTCAATCCGCCATCAACTCAACCGTTGTGATGACGGATGAAAGCACAAAAACTGCCGAACAGGGTGCGGTAATGACTAAGCAGACAGTGGAAGTGTTCAGCAGTGTCACCGATGCCGTGAATCGGATGGTATTGAATATTCAGCAAATCTCGCTCAACGCCAATCAGCAAGCAATAGCGGTTCAGCAAATTTTACAGGCAATGAATGCACTCAAGAACTCTGCTAGAGAGACAGCCATCGGCATCAGTCAGACTCGCGTTAGCACTCACGAACTCAATAACGCAGCCTCCAAACTACAGAGTGTTGTGTAATCTTTCCTTGATTCAAAAGTCTGATCGGGAGGGTGCAAATAACGGCAATATCTGGAAATTATCGAACTTATTCACTCACAGCAGATAACAAAATGCAAAGTAAGCAAAATTGGAAATTGAGATATTGGATTATTGGCGGGTATGCCGTTCCTGTGCTGGCATTGTTAGTTTCTGCTGGTGCAACAGTCATAAATATCAACACGCTGAACCAACGATCGGAAGACTTAGTTCGTTCTTACGAGGTGAATTCAATTATTAATAGCCTTGCTATTAATGTGCAAAGCGGTTCTAAGTCAGTTCCGGACTATTTGTTGGAAAAAAATCAAGGGACGCTTGAGAGCTACCGCAAAGCTCAGAAGAACTCCCAGGAATTTCTCGCAAAAATGACGAAATTTACTAAATCAGAACAGGAAAGACAGTTTTTAACCAAACTGGAGAAAGAGATGAATAAGCTGACTACTTTGCAGGAAAACCTAATTGCAAAGGTAGATCAGGGCAAAGTCAGAGAAGCAGTTGAAATCTGGATCAAGGGAAATCTACACGCTCAGGTTGAGGAAATTACAAGCTTGATCGGAGAAATACTGCTTCGAGAAGACCAAAATGTTGCAACCGCCGCGAAACAGCAGCAAGAGGCACTCAATGCCCTCAAGTTCACCGTGATGTTAGCAAGTGGACTCTCCCTGACGCTATCTATTTTGATTGGCATCTGGGTTATTAGCCGCACTGCCCGACAGATGAACGCCTCTGCCAGCGCGATCGCGGCTTCTACAACCGAAATTGCCACGACCATCGAGCAACAAGAACGCGCCACCATCCAACAAGCCAGTTCAGTCAACCAAACCACCATCACAATGGATCAGTTGAGGGCTTCCTCCCGCCAGTCTGCCGAACAAGCAGAAGCCTCAGCCGCAGGGGCGCGGCAGGTGTTGTTGCTGGTAGACGGTCGTACTCAAGAGGGGCAAACCAGCCAATCGAGCCTACGAGAAAAAGTAGGCGACATTGCCACGCAAATTCTCCACCTGAGCGAACAAACCAATCAAATTGGCATGATCTCCGCCCTTGTGAGTGACCTGGCAAGTCAAACCAATATGCTGGCGCTGAACGCGGCAGTGGAAGCGGTGCGAGCCGGGGAACATGGCAAAGGTTTTGCGGTTGTTGCTGCCGAAATTCGCAAACTGGCAGATCAAAGCAAGAAATCGGCTGAAAAAATTAATGTACTAGTCGTAGACATTCAAAAATCGACCAATTCCACCGTCATAGTCACTGGTGAAGGTACTAAAACCGTAGAAAAGATTGTAGATGCTATCAAAACGATCGCGGTGAATGGTCAGCAAATTTCCCTGACTTCTAATCAACAGGCGATCGCCGTTCAACAGGTGGTAGAAGCCATGAACTCGCTCAACATTACTGCCAGAGAAACCGCTTCTGGCATCAGTCAAATTAAAGTTGGTACACAACGGCTGAATGATGCCGCTCAGGAACTAAAAGCCGTTGTCTAAAAATGTATTGGAGTTACAGGTATGTTGAAGAATATGTCTCTGCACGGAAGATTGATGGGTTCATTTTTGCTCATGGGCGGTGTCATTTTGGTGATCGGATCTGTCGGTTGGCGGGGTACTCATCAATTAAGCAGCGATATCGACACCCTCAGCTATAACAGCCTCCCCAGCATCAATGGATTGTGGAGAATTAATGAAGGGCAGACCCAAATCCAGTCGATAGAACGAGCGATTATCGACCCAGAACTAGCTTCTGCAACCAAACAATCTGAGTTAAATCGAATGCAGACAGCCTGGAAGCAGATTGACGCAGGCTTTGAGGAATATGATGCCGCGCCCCGCGATCCCGACGAGGACAAACTCTACCAAACATTTAAGCAACAGTGGCAGGCGTGGAAGCAGGATCATGCCGCCTATCTTCAGGCTTACCAGAACTTTACTCAGTTAGGTATTGCAAACCCCACTGCCAGACAGCTTGAATTGACCAGTCAAAGGCGGGAGAATTCTCCAGAAATGAAGGCGGCGATCGCTGCCACCGATCAACTAAAAAAACTTAGACAAAACGCTGTTGCCAAAAATGATCTTTCCTTTGCGGTTGCGACTAACTCATTGTTGCAATTGATCAAAATTAATCAGGATACTGCTGAAGATGCAAATAAAGCCGCCAGTGAAGATACCCGCTTGACCACAAGTTGGGTGATTACTGGTATCATTGTCGATCCTCTGGGGGCAATCTTACTAGGAATATTTCTGAGCAACAAAATAGCTAAACCGTTGACCGGCAAAATTGCTCAAATTGTTCAAACAATGGCTGCCTCCACTAATGAAATCGCCGCGACGGTTGAGCAGCAAGAACGGACTGCTACCCGACAGGCAGCTTCGGTGAATCAAACCACCATCACCATTGATGAATTGGGAGCCTCATCGCAGCAATCAGCCGAACAAGCAGAATCTGCAGCAGCAGGCGCACGACAAGCGTTGACCCTTGCAAGTAACGGTAGTGAAGCTGTAAAACGTACCCTCAAGGGTATGGAAACCCTACGGCAAAAAGTAGGAGCCATTGCCGATCACATTACACGCTTAAATGAACAAACTAAGCAGATTGCCAGTATCTCTAGTCTGGTGGGCGAGTTGGCAATTCAGACCAATATGCTGGCGTTAAATGCAGCTGTGGAAGCAGTCCGGGCAGGGGAACATGGTAAAGGCTTTGCCGTTGTCGCTGCTGAAATTCGCAAACTAGCAGACCAGAGCAAAAAATCAACTGAAAAGATCAACACCTTGGTAGGGGACATTGAATCTGCCATCAGCACCACTGTCGTTGTCACCCATGAAGGTACTAAAACTGTGGAAGAAGGGACGCGAATTGCCCAGGAAACGTCAGAATCCTTTGCAGGTGTGGAAGGTGCAGTGAATAAGATTGTCCTCAACAGTCAACAGATTTCACTCAATATCAACCAGCAAGCGATCGCCATTCAGCAAATTGTCTCTGCCATGAATGACCTGAATATTGCTGCGCGTGAAACTGCCAATGGCATTAGCCAGATCCGCTCTGGTACTGAACAACTAAAGGAGTCAGCGCAAACACTCAAGGCAACCATTTAGCGACGTGTGTAAAATCCAAAATTCACTCCTCTAACCTCTGCCATAACATTATGATCATCGATGATGAAGAACTGAGAGACGTTTTTAAAGTAGCCAGCGAAGAACACCTGCAAAACCTGGATGATGGATTGCTGCATCTGGAAAACCACCCCGATGATCTGGCTGTCCTAGAAGCCTTGATGCGAGAGGCGCATTCTCTGAAAGGCGATGCCAATATGTTGGGAGTTAAAGATGTAGGCACTCTGGCACATCAGATTGAGCATGTTTTGACTCAACTCAAGCGGCAAGAAAACCCTGTATCCTCGTTGGATAATGGTACGACAGACGCACCCTATGAACGCCTAGCTCATGCGATCGCCGCCATCCGCAAACTAGTTCACGAAGCCGTCACCGGAGAACCTGCCAGAGTTGATACATTTTATGCTCTAGCTGAATTGATGGGAGCGGAGCAGGGCAAAGGAGAAGAGAGTGGAAATCAGGAGACAGAATTCAGGAGCCAGGAGCCAGAAGCCAACGGTATTGAATTCACAAATACAGTCAAGAACAAGACCCTTGAGAGAAATCAAGAGGAAAACAGATCAATCCAAAATCCAAAATCTAAAATCCAAAATCCCTCCTACCGCATCGAAACCATCCGCGTTGGCACTCGCCAACTGGATACGTTGATGACACAAGCAGGAGAGTTAACTGTAACCAAAATTCGGATTGCTCATCGGCTGGGAGAAATTGAGGCGATCGCCAATCTGTGGGAAGAATGGAACCGAGATTTGTTCACTAATCGGTTTGCCTTCAGCCGAGAGCAAGAGGGTAACGTCGTCCTGAAGCGTCTAAAAACTTTTCATCATCACTCTGAAGAACGATTAGAGCAATTGGGTCATTTGGTGAAAACCCTGCAAAGTTCCCTTTCAGAAGACACAACCCGACTGGAACAACTGAGTGGCGATCTAGAAGAGGGGATTCGTTCTCTGCGATTGCTGCCCTTTGCAACCATCTTCAACCTCTTCCCCCGGATGGTGCGCGATCTGGCGCAGCACCAGGGAAAATTGGTGGAGTTGATCCTGGAAGGCAAAGACACCCTTGCCGACAAACGCCTGTTGGAAGAAATGAAAGATCCGCTAATGCATATCCTGCGAAATGCGATCGATCACGGGATTGAGCCACCACAGGAACGGGAACGGCTAAGAAAACCAAGAACGGCAACGATTCGGCTCAGGGCTTACCAAACTCCCACTAACATTGTGCTGGAAATCAGTGATGATGGCCGGGGGCTTGACCTGGATAAAATCAAACAAATAGCGGTGAAACGGCGCATTTGCGGGGAGGAAGAATCAGCGACAATGACTCCCAGCCAGATCCAGGCGTTGATCTTCGCACCGGGCTTTTCAACAGCCCCCCTAGTGACAGAATTATCAGGACGGGGTGTGGGGCTGGATGTGGTGCAAACCAATGTCGAGAAATTGAAAGGCACCATTGAGGTGGAATCCTTTCCTGGACGAGGATGTACCCTGCGTGTCAATCTCGGTATCACCTTGGCAACCGCCCATGTCTTGATTGTGCAAGTGAACGAAATGCCCTATGGCATCCCAGTGGAGTTTGTGCAAACCGCCTGCTTGATCAGGTCAGAAGAGATTTTTCCCTTGGAGGGGCATGATACAGTAATTCGGGATAGCAAACCCATTTCGATAGTGCAATTGGCTGATCTATTAGAACTGCCACCAATGCCATCTGGGTTAACTCAAGAAACGGCGCTTTCCTGCATTATTCTTCAGGTTGGGCAAGAACAACTGGGTGTGGTGGTAGATGCCTTAGTGGATGAGCAAGATGTAGTGATTAAACCTCAAAGTCAGTTGCTTAAACGAGTCCGCAATGTTTCTGGGGCAACAATTTTAGGCACTGGAGATGTGTGTATGGTGTTGAATCCCCAGGATTTGGTGAAGTCAGCCCGATCGCGATCGCAGTCCATCTCTTCTACCCAAGTTCGTCAAGTTGCACCCACAAAACAAACCGTCTTATTAGTCGAAGATTCTATTGCCACACGCACTCAAGAAAAGCGGATTTTAGAAACGGCAGGTTATCAAGTTATTACTGCCGTGGATGGTCTGGATGGATTGAACAAACTGCGATCGCAGTTTGTTGATGCCGTTGTCACCGATGTGCAAATGCCAAATCTCGATGGCTTGGGGTTAACTGCCAAAATCCGCCAATATCAGGAATATAGCGATTTACCAATTATCCTGGTTACTTCCCTTGCTAGCGATGAAGATAAACGTCGGGGTGCGGAAGCCGGAGCCAATGCCTACATTATCAAAGGTAGCTTTAATCAAGAAGCTTTGCTGTCAACTCTCCAAAGGTTAGTGTAGTGGTTTTCAGATGAATCAAGAACAATTTTTTCGTAGGATGTGAACTTACTCTCAACCAATGAAAAACTCTGCCCCAATTCGCGTCTTTCTGGTGGAGGATTCCCTCGTCGCCTTAACCATCCTTAAGCGGATTCTGGCGAGTTCCTCAGAAATGAATGTGGTGGGAACTGCTCCCAATGGCGTGGAAGCATTGGAGCGAATTCCAGCCGCACAGCCCCAAGTAATCTGCACCGATCTACACATGCCCAAAATGGATGGACTGGAACTAACCCGGCGGATTATGGCAGACTATCCCCGTCCTATTCTGGTGATCAGCGCCTCCGTCAACACCCAAGAAGATTCCCGCAATGTTTTTAAACTGCTGCAAGCAGGTGCTTTAGATGTCTTCCCCAAACCTAGTATCGACTCCCTTTCAGACTATGAACAGGTCAAGAACGAATTAATCAACCGGATCAGAGTTCTGGCAGGGGTTACAGTCTTTACTCGTCACACTTCTAGAACTGCGACGGTAGAACCCAAAACGCAGCCTGTTAGCCCCAAAAGTCAGCTAGAAGCATTCAGCCCCAAACCTGTCAGTAACTCGCAATTCCTCATTGCTAATTCGCCGTTCTGCCTGGCCAAAGTCGTGGCGATCGGCGCCTCCACAGGCGGTCCCCAGGCATTGCACACGATCCTGAAACAACTGCCTGCAAACTTTCCCGTACCCATTCTGTGTGTTCAACATATCAGCGAAGGATTTCTGCAAGGACTGGTAGATTGGCTGCAAGGAGAATGTTTCCTGCGGGTGACGATCGCCCAACCGGGAGAATTTCCCAAGCCGGGTACCGTCTACTTTGCTCCCGAACGACACCACCTGCAACTCAACACTCAAGGGCGATTAATCACCGTCAGCACTCCTCCCGTCTCCGGGCATCGTCCCTCTGTCACAGCATTGTTTCAAACCGTTGCTACCTGCTACCCGCGATCGGCAATTGGCATTTTGCTGACTGGTATGGGACGGGATGGCGCAGATGGATTACAAGCGATCGCCCAAGCCGGAGGCACCACCATTGCTCAGAATGAACAAACCTGCGTTGTCTTCGGGATGCCCAAAGAAGCGATCGCTCTGGGAGCCGCCCAACACATTTTGCCAATTAGCGAAATTGCTCCCATGCTCTTGAATCGAATCTCCAGTTTTCGGGTAGTTTAGGCATCCACCTAGTACAGGTCGGCGGAAATAAACAACCCATTTTAAATCAACGAAACGCTTACGCTGTATACCTGTTTGACCCAACTTTTGGAGAGGCTGCGCCAACGACTTCGCTCAGGGTCAACGCCGAGCAAAGTCGAGGCGTTGACTTTTGACTTTTGCCTTGCGGTACTAGCCCTCTTTGTCCCCCCGCAAGATTTTTTTCTCATTCATCCAAAAAAGCAGATCAGGTGCGAATAAATTTTCGTACAGCTTCTCGCAATTGTTCAGCATCAAAAGGTTTGATCAGATATTCTGTTGCACCTGCCAGATGCCCCTTCACCCGGTCGAAGGGGGAATCTTGAGAAGTCACCATAATCACGGGCAAATGCTGAAACTGGGGTAGGCTTCGCACTGTGCGGCAAAACTCCAACCCATTTACATCCGGCATCTGTACATCCAATAGTAAGACTGAAATCGGTTGATGATAAATGATCGACAGGGCATCAACCGCGTTAGCGGCTGTCATCACTTGATAACCCGGTTCTAAGGCTCGTTTAATCATTTGATGAATCACAGGGCTATCATCAAGCGCGAGAACAATCGGTGAGCTTGTCGTACCATTTGACATACTTTACACTCGATGAATCAATCATCGTTGGCCATTACTCTAGCATTCCGAAAGCAAAACTTGAACAATCGATATTTTGATAATTTTATACACACTTCAAGTACTTTTAAGCAGAGGCTCAACCGGAATTTGAATCCAGAACTCGCTACCTTTTTCCAGTTCTGATGAGCATTTTAAAATGCCACCATGTTTTTCAACCACAATTTGATAGCTGATGGACAGTCCCAGCCCGGTTCCCTTACCAATTGGTTTGGTGGTGAAAAATGGATTGAACAGTTTTTGCTGGGTTGTTTCTGTCATCCCAGAACCGTTATCTCGAATTCGAATCACTACACTATCCGCGTAGGAGAGTTGGGATAGATGAGAACTATCCGATTTTTGTCTACTAATGAGTTGTGTTTCAATGGTAATGATGGGATTAGGCGTTTCATCTAAGGCATCGATCGCGTTACCCAAAAGATTCATGAATACTTGATTCAATTGCCCCGCATAACAATCAACAGGCGGTAAATTTTCGTATGCTTTAATCACTTGTATCTCAAACTTGCCACTGGTTAATTTCAAGCGACTTTTCAAAATCAACAACGTGTTGTCAATCCCTTCATGGATATCCACAGGTTTCATCTCAGCTTCATCCAGGCGCGAGAAATTCCGCAAAGACAAGACAATTTGCCGAATTCGTTCTGCACCCATTCGCATCGACGATAATAGACTGGGCAGGTCTTGTCTTAGGAAATCAAAGTCCATCGCCTCCATCTTTTCTTCAATAGCAGCAGTCGCATTGGGACAGGTTGCCTGATAAAGATCCAATAATTCCAGCAAATCCTGGACATAGGCGGTTGCATAAGCAATATTGCCGTTAATAAAGTTCACCGGGTTGTTGATTTCGTGGGCAACTCCGGCAACCAATTCCCCCAGGCTCGACATCTTCTCTTGCTGCACCAGTTGCATTTGGGTTTGCTGCAACTGGCTCAGTGCGTTCCCCAGATAGGTTGCTTGAGTTTGGGCAGCAAAGGCGGTTGCTTGAGTTTGGGCAAGCAGTTCTGCCTGGTCAAGGGCGATCGCCACTTGATCGGTGACAGCTTTGAGTAACCGGACTTCGCTATCAGTCCATTGGCGAGAACCGCGACAGTGATGGCAAATAATAGCACCCAATTGACCAGAATGGGTTCTGAGTGGCAGCAACAGCACCGAGCTTACTCCCAGTTGGCGCAGCAGGGAGTGATCCTCCGGGGTCAGTGCCTCTGAAGTAGCAGAAACATCTTCAATTCTTAGCATATCTAGATCTAAGATGGTTTTTGCCAGGATGGAGCCATGCCCAAGGGAAAGTTCTCCCAGTGCCATGCAAATCTCTGGGTTAGTAGCTTCGTGAGTCACCATAAAGTTGAACTGATCTTTGTTGGGCAGACACCATACAAAGTCACAGCGATCAACTTGCAACAGAGTATGAATCTCATTCACCGCCGTTTGTAAAATCGTGTCCAGATCCAGAGAATTACGGATTTGAGTTGCCAGATTAAACAAAATTGAATCTTGTTGACCAAGCAATTCCTGAGTAATCAATTGCTGTTTTAGTTGTTTGATTTCCGGGATTATTTGACGCAGCTTCGTGGTGTTGCGCTTTAGCTCAAACTGCGCCATTGCTTGGTGGCTGAGTGTCTGCAATCCTTTTCGTTGTTTCTGGTTCAGGTGACGCAGTTCGGAGTCCATGACGCAGAGTGTACCCAGGACGCAACCGCCAGCCGTTACCAGTGGGACTCCGGCATAAAACCGGATATTGGGAGCATTTATGACGAGGAAATGGGTGGCAAAGTGGGGATCAGCCAGGGTATCTGGAATCACAAAGACATCTAACTGGCGAATGGTGTGGTTACAAAACGCGAGGTCTCGTCGAATTTCTGTTAATGTGATTCCAACCTTAGACTTAACCCACAGGCGATCGGCTCCGATAAAACTCACCAACGCTATTGAAGTTTGGCACAGATCCGCCGCTAGTACTGTCAAGTCATCCAATGCCTGATCGGGTGCGATATCCAAACTCTGAAACTGATATACTGCTTTAAGTCGTGTCAGTTCGTTGGTGCAAGGCATCTTTGTACAGGAAAGCATCGAATCAAGTAGTAATTCCGAAATTTTCATCGTTTTTTAATTAAGGCGTGATTGACAAGGAGTGAGAAGATGCTGACTGCTGATTTCTCAACTCTGGCTCACACTGTAATGATTCCCTCTGCTCTCCTATATTTGCAGGCATTCACAAATTTTGTAACAATGCGACTGAGGCTGAACTTGAAGAAGAATTCAGAAGTCAGATTCCTATTGTTCTCTCGTTCCTATGCTCTGCATAGGAATGGCTAATTAGGGGCTGCTGCTTCCAATCAGACATTGAGTCAGCAGCCCACATGAATGCATTCCCATGCTCCGCATGGGAACAAGTCAAGCCTCATCAAGCTAGGTTTTTAGGACTTGTGTGTACACCGTAGCCTCACAGGAAAAAGATTTTGAATTTTCCCCCTTCCCGCGTCGTCGGGAAGGGCAGGGTGGTTTCATACAAGCAGAGAAAAAATCAAACTGAGTTTCAAAGCCTCTCGACCCTTGCCTAACGGCAGGCTGACGCCAACGGGGAGAGGAATGGAAGTGGGATAAAAAGCCATGTCACAAAACGAGAATCAAGACTTATGTATTTTTCTTTCTTCATATCAAACCACCCTGCTTCCCGCGTCGGAAAGGGGGTTAGGGAGTTAGGTTTAACGCGAGTTTTTCCACATGACCTGAATTGTCAGATTCTGTTTCGATAAGGCTAACGCCGCAAAAGAACCTCCCAAGTAGAGCCACCAACTACACCGTCAGCTTCTAAACCATACCGCTTTTGTGCAGCTTTCACAGCTTCCTCGGTTGTTACGCCAAAGTCTCCATCGGCATCGCCTTTCAAGAAACCAAGCTTTTTCAGTTGTTGTTGCAACTTAACAACTTCAGAACCACTTAACCCTAAACGCAAAATTGGCAATCCTTCTGAGGTGTATTGAATACCAGGGGTTCGTTTAGTAGTTGTGTTTGACTGAGTTCGAGTAGTTGATGTAGTACGATTTGGTGTTTTCTGTGTCCTGGAAGTTGTACCTTTTTTTGGTGTAACAGGTTTTGGCTCCGGGTTGGTCGCAACAGCTTTTTTTGGGGTAGTAGGTTTTGGCTTGGGGCTAGTCGCAACTTGTGTTACTGCTTTTTTTGGTATAGTAGGTTTTGGTTGAGGGCTAGTCGCAACTTGTGTTACAGCTTTTTTTGGAGGGTTGGAGTTGGGATTTGCAACGTTGGTGAGGTTGCTAGCCTGGGTTGGAACAGGAAAATTCGTGGTTGAGTTAAATCTTGGCTGGGATGAAGGAACGGTTGATGCTGCTACCGGTTGATTAGGGAAAAGTCGTTGCCAAGTGCTGGCATCAACAACGCCATCTGGGTTTAAGCCAGCTGCTTGTTTAAAGCGGGAAACAGCACTGGCCGTCTTCTCACTATATACACCATCTACGGCACCAGAGTAATAACCCAAAAGTTTTAAAGCTCCTTGAAGTTCAGACACGCGTTCGCCTTGACTACCAACTTTCAGGGTAGGGCGGTTGATGCTATCTCCAGGATTTACTTGGGCAATTTTTTGTGGTGCAGCTATTGATACTACAGGCGTTGAGGCAATCAAGAGAGGTGTAATGGAGAACAAGAGTATTTCAATAGCTGATAAAGATTTAGAGCTTCTTGTCCACCAACCTTTTTGCCGTTTTTCCATCCGAAAGCGATTTACAGTTGGATCTAGTAATTTTAAGTAACTCAAAATACTTGCTCTCAGGCTACCTTGCATGGAATTAACTCCCAAATTATTCTCATGCTAATGGTACAGCCGCTTGGTCTAAAAAACAGCTGCATTTACGATGTCTCCGACGGTCACTGAGCTTGCCTGCCCTGAGCCTACGTCGTATCCCTACGGGGAAGCAAGCTAGCAAGAGCGTCTCCTAGAGAAGGGTCGAAGTGCGGGCGTAGCTGCGGCACATAATCCAATACGCTTGCTCCCTAACGCTTCTCAAAAAGGAGAGAATTAAAGCAAGTCTATGCGATCGCTCGATTAATTGCTTCTTCTTGACCAACTAAAGACAAGTAAGGTGATTTTAAATACTTACAAGCTGAAGCGATCGCATCTTTGGCACTCACAGCCGCAATCAATTCTTGGAACTTTGTGTCAAAATCAATTCCTAAGCCCAAAATTTCATACCAGCCGTATATTTGAGCAATTTGCCCGTTCGTTTGTTTACCCAAGGCGTACTGCCCCAGGATCTTGTTTTTAGCAGCTTGGAGGGCGCTTTCGGATATTTCGGCGGTAGACAATAAATCTACTTCTGTACGTAGTCCCTCTAGGGCGATGCTGGTATTTTCTGGTGCTGTACCCATGTAAACTACAAACGATGCTGGAAATAGCCTTGTGGAGTAAAATGCGGATACTTCGTAAGCTAAACCTCGTTTTTCTCGCAATTCGACAAACAAGCGACTAGAAAGCCCATTTCCCAAGTAGGTACACAGCAACTTCAGTGGGGCGTAGTCAATAGAACTCACCGATGTTCCCAAATAACCCAGCATCACGATTGATTGTTGTGTCTGTACTGGCTTCACCCTTACCTGCGGTTCCACCTTAATCTCAGGTAAACTCAGTATTGGTAGTGCTTGGGCTGTAGCTTGCCAATCACCAAAAACTTCTTCCACCAACGCCACTGCATCTGTAGGTGTGACTCTACCAGCAATACTAATTACTACATTATCTGGACGAAAATAAGTCTGGTGATACTCCACTAAATCAGCACGAGTTAAGCGGCTCATGGTGGATTCATCTCCCAGTACTGACATTGAGTATGGATGATTTTGG
Organism: Nostoc sp.; assembly: GCF_036919555.1. Taxonomy (GTDB): domain Bacteria; phylum Cyanobacteriota; class Cyanobacteriia; order Cyanobacteriales; family Nostocaceae; genus Nostoc. Next base: position 73,114 of record NZ_JBALCS010000007.1, read on the forward strand.
TACATTACCTGCCGCATTTGTTCAAAGGCGACGGTGAACGGTTGCTCTTTTTGGGAACGAATATCTTGGAGTGCTAAACGCCGTTCTAGTTCCACTTCAGCTTCGGGAAAAGTCGGCGATCGCAAAATTCGCCCCGCCAATGTTAAAATTTCCGCAAAATCGGATGTTACTGTTTTGAAAGATAGCAAAAAATAATCAGTACTGGCATCTGCACTCAAACTCGCTCCTACAGACTCGACAATTTCGGCAATTTCCAAACTAGAAAGACCATCGCATCCTTTTGTCATCACTGCTGATAGCAAATGTGCTAACCCTGCTTGCTCCCGGTTTTCGTGACAACTACCGGCACGCAAAAAGATTCGCGCCGCAATAATGTCAGCAGCAGGGTTTTCTGCCACCAGCACGACAATACCATTGTTTAATACGGTGCGATGGATAGGCGATTTTTGCAGCAAGGTTGTCATTTATAATTTGTCCTTTGTCATTTGTCAAAAACTAATGCCCAATGACTAACACGGTTTAAGTACAGTAACCGCATAATTTTGCGGCGAGAGATATTGTTTAGCTAATTTTTGCAGTTCTTGGGCATCAAAAGACTGAATCTGCTGGGGATATGTCACAGCTAATTCAGCTTTGGCGATCGTATTGTAATATCCATAAAGCCCTGTTAGCTGATTTGGCGTTTCGGTAGAAAACGCATACTCATTACATAGCAACCTGCGTCCGCGAGCAAGTTCCTGTTCACTAATTCTTAGAGTCTGCAAATCATCCAAATGAGCGCAAATTAAGGACTCAACTTCCTCCAGATTTTCTGGTTCCAACCAGGCAGTAATTGTAAATAAACTTGATTCCCGTTGTAGAGAAAAACTACTGCAAATTCCCTGTACCAATTGCAAATCTTCTCGCAAATCGCGCACTAAACGCGAAGTCCGCCCTTCTGCCAATAATACCGACAACAAATCTAAACCATAGCTAGTGCGGATTTCTTCTACTCCGGGTACAAGCCACGCCATCAACAATCGCGCTTGCTCTATGCGTGGTAAACACAGTTCTTCACGCTGAATACCTGTTATTACTGGCTTTGCTACTTTCTCAAACTGCGGACAATTAGAGCGTTCGGCAAAATCAGCAAATGAATGATTTACCATTTCCCAAGCTGGTTGCTGGGCTATCCCCCCGGCAATTACCACCGTCATGTTTTCCGGTTGATAGTGAGTGCGGTGAAAACAGCGCATTGCTTCTGGTGACTGCTGCATAAGTTCTTGCTCAGTACCCAGCACCGAACGTCCGTAAGGGTGATGCTGATAGATGCTTTGAATCAGAGCTTGGAATCCTATCCAGTCGGAATCGTCATTACAAGAGCGAATTTCCTCTAGCACCACGTCCCGTTCGCGGCTAAATTCATCTTCTGGAATTGCCGCATTCAGCAGTAGTTCTCCCAAGTAGGGCAGAGTATCTTTTAAATAAGGGGCAGCTGTGGTCAGCGAATAATGAGCATAATCATAGCTTGTCGCCGCATTACTCACGCCACCTCGGTTTTCAACCTTATAATCGAACATTCCAGGGGGTAGCGTCGCTGTACCTTTAAAAATCATGTGTTCTAAAAAGTGCGCCATGCCGAACCAGGGTTCTGGCTCTAGGCTTGCTCCAGCACGCACCCAAACATCCGCCACAACTACAGGAGTAGTGGGAATTTCTTGATGAATAAACGTTAAACCACTCTCTAGTCGGAAGACCGAGGCTGGAAACACGGTATTAGTTAGTTGTTTTAACAATTTTTTGTAGTTTTAACCACAATTTTAGATAATTTTGTTATTTTAACTCTGAACGATACCTAATTTAGAATCAAGTTATACAGATTTTGTAGAATTGTGTTGTTGCTGTTCTCCACACTACCGAGAAATTGGAAGTGTTATGCGTTGAGAGGAAAATCGTTCTACTCCTGTCTCAAGAAGGGATTTAATTCCTCTTGCCATCTCAAAATAAGCGAACGTACAGCACAGGTATCTACTTCTTGAAATCAGAGTAGTAGCCATTAAGATACTGGAATCTCAATGACAAATTCTGTTCCTTCGCCCAGCACAGAATTGCAACTCAACCGCCCATCATGGGTTTCCTCGACAATTTGACGAGCGATGGCTAATCCTAATCCCGTTCCTTTCCCCACCTCTTTAGTTGTAAACAGGTGGTTAAAGATCCGCGTTCTAATCTCCTCTGGCATTCCCTGACCGTTATCTCTAATGCAAATTGTTACCGTGCGTTGGTCACTGGATACTTCGGTGTGAATCAGTATTTGCTGATGATCGGCTTGCACTTGGGCAAAAGAACGCCCCTGAATAGATGTATCTAAGATATCAATTGCATTAGCGAGGATGTTCATAAATACTTGATTTAACTGTCCTAAAAAGCACTTGACAGGCGGTAATTTTCCATATTCGGTGATGACTTTGATCGTTGGACGTTTTTCGTTAGCTTTGAGGCGATATTTCAAAATCAACAGCGTACTCTCAATCCCTTCATGGAGGTTACAAGCAACTTTTTCGGTTGTATCGGCTCTGGAAAAGGTGCGGAGACTGATACTAATGTCTTTAATCCGTTCGGAGGCTACCTTCATTGAGCTTACGAGCTTTGGTAAGTCCTCAGTCAAGAATTTTAGGTCAATTTTTTCGCTATGCTGAATGACTGCGATCGCAGGAGTGGGATAATGTTGTTGGTAGCATTGGATATGGGCGAGTAAGTCTTGAGTATACTCTTGGGCATTGTTGAGACTGCCTTCAAGAAATCCAAGAGGATTATTAATTTCATGTGCCACACCTGCAACCAAATTGCCCAAGGTTGCCATTTTTTCATTTTGCACCATTTGTAGTTGGGCTTGCTCAACTTCTTGCAGCGATCGCTCTAACTGTTGCCCATAATTTTGAGATTCTTGATAAAGACGGGCATTTTCTAGAGAGATGGCGGCTTGAGCGCATAGCAGTTGGATAACTTCAATGTGATCGCGAGTAAATGCACCAATTGTGAACGGATTTTCTAGATATAGCAGCCCGATGATTTTACCCTGATTTAATATCGGCGTACACAACACACTTTTAGGTTTTTGCTGCATGAAATATGAGTCGGCGATAAAATCAGTTTGTGCTGTGGCATCATCTAACACAACAGTTTTTAAGGTGCGTTTGACATAATTTACCAGTGTAATCGGAATGTCTTCGCTGGTTGACAATGGTACAGATACCAGAGTGACTCCTTCATTGATGCTGGCTACAGCCTCAACCACTAAGTTGCCCTGTTGGAGTATAAGCAGGGCAGCTTTTTGTGCCCCAGCATTTTCCATCACCACTTGCAAAAGAACAGTGATTAATTGCTCTAGTTGAATTTCACTGGAGAGAACTTGTGAAGCTTTAAAGATGGTGGCAAAATCGAGGGCTTGAGAAATACTGCTGCTAGAAAGGTTTCTGTGGATGGTTTGATATAGGAATGATAATGTATCGACGGTTGAACTCAGTTGAAAGTGATTAAATTGCCCTTGTAAGATCGGAGCCAGAAGTTGAGGATAACGTTTTTCTAAGTCCTCGTTTTTGGCTTTAGCGCCCCAACGGGCATAGCAATAATAAGCTTCTTGCATATAAATTTGAGCGATTTTTTCTTTGCCCCAGTCAAGGTAGAACTTGGCCGCTAGTTCATTGCTTAAGGCTTCTTCTTGGATATATTCGTTTTCTTTAGCCAGAAAAATGGCGCGATCGTACAGTTCCATTGCTGCCATCTTTTCGCCCAAAACCCGATGGCGTTCTGCTTCCACCAAATCAAATTTGTGCTGGAAATTCATCGGTGCAAATTTGGCTCGAAACTGCAATTTTTCCTGGTTTTCGCCAACCTTTAAGAGTAATTGCTCCTGTTGAGACGGTTCAACCGTTGCATAGACAGCAAGCCGGGACAAAGAATCGTAGTAGTAGAAGACTGGCACAGATAGCATTCCTGGGACACCGTTGAGGTATTGATCTCCCTGATTTGCATTCTCAACTGCCGCCGGAAAATTCTCAAACAGATAACTGAGTGTTAACTTATTTAAAAAAAATATATGGGGTGTTAATTCGTCTTCTTTGAGGAGCGCAGATAAAAGTTGTTCTTCTTGACAATATTCACCAATAAGCAACTCTGGATTATTGCTATATTCGGTTAGATTTTTAATGCTTTGACAGACTATATTACACCAATTTAATAAGCGCTGGTTTTTGGCAAAATGCAACTTGTAGGCTTTGATATCTGCTAGCAGGATTTCCAAAACTTCTTTGCCACTTAAATAGACATAGAATAACTTGAAAATCATGGATGTAAGCACATGAAAAAAATCGCCTGTCTCTAATCCAATAGTATGAGATTCCTGTAATAAACTTATTGAGGTGCGAACATGTTGTTTATTATATTGATTTAATGCAGCTACCTTAAATATAGTCATGCTTTGAACAGATTTTGCTTGAAATCTATCTACAAGCATTAAAGCTAGCTTACCAAATTCGTAGCCTGACTCCAGTTGGTTACAAGCATTAAGTACAATTCCAAAATCTGCATACCCTGGTGCAGAAAGTGGTGCATTGCCGTATTTAAGAGATAAATTAACTTCTTCACAGGCCAAAATTGGAAACAGATACGAGCAATTCTGGTGGATGGCGGGAGCGATACTAGCCATAATCCGCAAAGCAACTAAAGCTTTGGGATCATCCATCAATGGCAAATCAATTAAGCCCTCAATACTTCTACCTGCCAATGTAGAAAGCGTGTTTAATACATATTGCTGAATGTCTGAAGGTGTTACTGATTTAGGTAATGTTACCCCAAGTTGCTGGAGAAATTCACGCCCAGTTACGATCGCTTCCAATGATTGATCCCGCAACTGATAAGCTTGGAGTTGAACTTCATAAACTTTCACTCTATCCAGTAAGGTGGTTGTTTCTTGGATGACAACCTGGATCAGAGATTCCATCTGCTCAAATTCATTGTTGAGAAAGGCAGCTTCGGCGGCTTCTTCGTATAAATTTCGAGTCAGTTCATAGGCGATTTCCCAACTATTAATCGTTAACAACTGCATTCCATAATTGAGGTAATGAATTGCTGCACCATAAGCGGTAGCTTCTTTCGCTTTTCGACCAGCATTCAGATTTAACTGAGCTAATTGTTGACGTTCAGTCGGCTGGGTGATTAGTGCTATTCCACAATTTAACTGACTGACAATCTCAAAAAGTCGCTCCTCTTTCTGAGACTCAGAGGTATTTTGTAAGAGTAATTGACCAATTTTCAGATGGGTAAATTGTTTCTCTTCATCTGGAATCAGTGAATAGGCAGCTTGCTGGACACGATCGTGTAAAAATTTGTAGATTGGGATTTGGAAATTGGAATTGAAGGGGTTTGAGTCAGAATTATGCCCACTATCTTGAAAGAATTTATAAACTTCACTAGTAGGTAAAACTAACCCTTCTTGCAAAGCTTTCCATAAAGATGCTGCCGTTTCGGTTTCACATTGTTCAGAAACGATTGCTAAGGTTAGCAAATCAAACTGGTTGCCAATGCAGGCGGCTAATTTCAACACATTTTGCGTTGCTGCTGGCAACTTCTGCAATTGTAGAGCTACGAACTTTACGACATCATCGGTGAGGGCGAGTGCCTTCACCGCAGCAATACCACATTGCCAGTACCCTTGCTCAAAATTAAAACTAATCAGTCTATCTTCATACAATGCTTTAAGAAATTGCGTTGCAAAAAATGGATTTCCCTGAGTTTTTTGATAGACGAGTTGTGTTAGAGGTTGGGCAATTTTATCTGAACAACTCAAGATATCAACCACCAATTGATTTAAACTGGCTTGACTTAACGGAGCTAAAGTAATAGTGTGAATCGTGGCATTGGCTTTGCGAATATCGGCTAAAGTCAACATCAACGGATGCGCTGTAGATACTTCATTGTCTCGATAAGCCCCAATCAAAAGTAAACATCCACTTCCTGATTCGCTCATCAACAACTGCATTAATTTGAGTGATGCTGAATCAGCCCACTGCAAATCATCGAGGAAAATTACTAATGGATGTTCTTTTGTGGTGAATACCTGAATGAACTTTTGGAAGAGTAAATTGAAGCGATTCTGGGCTGCACTTGGTAAAAGTTCCGTTGCAGGTGGTTGTTGACCAATAATTTGTTCTAGTTCGGGAATTACCTCAAGAATGACTTGCCCCTGCTCACCCAGCACTTGTAAAATTTTATTTTTCCAAGTTGACAATTGGGCATCACTTTCACTCAGCAATTGCCCCATTAAGTCTCGAAATGCCTGCACAAAAGCAGAGAAGGGAATATTCCGATTAAATTGGTCAAATTTGCCTTTGATGAAGTAGCCTCTCTGCCGAGCAATGGGTTTATGAACCTCGTTAACCAAAGCAGTTTTACCAATACCAGAAAAACCAGCTACCAGCATTAGTTCTGTCTGATTGTTGATAACGCGGTCAAAGGCTTTTAGCAGAGTTTCGACTTCATACTCACGACCATAGAGTTTTTCTGGGATAATAAAGCGATCGCATATATCCCGTTGAGCAATTGGGAAACTTGCAATTTTCCCCGTTTCCTTGAGTTGAGCCAAACAATTTTCTAAATCATATTTCAGCCCGAATGCACTCTGATAGCGGTCTTCGGCATTTTTTGCCATCAGTTTCATCACAATATCTGAAATCACTTGCGGAATTTCTTCTTGCCTTTTGCCTCCTGCCTCCTGCCTCCTGCCTCCTAATTGTTTTGGCTGCTTGGCAATATGACAATGTACCAATTCCATTGGGTCGTGCGATTTAAATGGTAATTCCCCTGATAATAACTCGTAAAAAGTTACACCCAGAGAGTAAAAATCAGTCCGGTAGTCAATTCCCCGATTCATCCGTCCAGTTTGCTCTGGAGACAAATAGCCGAGTGTCCCTTCTAGGACATTAGGACTCATCAGGATTTGAGTTTCCCGTGGCAACAGAGATGCAATACTAAAGTCAATTAACTTAACTTCTTTAGTTTCTGGATGAATTAAAATATTGGCAGGTTTAATATCTTTGTGAATGATCCGATTACGAATTAAAATATCTAATGTATTGCACAGAGCGATCGCAATTCGTAAAAACTCCATCAGAGATTCTATGCTTCCCCCCACTTCCCATTGCCCACTCCCTATTCCCCATTCCTTCAAGGAAATTCCCCCAAAGTCTTCCATCACTAACGCATAGCCATTCTGATAGGGTTCCAGGCTGTAGGTTTGGATGATTCCAGGTAGATTCAGATTTTTGGCGATGGTGAACTGGTTGCGAAACTGTACCAATTCACTGAAGCTGGGATAAGCAGTTTTCATCAGCTTAATCACCACAGATTTCTGGTCAGTTTCTCGATTAGCGCGATAAACTAAGGTTCTCGAACCATTGTAGAGTTCTTTGCTAACCTGATATCCGGGAATGCTGACCATACGGCTTAATTCTTGAGACTTCAGTATCTAGGGTTCCCAAAAACATGGCAATATTTACTGTTCGCTCATTTTGAGATGAAAAGAGGAATTAATTTCATAAGGGGAAAGGAATCGGGTCGTTGTTCAACCAAATGGCAATGGAACCGATAACCCATTGTATTGGCCAACCTGGGAGCAGATGGCAAAAGTGATTGCACATAATTCATTCTTCAAAAACAGATTCTTTTATGAATGAAATGCCTGAATCTATTTATCAGCTACATTCTAAGCTGTGTAAGATATAATTACTTTTTACCTTTCAAAAATAAGCGAACGTACAGTAATAAAAGAGCGCTAGCGGGCTGAATCAAAAGACCTCTGCCTGGTTTTACCTAGTAAAACCGTCCCTCTCCGACTCGGAGAGGGACAGAATTGAACTTTAGTTCAAGTCAGGGAGAGGTTCATGGAACTCACGTCAGGGCTATTTCATTCTCATCTAGCTCGCCTCAGAATGAATTCACCAGTCTAATAGCGAAAGTTGTCTAAAGACGACTGAGAAAAGGTTATAGTCCGTTTTAACGCAATGCGCTTGGGTTAGCGCCAAAAACCTTAAACTGTGTAGGTTGGGGAGCCACTGCGCCCTTGCGGTTTCCCGACTTGTCCCTTGCGCGTCTCCCAAAGGGAGAAGCAAGTGGCGTTTGAGGAACGAAACCCAATATTTGTCGTGGTTTATTGGGTTTCACTTTGTTCAACCCAACCTACAATTATCCTTAACCCAAGTGTATTGCGTTTTAACGTACTTTAGCTAAAAGCCTGTGAACTTTAGTTCTGGGCGGTTTATGTCTAGAACGAAATAGCCCTGAACTCAAGTTAGTTTAGGATTTCTGATTTTTACAACAAGTAATACTGATTTAAATTATTAAAGCTCCCAAATTCTAACTGACTTTAGGAGCTAATAATTTTAAGTTCACCGCGACGCCGTTTTACCTAAGTTTATGACCTGGTTTAACCAGGTGGGAACCTAAATTCCTCGTTTAAAGTTTCCGGGTACATGCCCGGTTTACTGCCACGAGAACTGTTTGACTCCCTTGTCTTTAAAGGCATAGATCAAAAAACTTGATGGCAGTCACCAACGTCGTAGTGCAACTCACCCATTATAGCTTTCAAAAAGATGTTGTGTGTTCAACGTCGAAAGTTTCTGAAAAATTTACCTGGGATACCAGATAGATTCTATGGTCTGGACGATGGCTGCGCCGACACCGTTGGCATAAGCAGTTGCTGACTCTATATTTTGATTATCTAGCAAAACGGTGACATGTCCCAACTTTCGCCCAGGACGTGATTCTGTCTTCCCATACCAGTGAAGGTGCGCCTGGTGAATCTCTGCTATTTGTTGACGCTGGCTTTGGTAGTCGCTGTGAGAATTTTCATACCCCAAGAGGTTCACCATCACAGCACCAGCGCACTGCAAAGCCGGATTTCCCAAAGGTAAACCACAAACGGCTCTCAGGTGTTGTTCAAATTGAGAAGTTTCACAAGCATCAAGAGAAAAATGCCCAGAATTGTGAGTCCGGGGCGCAATTTCATTTACCAGAATTTTGCCATCAGCACTGAGAAATAGTTCAATTCCAAAAATTCCCACTACTTCTAGGCTATTTAATAGAGTATGCGCGATCGCTTGGATTTCTGCTACTTGATTGGGCGTAATCTGGGCTGGCGCAATCACCCGCCGACACACTTGTTGTTCTTGTTGGGTTTCCACTACTGGATAAGTTACAATTTCTCCCTCCACAGAACGCGCTGCAATTATTGCTAGTTCTCGTTCAAATGGGACAAATTCTTCTAACAAGAAAAGTGATTGATTTAAAGTTAGCTTTTGCTCTAAAGTAGCAAAATCCTGAATTATGAAAGTACCCTGACCGTCATAACCGTGGCGTCGGGATTTGAGAACTGCTGGAAAACCTAAATATTCTATTTTTGATTTGAGATTTTCTGCCTCGTCAAGGGCGAAAAATTGAGGAACTGGTAAGCCCAAATCGCGTAAATAGCAGCGCTGATGATATTTATCTAAAAGAGGAGCCAAAGCTTCTAATCTGGGACGGAAACAAACGCCTTGCTGTCCTAAAAGAGATAAAGCTTGCAGGTTAACAAATTCGTTCTCAAAAGTGATGACATCACTTTTTTTAGCTAATATCTCTGTAGCACTGGCATCATCTACCGGGGCGAAAACGATTTCCTGAGCAATTGACACGGCTGGGTCGTGTTCACTAGGAGTTTGTACTACCAATTCTAATCCTAGCTTTTGTGCTGCATCCGCCATCATCCAGGCAAGTTGTCCGCCACCAATTACACCAACACGCTTCATTGACATCCTAGAGAATCACGAGTTTGCACGCCTGTTTTGGAATTCACACCACTGGCTTTCTGACACAGTTCTTTGATTTGCACCCTATCCAAAATTGCATCTGTAAAATCTGCACCGTCGATATTCACATCATTAAAGACGGCGCCCAGCAAAAGAGCTTCTTTGAAAACTGCATCGCTCAAATCTGCCTTAGTCAAGTTTACCTGATCAACCATTGCATTAGTTAAATCTGCTCCGTGGAGATTTGCTTTTGTCATCACCGAAGCGCTCATGACTGCTCCCCGCAAGTCAGCCTTTGCAAAGTTAGCCAGTTCCATATTGGCGTTAGAAAACTCCGCAGCTTGCAAACTGTCACCAGAAAAATCACGTCTTGACAACTCTGCATTGCTAAATGACAGTGGATGAGTCCAGTCTACTGCCAATGCGGAATTAGCCACACACCAGATAATAATTCCTAGAAGGAACGCCAACCCTTGCCGCCAAAACATATCGAGAGCCAATTTGGTGTCTAATCGCTGCATTTAATTACCGCATTTGAATATTAGCAAGACTGGTTTATCCTAATTGAGACTTGCAGCCTTGCTACCGGACTTGGGGAATGTGTATTTCCCTTGCTTAATATTTTGTAACGCAAAAAGGGCATAGGTGTAGCCCGTCGTGGACATCACTTTTCACCTTTAGCCAGAGAGCAACAATATTAGGAGCATTAGGAGCGATCGCACTCAGTATATAGCGTTTCCTAAGCAACTGAGGTACACTCAAATCTTTTTTACTAAGGTTAGTAACTTTGAAAACGTACCTCACCAAGTCGGGAACCACTATATTCACACATCACGCGCTTTGAAAAAATTATAGATAGCAAGGGCAATGGCTAAAAGCAACACTGCATGAATTAAATTTCCAGCAATATGAAGTGTCAGCCCTAATGCCCAAAAAGCAACCAGTACAACAACAATACCCCAAAGTATACTGAACATATATTTGCTCTGAGTCAAGTAAGTTTTAATTTCTCATAGATTTTACTCTTAGCTTCACTTTAATTCTATTTACCCTCAGAGAGGTATATAAATTTAAATCATCTTTCTTGAGAAAGAAAATTAATTACATGGGCAATTATCGCAATCAGCACCTGTTGTGGCAATGAGTCAACTAGAGCATCACACGGCCGGCAATACTTTTGGGTTAAGCGTAAACTACTCCCTCATGTTCTGGGTAACTGAAAAGTATTGAGATAGTATGCATTTCTGGAAAAGAGATTGTGGCATGTGTAGTCAGAGAGCAAATAGCACTTGATGCTTAATTTAGCTTAAGGGGGTCTGATGATTGATCGCTTTGTAAATTTAATTTTTATCGATTCCTTTGCCCTGGCAATTAACTTGACGTTTGGTATATTGCTTCGCACTAAAATCTGCAACTATTCATGGGATGGAATTGTAGGTGATGAGCTTTCAACACCAGAGACTAGCACTAGTCCTTCTGAATCGCCACCATCCTTAGAGGAACCACCATCCTTAGAGAAAGTAGATATAACCACTTCTATTTCATGAAGCCTGCCTGCTATTGTTGTCGAACGCGATTGCAATCGAGGCAGTACCGTTATGCAATCGCTTTTGATGGGAGCATCCCAAATGTGTAAAAACATCAGCTGTCATTGCGAGCGTAATGAAATAGAATCAAGCAATGTCTACGATGGGCTGTGACAGTCGTTAATTTCTTCACAATTCTTCATTTTTAGATTTGAATTTCAGGATATGAAGAGTTTTCTTGAGCAGTAATACTTACTGACTTCTTTACAATACTTTACTTTTAATTTTTCAAGTAAAGTTTATTGTCTTTCAAAGTAAACAGCCCCGATCAACTGTTAATCTTTTAATTAATCAAAGCAAGGTTTGAGCGTAATTATATGCGTCTCAATTGCTTAACAAAGCTTAAAAGTCCGATAATTAGCGTTAATTTTATAACGATTAGTTGGTTCTTCAGGAATCTCCAAGAGTTTACATTCACCAAGTACACAACTTCCACAAACCAAACTCCGAAACCCGATGATGAATCATTACTCACTTCAATGGATTGAGGCATGGTGCCAAGAAAATGGTTGGACAGATTTATTTGTAGAGCGACGTAACAACTTCTGGGCTTTCCCTCCGGGTGGGGTAATGCCGGAACCAATTCCAGTTCATGTTCTCAGATTGATTAAAGCCGAAAAGGGATTGACTTTTGAAGAACGATTGTGGTCGATGTCCGCAGTAATTGGCACAATCTTAGCTGTTCTTTTTACCTTTTGGTTTCAGTCGCCGATGCCATTAGTTTTGGCTTTCGCTTTTAACGCGGTTACGGTGGCTCAATTTGAACTTGAAGATGCCTAAACTCTTATGTTGAGCTTTGCGATTAAAAACTGCTCTTGTTTACTTTCAGCCAGAGCAGTTTTTAATTTCGCAAAAGGAGAGAAAATCACCACAGTTTCAGCTAAAGATTATTAGTTACTCATTAATGAATTCTGTTTGTTGGCAGAGCAGATATTGTAAAACATTAGCATTTGATAGACACCTCAGTTACATTGCTGCGAAACTTCACCATCGCTTCACTAGCGCCAAAATGTGCTGCAATCTGAGGTAACAGCATCTTTCGTTGTGTCGCCCATAGTAAACCACGTTTAGGAATTTGAAGACATCCCCCCAAATAAGTTGCTTCATCCTCGTTGTTTTGTTTACGTTTTGGTAGTCCGGTTACAGAATCAAAGCCAACAGACTTATGATTCAGCAACAAATGAGCTATTTCATGCATCAGATTTGATTCATACCGTGTAGGTGCATGACGGGGGTTGTATACAATCCAGAGCGGGCGATCGCTTATAATCGCTCCTGACCACCCATCGCTAGCAAGTAATACTGCTACTTGCTCTGGCTCTAAATTTGGAAGCTGATCGGGTGTAAAAAGTGTTGCTCCTAGCTTGGCTGCTAGAGTGTCTGCGGGTAATGGCTCAAACGATCGCACTCGAAGCAAGCTTCGTTGTTCAGTAGCGATCGCTTCACAGCGTTGCCTAACTTCAGGCGATAGACTTTGAATTAATGACATATTTTTAGGGATCTTGCTTCAATTCGCCATCATTTTTAGACAGATCGCGATACGCAGCTTTGACTAGGGATGCTAGAGCATTGGCGATCGCCGGATCAAGGTTTTTATCAGCGCGGAGTTGAATAGCGATCGTTTCAGGTGTATCCAGTTGATCCTGATCCTTCTCTGTAGTTCTAAACAACTCAGCAGGTGGCACTTCTAGCCAGTTACACAGTGATAGAAAAGTTTCCATGTCCGGCATTTTGCCGCTCTCCACCCTTGAAAGAGTTGATGGACTAACATTACCAATCTCTGCCGATGTTTCCCGTAGTCCTCTGCTGCCGCGTTTTTTGCGGACTAGACTTGCTAACCGTTCTATATCTAGATAACTTCCCATTCTTTTGCCTCTGTCTCACAAAAGAATAAATTGCTTTTTATTTGACACAAAATAAATAATATTGTATGTTTTATAAAACAAATGTATCACGCTTGAAAAAGTTCGTGTTGTTAAAAAAATCCTCTAAATGAAGGATTACCTCTAATGAAAAGTAGTGAATTTGACGGTCTTGTTCTTGGTTTAGCAGAGTTTGTCCGTCGAGATGGTAGGTATCCATATCCGGAACTGCTTCGTCGTGCTCTTAATAAACTAGCTCTAGATTTAACTGCTCTGCCATATCCCCGGACTCTAACTGGTCTTTTAGCATTACTCGAAAAACCTGTGCAGACGTGGTATCCACGAAGCTTATTGCCAAAAGAGTTTGACTCTGATTTTGGTCTGCTTTATGAAGGGGGATTGAGTGAAGAAGCAAGTCGGTACTTTTATGAGGAACTGCTTGAAAAAACCAAGTTGTCAGAGTTCGCCACCACTTTAACCAAGCAAATTGCTATAGAGAATTTCCAGTTTCAGAAAATTTTGGAACGGTTGCAAGAACTTTACAACAATGATGGCGATCCTGAGCGCGTTCAACAGGAGTATGTTTTGCTGCGTCTATTTTTGATTGAGAATCCATACACAACTTCGGCGCAGCTTCGGAAAGCATTTTCTACGACCCGACATATTTCTATTCAAGAAGTTGGCGAACTCTACGATGAGTGTGAAGAAAATGAGCCTTGTTGGAATTGCGATCGCTGCGGCCCTTTGTTTAAAAAGTATGGAAAGTTACGTGGTATTAAACCCAGTGCTTGCAACGACCATCGCCAAAATTTGCCGTTTATTCGACAAATCACCTGGAAACAAGGGCTGCGTCGTCTGAAGTTTGGCATTCACTGGCGTATTTGTTTACCTGGTATTCCTGAGATGCGCTTATTTCGTGCGTTGGAAGAACTTCAAAGCAAATACTCAGATCAGCTTTGTGCCATCCATCTTTATCCTGGCATTGATCGCTATGACTTACAGCTATGCTTCTGTGACAAATCAACCTGGGCTGTGGATATTAAAGATTACCGAAGTCCCTACAATTTAGCACCAAAGCTTACACCTCTATTCGGTGAAGGTGATCTGCGTTATGACGAGAGCTTTTATGTCATTCCCATCCAACGCCTGCAACAACGAGAGGACTACCTCGAAATTCTCCGCGAACAGGCGACAAACCTGCCAAGCAGTACTCACCTTTTGAGTGATGCTGTATTTAAGGAACGGGTTATCAATAAAATTGAGCAATTGCGGGAAGGAAAATAGCCAATGAGCCAGATGAGTTTATTTGAAGTACCGACCGAGTTTAAAGATCGCCTCGATCAGTTGAAGGAAGCAGGTTTGGATCGTACTCAAGCGGAATTGTTGCTTCAAGTAGAGCTTGGCTTTGCTCTCATGGAGCATTTGGAACTTGATGATGAGCCAGTCACGGCACCTTGGGCAATCTTGAGTGGAATGCCTTTGAGACATCCACGCTTACAGAACTTGAATGAGATAGAACGTCGAGCGATCGCCAACACTCGGCAAATAGTTCCATTTTCGGCCCGTTTCGCCTGGTTAGGTGCACTGCGTTCTTATCTAAGAATTCCTATAGATCAGCGTAATTATGGCGACTTCACTCCGCAAAACTGGGATAGCTATATTATCAATGCTGCCAAAAATCTCCGGCATCAAGTTCATCAAGATTTGTACGAACGGTGTCTAACTGCCAATTTAGATTTCCGGCTTCGCAAAGTTAAACGAGTAGAAGCCGGAACCACTTATCAGTTTGAGGCAAAGACAGGAGAAGAGACGGTTATAGTACCAGTCAAATTTACACAGCAGCAGTTGCAAAATGCACAGGTACAGCCGTTACCTTGGTTTGCTACAACTCGTTCTCGGACTTCGTTTTCGCTTCGCATTTCAGATTTAGAGCTAGATGCAGCATGGATTGATGAGCGAGAGTCAGCGTTAGCGCGTCAATTTGGCTGGAATGAGACTGCTAAGGGACACTGGGTTGATCGCTTTCGCAAAATTAACTTTCACAAAGTTCAGGAAAACGGAATACTGTTGCCGCAAGAGGAGCAAATTCTTGAGTTAGATGGCTTCACAAACATTGCAGGCATGGTTGCCTCTGGAAAAACCACGGTTTCGCAGTTGTTCAGTGTTAATATTCTGCGGCATGATTGCGATCGCCGCATCACCTTAGTCGTTAGTGATGTGCAATCAGCGATTAAACTAGCAAACCAAATTAACTGGTGGTTTTGTAACGATCCAGAGAATGATGATCCAGTAGCAGTGCCAATTTTGGGGCGCAGTAAACGTGATGCACACCTTCAGAGTTTCTCAGCCTCAAAAGATTATCAAGAACATCGACAACGCGGACAGCCTCACTGGGGTGAACGTTGGCTAGGCACAGCTTGTCCTCTCCAAGGTCAGCTAAAAGAGCGTGATTTTATTCAACTTCTAGACGGCAAAGCTCTTAAACCGGGAATTGAACCCTGTCATTCTCTCAAAGAAATGCCTAAAAGCGATCGCCAGCAGCGACGTAAAAACCTCGGTTCATCCTATTTGTGTCCATTCTTTGATAAATGCCCATCCCAACAAGCTTACCGTGATATGCCAAATGCCCGTGTTTGGATTACAACTCCTGGCGCGATGGCAATGGCAGGATTACCCCGTCATTTAGAGTTGCGTCCCATCAAAATTGGTGAACTCGTCAATGAACAATCAGATTTTGTTGTCTTTGATGAGATAGAAACAATCATCAAGTGGTTTGATGACACCTATGCTGAAGAAGTGGTTCTGACTGACGGCGGAAATAACGGCGTTTTTGATGATATTAGCGTAAAAACTGAGCGATTCTCAATAAATAACCGTGTTATGCCTCCATCAACACAGCGATGGACTGGCGCAGAACGTGATGCACAAAAAGCTATTACAGCAACATTGACCCTACTCGATAAATATGTTGGGCATCAAGTTCTCCGAGATTGGATCAAACGAGGTTACTTTACGCCTAACTCTCTTCTGTTCAAATTTGCCCGTCGTCTTGCTGGATTAGAAGAATTTGAAGATCCAGATACATCTGATGCGCTTTCACGAGCAAATGCTCGACTTATACAGCCAATTGTGCGCTATATTGATGCACTACTCAACGAGGATGATCCTTTACGGATGCAGCCTTCATCTAACCCAAACCGAGATCCAGTCTTTCGCCTTGCGCGTCTTATGCAAGAGATCAATAGTACTGGAGAAAGTGCTTCTGATGAGAACATCTACAGGGCTTGTAGAACATGGATTATCGAATTTTTTCCAAATACAGAACGGCGTTTAGCGCGACTGCGAACAGAATTGGAGAATCGCAATCAAAACTTGCAACAATCAAATCAACAACGGCGACGTTCACCAAACGGGGATGAGGCAGAGTTAGTAGATACTGTTGAAACCTTGGCTTATCGTCTCCAATTTGCACTGACGATCGCTCTTTTAGATCGGCACACTCGGATTGTTTTCTATGAATGGCATAATCGACCGACATCAATCAACGATGATTCGCCTCATCGTCGAATGCCTGCTGCTATGTTGAATATTTTGCCATTACCTCCCACGGGACGACAGTTCGGCACTTATTACTCCAGAGGAAATGATGACGACAAAAAAGCCAAAAAAGGCAGCAATAATGCCCTGACGTTGTTTGCTTACACCAATATTGGACGCTGCTACATTTTAAACTTTCATCGTTTATTTACAGATTTTAATGGTCAACGTGGCCCTAATGTGCTGGCACTTTCTGGAACATCCTACTTACCGGATTCTACGAGCTTTCACGTTGGCAAGCCGCAAGGTGTTTTAATGCCAGAACAGGGAGCGAGAGATGCGATCGCTCAAAGCCATTTCAAATTTCTTCCCCAATTTAACCAAAAGAACAAACCCCTCCGCATTTCTGGTAGCCCTGAACGGCAAAAAATGGGTTTATTTCAGGAAATAGCGCGATCGCTCGTTGGTAGTAACGGTACAGAGCATTTAGAGCAGGAACTCAGGGAATTAAAGCGTCTTGGCGAAAATGATTTAAGTAACTACTGGAGCGATCGCGCTCGTCTTTTGTTGCTCGTAAACTCATACGATCAAGCTCGTTGGGCAGCAAACGAAATTCGCAATTGCTGGTCAAGTATGCAGGACTTAGTTTATCACCTAGTCCCTGACAATATAGATGTTTACTCTGATGATGAATTAGGAAAACTTGTCAGACCACCTGATAAGGGTGCGTTCAATCGTGCAAATATTGAAACTTTTGGGCAAACTAACGGAAAGATTCTTATTGCTCCTATGAATGCGATCGGACGTGGTTTTAACATTTTGAATGCAAACGGTAAAGCTGCATTTGGTGCTGTTTACTTTCTGACTCGACCATATCCACATCCACATGATACACAAGCGATCGCCCAAGAAATGAACCGTCGCGCTTTAGACTGGGTGGATAAAGCAGACTTTTTAGCATGGCAACAAGGAGATGGAATTGTACAACGTGCTGAAAAGGTGCGCCAACTAGCGGCACGTTACTGGCGATCGGTTGAGCAACGTTCTTACTATAAAACTCTACGTGATAATGAGGAATTACTTGCTTTTCCCCGATTCGACCTTGCTGCTACCACTGCTGGGTTAGTTATTCAAGCTGTTGGTCGTCTCTTGCGTGGAGGTGTCCCATTTCGTGGTTATTTTGTCGATGCAGCTTGGGCACCCAAGAGTGCTGCTAGGAAAGCTGATCCAGAATTATCTGAACTGGATACAGAGCAGACAAGTCTTCTGGTTGCTATGCTTCTACGAATTTGCGACTACGCCAGTGAGGAAAACACAGTGGGAAATGCACTTTACAAGCCCCTTGCCGATGCACTGGAAAAAATTGAAGACCTGCATTGGTAACTTTGTTGTATTAATGAATCCATAATGCCTAAAAAAGACGTGCGACCTCCTATTCTCTTACCTGCCAGAATGAATCTTGCAACAGATACGTTCGCAGGTTTAAAAATTGAACTACTTTCATTTCCATTTACAGAAATTGTTGATAAATTTAGTAACAGTATGGAAAAGGTTCTATCACCTAATCGTAAGAAAAAGGTCTGGATACCATATCGACAGTTAAACAATGGATTGCTTGCCTGTGCATCAACATTGACGCATGGTTTTGAATACTTTGATACAGGCGATTATCGAGCTTTGGCTGTGGGAACGGTTGAAAATCCGTTGCGAGTTCCAACTCCTGAGCAAATACATGAGTTAGTGATTATTTGGGCGCAGGAGTGGACAAAGCAATTTGATGGTAAGGGTAAAGCAGATCAGGTGAATAGTGTTTGCGATCGCTTTCTAGAAGACATGGCAAAAATTCCTACTAATTGGAATTGGCAACCTATCACTCCAAAAACTCTCATTCAAAACATCAATGCCGAAAAAGGACTGGGATACCAAGCGATTCCTAGTTTCTTGGCAACGTTGCTGCATGAAAAAAAATGTGTTATTCGCTCCGGGCAAAGAGAGCAAGAAATCCAGTGGCGCAAGGTACAAGGCGATGGCTCAGGCCGTACTGGACTATTCCTAGTCAGTCAAGCATTTCCAGCACTATACACAGATGACTATGGCAAAGAAAGGGAAGGTTATTTTGTCTATCGCTTGGATTTTCGCGTTCAGACTCAAGCAGGGCGATTCAACCAAAATGGCAAGCTTCAACCGTGGATTTTTTTGCATTTAAGTTGCCAACGATATGCTCATGAGGCATTAATTGAAACGAATTACGGTCGTGATATCTCTCTACTGATGGGGATGAATGAGGAACGTCTATCTGGTTACGAAGTAGATTCAACTTTGATACGTCTTACCATTGAGAACAATGGAAGAGAAGATAGTAATCTGTGGAAATTTCAATTACCAAATTTGTTGGCTGCATTCAAAGCGCGTCCCCTTGAAACAACTGATAACATTCTTTGCAACCCTTCTATATACGGCAATTTAGATAATCATCCTAATTTGAATAGAGATGAATATTATTTAATTCATGCTGAAGGATACAAGTATGAACATGAAAACCATAAAAGAGGACATAGTATTAAACCAGGATTTAGTTTACAGGAACGCGGTAATATCGTTGCTCAGGTGTTAGAGCTTCTAAATGGTGTTTTAATATCAGATAATCCAATGCAATCTGATATTCCTGCTCCATCTGGTCAAAAAACACCCTTGGCTATGCGCGATTACGAATATATTTCTGAACCTCCAAGTTTTACAAAACAACAAAAAGAAAAGCTGACTGAAAAACAAATTAAGCAACGTGTAGATAACCGTCGTCAACAAAGACAAACAATCATTGCTGATGCTATTGAGCGGGCGTTGCAAGGAAAACCCATACATATTTTTCTTCTGTGGCGCGAACGAGATACCTGTGATGTAACTTACCAGACATTGCGTGATGCTTTCCTGCTCAATGAAGGAGAAGATTTTCCAGAGCATGTCAAAGTATCATCTGTGTGGATTGATGATCCAAATCTTTTGAAACCCCTCGACACAGCCGGACTCGCACCTAAAGATGGTCAAGAGTTTGATAAACAAATACGCAACCAGCATCAAATGAAACTCGATGCATGGCGCAACTTTTTGAAGCATGAGGTTATTGCTTTAATTGACTCTACTACTAAGCCTTACTGTTTTGCGATCATTGAAATTGGACAAACTAAAAAGAAGGGAGTTCATCCTAAACAAAGCATTTATAGAGTTGTTCGTGAAGCTTGTGTGTTAGAAAAAATCGGTTCCCAAATGGTGCAAACGGTTCAACCAAAACCATTTGACAAAGAAAATCAAGGTACAGACACATCGCCATCTTACAGTAAGAAGACAGAAGGACGTATTCTAAATGCTGTACTGGATGTAACGCTACGCCAGGTAGGGGTACTCTATGGACTGCCCTCAGAAGTCTACGAGCGAGCAGGGATAGCAAAGGAAATCGCCCAAAACCTAGATATAATTGCCCTTTGTCGCCGAAAAAGCAATCAAGGTCAAGATAATATTCACTATGCCTTGGCTGTTCGTCTGCGGGCAACTGGTGCAGTTGATGTGTTATTTCCCGATTGCAACAATTGGATTCCTTACGCACAGGCGGGGATTGAACTGGGACAGATTTTCTCACGGGTACGCCGCGATTGCA
Organism: Nostoc sp.; assembly: GCF_036919555.1. GTDB lineage: Bacteria > Cyanobacteriota > Cyanobacteriia > Cyanobacteriales > Nostocaceae > Nostoc. The sequence goes on from NZ_JBALCS010000007.1 coordinate 93,572, forward strand.
ATTATCTTAAAACAGTTCAGTTAAAGGGAATAAACCTTGCAAAATTTGCGGCAGATGTACTAACGCAAGTGGGCGAACAGCCTACTCTTGTCTTAATTGAAGCGGATGTATGGCGTAACGAGCGTGGTGAGAAAAATGGAGGACAAGCTTGGTTCCAACTAAAAAATGAAAATCTCCTTGCAAAACGGGATATCTTAGACTTCCAACACGTTCCAGGTCATGCCTGTGTATATCCTCGTGACGATAACAAACTTAGGAACCTGCTTGGAATAATTCGCTTCCGCACTGGCGACGAGACAACTCAATACATCACTAATCGGCAAGCTTGGAATGAGAATTCTCTAGCACGAGATTTAATTCGCTTAAGTGGTTTTTACGATACCTCTGTACCTGAGTTGCTCCATTACTTCTCTATTGGAAGATTACCGAAAACACAGAAAGCCCAAGATACCTCAACAGCACGCGAACTCTATATGCTCGACTCTCAAAATGACGAATATGGTGTAAATATTGCATTTAAGCACCAGCAGATGCTAGAAATATTACCCTTTTTCGTTCATCCAGATTTTCAAAAAACAGAAGAAAGCCTAAAATCGCTTTGCCGAGTGCCACACTACTTACGAATCTCACCAGCGTGGTCTATGGGTAATATTCATTCACCATATCCAATGCATTTAGGCAAACAACTAATAAAAGATCACTTATGCATCCTTGGTGTAGAAGTCTGAATCAATATTTCTCATAGATGAGGAAAAAAGTACTCAGGACTCAGCACTTTTAACTCAGCTTTAATAACTTCAGGGTAAATTTAGCCTACATACTCAGTATTTTAGGTGTAAAACTTGTATTTAAATATATTTACTCTGATAAACTTGTGATGATCATTTCCTGAATGCTACCTTCTACAAGGTGACACAGGATTTGGAGTGATTTTTTTAACCATGAAGCGCAGACACAAAGTAGCTTATAGCTTGACATCGGTGATCAGTCTCAATTTAATATATACCTTAGTTGCATTTGATTGGGCGATGGCTGCGCCAACGTCTCCGACGAACGCCACACCACCGAGAACCCCAGACAAAAGTATCAATTGTGAAATTTTAGTTGTGGGTGGTGGACTATCTGGCGTCGCCACAGCTTACGAGGGATTGCTAGCAGGACGAACAGTTTGCCTCACGGAAATTACTGACTGGCTGGGAGGACAAATTTCTGCTCAAGGGACATCTGCGTTAGACGAACGCCCAACTCAGCGAGCTCTCAAATTCTATTCTCGCGGCTACCTAGAATTGCGAAACCGGATTGGGCGTAAATACGGTAAACTTAACCCCGGTGACTGCTGGGTAAGTGAATCTTGTTTTCTTCCCCGCGATGCTCACACCATTTTGACTCAGATGCTCAAAGATGCTGAGAAAAAGGGCAAAGGGAAGCTGCAATGGTTTCCCAACACAGTAATTAAAGATTTGGAAATCGCTGCTGATGGCAAAATAATTAATAGTGCGATCGCTATCCAACATCAACCAGCAAAAGGCGCACCACCTCTCAATACTTTTACTTTATCTCAAAGTATTGAAGATTCTTATAGCTACGAAAACTCATCTCGGTTTACTAAAACTATTCTCCGTTTTATTCCCAAGGCAGCGAAAGGGGATGCTCCTAAATGGTATGTCGTAGACACCAGCGAAACTGGAGAAATTATCGCCCTTGCTGATGTTCCCTACCGATTAGGCATTGATGCCCGTTCCTACCTAGAACCTTCTGCTTCCAGCACCAACAATGATCCATATTGCCCTCAAGGCTTTACCTACACCTTTGCAATGGAGGCAACCAAGGAACCGCAACCGCAGACGGTGCCCCCATTTTATTTAGAATACGCGCCATATTTTAGCTATGAATTAACCCGACTGGCTAACTTTGATTTGGTTTTTACCTATCGTCGCATTTGGAGTCCAAACAAAGGAAAACCAGCAAAATTCGGCGGTGTAAATTTTACTGCTCCTACACCAGGGGATATCTCTATGCAAAACTGGACTTGGGGTAACGACTACCGTCCCGGGACAGCCAAGGATAACCTGATTTACAGTCGCCAACAGTTACAAGCAACTGGGCAGTTAAAGCCAGGTGGCTGGATGGGAGGACTGCGGACAGAAAGCCTTCGCAAGGCTGAGGAAAATGCCCTATCTTTCTATTACTGGTTGGTAGCTGGGACTACAGATTCCCAACTGGGGGAGGGTATAAAGCAGCAGCAAGCCAATAACCGCTTGTTGTCAGGGCTAAATTCCCCGATGGGGACAGTGCATGGTTTATCCAAATATCCTTATATGCGCGAAGGACGGCGGATCATTGGCCGCCCCAGCTGGGGACAACCCGGAGGCTTTGGTATTTGGGAAATTGATATTTCTCGCCGAAATTATAATGATGAGTATTACTCCAAAACTCTGCCAGCAGATATGTATCGTAGGCTACGAGCAGCACTTGCAGGTTTAGAAGCAGTATCAGTAATTGACGGTAAAGTTTCACCAGACAAAGCAATGCGACGGACTCGTTCTACCATCTTTCCCGATGCTGTGGGTATTGGTCACTACGCTATAGATTTCCATCCTTGCATGGTGAATAGTCCCCCAGAAGCCCCTGGTAACACAGAACGTCCAGGCGAAAGACGTGGTGCTGGCCAAGCTTATCCCTTCCAAATTGCTCTGAGGGCGATGATTCCCCAGAAAATTGACAATTTGCTGGTAGGAGGCAAAAGCATTGCTACTAGTCATATTGCTGCTGCTGCCTATCGGGTACATTCCTTTGAATGGTCGTCTGGCGCAGCTGCGGGGACTGTGGCTAGTTTTGCCATCAAAAATGCGATCGCACCTTACCAACTAGTCGATGACTTACCCAAACAAGAGCCACAACTAGAAGCACTCAAACGGCTTTTGCAACAAAATGGCAACCCTACCGCTTTCCCAGATACATCTATTTTTAACGAAAACTGGGATAATTGGCGATAGGGCATGGGGCATGGGGCATGGGGCATGGGGCATGGGGCATTGGGCATGGGGCATGGGGCATGAATTCTTCCTAACCCCTAACTCCTAACTCCCCACTCCCCACTCCCCACTCCCCAGACAATAGAGTAAACTATTTACTTGTAGTGTAGTTTTGTAAAATTATCTTGCTCAATTGTTCTATAGTTATGACACTTTCAGCAGATGTTTACGGGATGGCCACAGCACCAACTATAGCTCCCGAACGGTCTAGTCAAGTTACCAGCAAGCCGTATCCGAATTACAAAGTGATTGTATTAAATGATGATTTTAATACATTCCCATATGTGGCTGAATGTTTGATGAAATATATTCCGGGGATGACTGGCGATCGCGCGTGGGATCTGACTAATCAGGTACACTATGAAGGTCAAGCGATCGTCTGGGTCGGTCCCCAAGAACCTGCGGAACTCTATCATCAGCAGCTGCGCCGAGCAGGTTTGACAATGGCACCTCTAGAAGCAGCTTAATCATCATGGGCAAACCCACCGTAAATCCCCTCCGGGCAGCTTCCCAAAAAGCTGCCAGACTGGTTTGGAATCACTCGACACACCTTTGTGGTCTGATCCCGATTTTAGAACGTCTTTGTCAGCAGGATAGCATCCAAACCGTGACACCGGGAGTGATTGGGCGGGCAAAAGGTCATTGCCCAAAAATGCAACTGCGTGTCTCAGTACCAATTCGCGGCGGCTATAAAGTAATTGCACGGCAGGGGAAGACGGTACAAGAGGTGTTCATTTTGACCACTTTGGCTCAGTCAGAACTGGAAACGGCATTAGCGATCGCTATGAAATCTTAATCATGCCCAATGCCCCATACATGACTATTCCTCAACACGGTGGACTGCAAATTTGTGTAGTGGCAGACTAACAATACAAGAAAAAGTTAAGAAATATGACAGAGCTGTAGTTATTCTCAAAGTCATGACTATAGATTCCCAGTCGGGTAAAACTATTTTCTCGATACCAAAGGCTACACAATAAACTAACCAGTAAGTAAAGCTCATTCTAAACAGAATCTGCTCTGTTTGTTCCATATCATTTTTTTGCTCCTTACCGTCCCACAGTAATATTAGTCCAATAATGCAAGCTACAAAGGAAACAGCAACTACAAATTCGTGACAAAATATATTTAACGAATGCATTTGTGTTTATTCCCATATTTTTCAGTTAAAGATCAGTCTAAAGGAATATTGCTTGTAGAAATACAAAATATTTACAAACCTCAATAGAGTCATGCAGTTTATGTAAACAAATGCAACAAAAATTGTTGTTTTACAAATCTAGATATTTTTAATAAAAATTAAGTATTTCTGTTAAGCAGGCGATCGCGGATTGAATCAGGAAATATCAATTTTGAGGTTCAACAAGCGATCGCGCTGCTAACCCCTTTGAGAAATTCAAAATTGAGATAATTCAAAATTTGAAAATTGAAAAATTATTTAATTAATTTTGAATTGTGAATTTTGAATTGGAGCGTAGCGAGGGTCATGTCTGCCAGAATGCTACACAAAATCGCTTCATATTGAGTTTTTTCAACCCATGATCACCAACTACTAACCAAACAGTTATTGCTAAAATTCAAACTCTGGTTGCCAAAATTTGAACCTTTGCAGCTAATGCAACATCATTCATAAGAAATCTTTAAGCGTTTGCAGCTATTGTATAAAGAGTTGCTGCAAAGGCTTCATACTTTGCAACAATTGCTAGTTAATTCATAATAAATCTTTAAGCATTTGTAGCAATTCTATAAGTAGTTGCTGCAAATGCTTCATACTTTGCAGCTAATGCAACATCATTCATAAGAAATCTTTAAGCGTTTACAGCAATTTTATAAGTAGTTGCTGCAAATGTCTCATACTTTGCAACAATTGCTCTGCCATCTATAAGCATCGCTTAAATCATTGCAGCAATCATTGCATTAAGCTTATAAATGCATTTAATACGAGAACACATCATAGTTTGCTAATTGCTGGATGAATTGCTGCGTGTTCAAGAGATTGCACTTGTTTGAAGACAATAGCTCAGAAAGCTTAACAATTTTCTGCTGATGTTTCACAAGCACCAATACTCACCCAGCAGCTAGAACCATCTTCCCAATGCTCTTTCTTCCAAATGGGTGCTTGGTGTTTAAGCGTATCAATAGCATACTGACAAGCTTCAAACGCCTCACTCCGATGAGGACAACCCACTGCTACTAAAACGCTAATTTCTCCAACTTGCAAACGTCCGGTGCGATGATGAATCACTACCCGATTCACATCAGATATAGATAAGCGAATATCAGCAGCAATTTGATAAAATATCCGCAATGCCATAGGTTCGTAAGCTTGATACTCTAGAGCAATTACAGGTTTACCATCAGTTTGATTGCGAACCACGCCACTCATTATAACCACAGCACCGTTGGCTGGATCGTCAGACTTGGCGTAGATTTCTTCAAGAGACAATGGTGCAAAGCTAATGGCAAAACTATCTTCAGCTCTTGGTTTAACAGCAGAGGCAAGTGTAATCGTCATAACTGCGTTGGTATTATGTAGGCTTTTTCTATTCTCTCTGAACAAAACGCTGCTGGTATATATTTAGTTGCTCTTGCTAATGCTTTTGGGCAAAACTTTTAGGATAACAAGAACAATTGAATTTCTGTAAAGAAATATATATAGGAATCCGATTTGATTTCTGAAAACATACTGAGACTGAAAATCCCGTTTGATCAGGGTTTCATCCGAAATCTTGTTCAAAAATCAGATATGAGTCCTATAATTAACATAGTTACATATATTACCGCCTAACTATCTTAGTCTCAGTAATTTTATCTCCCCACAAAAAATTATTAGGGTGTAAATATTCTAAAATTTACTTAAAATAACCAAAATTCTCGCTTATCCTTATTAAAGGAGATTAGTATAATTAAAGTCATCAAGCTATATGCTTGCTATGTTATTTAAATAATCTGCTCGTGACTTTATTGAGCTTGCTGAGTTTCCCACTTACCGAGTATTCCTATGAAATCTTTAGTGTGTAACAAAGAAGCAGCAAGGCTTGAGGCTCTGCGTCAGTACCAGATTCTCGACACTCCACCAGAAGAAACATTCGACGAGCTAGCGTTCTTAGCGGCACAGATTTGTAACACACCGATCGCCTTGATTAATCTAATTGACGCTAACCGCCAGTGGTTCAAAGCTAAGGTGGGGTTAGATGTACAGGAAATGCCACGAGATCAGGGGTTCGGCTCGATTTGCATGGAAAGTGGCGAAGTTTTGATTATTCCTGACACCTTAGCTGATGAACGATTTGCGACGAATCCTATAGTCACTTCTGCTGAACTTGGTGTGAGATTTTATGCAGGCGTACCTTTGTTAGCACCAGGAAAAGAAGCGATCGGGACTCTATGTATAGTTGATTGCGTACCACGCCAAATCAGTTCCAAACAGGTAGAAGCACTGCAAAATCTTAGCCGCGTGGTAGTTAGACAACTAGAGAGCCGGCGAAATTTAGTTGAACTGGAAAGCATCAAACAGGGTTATAAAGAGGCACAAGAAGCATTACACCAAAGCGAATCTATTTTGGGCAGTTTCTTTAAACAAGCGGCATTGCTAGATATTGTCAGTGATGCAATTGTCGTGCAAGATTCGTCTAACAAAATTTTATTATGGAACAAAAATGCTGAGAAAGTTTACGGCTGGAAGTCAGAAGAAGCTATAGGTAGGAAGTCAGATGAACTTTTGTCTACTGAATCTTTGTCGGCAAATCTAGAAATTTATCAGACTGTCTTAAAGGATGGATCTTGGCAAGGTGAGTTACAGAAAACCAGCAAATCTGGTAAAAAAGTCATCGTTGAAAGTCGCTGGACGCTGATAGATGATCAACATTCTCAAGCTAAATCAATCCTTGTAGTTGATACCGATATTAGCCAGAAAAAACAAATAGAAAAAAACTCTTTACGTGCTCAACGCCTGGAAAGTATAGGCACTCTTGCTAGTGGCATTGCTCACGATTTAAATAATGTGTTATCACCAATTTTGATGTCAGTGCATCTGCTCAAAGCTAAAACCTATGATCAACAAATTAGCCAGATGCTGTCAATAATAGAAAGCAATGCCAAACGTGGTGCTGATTTGGTAAAGCAAGTGCTGTCATTTGCTAGGGGAATTGAAGGCGATGTCCAAGGACAAGTCGCTACGCGTCAGCACACCGTGCTTCAAGTCAAATACCTGATTTTAGAAATACAGCAAATTATCTCACAAACATTTCCTAAATCAATCGCAGTGTACACAGAAATTCATGAGGAACTATTACCTATTTGTGCCGATAGTACCCAAGTATATCAGATATTGATTAATTTGTCTCTGAATGCGCGGGATGCCATGCCTACAGGCGGAACTTTAACAATATCTGCTGAGAATATTTGGATTGATGAAACTTATGCCAGTATGCATCTAGAAGCTAGAGTTGGTGCTTACATTGTTCTGACAGTTGCTGATACGGGGCTTGGAATCAACAGTGAAATATTAGATAGAATATTTGAACCATTTTTTACAACAAAAGAGTTGGGTAAAGGTACAGGACTTGGGCTATCAACAGTAATGGCGATTATTAAAGAACACGGTGGTTTAATCAACGTGTCAAGTTGTGTAGGCAATGGGACAAAGTTTAAGGTGTATTTGCCAGCAGTTAATCAAGTTCCAATCCAGTTATTAGAAAATATAGAAATACCAACTGGATCTGGAGAATGTATTTTGATTGTAGATGATGAAGCTGCCATTCAGGAAATTACTAAAACATCGCTAGAAAACTATAATTACACAGCAATTACTGCTAGTGATGGTATGGAAGCATTAGAAATTTATGCCCAGCATAAAGATAAAATTAGTGCTGTAATTATCGATATGATCATGTCCAATATGGATGGAGCAACTACAATTCGCATATTGCAAAATATAAATCCGTTATTGCCGATTATTGTTGTCAGTGGGCTTGTAAAAAATGAACAAATCCCAATCCATAAAACAGCTGAACATACAGCTTTTTTACCAAAACCTTACACAACGCAAGAATTATTGAAAACTCTACATGCAGTTATTAGTCAATAGTATAATTTGCATTATCTAGACGATCGCAGTTATATTTACCTTTAATCTCTTGGCTGAAAAAGCTGCCAATTGAATCAGAGGAATGTAAATCTTCCCAAGTATTCTCGTCTACGCCTAAGTAAGATTTTTGTAACCCACGGAGGTGGGTTTTGTCTGTGTAGTTGCGCTTTCTAACCGCCCTTTTAACTGTATTAATCCCTAACTACTCAACGCCTTTAAGAATCGTTGCAAACTCTTAAACACACTGGGCTTTCTCTGTGGTGTCGCATCTGTTGTTGTTTGTGGTTGTCCCTTCAAGAGGATGAGATCCAACTCATCACCCGATGGTTTTGTGGGTAATTCGGCAATTCTTTGATATTCACCGTTAGTTTCCAGCCAAACTTCCCACTGTCCTGGGTAGCAGCGACATAGGGCACTTTGATCGTCTATGGGGCGCAGGTAATAACAGGATTCAATGGTATTGGTGAAACGCTGGCGAGTTTGCCTTGCTGCATAACCAATACCCACAACCCCGGAATCTTCTAAGCGGGGATTTAAGAAGACTACAGGGCGATCGCCTATTTCTTCACATAACTTTTCCAACTGCGGTACTTCTACGGAAGTGGGAGCAATGAATAAGAAAATTTCATCCTCTGGCTGAATTTTTGTCTGCAAGGAAGCAGCCCTACCCGTACCAATATCCAAAATTTGAAATGGTGCATCAGCCCAATTGCGGCGGGCTAAGGCCGCAGCCCCAGCGTCAGCAAAGAAAATCTTCAAACGGGAACCATATTCTGTAAACAGGGGCAGAAATTGTTCCGCCACCGGCATATACTTGAGTTCTGGGAACAAGAACTCAACTTGTAGGCGAGTACAGCCATCGGCAAGGGCAGCTTGGACGGCTACACGAGATTGGGCGATCGCATCTTCAAGACTATTGGGAAGTTCACTCATGGTTTATATGTCACTCTAGCATTACTTCCATTGTTTCAGTATTAGCTCTGATTTTGGCGTTGCTAAATTTTAATATGAATAATTTGGTCTTGATATGGGAACCTTAAAAATAAAGTATTGATATCAAGGTCTTTGATGAAACCTGTTTTGCGTAAAGGTAAATTAACAAAATGGAAGGATGACAAAGGTTTTGGCTTCATCCGCTCCAGTGATGGCAGTCAAGACGTTTTTATTCATATCACTGCACTCCAAGAAACAAATCATCGTCCACAAGTTGGTAATGTGATTTGCTATCAGCTAACGGCTGATAAAGACGGAAGAATTCATGCTTGCAACGCCTTCATTGAAGGAGTTGTATCCAAACCTATGCCGATAATCTCATCTTTGGCAATCGAGAAAGAAACATTCCAGCCTAAAGCTAAATATTCTTTAATTTTCGAGGTATTGCTCTTATCTTTATTACCAGGTTTAGGAGCAATGCATTTTGCATTGACGACTTTCAACCCAATTCCTCTGATTCTTTATCCTGTGATAAGTTTTGTTACCTTTGCACTGTATGCGGATGATAAATCTCGTGCAAAACAGGGGCGTTGGAGAGTACCAGAAAGAACATTACATTTGTGTGAATTCATGGGTGGATAGTTGGGGGGATTCATCGCCCAACGAAGATTACGTCACAAAAGTAGGAAGGTTTCATACCAAGTTGTATTTTGGGTAATAGTAGCTATTCATCTGATATTTTGGTTGGATTGGCTTTTCTTTGGGAGAAGACTGGTGGGTTTATTTCTCAGCATTATAGAGGGTAGCAGAAAAAATAAGCAAAACAAACTGCTCAGTCGAGATTGCCTGACTACTTGCCCATTTTTCGATCTGCTGTTGAAGTTGAGGAAGAAAGTTTATAGGAGTAAATGCAAAGGTGCTTCACATCCCAATTTTAGAAGTGCGATCGCATAGAAGACACTCTCAAAATTTTACCTGTTGGTAAAAGACTCGTTTAAGGCTTTGGGCGACAGTGATATAGAGCGCCAATCAGATAAAACCGAGATATTTTGATACGCGATACCCAACCCAAATCCCCACAAGGCCACCAATGACGCCCAAGAGGATCGAGGTGAACGATAGCAAACTTCCACCCCACAATGCAGGGATGTAACTGCCAATCGTAGAGCCAACAAACATCCCAATTCCAATGATGGTTTTACTCATTCAAGAAAAGCCTTAATCAAAAGTAATGAAAATAAGTCATGCTTGAACTCCTTTATGACTCAAAATATTACCTTTTGGGAAAAAACTTGTTTAACACTTTCGGCAACCGTGACATAGGGAGCTACGCTCACCCGTACTCTGGAACTTGCACCAGATCAGCGATGTCTACGACGGGCTACGCCTACGCATTTCCCAAACGAGTGAAGTGATTCGGATTCAGCGTCAGGAGAACAGCTACCTCTGCCTTCAAGGCAGCTTGAGCAATCAGAGCATCGAAAATACCGCCACCAGGAAAGTTTAAGGCTGCCATTTGTGCGATCGCAGCCTGATAGTCATTGGAGAGTAGTGGAATCCCCTCAAGATACTGCAAAAGTATCTACAATAATGCTCTGAGCCTGTTGGGGAGTAATACGCGGCTAAATGGGTAAGCGCGTGATTACAAAATACGTTTCTGCCAAACTGTGAGTTGAGATAAATCCTTGAACTTCTATAGATTTTGCTGCCTTCAGCCGTGAGAAGTAAACAGAATGCTTCGGGTGATTGACAGTTAATGCAGCAACCAACACAGAGGTATCAAACAAGACTTTCATAAAGCCATCTGATCTTGAATGCGTTCTTCTCTCAACTCATCAATGAAGGTATTCAAATCAAAGTTTTCTGGTAATTGGGCATCTACAACCAAAATCCCTTCTTTTCGATAGACTTTTGGTTGGTTAGAAGACAGTAGATTGGTTGCTTCTGCCGTTTGCTGAGTGAGTGCATCAATTTTTTCAGCGATCGCTTGCAAAATAAACTGCTCAGTCGATATTCCCTGACTGCTTGCCCATTTTTCGATCTTCTGTTGGAGTTGGGGAGGAAAGTTCATAGTAGTAAACATAAAAGTGCTTCACGTCTCAATTTTAGAGTGCGATCAATGCTTAACTAAAGATAAATCCGGTGTCAGCCTCTGCAAAACTTGCTTCAACACCATCGCTGCTAGGATATAAGTATCCTATTTTGGGATTATCCGAAAATGGGTTTATTGTGTTTAACGTATACATAGTGCTAAAGCCAAGGCACAATGAAATTTGTTTTCATCCAGGACTATAAAATATTCCGTCGCTGTATGATTGCAGCTCGTAAGGAGGCAAAACTAACTCAAGAGACGCTTGCTAAATCCTTGAAAAAGCCACAATCTTTTGTAGCCAAATATGAAAACGGTGAACGGCGGTTAGATGTAATTGAGTTTCTGTTAGTTACTCGCGTAATCGGCATAGATCCTTGCGATCTTCTCAAAAGAATTGAACAAGGAATATCTGAAGCATCTTGTGAGGAGGAGATATGAATACACAGGATGTAATCGGGCTGGCATCTCAGTACCTAGATAATTTATCGGGTCATATTTTTGACGTTTTAGATATATCTAAGCCTGTAACTGTAGACGCAGCGCTAAACTTGACTAAAATTATCTCAAAGCTTTCACCCTTACTCGGAAATTTAATCGAATTTAACACAGTTGAATTTTTGAATAAACAAAATGAATTTTCTAAGTTTGGAAAGTGGCACAGGCAAGATCCAGGCTTTCCAGATACTATTTTCGTGGGAAGAGTTCAGCCAACACCAGGATTAGAGATTAAAGCATGGTTTCCATTAGCAACGGAAATAACAGCACGCTTTAAAGACAGCCAAAATCACTTTCAGTATGATCAGACCTATGTTGCTATGCTGGCATGGTTGCCTGAGAAAATTATCTATGGCAAGCCTCGTATTCTTGATGTATGTGTTGTCTCTGGTTTATCTGTAGCTTTAGCTAGAGATACTCATTATCATAATCCGCCAGATTATCTTGTTTTGGAGCCAGAAGATACAACTCAAAGAACAGCAAATTTACAGCAGACAAACACTAGCGGTTATAAATTTCAAGGATCTGCCGAAGAACTCTTAGAAGCTCAAAAAATAGTTTACTCATGGGGTGTTGAAGGAAAAATCTATAAACCAACTAGAGAATATCAGCGCCTTCTGCGTGAACTGTTGATCCGGTACAAATACAGACTAGATACTAATTTTGCAAAGATGGACAGAATCGTACATCCAGGTATTGAAAAATTTAAGCAGCGTGTCTATAACATTGAAGTTTCTGGTATTAAAGTTGGTCAATGGAATAGGCTTCTATCAAGCCGTCGAGAAGACAGTATCAAGAAATCTCTACAAGATTATCTAGAGATTAGAGAAGAGAGTATTGATGAACTTCTTGATTAAATCTCTGCACTCCATAATAAAAATAATCTGGATCAATTTCGCAAGAGTAAGCTTTTCGTCTTAGTTTACGCGCTGCTAGAGATGCACTGAACAGTCCACCGAAAGGTTCCCATATAACATCGTTTTTATCACTTGATGCTTCAAGAATAACGCTCATCAAATCCAGAGGCTTCTGATTAAGATGTAGTGCTTTTCCAGAAGGAGTCTTAACTCTCTCATCACCCCTTAGAGCTTGCCGATCCCAAACATTTGTAAAACCATGAGGGCATCTGAATTTGGAGCGCATCTTACTCCATTCTTGTCCTGTTAAGGATTGATTCCCATCCAAAGAAAAATAAGGTCTTCCTTCTGGACTACCATGCTCATTTGCATAGTTCACTAACCTCTCAAACATCTCTGGAGGAGGGAAATACCATAAATGTCCTTGATCAAAATACTTCCTAGTTGCAGCATTAGCTACACCACAAGCATCGTTTGCTCGTCGTAGTCGTAATCCAGAACGTTTCCACTCTTCTAGCAACCATACTTTCAACGTCAGTTCGTTGACTTTAACTTCTCTTACATATTGAACACACACTTCTGTAACTACAGGGAATCTACGAATTTTTTCTGTATTAACATTCCCTGCGATATGACCTTTTCCTTTGTTCCAAATATTACAATTAACATAACGCCAACCGTACTTTTCTAAAAGTGGATGTACAACAGCCCAGCCAATTTCTGAATTCCAAAACCAAAGTGTTGTGCATGGTATGGCTGCTTTTGACCATGCTTCAATATGAGGTTTATACCAATTAGGTAAATCAGTATGATCTGAAGTGTCTCCTTCAAAACCAAGAACACCGTAAGCTCCATCTGAAACGATGACCGTAGGCTGCTCCCAATTGTTATAGTGTTCGAGACTATCGCCTAGATATAGAGCAACACTTTCATCATTCCACACAGAAAAATTTAAGTTGGTGTTGAGATTGACTAGTTTTCCACGACCAACTGTGCTGATAGCCTTGCGTTTTAAGGTGTTGGGGAAACTAGGTTCTGGGTTAGATAGACTCATTTATTGGTTTACGTGGCTCTAAAACTTGATAGAGCTTATTTTATCCTATTTTGGGATATTTTTATATTGATAGACACTAGAATTAACCGTGACATATCGCCTTAGCAGTTCTGCCAAAGAATGTGACGGTGGTGAAGGGTTCTATATGCTAAAGGTGATCGCATCTTCAAGATTATCGGGAAGTTAATTCATAGTTTATTATGTCGGTTTAGCATTACTCCCATTGTTCCAGTATTAACTCTTATTTTTGGCAGGAGCCACATAGAGCGCTGCGATTGAAAATTACAGTTGAACTGAAGATAGATCAAGCTGTAATACTAGTGCCCTAACTATTTACTAATATTTATTTACTACTCTAAGTCTACAGTTATAATTGTATTTCTTTCTGTCATGCCTTAAAGGAAAGCAATGCCAAAGCAGTATAAAAGTTCACATATATTTGTACCTGGTGGAATGCCACAGCATACTTATGTGGCTCGCTCCGAAAGGAATTTGGAAAATAAATTACGTTCAGCAACCGACAATTTGTGCAAATTAGTGACTATAACAGGTGCGACTAAATCGGGTAAAACTGTTCTAACTAATAAAGTATTTCCAAGAAATGAGAAAGGTCTTTGGATAGATGGCGGAACAATTGGAGAAGAGAATGATCTTTGGAATTATATTTTAACAGAAATTCATGGCTACACTGATTTAGAGTTAGAAAAGTCACAGGAAACTACATCGTCAATTAAAGGTCAAATCGAAGCGGAAGCAAGCATACCTCTTTTTTTAAAGGGAAAAGGAAATTTGGGGTCAGATTACTCACAAAATCGTGGTATGGCACAAACTAAGAGTATTTCTCTTAGCCCACGCTCTGCCGCCATAACCCAACTTCGTAAGGCAAATATTCCCCTAATTATTGATGATTTTCACTATCTTAATAGAGACTTTCAGGGAAATATTATTCGTGCTCTAAAACCCTTGATTTTTGAGGGTCTTCCAGTTATTCTCATTGCCATACCTCATCGTAGATATGATGCGGTAAAAGTAGAAAGAGAAATTACTGGAAGGCTTGAATCAATACCCATTCCAACCTGGAATAATGAAGAGTTATTGGAGATTCCAAATGAAGGTTTTCCTTTACTGAATGTACATTTATCTAAATCCATTGGCTTGCGTTTAGCATCGCAAGCGTATGGCAGCCCTCATCTCATGCAGGAATTCTGCCGTGAACTTACAAGCTTTCACAAAGTTGAAACAACTTTATCAGAAAGGTTAGAAATAGATAATATAACTGATGAACTATTTATTAAAGTTGCAGAAGGAACAGGAAAAATTGTATTTGATAAATTAGCAAAGGGGCCTAGACAAAGGACTGATAGACTTCCAAGAATGCTGAAAAGTGGTGAAACCGCTGATATCTATAAAGTCATATTGTTGGCTCTAGCTCAACTATCTCCTGGGCTTGAAACCATCGAATATGAACAGTTGAGATCAGTTATAAAAGATGTCTTAATAGACAATATCCCTCAAGGTCATGAAGTAACAAGGGTGCTGGAAAAAATGACTGAAATTGCATCTAGTGATGAAGCTTCAACACCAGTACTCGATTGGGATAGAGAGGAACAAAAACTTCATATTACTGATCCCTTTTTTGCCTTCTTTCTGAAGTGGGGAGTGCAACATCTGTAAGGATTCCATGATCGCATGGATGAGTTCAAGGCGATCTCCTTCAGAGAAACTTCGCCAACGCTCACTGGCAGTTGATGGGCTTGCTCTTTAAGCTCTTGCAGGGACATAGAAAACACTCCGACAAATGCTGTATCTAAATTTTAGTATGAGCTATCAACGCTTAACTAAAGATAAATCCGGTGTTAGCCTTTGCAAAACTTGCTTCAACACCATCACTGTCCAATCTACATCAGCTTCAGTCGTATCACGCCCCAATGTGATGCGAATTCCGCCCAAGGCAGCTTTTTCGGAATAGCCCATCGCTAACAATATCGGGCTAGGGCTAAGTTTACCACTATGACAGGCAGCACCAGCACTGATGCCGATACCTGCAAGGTTTAGCTGTCGTACCAAGGTTTTACCGCTCAATTTTTCTCCATCGGCATTTTCTAGGCACATACTGACATGGTGAGGTAAACGATCGCAAGCATCACCTGTAGGAATTAAACCAGGAATCTCAGCTAGTTGGGCAAAAGCGCGATCGCGTAACTCAATCAACCGTGGTGTTTCTGTAGCCAATTCTTGTGCTGCTAATTCTGCTGCTATACCAAACCCCGCAATTATCGGTACTGCTTGCGTACCAGAACGCAGTCCCATTTCTTGTCCACCACCACCCAGTAAGGGCATCAAATCCACATCAGGACGCACGTACAACGCCCCTGCACCTTGAGGACCATATATTTTATGACTGGAAAGGCTAAGTAAGTCTACAGCGAGTTGTTGCACATCTATGGGTAAGCGTCCCGCAGCTTGCACCGCATCTGTATGGAACAAAGCCCCATGCGATCGCACAATCTTACCCAATTCTGCGATCGGTTGCACTGTCCCTACTTCACTTTGACCGTAAATTACGGAAACTAAAACTGTGTTATGTCGCAACGCCGCCTTTAAATCCAAGGGATTGACTCTACCTTTAACATCTACAGACAAGCGCGTAACTTCCCAACCCCACATCTCTAGCAACCGTACTGTCTCAGAAATTGCGGAATGCTCAACGCTGGAAATAATTAGATGTTGAGGAACAGCATACAACCGAGCCACACCCATAATCGCCAAATTATCTGCCTCAGTGCCGCCAGAGGTAAAGATGATCGATTCAGGAGTGGCGGCGTTAATTAAACCAGCAACTTGGACTCTGGCTTGTTCCACAACCGTTGCAGCCCGTTGTCCCCACTCATGTAAGCTGGAAGGATTGCCCCACTGTTGAGTGAGGACTGTTTGCATAACTGCGATCGCTTCTTTTCGAGTGGGTGTAGTGGCGCTGTAATCTAGATAAATTTGCATATAACTGAATAATGGTGGGAACACACGCTAGTAATAAGCTGCTGATCTTCTCAGCATATACAGTTTGAGTGGACAAATCCTGAAAAAAATCTCTGTAATTCTGCCTCTAGCAGTGGATTTTTCCCTTGAAGAAAGAAAGCTATTTCTCTACTTAATTCAAAACAGAAAATTTTGGGAATGATAAATATATCCACTCCTAATCCACTTTTAACAGATTACAGTGCAATTTATCTCTAGACAAAGATATTTTTTATATATCTTTTTACTGATCTTTCCCCTCGCTAGTTGTCAACGAGTCCAGTCCTACAATCAGCGTCCAGCACCCTTACTACAAGACCCGTTAGTTCAAGTTTACTTTAACCATTCTGAGTCTTCAGAATACAAAGAAGCTTACCGTCAGCAAACTCGCCTGGGGGATGATTTAGAAAAACAGATTGTCGATGCTATTTCGCACGCTAAATCTACAGTAGATGTGGCGGTGCAAGAATTACATTTACCCAAAGTTGCCCAAGCATTGGTTGATAGACAAAAAGCTGGGGTAAAAGTCAGGATAATTTTAGAAAATACCTACAGCCGACCTTGGAGTAGTTTAACATCTACTGAAGTAGGTAAGTTAGATAAAAGAGAACAGGAACGCTATCACGAATTCCGCCAATTTATCGATATTAACCAAGATAATCAACTCAGTCCAACAGAAATCAATCAAAGAGATGCTTTGATAATTTTGCAGAATGCCAAAATTGCCTGGATAGATGATCGAGCAGATGGTTCAGCCGGTAGCAATTTGATGCATCACAAATTTGTGATTGTGGACGATCGCATTGTAATTATCACTTCGGCCAATTTTACTTTAAGTGATACTTCTGGGGATTTCACAAATTCCAGCAGTTTAGGTAATGCAAATAACTTATTACAGATTGACAGCCCGGAATTAGCATCTTTATTTACAGAAGAGTTTAACATCATGTGGGGAGATGGTCCGGGAGGTCAGCCAGATAGTCAATTTGGTTTAAAAAAGCCAATGCGTTTACCTAAACTAATAACTTTAGGAACAAGCCAAATTACTGTGCAATTTTCGCCTACTTCTCCAACTCAACCTTGGATTAACAGTAGTAATGGTTTAATTGGTAAAACTTTAGATTCAGCAACTAAATCTATTGATATGGCGTTATTTGTTTTTTCCGAACAGCGTCTTGCCAATATTTTAGAAAAACGCCATGAACAAAGTGTGCAAATTCGCGCTTTAATTGAACCACAATTTGCCTATCGTCCTTATAGCGAAGCATTAGATATGATGGGGGTTGCTCTCAGTAACAAATGTAAATATGAAGTTGATAACCATCCTTGGTCAAATCCAATTACTACTGTAGGCGTACCTGTGTTACCCAAAGGCGATTTATTGCATCACAAATTTGGTGTTATTGATAGTCAAACAGTAATTACAGGTTCTCATAATTGGTCAGATGCTGCTAATAGTGGTAACGATGAGACACTTGTAGTAATTAAAAGTCCCATAGTGGCTGCCCATTATGTGCGAGAATTTGCTCGTATTTATACCAAAATTAAACCTGGCTTACCACCAGGAATTCAAGAAAAAATTAAATTAGAACAAACACGGTGTCCCCAGATAAAAACTTCTTCATCAAGTGAACTTCAATCAATTCAAAAAGTAAATATCAACACCGCAAGTCTAGAAGAATTAGCAACTCTCCCTGGTGTGGGTAAGAAATTAGCACAGAGGATAATTATTAGCCGTCAACAGCAAAAATTTACATCTTTACAAGACTTAGAAAGAGTTCCAGGAGTTAAGGCGAAGACATTGGAAAAATGGCGCGATTGCCTGATTTGGTAATAGGGGTGTACAACTAGCTGTGCGCCCCTACGATGGTTTGTATTCTACGTAGTTAAAAATATGTAATATTACACAAATGCTCCCTTTAAATGCGATCGCTAGCTAAACCAGTCAAACTCCGGAAATGCCCATTCTGAGAAAATCGTTCTGCTATTATTTGTTGATAAACCGCCTCATAGCCATCAGTCATGCGCTCAACGCTGAAAAGATTTTCGACATGCTGACGACAGGCATAACGGTCTAACTCTGTTACTTGGTCAATAGCACTGATGCACTCTTGAATATTATTGCAGAGGAAACCCGTCTTGCCGTGGGAAATTATCTCCTCAGTAGACCCCAATTTTATCGCAATCACTGGCGTACCCGAAGCCATTGACTCCACCATCACCAATCCAAAGGGTTCCCGCCAAGTGATCGGGAACAGAGTTGCTACCGCACCTCCCATCAGAGCATTTTTTAGAGCATGGTTGGCTTCACCCAAATACTCAATTTGCTCCCCGTCAATGTGCGGTTTAATTTCCTTCTCAAAGTATTCCACATCAACGGCATCTATCTTACCTGCCATTTTCAAATGCCAACCAGCTTGTTTGGCAATTTCTATGGCTAAGTGCGCTCCCTTTTCTGGAGACATCCGACCCAAAAACGCCAGGTAGGGCGGATCTTCTGGTTGGGAGTGAAAATTATAACTGCTGACATCAATCCCGTTGTAGACCGTTGCTATAGAGTTCAACCCTAACCTTGGTTCTCGTTGTGCATCGGAAATATTGACGTAGGGTTGTTTTTTCCCAAAACTAAACACCTTTTCGTTGTCAGGGGTAAAAATACCGTGCAACGTATGAACCGTAGGGGTTGTAACGAGATTTGCGTAAGTCAGCGCCCCATACCCCACATGAGAGTGAATAATATCAAACTCTTCTGCGCGTTCATACAGCGAAGCTAAATTTAGCAATTCGTAAATGCTGTAATCTTTGATAGTAGGATCGAGTCTGAGGGCACGGGGATGAACTGACGTTAGTTTTGCCAGACTAATAGAATCTCCCGATGCAAATAAAGTTACTTCGTGTCCGCGTCGGACTAATTCATCGGTCAATAACCCCACTACTAACTCTACACCACCATAAGCTGGAGGTGGAACTCTCTCCCACAGTGGAGCTATTTGAGCAATTCGCATCACAAACCTCCTAAAAAATAAAACTTGAATTAGAAGTTTCTTATTTCTGTTGTTGGAGTGCTTGTAATTGATTCACTCTGCATCAGAAAGTAACTTCAGATACTAAACTTCTTAACAATTCCCTTCAAATATTATGCTCTTAATCTCTAGATTTTTCGTCTATCCTAGTACGGAAATTACCCACTTCTAAAGAGGTAAATACATTCTAATTTATTAATTTTTGTGTAATTTAGTACAATTTGAAATAGAGGTTTTTTTATAAATAGGAATTTTATACAATCGTCAAAATCTAAGTTAAATCGTGATAATCGGCGAAAAAGCTCTACTATCGCCTGTTAATTATCTGATTTTCAAATGTTAATTAAAAAATAAAGTGCGTAGATACTCTTTGGGCGGCTTTCCGTACCTAACAGATTTGCTGGGCTGATACACCAACCCGATTCGGGGACTGAACGCACTATCATTCTGTTCTGGTTCGTCTGTGCCACTCTTTTGGGAAATCCAATCAAAGCGCCCACCAATTAATAGCTTTAGGTTTTCTTGAAAGCTAATCTGATCTTGAAGGTAGAACCCATAAGATTGAATAGTCTGAAAGTTACTAAAAGTATAAAGACTAGTAAGTGGCTTGGGAATATTGTAGTTTGGGTTGAAGACATCTAGAGCAGGTACAGCAAGAATAATCGGATTATAAATTTGCACAAAGCGGTTGACATCGAAGCCTAACACAAGTTGGTGTGGAATCGAGCCTGTATTAAACTTACCAAGCAAGTCGATCTGTCCAAAATAGTTGTCTCTCATGTAGTTACGCCTTGCAGCATATTGCTCTAAGAAACGATCATCCACTAGATTTGTTCCTACCGTATACTCCTCGATGGCGTTAAAAGCAGTTATAGAAAAATTATTACGGAGCTGCCAGTTATCGCTAAACTTGTGGTTTAGCGTGTAGCCATATTTTTGAGTGGTATAATGTTGACCATCAAGAGGATAATTTAAGTAACGACTTCGAGGCAGCTTGAAGGTATTATCGCTAAAAAGAGTAGTGAAAGTCTCAGGAATACCATTGAATTTAGTAGATTCATAATATAGATTTAGGTCTGTCCTATCTCCCAATTTCCAAGTGATTGAAGGTGCGAGCGTGGTCAAATGTGAGGTGACAAAATCTTGAAACCCGTTTGAACTTTCATAGCTGGCGTTTAAGCGATAGAGCAGGGTTTTATCGTCATTCAATGGGCCTGAGAAATCGATGCTGGGCTGATAAAATTCACGGTTTCCTGCCTGAAATGCAAGATTGTAATAGGGTTCACTGAGGGGTTGTTTGGTGATAACGTTGATGATTCCACCGGGTTCTACTGCTCCAAATAGAACTGAGGCAGGCCCTTTCAAAACTTCCACTCGCTCAATCGTTTCAATTGGTGTCAGGCTGCCAGCATCTCGATAGCCATTTCGGAAATTTCCTGCTTGTTCAAATCCTCTGATAATATAGCTTCCTGCGGGTGAGTTAAAATTGGTATCTGCACTGAAAACACCACTGACCGTTTCCACTGCCTCAGTCACAGTTTTCACATTGCGGTCTTCTACCAACTGTCGTGGTATGACCTGAATCGATTGCGGAATATCGCGCAAAGGCGTGTCTGTCTTTGTTGCAGTTGTAACATCCGGCACGCGATACCCATCTTGCTCACCCGTCACCACCAACTCAATCGGCCCGTCCTGCTGTACTGTTGGCTTTTGTTGCGGGGTTTCACTCGTTGGCTTCTGTGATGTTTGAGGTGGCTGCGGTGGCTGCATCGCTGTTGTAGCAGAAGTTATCCCAAAAACCAGCCCTGCATTATCATCAAATAACTCAACTGTTGGCAAAGCCTTCTCACCTACCACTGTGACTCGGACAGTGTTTGCATCAATATTCGTAACTGTTATTTCAGTAATTCCCGCAAGCGGTTTTTCTGAACGAAATGTGAAAGCCTCGCCCGACGCTAAACGCAACTGCCCGCCAGATACATCAGGAATAAAATTATTACCCATACTGCGATTTGTTATTTGCATTTGAGTCCCAAGAGTGGTCTGTAAAATTATCTCCACACCTTTATCAGTGGGATTTGCTTTAACTCCTGTAATTTGTACTATTTCTGATGCAGGTGTTATTTGTGGTGTAGGCGACTGTACTAGTAACGGTTGGGCATTGGTAATGGGGGGTTCGACTTCGCTTAGTTGTCGAATTATAGGAGAATTGCGTAGGCGTAGCCCGCCTTTGGCATTGCCCCTCCCAACTTTCAACAGAGGAGTAAGGTTGCTGGAAACAGGGAAATCTACATTACTTTCTGATTTAACCTGTGCCGATGCAGGCATAATCACTAAAGCATTTAAGTATCCTGATAGACTCAGTGCCAACCACAACTGAAAACCGCTATACAACCACCAACTTTTCATCATGACTCCTCAAACAGCAGCTTGCTAAACCTAACTTTATTGACACTATTTGCAATGAGGATCATTGAGTAGAGACTAATCATTGCCATCTCTTTCGAGGTGTTACCCCCCTTGCAAAGGCTAGTGTTGTTGTACACACAAGTCGAATTACCCCCCTTAATCCCCCCTTATAAAGGGGGGAGACCGGAAATCTAGTTCTCCTTGCAAAGGGGGGAGACCGGAAATCTGGTTCCCTCCCCTTTATAAGGGGAGGGTTAGGGAGGGGTAACGAGAGGACTGCAATGATCACTAATCATCCGAACTAGATACAAAACCTAGCTTATTGCAAATTATTCTTATTCTTTAATGAGAGTGAGTATAAAGAAAAGTTGGCTGTTGAGTCTATGGCAAAAACGGCATCGTCAGTCCAAAACGGACTTTTTACTGGATAAGCATTCACTCGGCATGATACTGAATCTACGTTTAAAAGCAGACGCAAAGCGCCCTTGCTCACAATAACCGACTTGGTGGGCAACCTCGGCAACGGTGATGTTTCCCTGACGTAATAACTGTTCTGCCCACTCCATGCGCTTATATGTCAGGTAGCGAAATACTGTTGTGCCAAAGAGTTCCTGAAATCCGCGTCGGAGAGTGCGATCGCTAATTCCTACCTGTTGAGCTAATTCCACTAATAAGGGTGGATTTTCTAAATGAGAGTGCAAAATTTCTCTCGCATGATGGATTCTGGCAATGGTTTGTGACTTTAATCTCGGTGATGGTTGCAATCCCTCTTGATGTGCCAAAATTGGGGTTAGTTGCAATGTCATCAATTCCAAAACTTTAGCTTGCAAATACATCCGCTTGGTTACACCGTGGTAAGGACAATTAATGATTTGCTGTACCACTCCTTGGATTGTTGGTGTAATTTCCGGGTAAACTAAAGTTTGCCAATCATCACCTTTTGCTAAAAGACGCAACTGGGGCAAAATTTCTCCATCTGCTGTAGGAAAAAAGGTTTTTAACACATTAGAGGACATCTGAATATCCACACCCACACGTCGTTTTTGAGGAATTTTAAGGGACATTTGATGTTGGATACCACTACCAGAGATACAAGTGTATCCTTCTCCTACCTTTCCTCCGTATTCATCTATTGTACTGCCTGAAAGCAAAACGCCAAATTGCAAGGGGTGTTCGCATTCGGTACATCCTATGCTCACATCATTATGATATTGATAGTCCATAATCGCCAGCGAAATTTCAGGATGTATTTCAATACTGCGAGAACCACCTTTGCCTAATTGCTTAGGCATTTCATAAGTAAATTCAACAGATTCTGAGGTAGCATCACATACAACACTTTGGGCAACCTCATCCCACAGTTTCTCTTCTTGCTGCGCTGTCATAGTAATGGTCATAGCTGGCAATTGATGGTAGAATTAATGCTATTAATTAGCAATAATCTTACAGGAACTAGGGCAAGATGCCATGAGAATTTGGATATTTACCGTTTCAGCAATTCAAGAGTTCGGAGAGCCGCCAGGAGCGATCGCGCACAAGGATAGATTTTTTATTAGTCAAAATGTTGACTTATTACATAAAATATGATATTTTGTGTTGCTATCAATATAAACATCACATATAAAATAAACGTGAATATCTCTCCATCTCTCAAAAAACCGCGTGTCTCATGGCAAGCGGTTTTCTCACTGCTGATATTTGTGTTCATGTACCTACCTATACTGGTACTTGGCTTTTATAGCTTCAATCAATCGCCCTATAGTGCAACTTGGCAAGGATTCACTCTCGATTGGTATGGCAAGTTGTTTAGTGACGATCGCATCTTATCAGCTTTCCAAAACAGCATGATCGTTGCTGGTTTTGCTGTCGGGATTTCAGCAGTGCTGGGAACCTTGATGGCGGTTGGGTTGGCGCGTTACGAATTTCCGCTTAAGAAATTGTATCGCGGTATTGCTTACCTACCGTTAATTATTCCCGATATTGCGATCGCAGTAGCTACCCTGGTATGTCTAGCGGCGTTTGCAATACCTTTAAGTTTGTGGACAATAGTTGCAGCCCATGTGGTGTTTTGTCTGGCCTACGTTGGACTTGTGGTTGCTTCCCGACTGACTAATTTAGATCCTCACTTAGAAGAAGCAGCACTAGATTTAGGCGCTACACCAACGCAAGCATTCATCAAAGTATTGCTACCTCAATTAATGCCTGGGATTGTCGCTGGTTGTCTCTTGGCTTTTGTTCTCAGCTTAGATGATTTTCTCATTGCCAGTTTTACGGCTGGTAGCGGTTCTAACACCCTGCCAATGGAAATTTTTAGCCGCATTAGAACAGGAGTCAAACCTGATATTAATGCTCTCAGTATGATGCTAATTTCAGTATCTGCGATCGTAGCTCTTGTAGCTGAATTAATTCGCGCTTCTGGAGAGAATAAAACTTTCAAATAATACTCATAATTTGCAATAAAAATTATGGGTGATTTGGTTCTTCCTGAACTTTTTTCGGTGAGTAACAACAGCTATCTTGAAGAAGTCATAATTCATAATTCACAAGTAAGGTGCGTTATCCCGTTATCCTAATGCACCATGTTACCCAACCGAATTATAACTCCCAACTCCCAACTCCTAACTCCTAACTCCTAACTCCTAACTCCTAACTCCTAACTCCTAGTTAACATATTTTTATAATTTTTAAGCACATATAAAAAATTCCGTGTTCGCTTCTCTACATGACTGTTTTCAATTAGATAACATTGGGGCTAACTTTGGAGAAGATGCTATTTCCCCCTCATTATGCAAATCTGCCAAAATCCCAATTGCTCAAATCCATTCAACTCTGATAGCAATAGATTTTGCGTGAGTTGCGGACAAAGCAACTTTGGCAAATTTCTCAGAAACCGTTACCGCGTATTAAGACTTTTAGGTGAAGGTGGATTTAGCAGAACCTATGCTACAGAAGATGTAGACAGACTAAACGCCCCTTGCGTCATCAAGCAATTTTTCCCACAATTTCAGGGAACAGGACAACGCACTAAAGCAGCCGAATTTTTCAAAGAAGAGGCTTTTCGGTTATATGAACTGGGAGAAAATCATACCCAAATTCCCAGATTACTAGCTTATTTTGAACAAGGTGCTAGCTTATATCTCGTACAAGAATTTATTCAAGGAAAAACTCTCTTACAAGAAGTTCAGCAACAAATCTATGGTGAAAAACAAATTTGGGAACTTTTAGCTGATTTATTGCCAGTTCTGGAATTCATTCATACTCATAATGTCATTCATCGGGATATCAAACCAGAAAATATTATCCGCCGTGCAAGTGATGAAAAACCCGTATTAATTGACTTTGGCGGTGCTAAACAAGTAACACAAACCAGTTTAGGAAGACAAGCCACAGTAATTTATACCCTTGGTTATGCCCCAACTGAACAAATGGCTGGATTTGCTTGTCACGGCAGTGATTTGTATGCTTTGGGTGTAACTTGCGTGCGTCTTTTAACTCAATGTTTGCCTTTGCAAGATGCTTCTGGACAGATTAATGACCCTATTTATGATGCCATGAATGCTAAGTGGTTGTGGCGCCAACGGTTACAGGAAAAAGGTATTAATATTAGCGACGACTTAGGGAAAATTTTAGATAAATTACTAAAACATCTACCGAGTGAAAGATATCAAACAGCAGTAGAAGTTATCAATGATTTGAAGTTTAGGATATCGAATATTGAACCTGTTGCCCTAAAAATTGTTTCGATGTCTCAACCCAGATTACCACCGCTACCACAAAAAGTAACAGTACCATTACCTCTCTTAGAAACCTATGAATTCGACGTAGTGACAGTAGACACAGGTGGTAGAGAAGTAAATCGCGTGAGTTGTAATGCAAACTTTTTTGCTGAAGAATTGGGTAAGTCTGTCACATTAGAAATGGTATCGATTCCTGGTGGTACTTATATAATGGGTTCACCAGAGTTTGAAGGGGATGCTGACGAACGTCCTCGACATAAAGTTACCGTTGAACCATTTTTTATGGGGAAATTTCCCGTAACTCAAGCACAGTGGAAAGTAGTAGCAGCTTTCCCGAAAGTCAAACAAGCTTTAAATCCCAATCCATCGAAATTCAAAGGTCTAGATAGACCAGTGGAAAATGTATCTTGGTATGAGGCTGTAGAATTTTGTCTGAGGCTATCAGAAAAAACTGGACGCGACTATCGTTTACCGAGTGAAGCTGAATGGGAATATGCTTGTCGGGCTGGAACTACAACCTCCTTCCACTTTGGCGAAACGATTACCTCTGAGTTAGTCAGTTGCACTATCGAACCAAAAAGCAAATTTCGTAAAGAAACAACAAACGTCGGTAGTTTTGAAGTCGCCAACGCCTTTGGATTGTACGATATGCACGGGCTAGTTTGGGAATGGTGCGCTGATTCGTGGCACAACAATTACAACTATGCACCCTTAGATGGAACAGCTTGGGAAGTTGGCGGTGATATTCATCGTCGGGTGCTGCGCGGTGGTTCTTGGAGTTTCAGTGCAGAACTTTGTCGCAGCGGCAGTCGTAGCTGGAATGAGTCAGACGGTGGACTGAGAATTTGTGGCTTTAGAGTAGTATTTTCCGTAGAGGAGATTATTTAGCAATTTAATTCAGAGGCTATATAAATTATGAACGACAGAATTGAAAAAGGTGACATAGTACTTATAAATAAAAGTGGAAAATACCATAAGCAAGTGGGTGAAGTAAGTGAGATTGATTACAATATTTTCTTCGTCAAAATAGTGTTAGTAAAGTTAGGTAATCAAGAAGAAAACTTTGAAGAAAAAGATTTAAAATTACAAACTAAAAAGCCGAGTCTGCAAGAAGTCATGGTATCAATAGACAAAATTATAGAACAAGTTGATCAGATTCCCCACTTGCCGACAACAGAGAAAATAGAGTTACCCAACCGTCTGAAATATCTAAAATTAGATATTCCCAAACTAGATAAACAGTTGATTGAAAAAAACTTTTACAGTATAGATAAAATACTCTCAGCAACAAGAGAAGCAGACTCCTCACCAAGCTTTTGGCAGGAAATAGATCCTAATTTGGAGAAAATAAGCTGGTGGATTAGAACAAGTTTGTGAACCAAGAAGTAAGTCGGCGAGAATAAATCAAATTATAGCAATCCGATTCTCTCGTTCCCAGCCAGAGTCTGGGAATGCCTATTATGGGGGCTGCTGCCTCCTGAATTGCGGCAGAGCCGCTTTTAATGCATTTCCAGCCAGAGGCTGTAAACAAGAATTTTATCTTGTTAGGACTTACGCAATAACTCTCTAAAACCTTATTCCTTTGTGTCCTTTGCGTCCTTTGCGGTTCGTTTTTTCATGATTTTGCATAAGTCCTGCTTGTGTTTTGACTTAAGTTGACACGCATAAGCATTGCTGTGCTCCTACCAACATATTTGTATCATTATATAAAGTGAAACTGTATAAGACAGTGCTTCACCTCTTAACCTAAACTGATCAATAATTAGAGGTCAAACTTATGCTTGAGTAGATCACAATTGTTCGGTTTAAGGCTAAAGAATTGGTATTGGACATAATTAAACGTAACTATATTTTTGTCATCTTCTATCCCTAGTATCTTATGCCTCATAACCTACGCTCTATCCTGAGCAATGATATTTATTTTTACCCACCTATTTAACAACTGTATGGCTGAAATTTTGTTTTTAACTTGATGATTACCTTCTATAAACTTTAAAAAGTATTTTGTTATCTTTTGAAGCTAGTTCTTTAGCGGTAATATCTAAGTTTTGACTTTAATAAAGATCGCTTTTTCAGATAAAATAAACTACAAAGATAAGGAGGAACTATGCGTTTTTATCAGTTTACAGGCATGCTTGGTTGTACAACAGCAGCCTTTATATCAATTGCACCCATACAGGTAGAAGCTGCAACTTTTAAAGTAATATCTGGAGTCACCAGCATTGATCATGACCACGAGGATATTCTTAGAAGTATCGGACTAACCTTGACAGGCACTAATAATACAGTCGCACCAATTCCCAGCAATTATTTAGTTGGCTTCAACATCGACTCAGCCAGCAACTTCACGTTTAGTGACGAGGGCGGTTTTACTCCGCTCTCAGGTACAATTGAGGATACTGGTACTGTTACCTTTAATAAGGAAATTACTGTTGGTGACTTTTCAATTGGTTTGGCTCCGGGACGTACTGTCACAGGTGCCAGCGGATTTGTTTTAAGAGACACATTTTCTTTAAATACAATTTTGTTTGATTTAAGTATTCCGGGGCCTGTGGCATTTGATGGCCAAAATTTAACTATCCCTGATGTTAAATTGTTGATTTCTCCAGAGTTTGCGACTATACTGCAAAAGCCTAACTTGACAGGTTTGTTTGCTGGAACTGCACGAATTGATGCTCAAGTTGCTGCCGTACCCGAACCTGACAGTGTACTAGCAGTTTTGGCAGCGGGTGCGGCTCTATTGGCAACTAGATTTTATAGTCAAAAAATTAAATGCACCTGATATCCTGAAGCATAGCTAAATGCTTATTAACAGATGCAAATGTATTCGCAGCAATCAGCCCACTGGCGGCTACTGCTGGTAAACCAATGCCGGGAAATGTTGAGTCGCCACAGCACATCAGTCCTGGTAGAGGTGTGCCAGGGCCAGGAAACATACTAGTTCCAGCCTGAATTGCTGGGCCGTAGGAACCTTGGTGACGGCGGAGATAACGCTCGTGGGTTAGAGGTGTACCAACAAGCGTGACTTCGCAACGAGAGCGAATATCTGGAATGATCCGCTCTAAAGCTTGCCACATTACTTCTGCACGCGATCGCTTTTGTTCGGCATATTCCTGGTTTCTTCTATCCATTCCCTGCCAGATAGCATACGGCTCATTACCAGGAGTATACACATGAATCACATGCTTACCTGGTGGTGCTAGGGATGGGTCGAGAATTGAAGGGATTGATATCACTACAACATTCTGAGGTGCTGTGATGCCCAATTCCCAGTTATTAACCACAATGTAATGACAGCGCAAATTTGGCTGTAATCCTTGAGCATCAATGCCTAGATGTAGATGCATGAAGCTATCACATTCTGGCGTCGCCTGTCGTTTGCTGCGGTACTGTTTGGGTATTGATTTTTCTGGTAGTAACTTCAGTGTGTCCCAAACCGAAGCATTAGAAATCACTGCCCGACGCGCCCGAATTTCTTGGCGATCGCGCAGACGCACACCCACCGCACGATTACCTTCTACAAGTATTTGCTCCACATGAGCGCCCAGTCTCAGCTTCCCTCCATGACGCTTTAATCCGTGTACGAGGGTGTCAACTAAAGCACCACTACCACCAATCGGATATTCAAGTACTGCATCTGGCCGATACCAGTCCGCAAACATAAATGCTACCTCTGCGGCACTAGTGCCATCTGCTGGCAATCCAGAAAGCAGAAAGCAAAGCAAATTCAGCCAGTTTCGGGTAAACGGGTCTTTGACAACACCATCCATAATCCGGTTGAAGGGGCCTGTCAGCTTGATTATATTCGCAACATGTTTTGTCAGAGATGGGACAAACGGGCCCACAGTTCTAGCTGCACCCAAATCAAAGCGTAATGCAGCTGGTGGTATGGAAGTTGCTGCACTAGCGAATGGTTCCATAACGCGCTGGAGTTCCTGCCATTCGGCTACAGCATCATGACCACGGAATTTCATCAGCACTTCACAAAATTGCTCGGCACCAACCGACGTGTCAAAATCACCTTCTGGTAGACAACAACCCCAAGTATCGTAGGTTACACATGGTAATTCAGAGCCAATTGCATCTAGCACTTGTCGTAAAGGGTTAGCAGAGGGGCTGTAAGACAGTCCAGAATAGAGGGATGGTTCAGAGTCAAACTTGAAACCATTGCGCTCAAAAGCATGGGCGGCACCACCAGCAATGGAGTGACTTTCGCAGACTATCACATCAAAACCATACCGTGCTAAAAGAGCAGCACAACTCAAACCACCAATACCGCTACCAATGACAACTATATCTGTGTTTTGCATATCCCTGATGTTTGCAACAATAAATTAAAACAGTTGTGGAAACTTGGATAATATCATTCGCTCCCCCATCCATAAACCGCTCTAATTGGTTAATATCATCACTAAGGATGGACATAAAACCACCAGTGCTGCGTTCTTTAGATTAAAAATTTGATTCAGACATACTAATGAGAAACTTAAAGTAGTAACTGAGTTTACCCAAGCTCAAGTAAAACTTATTACTCAGCACTAGGGACTAAGAACTAGGGAGTAGGGGCTAGAGAAGGAAGACAAGGAGAAAAATAATAACTCTTAATGACTAATGACTAACACTTCTCTACGAGAGGCTGCGCCAACGGCTTCTCTACGAGACGCTACGCCAACCCTCAGTACAAGTGACTAATGACTAATGACTAATTCACATGGAGAGAGGAATTTGAAAAATCAGCAATTGGGAAATTGGCAAACCACAGTTTTAGGAATTGTGTTAGCAATACTAGTGATTATCGGACTAAATTCCTTTATCATTATCACACCTGGACAAGCAGGAGTGATCAGCATCTTAGGTAAAGCCAGAGATGGCGCTTTATTGGAAGGGATTCACGTAAAACCGCCTTTTATCACCGTGATAGATGTGTATGATTTGACGGTGCAAAAGTTTGAAGTGCCAGCAGAGAGTTCTACTAAGGATTTGCAAAATTTATCTGCGAGATTTGCGATCAACTTTCGCCTCGATCCCATGCAGGTAGTTGAGGTGAGAAGGAAACAAGGAACCTTAGAAAATATTGTATCAAAAATCATTGCACCTCAGACACAAGAAGCATTTAAAATTGCAGCCGCCAGAAGAACAGTAGAAGAAGCAATTACCAAAAGAAGTGAATTGAAAGAAGACTTTGATAATGCGTTAGGCGATCGCTTAGACAAATATGGGATAATTGTGTTAGATACTAGCGTAGTTGACTTAGCGTTCTCACCAGAATTTGCCAAAGCAGTGGAAGAAAAACAAATTGCTGAACAGCGGGCGCAAAGAGCCGTTTATGTAGCACGGGAAGCTGAACAAGAAGCACAAGCAGATGTGAATCGCGCTAAAGGTAAGGCAGAATCTCAAAGACTCTTAGCAGAGACACTCAAAGCCCAAGGAGGACAGTTGGTTCTACAAAAAGAAGCAATTGAAGCTTGGAAGAGTGGCGGCGCTCAGATGCCAAAAGTCCTCGTTATGGGTGGTGACTCAAAAAGCGGCGTCCCCTTCATATTCAACCTTGGCAATGTGCAAAATCAACCTTGATTCGAGTCAAGAGTACTTAGTAAGTTGGGCTAGTCCCGACTCAAACACAACAGCAAAACTAACAAGATAATAATTGGAGTTTATGTCAACCCGCAATCATCAAAATCTCACCGCCGAAGAAGCGAAAAAATTACTGAATAAATTCAACTGCCTAGACATCGGCCCTGTCCTAAAACCATCAGAAAAAGCAGTAATTCGTAGTGCCTTAATTTTACTTACCAACCTTGCTGATTATCAAATTTTAGGAATTTGTGCTGATACAGCAGAAGAAGGAATACTAGCTATGAAGACCTATTCTCTGGCTTTAGGTTATGAACCACCAAACAACTTACTTACACCTGAAGGCCCAGTTTATATCAAATTAAATGGTAAAAATGGCTTGTGTTATCTCGATTCCTATGCTGGACATCATCGTGGTGTATTAGTATCTTGTCAGTCTGATGACGAAGAGGGAATTAACGAGATGTATGGACATCTACCCTTGGATTTATTTGTATAGAATTTGACAAATCTAGGTAGGGTATCTGCCTTGCCTACTCACTAATGAAAAATAATTAATGACTTAAACCTTATGAGTATTCTTACACTGCAATCAGTCAAAAAAGATTTTGGCATCAAGGAAATTTTAAAAGATGCTAGCTTTAGCCTCGATGCTACCGATAAAGTTGGTTTAATTGGTACTAATGGTTCTGGTAAATCAACCATATTAAAAATGATCGCTGGTCTAGAATCGATTGATAGCGGTCAAATTTTGATTAACTCCGGTTCAAAAATTATCTACTTACCACAGCAGCCAGATTTAGATGAAAATCACACAGTTTTAGAGCAAGTTTTTGCCGACAGTGGCGAACACATGGCTTTGGTGCGTGAGTATGAAGAACTTTCCGATAAATTGGTTCACTATCCAGATGATAACCAACTGATGTCTCGCCTTTCTGTGGTGATGCAACGCATGGATGCGAGTGGTGCTTGGGAACTAGAAACTAATGCTAAAATCATCCTCACAAAATTAGGGATTTCTGACTTTGATGCCAAAATAAGCACTTTATCTGGAGGCTATCGCAAGCGTATTGCTTTAGCATCAGCATTGCTATCAGAACCAGATGTTTTGCTCATGGATGAGCCGACAAACCACCTCGATGCTCTTTCTGTAGAATGGTTACAAAGTTATTTAAATCGCTATCGGGGCGCACTTTTTTTAATAACTCACGATCGCTACTTTTTGGATCGCGTTACCAATCGTATCATTGAAATTGACCGAGGCGACATTTACACTTATACAGGCAACTATTCATATTACCTGGAAAAGAAAGCTTTAGCTGAAGAATCTGCCGTAAGTAGTCAACGTAAACATCAAGGCGTGTTGCGGCGCGAGTTGGAATGGCTCAAAAAAGGGCCGAAAGCCAGAAGTACTAAGCAAAAAGCTAGAATTGACCGCGCTCATGCTCTGCGGGATACTGAGTTTAAACAAGTTCAGGGTAAAGTTGATATTTCTACAATTGGTCGTCGTATTGGCAAAAAAGTTATTGAATTAAATAACATTTCTAAAGCTTATGATGGACGCACCCTGATTAATAATTTTACCTATGAATTTAGCCCAGAAGACCGCATTGGCATCATCGGCGCTAATGGTGCAGGTAAATCTACTTTAATGGATATGATTACTGGGCGGGTTAAGCCAGATTCTGGCATTGCGGAAATTGGTACTACAATTCACATTGGTTATTTTGACCAGCATTCTGAAGAATTGCTCACAGCATTGAACGAAAATCAGCGCGTGATTGACTACATCAAAGAAGAAGGAGAATTTGTCAAAATTACCGATGGAACTCAAATTACTGCTTCCCAAATGTTGGAGCGGTTTCTGTTTCCTGGTAATCAACAGTATGCCCCAATTAGTAAACTTTCTGGTGGTGAAAAAAGACGTTTATTTCTGTTGCGGGTTCTGATGGGTGCGCCCAATGTGTTGATTTTAGATGAACCGACGAACGATTTAGATGTTCAGACATTGGCGGTATTAGAAGATTATTTAGAGGATTTTGCAGGGTGTGTAATTGTAGTTTCTCACGATCGCTACTTTCTTGATCGCACCATCGACACAGTATTTTCCTTTGAGGAAGGCGGTAATCTCCGGCTATATCCAGGTAATTACTCGATTTATCTGGACTTTAAGAAGGCTGAAGAGGCACAGCAACAAGCTGCTAATACTAAAGAGAAGCCTAAAAATGCCGAAGTCCAAAATGGTGCGTCTTCACCCAAAGATGTAGAGAATACAAAGCGACGTAGGTTATCCAATTGGGAAAAAAAAGAATTTCAGCAGTTGGAAGGTAAAATTGCCCAGTTAGAGGCTGAGAAGGCAGAAACCGAGAAAACACTAGCGAATGTCTCACCGGGGAATTATAGCCAAGTGCAAAAACTCTACGATCATGTGGAAAAGCTCAAGCACGCGATCGATGTGGCGACTGAACGCTGGTTAGAATTGGCTGAGATGGAGTCTTAATTTCTTAACATGACGTGGATTCGACGAACTCTAAGAGCCTTGAACTAAAGTTCAAGTCTTTAAGACTGATTGGAGAAGGAACTGGTGTTGCTGCTCAAGTGCTGAAATTCAAAGGTATTGCTAAGTTATCAATCTGCTTTTGTACTGACTTGGAAATAGCGATCGCATAATTCTAAAAATTTTTTGTTTTTTAATAAATAAGCAGTGTGTTCTAACCACAAGTGATAATCTTGTGCATAGAGATTATTGGTTTTAGGAACAGATTGATTGCTCATAATCTTCTCCTTTATGGATATATAATTTTAACACTACTAGCTACCTTGCAACTAGATCCAGCGCGGATACAATTGATTTCCGGGTTTAAGCATCGCTCTTTTTTAGTCTTTGTGGTTCATTTAAAATAGGTAGGCGTACACCTACTCAAAAGCCAAGCTACGCCTAGTGGATGCACCAGAAGGTATCGCCTATTTTTTCTTAACTAACTGTCCGTTTCATCGGAATTTCTATCCAGAACTCACAGCCCTTATCAGCTTCAGAAACACACTTGATATTACCACCGTGTTTTTCTACAATAATTTGGTAGCTAATAGATAATCCCAAACCAATACCTTGGCCAGGTTGTTTGGTGGTAAAGAAAGGTTCAAAAATGCGCGATCGCATCATCTCTGGAATCCCACAACCATTGTCAGTAATGCAAATCAGAATAGTATTCCCTTCTATGACTTCTGTACGAATCCAAATTTTAGGATTGTCAATTATTTTTCCACTAGTTGCTGAGTTTTCCAGTGCATCGATCGCATTGTTGAGAATATTCATAAATACCTGATTCATCTGGGCTGCATAGCAGACTACTGGTGGCAATTCACCATATTGCTTAACTACCTCAATAGCAAAAGAATTAGTCTGTGGTTGCAGTCGATGTTGTAAAATTAGCAAGGTACTGTCAATGCCTTCATGAAGGTTAATGGGCTTTATTCCTGCTTCGTCAAGTCGGGAAAAAATTCGTAACGACAAGACTAGTTGAGAGATCCTCTCTGCCCCCATCTTCATTGAAGTCAGAATTTTGGGCAAGTCATCAGCAATAAAATATAAATCTAGTGCAGCTGCTTGCTTTTCAATTTCTCCCGTTAGTTTGGGATACTGTTTCTGATAGAGGTGCAGTAATTTAAATAAATTCTCGGTATGTTCAGTAACATAAGTCATGTTACCGTAAATGAAACTAATCGGGTTATTAATTTCATGTGCAACACCAGCAACTAACTGCCCTAAGCCGGCCATTTTTTCACTTTGAATCAACTGGCTCTGAGTGTTCTGTAATTCTTTCAGAGTCTGGGTCAGCTCTTCTTTTTGACGTTGAGTTTGTTCGAGTAATTCCGCTTGCTGAAGTCCTACTCCTAACTGAGTACCAATCTGCATCAGCAAATCTACCTCATCTTCTTGCCAATCACGGGGTTTGATATTTTGATAAGCTGCTAGTAATCCCCAAAGTTTCTCACCCTGAAAAATCGGCACAATTATATATGACCTAGCATCCATTAGTTGGAGCAGGGCAATATAAGGAATAGAATAATCGGTGCTGTAAATATCCTTAATGATCAGAGTTTTACCATTAGCAAAGTCTCCTGCTTGGGTTTGTTGCAAGTAATTATCTGCGTAGGCATAGCCCGTCGTAGACATCGCAGGTACAATTTCCTTTACTGGTGTCCAACCTGGGGCTAAAGACTCAGCAACAAATTCGCCACTCCCATCAGCCCGGAATCGATAGATTGTCACTCGATCAACTTCCAATAGCCGTCGGACTTCTTCTGTACTGGTAGCAAAGATCGTGTCAATATCAAGAGACTGGCGAATTTTCTCCACCGTTGCGGCTAATGCTTTCTCCCTTTGGGCTGCTTTCCGTTCTCGTTCGGCGGCTTTAGCCAGTTTTTGGGCTTGAATCTGCACCTGTTTCAATGACTCAGCTTGCTGTAATGCTACCCCCAATTGGGTGCTAACTTGGGTAAGGAAGTAAACCTCATCTTTTTGCCAATCACGGCTTTGGGCATTCTGGTATACTGCTAGCAAGCCCCAGAGATTCTGACCGTCATAAATGGCAATGATCACATAAGCTCTTGCTTGATATATCTCTAAGATGTTGATGTAGCAGTCGCTAAAGCCTGCACTGTAAATATCATTACAAACACGATACACTTCACACCGACCGAAGCTACCACCCTTTGTATCTTGTAAGTAGGTATCAGTTACTGGGGGTTTAGCTAAATCTTTGGCGTTACATTCGCTGACGTTTTCATTCAATTCCGACCGCAGCGACTTCTCATCAATGAGGGAGATCCAACCCTCTGCTACTGATTCAAACACGAATTCACCACTCCAATCGGGATTGAAGCGATAAATAGCCACGCGGTCAGCATTTAGCATCTGCCTAAGTTCTGCGGTGCATGTGTGGAAAATGCTTTCCAAGTCTAGGAATTGACGGATTTTCTCAATGGTTATGGCTATGGTTTTCTGCCATACTGCTGTTTTTTCTCTGGCTTTTGCTTGTGCTAGTTGTGCTGATTGTAGTTTTACTTGTTCCAAGTAATCTGCTTGCTGTAAAGCAACTCCTAGATGTTCAGCAATAAGTTGCACAAACTCAATTTCTGATGCTTCCCATTCGCGAGGACTACTACACTGATGAATACACAACAATCCCCATAAATCTTTACCTTTGATCAAGGGGGCAGTTATATTGGCACGTACCTGAAATCTTCCTAGAATTTGGATGTAGCAATTACTGGCATTAACTTGATAAATATTAGCTATTGCTTTAATCCGACCTTGCTGATATTTTTCTGCAAAATCCTCCGCAAAACAGTGGTCGTGCAGTTTTGCTCCTAGTGCCGAACCCCATTCTGCTCCCACATCTTCATAGATAAATTCCCCTTCCCATCCCAATTCGGGATAAAAACGAAACACACTAACCCGATCAGTTTTCAGAAGCTGGCGGACTTCAGTGACTGTAATTTTGAAGATGGTATCTATGTCTAGAGACTCGCGAATGCGGGCAATAACTCCAGACAAGGCTTTTTGTTGCTCATTCTGACGCAGGGAGAATGTCATATCTGAAAGAGATTCTTGCTGCTCTGAATTTGCTTGTGTAGGTTGAATTTTAGAGGCGTTTTCCATTCCCAGTCGGATTTTAAATATTGAGAGTCTTCTATCTCATAATTCCCTTAGACAGTAGAAAAATAACAATTATTTGCTTTAAATCTCATAAAAAACAATGTAGGGACACGATAATATCGTGTCCCTACAAAAACATTTTTCAATCACAAGCAAATTATCGCCGCTTGGGAAGGGCGCTGCGGGTGGTACGTTTCTCTTCATCTCGACGACGGCGATCGCGCCAATCTGCCAGGGTCAAATAACCAATACCACCAGTGACTACTACGAGCAGCACTACGGCAACTAAAGCCAAAATATTCAAGAATGGACTTTCCACCATGCCTCTACAGTCCGTTACGTCCCCAAACTACCATTGCAATTGACCAAGTGAACACAACTAACAGTGATACCCAACCTAGTGTCAAAATCTCCATAGTCCCACTTTTCAAATAATTACAAAAGGTTTCTAACATTTATCATACAGGGATTGGGCAGGCTCAGATTTTTTTTATAACTCACATTGGAAGTTTTGCGTGCGATGTCTACGACGGGCTATTTGACGTCGCAAAGGATACATATCTTTTCTTAGTACGGTAGTACTTTACGTCATAATCAAGACGAATGTAAAAAAATAGCGATCGCGGTTTTCCACTTGATGTTTTGGGAATACTAGGGTAATGGATATATATTTCAAATCCAGCAACCCCTAATATTATGCCGACATTTTTCAACTATCCTTTTCACTCTAACGGTTTTATTCCCCACGGACATTGTTATCTCTGGCAAACTGGATTAGTTTGGCTTCACATTATTTCTGATGCCACGATCGCTTTTGCCTATTATTCTATTCCCTTCCTACTGATTTACTTTATTTACAAGCGCAAAGACGTTCCTTTCAATGGAGTCTTTTTGTTATTTGGTGCTTTTATCATTGCCTGCGGTACTGGACACTTGATGGATATTTGGACGCTTTGGTATCCAGACTATTGGATTGCAGGTGGTTTAAAAGCTTTAACTGCCATTATTTCGATATATACGGCATTTGCGTTATTTTATCTCATGCCTCAAGCTCTGACGCTACCCAGCCCAGCCCAGTTAGAAGTTATCAATGGAGTGCTTTCAACTGAAATTGTCGAGCGTAAGCGCATCGAAAAAGAATTACGCCAAGCACAAGAAGTCACTCAAAACTCTAGCCAAGCCAAGAGTGAATTTCTCGCCAATATGAGCCATGAACTACGCACACCCCTTAATGGCATCCTGGGCTATACACAAATTATCCAACGCACAGAATCTTTGAGTGAAAAAGGACGCAAAGGACTCAGCGTTATTTATCAATGTGGTTCTCATCTTTTAACCTTAATTAATGATGTCTTGGATCTCTCCAAGATAGAAGCCCGGAAGTTGGAATTGTATCCAGTTGATTTCTACTTGCCTGCCTTTATAGATAGCGTCGCTGAAATTTGCCGCATCAGGGCAGAACAAAAAGTCATCGCATTTAACGTCGAACTCGATGCTGATTTACCAATGGGTATTCATGCTGATGAAAAACGCTTACGCCAAGTACTGATTAACTTGCTTAGTAATGCCATGAAGTTTACTCATCAAGGCAGTGTCACCTTCAAAGTTCAGGTCATTGATCAAGAATCAAATGCCAATGAAAAAACTAACTACAAAATTCGCTTTCAGGTAGTAGATACTGGCACAGGTATAATCCCTGAACAAGCCGAGAAAATCTTCCAGCCCTTTGAGCAAGTGGGAAGTCAGAAACGACAATCTGAAGGTACAGGCTTAGGATTAGCAATCAGCCAAAACATTGTTTTGTTGATGGGTAGTCAAATTCAGGTGCAAAGTGAATTTGGCAAAGGTAGCACTTTCTGGTTTGAGGCAAAATTGCCAGAATCTAAAGACTGGGCAAAGGTTTCTAGAGTCGTTGAGCAGGGAACTATTATTGGTTATCAAGGACAAAGGCGCACCATTTTGATTGCGGATGATAAATGGGAAAACCGATCAGTAATTGTAAATTTACTAGAGCCAGTTGGGTTTACTGTTGTAGAAGCTAGTCAGGGCCAGGAAGCATGGGAACAGTCTCTAGCCCACAAACCAGATATGGTTATCACTGACTTAGTGATGCCTATATTGGATGGATTTGAGTTGATTAATCGTTTACGTCAGTCTAGGCCATTTAAAGAGATTCCTATCATCGCTTCGTCAGCAAGTGTGTTTGCAGCCGACCAGCACAAGAGTATTGGTGTAGGTGCAGATGCATTTCTCCCAAAGCCTATAGAAGCTGAAACGCTGCTGGAAATGCTACGACAATTTTTGCACCTGGAATGGATTTTTGACGGAAAGATAGACGCAATCAAAAAAACCTATAAAGATGGTTTGGATCAACAAAAGGAGATGACTTTTCCTAGCAAAGAGGTTTTACAAGAGTTGCTAGAACTGGCACAAGATGGCGATATTCAAAACATTTTAGAGATGGCTGAAAAACTTTCTGCATCTGATGAGCAGCTAAACGTTTTTGTTCAGCAAATCGTCCATCTGGCGAGTAATTTCCAACTCAAAGGTTTGGAAAGTTTTATTAAACAATACATCAATTAATTGGAGTTAAATTTTACTTTTAAATCCATCATGAGCAAACCCCAAAATAAAGGATTTATTTTGATTGTGGATGATAATCCGACAAATTTATCTGTCCTGTGTGCAGCGCTTAACAGTGAGGGTTTTCGTTTCCGTGTTGCAGTCGATGGAGAAAGTGCGATCGCTCAAGCCGAACGCAATCAACCAGAGTTGATTTTGCTGGATGTACAAATGCCGGGTATTGACGGATTTGAAGCTTGTCGTCGCCTCAAAGCCAATCCTGTCACTGAAAAGATTCCGATTATTTTCACCACTGCCTTAGCGGATACGGAAAGCAAAACGAAGGGATTTTCCCTTGGTGCAGTAGACTATATCCCTAAACCGTTTGCACACGAGGAAGTCATTGCAAGAGTGCGCGTGCATTTACAACTCAAACAATTGACTGAATCTTTGGAACAACAAGTTAGCGATCGCACCAAGGCTTTGCAACAAGCCCAAGTTAGACTGGTGCAGCAAGAGAAACTATCAACACTCGGAGAGTTAATCGCTGGTATTGGGCATGAAATCAACAACCCTATCAACTTTATTTCTAGCAATATTCCACCCTTGCAAGAATACATTGCAGCAGTAACTGAGTTGATCTTACTGTATGAACAAGAGTATCCAAACCCAACAGCCAAAATTGCCACTGCTATTAAGGACTTGGATCTAAATTTTGTTCTCGAAGATATGCCAAAAATCTTGAACTCACTCCAGCTAGGAAGTGAACGAATTAGCAACCTTTCTGATTCACTCCGCAACTTCTCTCGCTCGGATAGTGATGCAAAAATATCTGCTGATTTGCACCAAGGACTAGATAGTACACTAATGATTTTACAACACCGTCTCAATGCTAATGGCGATCGTCCCCGTATTGAAGTTATTAAAAATTATGGAATATTACCACAGGTTAGCTGCTATCTAGGACAGATGAATCAAGTATTTATGAACATTCTGGCAAACGCAATTGATGCCCTTGATGAAGTTATAATGCAAGGCCAAATGAGCAATCTAATTCCTCAGATTAAAATTGCAACAGAAATAGATTCTGAACAATTGGTTGTAATTCGGATTGCTGACAATGGGATTGGTATTCCTGAACGGCTTAAAAAACGCTTGTTTGAGCCGTTGTTTACCACAAAAGTCGTTGGAAAAGGCACTGGACTTGGCTTGTCGATAGCATATCAAATAGTTGTAGAAAAACACAAAGGTTTATTAGAAGTGAATTCTCAACCAGGTCTAGGAACCGAGTTTATCATCAAAATTCCCACATGAGAACAATATTTAATTAATTACAAAATTGCTTTAGCATTTATCATACTGGAGAGTGGGGAAAAATTTTCCCAATACCCAATCCCTAATTTCTATATAGAGTGAACGCAACTTTAGATCCTCAATTAATGGCAGAACGCATAGAATCTCTCAAGGCTGGAATAGTTGGAGGTTTATCTGTGTGTTTGGCTTTTGCTATTACTAGTCTGTTAAATACTTTTGTACTCGCAAAGTATTTTCAGACACTCGCAAGTCTGCAAAGTGATGTTAACTGGCAGTGGTTGGTGAGTGGTGGAGTTGCAACTTTTACTGGTTTGCTATTTGGTGTCACCTACCGCTATATCATCCGCTCAGATAAAAATCCTCAACTCAAAGCTGGTGGTGTACTGGCATTTGGCTTGGTGCGGGGATTAACTCAGATAGAACTTGGGTGGAATTCTCATAGCGCAATTTTGCCTTTTTTGATGTTGGCTTTTGAAAGTGTATTGTGGTTTGCGTTTGCTGCGATCGCTCTTGATATGGCTATTCAACTCCGTTGGGTTAAACCTTTTTCATCAATCTAAATTCCCTTTCCCTAAGTTCTTGTTTAGTGAAGTAGAAAAAATGACTATAAAGTTTGTCTTTTCAGCATAGTAGAGGCGTACATCTATTTGTGCGCCCCTACAGGAGGTTGTGGTTCAAATAGATAAAAAAAGCTGTAAGCATCGCGATTTTGTAGTATAAACATTACAATAAAGTTGCAAATACTAATTACCAATTTATATTACCTAATATGCAAACTAAAATATCCCATTATTATCTGATAGTCGATCTGGAGGCTACGTGCTGTGACAGTAAGACTATTCCCCGTCACGAAATGGAAATCATCGAAATTGGTGCGGTGATGCTCAATCGAGCAACGTGGGAAATTGATTCCGAGTTTCAGCAATTCATTCAACCTGTGAGACATCCGCAACTGACAGGTTTTTGCACCGAATTGACTAGTATTCGCCAGCAATATGTTGACGAAGCACCAAAATTTATCGAGGCAATTTCTCGCTTCAAAGAATGGATTTATTCATTTCCCAATCATATTTTTTGTTCTTGGGGCAATTACGACAAAAAGCAATTTATTCAAGATTGCGCGTTTCATAATTTCCCTTATCCTTTTATTTCAGAACACATAAATATCAAAGAGGAATTTTCAGAATATCTTGGCGTGTCTAAAAAATTTGGCATGGCACAGGCTCTCAATGAGTTGGGGATAGAATTAAAAGGAACACATCATCGCGGCATTGATGATTCCCGCAACATTGCAGCTATCTACAGACAGATTAAAACTAAAAAACTAAGCTGAATGGAAAAGTTGCCCGTTCCCGACACTAAGTTTGATGTGTAAATAAGTTTGGAGTTAGGGCTTTAGTCCTTTGAGAATTATTATCCTTAGCCAAAGGGATTTTTGGAGAAACCTTTTTTATTACTGGGTGAGTATTCAGAGCAATTCATCGCTTCTTTGGTAAGAACAATAGAAGGGTTTACGGCACATTTTAGATAATGATTATGGGAATAAAAGCGACAGTTTTTACAGGGGAGTTTATCTAACTCTTTGATGGAAAAAACCATTTTATCATCTAAAAATACCCGCGCTTTTCGCAATATTAGGAAAAAACCTATCCAACCAATTATAAAGCCAATAGGAAATAAAGATATCGCTAGATCAGGGAAAGTTAATTCATGCGTTTGTGCTTGCTCTTTTTTTGCTTCACTCAGGATTACTTGATGTAAATTACTATTGGCTGCTACAGTTTTTTGCAACATTTGATCATGATACATACTATTTACGTTTTGCTATATGCCTTTACTATATTAATTTTTGATAGGGTATAGTAGGCGATCGCTGCCCCAAAAAGATAACGCTAAAAGTCAAGTCAAAAAACGTGGTATTCTCTGGAAACAGAAGGGTATTGTGTGATTTTAAGGAAAGGAGTGTGGACTTGAGATTACCGATTTTCGTTTCGCTTGTAATATCGTTAACAGCATTAGTCGATTCTGCGCTAGCCAAAACTCCAAAGACTCCACAACAGTGGAATCACAAAACAACACAATTGGCCGCAGTACCGCAAATAACTTGGAGCGATAATGCCTCAAATCTACGTGGACAGTTAAACCAAGATTTCGCATTCATTTGCCCGCCGAATGGTTATATTTACAATGTATGGGGCACTGACGTTTATACCGACGATTCCTCAATTTGTAATGCGGCTGTACATGCCGGACTAATCACAACTAGAAATGGCGGACAAGTGACAATTAGAATTCTTCCAGGAGCAGGGTCTTACAATGGGACGACTCGTAATGGAGTGAACAGCCTAAACTACGGTAGTTGGGGAGGAAGTTTTATTTTCCTTGGTTCAACACGATCACCAGGATCACTGCAAAATATTCAATTAGGATGGAATGGCACAGCCTCAAATCTACGTGGACAGTTAAACCAAGATTTCATATTCATTTGCCCGCCGAATGGTTATATTTACAATGTATGGGGCACTGACGTTTATACCGACGATTCCTCAATTTGCAATGCGGCTGTACATGCCGGACTAATCACAACTAGAAATGGCGGACAAGTGACAATTAGAATTCGTCCAGGAGCAGGGTCTTACAATGGGACGACTCGTAATGGAGTGAACAGCCTAAACTACGGTAGTTGGGGAGGAAGTTTTATTTTTGTTAGATGATGACTATCAGTAGTTCACTAGAAAATTCTTGTGGCAGACAACGGCTTTGCCTTGGAACATAAAAATCAAGTTGTTGAGTAGTTCCTGAATAAGTGCCAGCGAATTTACACTATTACTAATACCATTTTCAACAATTTTTATAACAAGTAAATCGGCTCTAGGGGTGTACAACTGTACGCCTTTATACATTTATCTGTAGCAGGTATTTTATCAAATAGGATCAAAAATTCAAAATTATGAAAAACCTATTTTTAAATTTTGCATTCCCTCCCTTGGGGTTTACAGTACCAACTTGAGATTTTGGATTGAAGGAATATAGGACTTACGCAAAATTGTCTCAAAAACCTGATTTGTCGTAGCGGTAATTCATGAATTACCGCTACTTCAGAACTTTTTTGCGTAAGTCCTGGAATAATCTAAAATCCAAAATTGTTTGACTGAGTACAAATTCAAGCAAGGGCAGCTAGAGCAAGAAATA
The DNA here is from genome assembly GCF_036919555.1 of Nostoc sp. GTDB lineage: Bacteria > Cyanobacteriota > Cyanobacteriia > Cyanobacteriales > Nostocaceae > Nostoc. The sequence continues at coordinate 137,615 of NZ_JBALCS010000007.1, forward strand.
TGATAGGGTTAGAAGGAAAGAATGTCTTAATTACAGGTGCAACGTCAGGTATCGGTCAGGCGATCGCAATCAGATTTGCCTAACAAGGGTGCAACATCGCCATCAATTACCGCAAAGACCCTAAAGCTGCGACAGACACAGAAGAGATGGCATTGCAAAAAGCCTGCGAAAATATCGAAAACTGTGGTGTGAAGTCGCTACTGGTTCAGGGAGATGTCTCCCAAGAATCAGACATTGTTGAGATGGTCAAACCGTCGTTAAGGAATTTGGTAGTGTAGATATTCTAGGTAACAATGCTGGCATTCAAACAGAAAGTCCATCCCACGAAGTTACGACAGCAGACTTTGATCGAGTAATTGCAGTCAATCTCCGGGGTGTGTATCTCTGCGCCCGTGAAACTATTAAACACCTCCTGTCTCTTAATCGTTCGGGGATGATTATTAATATTTCCAGCGTTCACGAAATTATTCCTCGACCGATGTATATCATACATCACCGGACAAACGTTGTTTGTAGATGGTGGATTGACTCTGTATGCTGACTTCTCACAAACCTGGTCAATTTGAGGTAAGGCTTGCATACTTTCCACAATTGAGCCGATACATACCATTAGTGGAATTAAACGCCTATGACTAGCGCGATCGATAATAACAGTCTGCTGTCAGCAGAAGCCTGGAAACTGTTGGAAAAGTCGATAATTTATTACCAGGGAAAACCCATTGGGACTATAGCCGCCCACGATATGGAGTCAGATGCACTCAATTATGACCAATGCTTTCTCCGGGATTTTGTTCCTTCTGCCTTAGTGTTTCTCATGCACGGCAAACCAGAGATTGTCCGCAACTTCTTAGTAGAAACACTGAAATTACAAAGTCATGAAAAGCAGATCGACTGCTTTGAACCAGGAGCGGGATTAATGCCTGCAAGTTTTAAGGTACATTCTAATGGGAATGAGGAATTTTTGGTCGCTGATTTTGGTGAGCAGGCGATCGCTCGCGTTCCCCCAATTGATTCCTGTATGTGGTGGATTCTCCTGCTACGAGCTTATGAAAAAGCTACAGGCGATTTGTCCCTAGCGCGTCAGGCAGATTTTCAAGCAGGAATCAAACTAATTTTGGATCTTTGCCTGGTACATCGGTTTTCCATGTACCCAACAATGTTAGTTCCCGATGGCGCGTTTATGATTGACCGTCGCATGGGAGTCTACGAACATCCTCTAGAAATTCAGGTGTTATTCTATGCGTCCTTGAGGGCAGCTAGTGAATTGCTTTTACCAGATGGAGATGGCGATAGCTACCTCGGTAAAGTCAATAGGCGATTAGGATCTTTGAAATATCATATCCGCAACTATTATTGGCTAGACCTGAAGCGATTGGGGGAAATCTATCGTTACAAAGGTAACGAATTTGGTAAAGAAATTGTTAATAAATTCAACATCCACTCAGAATCAATCCCCAGTTGGTTAACCGACTGGTTGCCCGAAACTGGAGGATATTTAGCAGGAAATCTGGGGCCGGGACGGATAGATTTTCGCTTTTTTGCTCTGGGAAATCTGATGTCAATCTTAGCTTCCTTAGCCAGCGACACAGAATCTCAAAGCATCATGAATTTATTTGCCCAGCGTTGGCAAGACTTGATCGGCTATATGCCTGTTAAAATCTGCTTTCCAGCCTTGGAAGGTTTAGAGTGGAGAATTGTTACAGGCTGTGACTCTAAGAACAGCGCTTGGTCTTATCATAACGGTGGTAACTGGCCAGTTTTACTGTGGTTATTTGCTGCTGCGGCACAGAAAACAGGTCGAACAGAACTTGCCCAAGCTGCGATCGCTATTGCCGAAAGGCGTTTATTTAAGGATAAATTCCCGGAATACTACGATGGCAACAATGGTCGTTTAATTGGCAAAGAAGCCAGAATTTATCAAACTTGGAGCATTGCCGGATTGCTTGCTGCTAAACAGTTCGTGGAAAATCCAGAGTACTTGGAATTAATCAGCTTTGCAGAGGGTCTTGAAGGCCCAGGCTGTAGCCTATAGGTACTGAATTGCCCCGCAAGGCTCTAAAGAGAAGATGATTTAGCGGTGTAATTATACAGGGTGTCTTTGCCAACTAGTACAGCTTGGCGTAAGTCCAGCTACCATCTCAATTAACAAGACTTGGGGCAGACAAGTTGTTCAGAGCAACTGGTTAAAGGTAGGCAAACTTACGCCTGTACTAGCTACACTGACACAACATCATAAGGGGAAAAACTCTTAGTAAGTAGAAGTTAATAAATACCTAAGTTATCCTATATAAAATCCTGATCAACAGATCGCGGCTCGCACAGCCTCTTCTCTACCAGAAGCTGTGCCAACGAGTTACCGGGCGTCTAAATTCCCTTCTCAAACACCCGATAACTGATACACTATATAGTAAGAGGTATCTGAAGTGTCATACTTAGTAATATCATCAGATAGTCTTTGCATCCTTAACACGTTTTAACGTGTATAAAACATGAAAACTGCTTCAGATTTAATTCCAGAATTTGAAAAACTATTCAGACAAAAATTACAACTAAATAATTGTAAACTCAGAAAGAAAAGACAAGAGAATAATTATGAAATTATTACTCCAGCGAAAGACATATTTTTGATGTATTGGTCTGAATTCCCAGAAATTAACTTAATATATCAGGCTGTAGGGGTACGCACTCAGCAGACTGGAGTTTATGAGCGAGCTATCCGCTCCCACATTAGTTTTTGTCTGAGTAGTATTAAGGAAAATCCTCACTCGGAATCACCATTACTAGTGAACTAACTAATACTCAGATAACACAGACAATACTTACCCAAACAGTGCTGAGTGCCCAGGAAGAAGTGGTGAGTAAAAAAGTAAAACTAGACCAACCAGGCATCAACTTGGTTTAGAGCAAGTGCCTTGAGGGATGGAAAAGAAATCCCTATTTATTTCGAGCCTTAAGTGCGATAACTCAGTACTGATTCACCGTTCGCCCTTGGCGTCTCATGCCACTTGCTACAATGGGGGGAACCTCAGCAACGCAGTGGCTTCCCTTTCCCAAAGGGAGACGCTAGCGCCTGCCGTAGGATGCCCGAAGGGCTGTAGGGAGAAGTTCAGATAGCCCCCAAACCTTATCTCCGACTTCTCACTGAGTGAAAAGATTAATTAAGTATTACTTATTACTCAGTACGGGCTAAACCATAGCTATCCGCTAACAGCACTCCTGAATAAACTCTCGCCAGTTTTTGTCATATAACTGACGAGAGTGGATCACCGAAAATCTGTTGCTCAAGAGATAAAAATGGAATCGGAAAAAAATCAAGATCAAGATCAGCTAGATTATAAAATCTTGTTAGCCAATGCAAAGCAAGCTTTAAAAGTTGAATATCATAAATCAGCTGCTTTAGCATCCCAACTGCAAGCCATAAAAACTCAGTTGGAGCAAGTTCAGGCTGAAAACAAAACTCTGAGGGAGAGTGCTTATGAAGATGTAATTAAGCACTTTGAGGCGCGTACTCAAGCAGCAAAAGCACTAGCACTAAAAACAGAAGTGCGTCAAAAGTTCCTTGAAGCCAATGGTTACAAGGATGATCAGAGCTTCGATACTCTATAGACATCTCCGAAAATAATCAAAGCCTTTGTATAGCTAGGCTTTAGGACGTAAATGCCATCATCAAGAATTAGCTAGAATGTACACAAAATAAGGCTTTGAGATATTTGTTGTTGATAATTAGGCAAAAATATATAGTTATATGCGTTAATTTTAAAGAGATGAGATAGCGGATGTTTCTGCTGCTAATATTAGCGCTCCAATTCGGAACCTTACTAATCCACAAATTGTCAAGATTACTTGTTCATATTTGGGGGCATATAACCTAATCTATCTGGAACGACTCGAAATATTTTCAACGAACAGATTCTGTGTTCAACAAATATTCGTTTAGATGAAAACTCTTTATTTTCCTCTTTTTGCTCAACTGTTAAATCTTTATTTTTTGGTTTTTTAATGGGGGTATCAATTAAATTTCCGCATTTTGGATTAATTGTTGTAACTGTTCATACTCCAAACCAATTAACCGCTTTGTTTCTTGAGGATTCTCTTTAATATAATTCAGTATGTTGCTCATTTTTCTGTGTCAAAAAAGGTCTTTGATGTTCTTTTAACACAAAATGTTACTATTTTGGAGATGTCTAATGAAATTGCTAGTATTTCAGTAAATAAACTTTTTGATAATCCATCTGTCGCAATCGTTTTTTACAGCATAATTCAAGTATTTGAACCACATCTGTCGTAAGGGCACAGCATTGCTGTGCCCCTACCGCGTGGTCTGTTTACCTGAAAATAGCTGTAAATTGGTATTATTCCCAAAATAATACCAATAACCGCACCTTTACAGACGGACACCACTACCGTTAGAAAGATTAAAACCTCTTAACCTTTCGTTACATTAGAGACATCGAGAAGGACGAAAGCAAACCTCTCGAAGTTGAAATCAAAGGTGAACGACATGAATGGCACAATTCGCGTTGGTAATCTCTTCGGAATTCCCTTCTATATCCATCCGTCATGGTTTTTAGTTTTAGGTTTAGTAACTTGGAGCTATAGCAGTGGACTGGCGGCACAATTCCCCCAATTATCTGCGGGATTAGCTTTGCTACTAGGATTGATGAGTGCGTTGATGTTATTTGCCTCTGTCGTCGCCCATGAATTAGGCCACAGTTTTGTTGCGATGGGTCAAGGTATTGATGTTAAATCCATCACACTGTTTATATTCGGCGGTTTGGCTAGCTTAGAAAAAGAGTCGAAAACCCCAGGTGAGGCTTTCTGGGTAGCGATCGCTGGGCCAATGGTAAGCTTACTACTATGTGGTATCGTTACAGCTATTGGCGTTACAACTACTGCATCAGGCCCGTTAGCGGCAATTCTTGGTGTCCTAGCTTCTGTTAACTTGGCATTAGCCCTGTTTAACCTGATTCCTGGCTTGCCCTTAGATGGCGGAAATATACTGAAAGCCATTGTTTGGAAAATTACAGGCAATCCTTATAAAGGCGTTACCTTTGCTAGTCGAGTTGGGCAAATCTTTGGTTGGGTAGCAATTCTTTCTGGTATAGTTCCCCTACTATTATTTGGCAGCTTCGGTAACTTCTGGAACTTGTTAGTTGGCTTCTTCTTGTTGCAAAATGCTGGGAATGCGGCTCAATTTGCCAGAGTGCAAGAGAAACTCACAGGTTTGACTGCCGAAGATGCTGTAACTCAAGATAGCCCGATTGTATCTGCGAATCTTACTCTGAGAGAGTTTGCCGATGAGCGAGTCATAAGCGGGCAAAACTGGCATCGGTTCCTGGTGACTGATGATGATGGACAATTAGTAGGTGCGATCGCAGTTGATAATTTACGAAGCGTTCCAACAGCACTGTGGCCAGAAACTCAAGTCAGAGAAGTCATGCGACCAATTACTGAATCAACCACAGTCCAATCAGATCAGCCTCTGCTGGAAGTCATGCAGTTACTCGAACAACAAAAACTATCTGTACTTCCCGTAATTCGTGAGAATGGCGTTCTAGTTGGAATCTTAGAAAAAACTGCAATTATCCAACTACTGCAAAGCCGAACTCAACCGAACCCTGCATAGTTTATTGACATTCTCCCACCACAGTGTAGCTTGGTGGGAGATTCTTGTTCCACACTAAACAAGAGTAACTAGACGTAAAAGCCAATAGCTTAAAGGATTTTAAACAAGATTACCCCGTTAATAAACGATGGTGCGATCTCTAAAGTTCGATAATTTAAATAAATCAAGTATCATATTCTTATATTGTTAGTCAACGCCTGATCTCTCAGTCACACTAGACATAGAGGATGATATATGAATTCGACAAATCCTCCTGAAAACGTGATTAATTGTTTGCAGACTATTTTGGATGCCACTGCTGCGGGAAATTACTAACTTTTTCTTACGGTAGGTGATTTAGAGTACAGAAGAGATATTACCAAAGAAATATTTGACCAAGTTAGCTCCCCGCTAATTCCACGCATGTCTGAGGGTTATACAACTACTTATTTCGGTCATCTCAAACAAGGAGAAACTCAGACCTATTTGTGGAAGCTGAGTTTTGCTGATGATGGACATGAATTTATAGTACGTGTGGGGATGAAGGGAGACAAAGTTAATCTGATATGGATTACTTAAAATATACCAAATCTGCTGTGATAGCACGTTGCCAAGTTAATTCTTTTGTAGTTTCATCCCAATGCCAGCGTAATAAGTTAGCGGATTGACTCTTAATAATTCCTGGTAAACCAATTGCTTTTCTAGGTGCATTAGTAGCTAAAGCGATCGCACTTTCTACATCACAAATTCCCCACTTCACCAAATTCTGCACTCCCACCAACAAGGGTAAAGTAGTCCCCGACAAAGTGCCATCAGCCAGTCGTGCCGTACCGTTTTTGACTTCAATTTCCCGACTATCCCAAGGATACACGCCATCGGGTAGCCCCAAAGGTGCAAGAGCATCGCTAACAAGAAACAGCCCTTTTTCTTGATAGCTAGCGCGAAGTAAAATTTGCAGCATTGTGGGCGAAACGTGTTTACCATCAGTAATAAAACCACACATCACATCAGGATTAGTAATTCCTGCCCCTAATAATCCTGGTTCGCGGTGATGTAATGCTGGCATGGCGTTGAAAGCATGAGTTACCATCGTTGCACCCTCCTCAAAAGCACGTTGCGCTTGGGCGGATGTTGCTTGAGAATGCCCTAAACTGACAATAATCCCCAGAGAACGCAAATATGGAATTACTTCACCATTGAAATCTAACTCCGGTGCTAAGGTGATAACTTTCACAACATGAGCATAATTACCCAAAACTCGCCTTACCTCGTCAATTGTTAAGGGTAACAAGTACTCTGCTGGGTGTGCGCCGCGCTTTTGAAAATTCAAAAATGGGCCTTCTAGATGTACTCCCAGAATCTTGGCACCTGCTTGTTGACTGGGGATAACCTCAGCAATAATAGCAAGCGATCGCTGAATCTTTTCTACTGAAGTTGTCACAAGTGTCGGTAAAAATCCATCTACCCCGAAATCCCACAAAAATTGTGATATCTTCACCAGCAAGTGAGCATTTTCAGCCGTCAAATCAGGAAATGCCAATCCCAAAGCACCGTTAATTTGTAAATCAACGCCACCCAATGAAATCCAGTCGCCATCAACATTTATTACGGATGCACGGCTGTGTACCCCTACTGTACCCATTGGCAAGATTTGCTCAATTATGCCTTCTTGGGCAACCAAGAGCATCTGCAAATCTTTGTAACCTGGTACTCTAGCATTGATAATATTTACAGGATTTTGTGTTGCTTGGGTCATCACACTGGCGAGAAGATAGCTAAATCTGATTTTAGATGCAACCAAGACCAATGAATCAATATAAAGCAACGCCAATAGATGAGATGATGATCGGCATTACACAGCTTTCATATCTTGCTCAAACAATTTTGAATTTTGAATTTTGAATTATTATGACTCCCCTAGTTGGTATTATTATGGGCAGCGATTCTGATTTGCCCACCATGAAAGATGCGATCGCAGTTTGTGAAGAATTTGGCGTTGAGAGCGAAGTGGCGATCGTTTCTGCTCATCGTACTCCAGAACGCATGGTGCAATATGCTCAACTTGCACACCAACGTGGTATTAAGGTGATTATTGCTGGTGCGGGTGGTGCTGCCCATCTGCCTGGAATGGTAGCCTCTTTAACTCCACTTCCTGTCATCGGTGTTCCTGTACCTACTCGTAACTTACAAGGTGTTGATTCTTTGTATTCTATTTTACAAATGCCTGCGGGTATTCCTGTAGCAACAGTGGCGATCGGTAATTCCAAAAATGCTGGGCTTTTAGCAGTACAAATCCTCGCAACTCAGCAACCAGAATTGCTAGAAAGAGTGCAACAATATCGCCAAACCCTATCTGAATCAGTAATTGCAAAGCAAGCAAAACTAGAAAAACTAGGCTATGAGCAATATTTACAGCAGATGTTTTAAATAAATTTAAACACCAGAGTAGGAGAGCAGCAAGTCTTTCCCCAATGCCCAATACCCAATGCCCCATAACAAATGCCCCATAACAAATGACTAACCAAACTATTCGCATTGTTGCCCGTGTTATTGCTTTGCCTAACAAAGTAGAAGAATTAAAAGCTGTACTGTTGGAACTCATAGAGCCAACTCGTCAGGAAGCAGGTGCGATCAAGTATGAATTTTTGCAAAACCAGTACGATCCAACAGACTTTACTTTTGTAGAGCAGTGGACTTCTGATGAAGCCCTGAATACTCATCTAGATTCACCCCATTTCCAAGCAGTAGCAGCCAAACTTGAAGGTTTAGTAACTGCTACACCAGATATCCGCCGTTACCATCTTTTGGCATAATCACATATTGCTAAATAGAGTTTGCTGAAAAAGTAATAAAAAAAGTAAGAGAAGGGTTGACTAGTTATTCAAACAAGGTCAAAAATAAGCTTTTGTTGTCTACAAATCGTAAAATGATAACTTTCAGTTATGTCAGACTGTAAAAAAGTTCTATTTTTGAAAAATAGACATAAAAAAGCACAAAACAACCGTGACAGGTGAGTAGAGAGATTCATCACTAAAAAAGTAATAGCAATTGTAGTTTGAGAAGTATGAGGCAGTTTCGCCATCACTCGATTGAGGCTAAATCTTCTTTTAGCTTGTCCGAATTTTCCCTCAATACAATTATGAATTCTCTCGGAATCCAAATGTGATGAAGCTAAAGATATTTCAAAAGCTTTAACCGCATTTAAACTAATTGCTAAAAATATTGTATCTAGCCCTTTAATAAATAATTTATCCATCACTCTTCCCAATTTATCGTCATTGAGATATTCCGGCTTGACTCCTACTCCAATCAAATGCTCACAAGCTATCTCTTCAAAAAATTTGGGAAACATATATAAAAGTTGAGAAACAAATCCCAACCCATTTAAAATCATCGCTTTTACTACCTGCCCAGCACTCACTTACTCGGAGAGTTCTGACCCTAATAAACTATTAATTATTTATACCAGACTAATTGCATCTACCATCCCTGCCACTATCCCCAAGTGGTCTATCTTTTGAATATCTTTGATCCTCACCATAAACACCCTCCTTGAAAATCATATTTGGGAAAATTTTAAACTTAATTTCAGTTAATTTTGTCTTCTTATTCAATACCCACCTATGCCATCATCTCAAATTACAAACATACGTTGAGAGAGGCTCTACCAGAGCCTCTCTCAACACTTTCCCGGAATGATTATCATTTTTACTGAGTTTTTTTGGCTGATCTATTCACACCCAAGTTAATGCGATAAATTCTTATTTACCTTTGTTCAGTCTGACGAGGAGTAGTTTTTTTGTACTAAAAAGATCCCTTGCCTTGGTATGTGACAGTTGTGGGTGCGGAATCAAGGATTGAACCAAAGGCATAATCTTGACCAAAAATCAACTATTTATTCACATCCAGCAACCGCGAAGTTTCTAACCGACTCATCCACTTCTCTAAATAAACTCGATTACCTTTTTCCTCATTTGGATCTTTAGTATCCAAAGGATAAGGCATCAGTCCCAAAATCGTTGCTGTTGTCACGCAAAACATCGATTTTTGGAAGCTGATGCAAATTTGTACCCGCAAATCATCTTCACCCCGAAGACTGCGACGATAAATTTCGTGCAAATACTCTGGAAGATAATGACGCATATCCTGCATTAACAAGGTGGGAGGAATACCCGCGCCGCCAATGGGCAAAGGATCTGCATACAATGCGCCATATTGAAATCGGGTTTGATCTGGGGGAATTTGATATCCTTGGGCGTTGTATGAAACTGTACCGTGGAAAGGAGTTCCTCGGAAGAATACTGCCTCTACATAAGGTATTGCTGTATCTGCTAAGAAAGTCAAACCAACGCTTTTGGGAATGATTTCATAGACCTCACCTCGAATTTTGACGGCGTAGGTAATTGGGTTTGACGCATTTGCGACTAACGCTGTTTTAATGTGGTCTACAACTTGGGGGATGGATTTGATTTCGCCTTGGTCGTAGCGGTCTGATAAGCTGAGGAACATATCAGCCATTACTCGCCAGAATTGACCTAAACCGGTGTAGTAAGCAGAGACGCGCAAGTGTTCTGTTAAGAAATCTGGAAACAGTTGGTTAATACCTGGAATTAAGGGATTATTTTTAAATTTTGCAGCGATAACGGCTTGCGCTCTTTCTTTAAATTCTTTTGTATCTAAATACGTATCTAGTCCGCCGCCACCGTGCCACATCATGGCTTTCAGGCAATACTCGGCATATTCAAAATTAATTCGATTATGCCACCAGTGACGGAGTAATTTCTGAAAATAAACCTCTCCATTAAAGTATTTAAAAAATGGAAAAAATACTAAAAATTGATGCTCGGCAATATAGTTAAGATTTGTTGAGTAGGCATCTAAAACTACGCCATAGCTTTTCAGAATGCCAACAACTTCCAGGACATTTTCTGGATTATCGGGGAGTAATCCTTCTCCTTTTTGCAAACGTTCAATATAGTTAGCTAAGGGATTGTGAGTGGCTTTCTTTTTAATAGTTACCATTGCCGTCTCTCCAAAAAGTTTAGGGATTGGGGCATTAGGCATTGGGCATTGGGAAAACTCTTCCCTAATCCCTAATCCTCAGCCCTGATTGCCTTATCCAAGGACACCGTTGCTACTACGTTTTGAGTATTCACCATTGCTGTAATTGTTGGTTCAGTCCAGCGTACTAACCAACCAGGTTGAATGCCGAAAATGACAATCAGCACAGCTAAAATTGCAGCTGGGGCGCGATCGCTCCAATACACACGCGGTAAGTTGGTAACTGATGCAGACAGGCGACCAAAAAAGGCGCGGTTAACGAGAATTAAGAAGTAAACAGCTGTTAAACCTGTACCAATCATGCACAGCAGGGTTTGTACTGGAAAAACTGGAAAACTCCCCCGATAAACTACGAATTCGGAAATAAACCCGATCATTCCCGGTATACCAGCACTGGCCATGACTCCGACAATCATCAAGCTACCGATTACTGGCATACCCCGTTCTGGGTTTAGCAATCCTTGGATGACTTCTAAATCACGGCTTCCGGCTTTTTTATACACAACCCCCACCAGTAAAAACAGCATTGCTGAAATCAAGCCGTGGCTAATCATTTGCATCACAGCACCCAACACACTTAAAGGTGTAGCCGCCGCCGCAGCTAAAAGCACGTAACCCATGTGCCCAATGGAACTGTACGCCACCATTTTTTTCATATCGGTTTGAGCGATCGCGCAGGATGAACCATACAGCACACTTATCACTGCCCAAGTCGCTAACCAAGGAGCCACATAAGCCCAAGCTTCTGGTAACAAGTTCATACCAAATCGCAGTAAGCCGTAAGTTCCCAACTTCAACAGTACCCCAGCCAACAGCACGGAAATCGGTGTGGAAGCTTCAACGTGAGCATCTGGCAACCAAGTATGGAAGGGAACTAAGGGAATTTTAATCCCAAAACCGACCAAAATCCCCCCTAGCAGTAAAAGCTGTGTCGCTAAAGGTAAAGTCGTAGCGTTCAAGGTTGCTAGTGCAAAGTTAGAGGAACCACTCAGCCAAACCATGCCGAGAAAACTTGCTAAAATCAGGATTCCCGAAACTGCTGTATAAATGAGAAATTTTGTTGCAGCATAACCCCGTCTTGCGCCACCCCAAATGGCTATCAATAGATATAGCGGAATCAGTTCCAATTCGTAAAACAGGAAAAATAGCAGTAAATCCTGTGCCATAAAGGCTCCTGTTACCCCAACACTTAATAATAGTATTAAAGAGTAATAAAATTTCGGACGCTGTAGGGATTCATCGCTGCTGTAGATAGCAATGCAAGTCAATAGTCCATTCATAACCAGCAATGGCAAAGATAAACCATCTATCCCAAGGTTATAGTTCAAGCCTAAAACCTCTACCCAAGGGAGAGACTCGGCAAACTGTTGAGTGATTTCCCCTGGATGGAACTGAATTGCTAATACGATTGTCCACAAGAAAGCGATACTGGCAAAGAGCAAAGCCACCCCACGGGCAAATTTCCCACTGATGCCAGAGGGCGAGAAACCAATTAAAGCTGCGCCGATTAACGGCACTAAAATTAAAACACTAAGCATAGATAGAAGGGGGATAGGTGACAGGGAATGGGGGATGTGAAAGAGGCAGAGTAATAATAACTCCTGTAGAGACGCGATTAATCGCGTCTCTACTCCTAATTCCTGTACAGACGCGATTAATCGCGTTTCTTTAACTCGTTTAAAAAGGCAATTTATCTAGTAAACCCGATGACCAGCTGATGAAAAAACCCAGGACGCTGACAACTGCTAGGATGGTCAACATATAGCCCTGAGATTGACCAGAAATGCTGTACTTTAAAGTTTGTCCGCCGAGAATTGTCGCAAACCCAACCAAGTTTACGAAACCGTCAACCAAGTAGCGATCGCTCCAAGCAGAAACCTTAGATAGCAGTGCTACTGGACTCACCACCGTTACAAGATAAACTCGGTCAATATAAAAATCATAACCTAACAAGTCTTGCAGAAATCTCCACGCCAAGATTCTGGATCTTGACCAAGCTTTGTGCAGATAAACTGTACACCCTAAACCTACTCCCACCACGGTAGAAGCAAACAACGCGAACGCCACATACCAATTAATACTTTCCCAATCGGGTAGCAAGTACCATTGCTGTAGCATCAGAGGTACAAGCAGAGTCAGCACTGTGAGAATCACCATTGGCAAGGCCATCTGCCAACCAACTTCTGGGGTGCGACGGGTTTTTTGTTGCGGTTTCCCCCAAAAGACTAATCTAAATACTCTGGTCAAGTTCAATGCTGTCAAGCCATTGACCAATAATAAAACCCCAATCACCCAAGGGCTAATATTCACGAAGCCGTCAGCCCATGCTAGCATTGCCCAGAAGCTTCCCAATGGTAGCAGTGTTACCATCCCCGCTGAACCGACAACAAAGGCAGTGGTGGTGGCTGGCATCCGTGACCACAGACCGCCCATTTCTGTTAAGTCTTGGCTTTGGGTAGTCAAGATTACTGAACCAGAACTCATGAATAATAATGCTTTAGCGATCGCATGAGTTAACAGCAACATCAAGGCCACACCCCCTTGCTGCAAACCCACCGCCAAAAACACTAAGCCCATGTATGCACTGGTGGAATGAGATAGCGATCGCTTAATGTCAATTTGAGCTATGGATACTAATGTTGCGCCAATTGCTGTCACCGTGCCCATGACTACCAAGGTATTCAAGGCAACTGGCGACAGTGCTAACAATGGTTGCAGTTTATACAAAAGATAAGCACCACCAGCTACTACTAGTGAGTTTCGCATTACCGAGGCGGGGTTGGGACCTTCCATGGCCTCATCTAACCACAGGTGCAGTGGAAATTGGGCGCATTTACCAGCAGGCCCAGCAATTAACGCCAACCCCAGCAATGTTGATGTCATTGGGCTTAAATTAGCTGTTTGCGCCCACTCATATAAATCCGAAAAGTTCAAACTGCCGGCTAAGGTGGAAAGCGTCACCACAGCCATCAGCAGCAACAAGTCTCCCACCCGTTTAGTCCAAAACGCATCTCGCGCTGCTGTCACTACTAGTGGTTGAGCATACCAGAACCCCACCAGCAAGTAAGTCGAAAGCGTCAGGAGTTCCAAAAGCGCATAGCTAAGAAACAAAGAATCACTGATTGCTAGACCACTCAGCGCTGCTTCAAAAAATCCCAGCAGCGCAAAAAAACGCGCCAACGACCAGTCTTTTTCCATGTAACCCAGAGCGTAAACTTGTGCCAGTAAGCTTAGCCCCGTAATTAAAACTGTTGCCCCAATACTGATTGCTGAGAGTTCCAAGGCAATAGATAAGTCTAAATCGGCAGCTTTGAACCAGGTAACTAGTAACTTTTCTGGTTCTCTATCCCAGATATTTTTAAATACAAACAGGCTATGGGCAAAAGCTAAAACAGTCGTCAACAAGTTTATATATGCCGCAGGTCTTGGCCCTGTTCGCTGAATGATTCCTATTCCCCACGGCAAGGTCAAAATTGCGCCCAATAAGCTATAAAAAGGCACAAACAAACTTGTTGAAAATAGAAATTGATCCATTTAAATTTCCCTTTACTACTCAGCCTTAATTTTAAAAAAAGCTTTCAAACAGTTATGATTTATTTAATAAAATTAATTTTCCAAAACACCGATGTTTTTTTTGCTATTGTTTCAACTAAATTGCCGGAAGTACTTTTACTTAACTTTACCCTATTAAATATAAGTAAAATATAACTTTACATAAGCAAAAGCATTTACTTGTCTTAACATCACCGACCTTTTTACATTTGTATTTCTACTTTGACCAAAGTACTTTATACGATATATTTGAAAAAATTATATATTTTTCACCTAGTCCTTGTACATAGAGTAAATTTTGAGGAAAGATAGAGACAGCAAAACATACAGCCTCTGCTTGTCCCTCACCAGATGGGATTAGCCTGAGTTATGAATGTCGTTTTGTAAATGCAATAAAGAAATTATAAGGCATAAGTGGCTAGCTCTAGGAATTAGTCAACTTTAATTGCCCAGAAGACCATATAAACTTTTGTTAAGTTTTTTAAAACTTTCTTATCATAAACTATTATAGTATTTTATATTGCCAGGGATGCCAAGCTTTCCTATGCTTAATTTGGAAGTGTTTTCTTAGCTCTAAGATAAAGCTCTCCCCGTCAAAAATTTCAAACAACAGTACTGATTAGATTCATTTTGTAGGAGTTCTGCGATGCCAATTGCAGTTGGGATGATTGAAACGAAGGGCTTTCCAGCAGTAGTAGAAGCTGCTGATGCGATGGTGAAAGCCGCCCGTGTCACTTTAGTAGGCTATGAAAAAATTGGTAGCGCTCGTGTCACCGTGATCGTTAGGGGAGATGTATCGGAAGTGCAAGCTTCTGTAGCAGCTGGGGTTGAAGCGGCGAAAAGAGTTAATGGTGGTGAAGTGTTATCCACTCACATCATTGCTCGTCCTCACGAAAACCTGGAATACGTCTTGCCGATACGTTACACAGAAGCTGTGGAACAGTTCCGTACTTAAAAGCTGTTTAAACAAAGTAATTAACACTTTTACCTGATTAAGCATCACTTTTGTCCAGGGCTAAAAACTTTGAAATAGGGATTAAAACTAATGTCAATTGCAGTAGGAATGGTTGAAACGCTAGGCTTTCCAGCAGTAGTAGAAGCTGCTGATGCAATGGTGAAAGCTGCCCGTGTCACTTTAGTAGGCTATGAAAAAATCGGTAGTGGTCGGGTGACGGTGATTGTCCGGGGTGATGTTTCGGAAGTGCAAGCTTCCGTGGCCGCAGGTGTTGAATCTGTAAAGCGGGTTTTCGGCGGACAAGTGCTGTCTACTCACATCATTGCTCGTCCTCACGAGAACTTAGAATATGTTCTGCCAATTCGTTATACCGAAGACGTAGAGCAGTTCCGCGAAAATGTGAATGCAATTCGTCCTTTCGGTAGAAGACCGTAATTTGTAATGCAAGTTGCCAAAGTTCGCGGCACAGTAGTTAGCACCCAAAAAGATCCAAGTCTCAGGGGTGTCAAACTACTGTTGTTACAATTAGTGGATGAAGACGGAAACATCCTGCCACAATATGAGGTAGCAGCAGATAGTGTGGGAGCAGGAGTGGATGAGTGGGTACTTGTCAGTCGTGGCAGTGCTGCTCGTCAAGTTCTTGGAAATGAACAACGTCCATTAGATGCAGTAGTGGTGGCGATCATAGATACCATTCACGTTGAAGATCGCCTCATTTACAGCAAAAAAGAGCAATATCGATAGTCAACAGTTAAAGAAGTTATGAGTTAATAGTGAGGAGTGAGGAGTGAGGAGTTAAGAGTGAGAGTTAAGAGTTAAAACTCATAATTCATAACTTAAAGAGATAGTCAACAGTTAGAGAAGTGAGGAGTGAAAACTCATAACTCATAACTCATAACTCATAACTCATAACTCATAACTCATAACTTAATACAGGAGGAATCTCGCGATGGCAGTCCGCAACACGGCGGCACCCCCAACCCCGTGGTCGAGGAATTTAGCTGAAGCCCAAATCCATGAAACTGCCTTTGTACATCCGTTCTCCAATGTGATTGGGGATGTACGAATAGGTGCAAATGTAATCGTTGCTCCGGGAACTACGATTAGAGCAGATGAAGGCACACCTTTTTATATTGGTGAAAACACTAATATTCAAGATGGTGTTGTGATTCATGGGTTAGAGCAAGGTCGAGTAATTGGCGATGACCAAAATAAATACTCGGTGTGGGTTGGCGAAAATGCTTGCATTACCCATATGGCTCTAATTCATGGGCCAGCTTATGTCGGGGATAATTCCTTCATTGGCTTTCGCTCTACGGTGTTTAATGCCAGGGTGGGTGCAGGTTGCATCGTGATGCTGCACGCTTTAATTCAAGACGTAGAAATTCCCCCAGGTAAATATGTACCTTCGGGAGCGATAATTACTAGCCAGCAGCAAGCTGACCGCTTGCCAGATGTGCAAGATCAGGATAAGGAATTTGCTCATCATGTGGTTGGGATTAATCAAGCATTGCGAGCTGGTTATCTCTGTGCTGCGGATAGCAAATGTATAGCACCCATTCGGGATGAGAACGCTAAATCTTATACAGGTAATGGTATTACTGTCTTAGAGTTGGAAAGGAGTAGTGAAGTGTCGAGCAATAGCTTGGGTGCAGAAACAATAGAGCAGTTGCGCTATCTATTGGAGCAAGGGTATAAGATTGGTACGGAACATGTAGACCAAAGACGGTTCCGCACGGGTTCTTGGACTAGTTGCCAACCAATTGAACCGAGATCTCTCGGTGAAGCGATCGCAGCATTAGAAAGCTGTGTAAGTGAGCATAGCGGTGAGTATATCCGACTGTTTGGCATTGACAAAGGTAGACGGCGGGTGCTAGAAACCATCATCCAACGCCCGGATGGTGATGCTAAACCAGCTACCAGCTTTAAAGCTCCTGCTAGTCGTGGCAATAGCAGTTACAGCAGCAGTAATGGTAATGGTAACGCCTCTAGCAGTGGCAAAGTCAATGGCGAAACTCTAGAGCAAATCCGCCAACTTTTGGCAGGTGGTTACAAAATTGGCATGGAACACGTAGATGAACGCCGCTTCCGAACTGGTTCCTGGACTAGTTGTAAGCCAATAGAAGCAACTTCCACAAATCAAGTCATCTCCGCCTTGGAAGAATGTATATCAAGCCATCAAGGCGAGTATGTGCGTTTAATCGGCATTGATCCTAAAGCCAAACGGCGGGTATTAGAGACGATTATCCAACGTCCAAATGGTCAAGTAGGCTCCTCTGGCAGTCAGAAATCATTTACTAGTAATGCACAATCGGCAACAGCTACGAGTAGTCACTTAAGTACTGAAGTAGTAGACCAACTCCGGCAATTATTGAGTAGTGGGTATAAAATTAGCATTGAGCATGTAGATGAGCGCCGCTTCCGGACTGGTTCCTGGACTAGTACTGGTCAAATTCAAGCCTCCTCAGAAAGAGAAGCGATCGTAGCTTTAGAAAATCACCTCGGCGAATATCCAGGTGAATATGTGCGCTTAATTGGTATTGATCCCAAAGCGAAGCGTCGGGTATTGGAAACGATTATCCAACGTCCAAATGGTCAAGTAGCCTCCTCTGGCAGTCAGAAATCATTTACTAGCAATGCACCCTCTGCTACAGCTACACCAACAGCTACCAGTACCCGCTTGAGTACTGAAGTAGTAGACCAACTCCGGCAATTATTAGCTGGCGGCTCTAAAATTAGCATTGAGCATGTAGATGAGCGCCGCTTCCGTACAGGTTCCTGGACTAGTACCGGTCAAATTCAAGCCTCCTCAGAAAGAGAAGCGATCGCAGCCCTAGAAAAGCAACTCGGCGAATATCCAGGTGAATATGTGCGCTTAATTGGTGTTGACCCCAAAGCGAAGCGTCGGGTATTGGAAACGATTATTCAACGACCTTAAGGAGTTAGGAGTTAGGAGAGACGCGATTAATCGCGTCTGTACAGGAGTTAGGAGTTAAAAAAGATTGTTAATTCATAACTCTAAACTTAAAATTTATAACTCCTAACTTTTAACTAACTCCTGACTCGTCACTTTTAACTTTTAACTCTCTATTTTCTGACTTCCGAGGTTAAAATTTCCATGTCTGTGCCGCTACTGCACCTCAGCAATAACTTTGATTCTTACATTAGTGGTGAGGTGAGTATTCATCCAAGTGCGGTACTTGCACCTGGGGTAATACTGCAAGCGGCTGCAAACAGCAAGATTATCATTGGGCCAGGGGTCTGTATTGGTATGGGAGCAATTCTCCAAGTCCATGAAGGAACCCTAGAGGTAGAAGCAGGTGCAAACCTGGGAGCCGGTTTTTTGATGGTTGGCAAGGGCAAAATTGGAGCAAATGCTTGCATTGGTTCGGCGACAACACTTTTTAACTATTCAGTTGAACCTGGACAAGTAGTACCATCTGGTTCGATTTTAGGAGACACCAGTCGGCAGATTTTCCAAACAAAGCAACTGGAACCATCCACAAATAACCCAGCTTCTACAAGTCCACCACCGCAGAAGGAAGAGGAAAATGGCTTAGGTGGAGTTAAAGAAAAGGTAATTTCCTCAACTAACTTTTCAGCTGCGGCTTTTGTAGATTTCAAACAAAACAAGTCGATTTCTTATTTTAAATCTCCCGCCACTCCAGAAAAACAGTCTCCTCCCGTGGAAGAACCGCCTAATGATCCTGACTCCAGTTTGGGGGAAGCCGCCCAAGAGTCTACAGAACATGACTCAGACTCCAGTCAGATAGCCACAGAATCGCCTAACGGTTTTGGGACTCAAATCTATGGGCAAGGGAGCATTAGCAGACTGTTGACTACATTGTTTCCTCATAGACAATCCTTGAGCAACCCAAACTCTGACGATTAGTCCGAGTAAGTGTTAATTGTAAGTTGTCGGCTTTTTCCGTATCTTGGGGAATTCACATGGAAACATATAATCAACGGTCTATCAATACCGTCCAGGGAGCGCATCGTCAAGAAACCTACGAGGATACTGCTTTGGGTTTAGTTTCTACCCGCAGCTTTCCAGCGATAGTTGGTACGGCGGATATGATGCTGAAATCGGCGGGAGTTCACCTAGTTGGGTATGAAAAAATTGGTAGCGGTCATTGTACTGCGATCGTCCGGGGTGGAATTGCTGACGTGCGTCTGGCAGTAGAATCAGGTGTGCAAACGGCTGAACAGTTTGGTCAGTTGATTTCTAGTTTGGTGATTCCTCGACCTTATCCCAACCTAGATATAGTGCTTCCCATCACAACCCGTTTGACTAAATTGATGGAGGAGGGCAATTACAGCCGGCTGAGTAATCAAGCAATTGGTTTGGTAGAAACGCGAGGATTTCCAGCGATGGTAGGAGCGTGTGATGCCATGCTCAAAGCTGCTGATGTTCATTTGGCAGCTTATGAAAAAATTGGTGCGGGTTTGTGTACAGCCATTATTCGCGGTTCCGTAGCAAATGTGGCGGTAGCAGTGGAAGCAGGAATGTTTGAGGCAGAACGCATTGGGGAATTGAATGCAGTGATGGTAATTCCTCGACCACTAGATGAAATGGAGCTAACTTTGCCATTAGCAAGTTGCTGGATAGAAAAACACCAACCGTTAAACTTGCCTGTGAATATTAAAGAACAAGTTGCCGAAATCGAGATACTAAGATTACCAGATTTAACCAAGCTAACTACAAAAGTTACAGAAGAATTATGGAATGATGAATGATGAATGATGAATTTTGGAAAATCCTCATCCAGCATTCATCGGGAGATGGAAGGCATCTTACGCTCTTATTGTTCTGATAATAGCTTGTTCAATCCATAAGTAAAATACCTTTATTTGAATATAAATAATAGAGTTTTGTCTATAATAGAACTCATAGCTTTCTGTGAGCATTGTTAAGTAGTTAGACAAAATTAATTATAGCAACGGACAGGAAGCTTAGGACAACAATCAATTCACAATGTACGCTTGTTGAAGGCGTCTATCGCCGAATTGTCCTAACGGCTTTGTCCACTGCTATACATGATTTTCTGCAAATTCTCTCAGAATTTTTTCAAGGGATGCAACAAAAGTTTTCCAATCTTTGTAAGCATCTATAGCCATCCATTCATACTTAATAAACCGCCACAAAATTTCAATTAAATTCAAATGAGGGGAATAAGTAGGTAATTCAAAAATAGTAATCTATAGTTAAAGCGACTTCATAGCCAGTGATGGCAATTTCCATACATATTGCTGGCTTTGTCACCCAAGGGGAATTGCTGAATTAGATCGCTAAATTCAACAATAACTGCTGCTAAATATTCCGCTTCATCTGTTTTCGCTTCCCCAAGTCTATTTTTCCCCCAACGGCGCAATATTTCTGCTAAGCTGTTATGCTTTTAATTTGCACAAACAGCGTTTCCCTTATTTTTTATCCTTCTTCCCCATTTAATAATAAGCTCTCCATCATTTAAGAGTTTATTTAAGGTAGATTTTAGTTCACATACTGATTGAAACAGTCGATGAGCTATATATTCTTTACAGGAATGCCAAACTAATTCAATCAAATTAAAATCAGGGCTATAAGCAGAGAGATATTCAAGAACAATATTCGGTAAATTATTTTCAATTTTGGCACATATATCTTTACGTTTATGGTAGCTAGCATTATCTAAAAATATAATTATTTTTGGTCCACAAAGATGAAAGTCTTCTTGACTATTTCCTAAATCCAGCCATTCTTTTAATACAAATTTGTGCAGTTGTTTGAGTTGCTCGTAAAAGGTTTCTGAATTTCCTTTTTCAATAAAGTAACATACCCGCTTTTTATCAGAAAGTCTTAAACCTCCCATAATATTTACCCGACCTCTACTACGTTTACCAGTAACTTTTTTTGTTTTTCCTTTTTTCCCCCAAGTTTTCCTTCTTAACACCCGCAAACTAAAACCACTTTCATCCCAAAACCATATCTGAAAAAGGCTTGGGTGTTCTTTTGCTATTGATAAATAACTGAGAAACTTTTCTTGAAATTCTTTTCTCTTCTCTGGCTTTTGTCTGTCCTCTAGACTATACAATGCCTGTGAGGTAAGCATACTTTTTTCGTTTTAAGATTTCCTCACTTGAGAACCACTTAATTTTACTCCTGTTTCTTTCTCTAAGTATGTTGATAATCTTTCTGCCGTCCATCTTCCAAATTCATAACCTAATTCACTTGGTTCTTTATCTACTGTTTCTAATAACTTATCTATATAAACCTGGCTAACTTTTCTATATTCTCTTTTTCTTCTTCCGTCTTCTAAGCTTTCTATCGTATCTGGATCTCTATGCACACACCAATATGCTACTGTTCGGCGAGAGCAACCAATCAATGACGCTATTTCTTCTTGCGTCCTACCATGATTCATCAATAACAGTATCAAAACTCGCTCTCTCATCTCAAAACGATCGCTCTGCTTTAAGAACTGTTGTAGACGCTGTTTTTGTTCTAAGCTCAGAAAGCCTTTAGCAGGGATAGCACCTTGTAACTAAAGTTATATTCTTCTCTATTATATGCAAATTGTAGGCGCAACAGCTTAATATGTCTGTATCTCCTCCTCACTGAGAGATTGCAAATCACTTTATTATCTAGATTCAACGCTTCCCCTAGTTGCATTGCCAAACACGGCGGGCTACGCCAACACATTTGTGATTTCGGCGATCGCATATTATAGATTTGGCGTTCGCAATTGTGATTTCGGCGATGCCTGGGTTGGGCTAGGCCAACGCATTTATCGATTTTGTGACTGCAATTGCGATTTTAGCAAGCGCAAAGTTCTGTTTTTCAATTAACATGCTATTCTCATCGCCATTGATTTAACCAACGTATTTGCTCAGGCCAGTCTTCTGCTTGAGTTCCTGATAGCAAGCGATCCAATGCTTGAATGAGGTCAGACAAATTCCAACTATTTTGTGCCGCTAGAATAATGCCTCTGTGCTGCGGATACTGAATAACCAAGGACAAGAAATCTTTGATGTTGAAGGTAAAAATACACCGTCCGTTATCTGTGGCTTTCAACAGTTGCATTTCATCGCTAGCATCTTCTGGCATCCATTCATTGGGAGTGCGAGTCACACATGACCACGAGCAACTAGAGCCGTATGCAATGCTTTAATGGAGGTGTCTGCATCTAAATGCAGCAGGAGTTTAGACACGAGCAGTTTCAATCGCTTGTTCTGTAGCGATCGCTTCATCAATCTCAGTACGATGGGCAGTGTAAAAACCCAGTGCGTCATTGATCTGAGCTTCAGTAATACCATACTGTT
The DNA here is from genome assembly GCF_036919555.1 of Nostoc sp. Classification (GTDB taxonomy): domain Bacteria; phylum Cyanobacteriota; class Cyanobacteriia; order Cyanobacteriales; family Nostocaceae; genus Nostoc. The sequence goes on from NZ_JBALCS010000007.1 coordinate 160,087, forward strand.
GGACAATTTGCTCGCAAGACCAGCCCCACTGATGAGCAGCAATCGCTAGAGTTTGCACTCGAATTCCTGTACCACTAACAACGGGAACTTTTTGGCCACTGCTTCCAATGCGATAGCTAATCAAGGGAAAGGAGGGGTCGTTCAGTTGATGGCGAAGGGAGGCAACTTTTTCTGCTACTGCCCACAAAATAAATTGATCGAGGGAAATTCCTTGGCTAGTTGCCCATTTCTCTATCTCTTGCTGTAGTTGAACAGGTAAATTGACCAAGTAGGAAGGCATTTGCTGAAGCTCAATGAATTGACTTTTTCATTACTTGCTTTATTCTAAGCGAGCGCCCCGTAGCAGTTTCAATTTATCGTTTGTGATTTAGGCGATGCCTGGGTTGGGCTACTCCAACGCATTTATCGATTTGGAGAATGCAATTGTAATTTTAGCGATGCCTGAGTTGGACTACGCCAACGCAATTATAGATTTTGCGAGCGCATTTATTGATTTGGCGTTTATATTTGTTATTTTGGCGTTCGTGTTTGTGATTTCGGTAATCGCGTTTATAGATTTTGCGATGCCTGGGTTGGGCTACGCCAACGCATTTGTTATTTCGGGGTTCGCATTTATTGATTTTGTGATTACTGTTGCTGATTGTACTTATTCTCAAACAACAAATCGATATGAAAAATGAGTAAAAATACAGGCAAAGTCGTAATTATTTCGTTGAACTTTTAATGAAATAAATCCACAAAACTACCCATCTCAGGCAAAAGGATATTCCACTATGTTGAAAAAGGAATTATTAAAAAAGGATATCTCATGTCTTTAAGAACTCGTGGTTCTGCTGCTGTTGACAAAGCCCAACTTCGTCTCGCCTTGCTTAAATCCATTGATGAAAGTCTGGATTTAGGACATGGGTTAACCATTGAAGCCTACAACCACCTAATCAACACTACCCGTACTGTACTAGAAACTCATAATACGCTAGTGTCCAATCTGGAAGAATCGCGTAAAACAATCACCCAGATGGATAAAGCCCTCTCCGAAATGTCTGAACGAATGCTAAGTGGAGTTGCAACTGTCTACGGCAGAAAGACTATAGAGTATTCCAAGGCTGGCGGCTCTAATCGAAAACGAAGTAAACAATCTAGTTCAAAAGTTACTCCACTTGTAGCGCTTCTTGCCACTGAACCTACTCAAGCTGCAATTGCCAATGGGTCAACTAACGGTAATGGCACAACTCTTTTGCTGCAATAATCCACCTGACTTGAAAATGGGAGTAGGGCTATTAAATCAGTCAACAGTAAACAGTCAGAGTGATTTAGTGAATTATTTAGTAAATCTATCTCAGTCTAATTGAGAAAATTAAGCGATCAGCTATATCTTGGTTACTGTGGCGGATGAGATTGAGATATAGCGGTTCTCAATTGCATGGAATACAGACCTAACCCCCAGCCCCTTCCCTTGTCGGGAAGGGGAGTAATATTCAAAGCCTCTCTCCTTTTAGGAGAGAGGAATGGAAGTGAGGTCAAAGTGTATTGCTTCCATTCGAGAAGCGCTATAAGCGGCAATCAACTTAGCATTGATGCTGTGAGTTGTCACCGTACAACAGAAAAGGAAAAAACCGCGAAACATTATGTTTCACGGCTTTCGGTGTGGTGTGAGGAGTTTAACTATATATGATCATAAAGTAACAGCCCAACAACAACGCACTCGTAACAATTTTGGTAACAGACTTTTTTTAACAACCTTAGAGCAAAGCACCACCACAACTAGAACCACACCCAGCAGTGCAACCATAGCAATAAGCAGCAGTTTGTATCTCACTAATCAGGTCTAAACTGCCAGCTTCTAAGAGTTTGCTAACTGTCAAGTTTTCACCATTGTGATTTTTCGCAGGCAAATTCATCATTTGGTTAAAATCACAATCATATACATTGCCTAGATAGTCAATTGAAAGTTCATCACGACACATTAAATGTTCAACTGTGCTGGGATTAAAATGCGACTCTAAAAACTGCAAATAGCTGGTGTACAGTTTTTTCCGTTCTAAATACATTTTGGTTCTACCAACAGGGAGGTTGGTAATGGTGAAGAGGTTGTTAAACACAATATTAAAATGTTCTTGCAAGAACATTTTGTAATCTCGTTCTAGGTTGGTCTGTTCGGGAGCTAAGGAAAATTTTTCACCTGTGGGTAACTGGGGATTAAATACCAAGTCCAAAGTTAAATTTGGCTCTTTAGCATAGCCTAGTTGGTTAAGCCATTGCAAAGCTTTGACTGAACTATCAAAAACACCAGCACCGCGCATTTTATCAACATTATCTGCTAAGTAGCAGGGTAGGGAAGCCACAACTCTTACTTGGTGTTTAGCAAAGTATTCTGGTAAATCAGCAAATCCATCTTCAAAATAAATGGTCAAATTAGAACGGACAATCACTTGTTTACCAGTTGCTCTTGCTGCTTCTAGCAGTGGCTTAAATCCATAATTCATTTCTGGTGCGCCACCAGTCAAATCCACAATTTTAATTTCGGGAAATTTATGGATTAGCGAAATCAATTGTTCGCAAATTTCAGGAGAAAGTTCTTCTGTACGTTTTGGACTAGCTTCGACATGACAGTGTGTACAGGCAAGGTTACAACGCTTACCTAGATTTATTTGTAAAACAGTAATTCCTTTTTTTGTCAAAGGTGAACTGAGTTTGTTTTTAAACGGTGTGACTGCTGTATCTAGTGTAATTATTGATTTAGTTTGCATTAGTTACTACTCCTTAAAGAGGGTATAAATATATTCAAATTTTATAACCTTGCAATAATCTGTAGGTTATTCCACTAATAATTGCAGCAGTAGGTAAGGTTAAAATCCACGATAGTAGTATCTGATAACAAACACGCATATTAGTTTTTTTACCAATTAATCCTACTCCAAAAATAGAACCAACTGAAACATAAGTGGTGGAAACTGGAAGCCCAAACCGACTAGCTGCAATGACCAGAAATCCAGTTACTATATTTGCTGATAAGCCTTGAGTATGATTCATTGAAGTAATTTTTGTACTCATGGTAACAGCAACTTTTTGGGAGTTGATTAAACCGCCAAGTGCCATTGCGATCGCTATCGTAATCATTCCTCCCTGAATCGAAAAATACTCAATAATCAAAATGAGTGAAACAATCTTGGGAGTGTCATTTAATCCTCTAGCAAAACTGATAATTCCGGCGCTGATAAAATGGCAATTATCAATCATTTTCTGATTGACTGGTAGATGCCATTTTGAATTGATATAGCTAGATAAACTGTAAATTCCTGCTCCCAAGAGAATAGCAATAATTGGACTGAGTAATAGAGGCAAAATAAAGGAAGTTCCCAAAGCTGCAAAATTAACTTTGAGTCCGATCGCAACTAATCCAGCACCAACAATAGCACCTGTTAAACTGTGAGTTGTGGAAATGGGAAACCCCATGAGGGCGGCTATAAGCACAGTTAAACCAGCCGCGCTCGCTACTGCTATATGAAACTGTGGGGTGTTAGCGATCGCATCAGGTACTAGTCCTTTTCCAGAGAAGTTTTTAATTAGTGTACTTGCCAAAAAAGTTGCAGTTACTGCACCAGCAAAAGTTGTAAAAGTTGCCCACAAAATCACTGTTTGATAGCTGCTTGTTCGGCTACCAAACAGCGTTGCTACACCTTGAAAATTGTCATTTGCACCATTGGAGTATGCTAAAAAAAGCGTAGCGATAAATAGACTAATTAACAACATTTTGGGGTTAATAGAGAAGAAATGAAAAGGAGTCAGAAGTCAGAATTCAGGAGCGGAGCCGGAGCAGGGCGAAAGCTCCGGTCAGAATACCCCAGCAGTCAAGTCAGGGGTTTCAAGCAAGGAATACTTTTCTTCTCCTGCACGACTGAAATCGGGCGCAGAAGATGCACGATTCATCCACTTTTTCGTTCAGAATTCAATTCTGAATTCTGGCGACTGGCGCCTTTATTCTTCTTCGGTAAGAATCCAGAATCCAGTATTAAGAATGCAATTAGTGAAATATTCAAATTGTGCATTCATTCCCAGTCGCACAAAATTATTCTGAATTATGAACGGTAGTTGCTCTACTTGAGGAGATCCCAAGACCGCACTACCTCCTCCTGACACCTGAATTCTTTCTTAAGAAATTAACAGCAACCACCACCGCTATAGTGCCAGGTTGAATTGGTAACAATTATTTCTGCTGGCTTGATAGCAGCAAGTTTAGCAGCAGTCTTATCACACACTGCTGCGGGAATACCTCGCTGAAGTAGATGACCTGCTGAATCGTCAAAGAAGGGTTCCAAACCAGCATAAATTGCTGTTTTACCAGTGAAAATGCAAGCACCATCTTCTGGAATAGCAACTTTAAACGAGACAGAATCCAGGCTTTCTAAAAGTAGGTGTTCTTCTAAATTATAAGTTTGGCTATCTAGGAGACGATAAGGACGACGGGCGCGAATTTCAACTTGACCAAAGCCAGCATTTGTGATCCGTTCAGTATACTCTTGATATGTGAGTGCGCCTGATAAACACATGGCTCTCAGTCGTTCATCTTGTTGAAGATGTGCTGGAATTTGACTAGTGGCAATTGGATCGCTCATCTGCAAGCGTCCGCCTGGTTTTAATACCCGATAGGCTTCTTTTAAAGCACGGGTTAAATCTTCTGGTTCAAAGATGTTGAAAAGACAATTTTGCGCCACGATATCGACGCTAGCATCAGCAACGGCTAAGTTAAAAGCATCCCCTTCACGGATTTCTACAAAGCTGGTGTCAAACCAGGAATTTTCTTGAGCAGCAATTTTCAAATTGCGTGCGGCGGCTTCCCGCATGGCTGCAACTGGTTCAACGGCAATTACAGCACTTGCATAGCGAGAAAAATAAGCGAATTGCAACGCTTCTAAGCCGCCGCCAACACCGACATACAGCACAGTCGGTTGCTTTCCTAGTTCTGTGGGGTGAACAGTGGTGCCACAACCATAGTTCATTTGCTGCATTAGCAAAGGAATTTTCAATCCTGGTAGTTGCAGGGGTGTACTTTGCACACAACAAAGTCCAACTTGCGGTGTTTGGGCAACTTCACGGTAGAATTGCGCTGCTGTTTCTAGATAGGTCATGCCATTTTAGATTTTAGATAATCATAGTTTTGTGCATCCTAGTATAATTAAAGCTCTGAGTTGGATGAGTTTTGGCTGAGATTGCCAAAAACCCCAAATCTTCATAAAACATAAAAATTTGGTGTTTTAGCGTTATTTGACACTAGAAGGGGGGCAGGGTCTTTCCCTAATGCTCAATGCCCAATGCCCAATGCCCAATGCCCAATGCCCAATGCCCAATGCCCAAATTCAATCACGCAATGTATAACCAACACCGCTCACAGTTTGAATGAGGCATTTTTCGTTATTGGCTTCAAGTTTCAGGCGCAGGTAGTGAATGTAAGCTTCAATGATGTTGGCATCGCCCATCAAGTTGTAACCCCAGACTTCCTCTAAAATGCGATCGCAGGTAATTACCTGTCGCGGATTGGCCAATAAATATTCTAGTAAATCAAATTCTTTAGCAGTTAACTCAATTAACCGATGATCTCGGTATACTTGGCGCGTGCGACGATTTAAACTCAGGTCTTCAAATTCTAAAACATCTGCGCCATCTGCTTGCTGGCTTCTTCGCAGGTGAACGCCGACTCTGGCTAATAATTCATCAATGCTGAAGGGTTTAACGAGGTAATCATCAGCACCAGCGTCTAAGCCTACAATGCGATCGCTCACTTCATCTTTGACGGTTAATAAGATTATCGGCACTTTATCACCAATACTTCGCAGGCGGCGGCAAATTTCCAATCCCGACAAACCTGGCAACATCCAGTTTAAAATTACTAAATCTAGATGTAACTCACGCGCTGCGGTGAGGGCAGTTAATCCATCGTAGGCAATACTGACTTGATAGCCTTGATAATTCAATTCTAATTCGACAAATCGTGCCAGTTTGACTTCATCTTCAACCAGTAAGATGTGCGTCATGATGATGTTAATGATTTCAGCAGGATATGGTAAGCAACAATACGGTCTGGAAACACTTTAGCGAGGTGCCAGCTACTGAATAGCCAAACATCTAATTAGGTGTATGTTAGCTTAGTATAAACCCTGAATAAGTAACAACCGTAAGTCTGCAATTACCGATCGCTGGTTGATCAAAGAACGATCCAACTGGCTATTAGCAATAGGCTGTGACATCTTCACCGCATTCATCGGCAAGATAACAAAGCGCTTTAAAACGCAAACCAACCACTTCCTCGTATAGGGGATTTAATTTACACATCGGAGGAATGTGAAATAGCTTTCTACCAAACAGCGTGATGTCTCGCTCAAAGGGACACTGAGCAGGAATAGCTTTGCACAGGAAATGAGCCAATTTAGAGTTATGAATTTTTATCGTTTCCAACCACTCGCGGACTGGGTGCAGTAGATCATTGTGTAAGGGGACTTGAATAAAGCTTGTCATAATTGTTTACCTTGATAATTTCTAACTAGATTGAGTTTCTTGTATTTGAACCTCTATAAATACATACGGTTAGATTCTATAGTTTTATGCACTGATTGCTCATTTTTTGGTTCTCTACAGAGATAGAATGAGTCTCTAGGCACACTGTTAACTTAACTACACATTTAATTGCTATAGTTACCGATAATTTGTCAAGGCGAACATATCTTTTGTGCCAAACTGCATTTTCGTAGGGATTCGAGTCAATCCATTGGTGTCAACTTAAGGTGAAAGCTTGTCTAGAGCAAACTTTTAGAGATTGTCTCGTGTCTGGTTCCCAGTCTCTCTCTGACTCTTAATGCCTAATTGTGGGGGCTGCTGCCTCTTGACTTGCAGCTCTGGCGCAATGAGGTGCATTTAGAACGATGAGGCGTTCGTTGAGCATCGCTGGTAACGGCGGTACTTTTTGCCACATACTCCCCCATAAAACTATTTACCAGAGTTAGCTTCAGCAACTTGATACGCTTGTAGCAGCCTAGCATGATCGAGAGTAAATCCTACTTGCATCGCTATCTGGGTAAATAAATCAATCTCAGGCTGTTGCCAATCACGGGGTTCAGAACACTGATGTGCAATTAACAAACCAAATAGCTGCTCATCTTTGATAATTGGTGCGACTAAATTTGCTTTCACAGCAAAGGATTCGAGCAAGTTAATGTGACAATCAGCCAAACCCGACTTATAAATGTTGTTGATTGCGACAACGCGGCCAGACTGGTACTTTTCTACATAGCCTTGAGTGAAACAGGGGTCGTGGATTTTAGACCGCAAAACTTTGGGATAACCTGGAACCACTGATTCGGCAATTATAATTCCAAACCAATTAGCGTAAAAGCTATAAACCAGAACTCGGTCAGTACTCAGTGCTTTGCGAACTTCTTCCACAGTGATTTTGATGACATCCTCTTCGTTAAGCGATTGGCGAATCTTGCGGATAATATCCACTAGTAACTGACTTCGCATACCTTCAGCTTCGATTCGTTGCAGCAGCCTTGCATGGTCGAGAGCAAATCCCACTTGCATCGCTATCTGGCCAAATAAATCAATTTCAGATTGTTGCCAATTACGGGGTTTGGAGCATTGATGTGCAATTAATAAGCCAAATAGCTGTTCATCTTTAATAATGGGGGCTACTAAATTTGCTTTGACAGCAAAAGATTCGAGTAAGCTAATGTGACAATCAGCCAAACCGACTTCATAAATGTTGTTTATTGCTAGAACGCGACCAGACTGATATTCTTCTACATAGCCTTGACCAAAACATGGGTCTTGGATTTCAGCTTGTAAAATTTTTGGGTAGGTGAGAACAACTGATTCGGCAATCACAATTCCAGACCAATTGGCGTTAAAGCTATAAACCATCACTCGGTCAGTACTCAGTACTTTCCGAACCTCTTCTACAGTGATTTTGAGGACATCCTCTTCGTTGAGCGATTGGCGAATGCTGCCGATAGTATCCGCCAGCAACCGACTTTGCACACCTTCAGCATCGATTCGTTGCAGTAGCCTTGCATGGTCGAGAGCAAATCCCACTTGCATTGCTATCTGAGCAAATAAATCAATCTCAGGCTGTTGCCAATCACGCGGTCTGGAGCATTGATGTGCAATTAATAAGCCAAATAGCTGTTGATCTTTGATGATGGGTGCGACCAAATTTGCTTTCACAGCAAAAGATTCGAGCAGGCTAATGTGACAATCAGCCAAATCGGCTTGGTAAATGTTGTTTGTAGCTTGAACGCGACCAGACTGATACTTTTCTACATAACCCTGACCGAAGCATGGGTCTCGAATTTCGGATCGCAAAACTTTGGGATAACCTGGAACCACTGATTCGGCAATTATAATTCCAGACCAATTAGCGCTAAAGCTATAAACCAGCACTCGATCAGTACTCAGTATTTTACGAACCTCTTCCACGGTCGTTTTGATGACATCCTCTTCGTTGAGCGATTGGCGAATGCTGTGGGTAATTTCTATAAATACCTGAGCTTTATCTGCCTTCGTATCTACCTGTTCTAGAAGCTTGGCGTAGTCAAGGGCAAATCCTACTTGCATGGCTATCTGAGCGAACAAATCAATCTCAGACTGCTGCCAAAAGCGAAGTCTAGAACACTGATGGGCAATCAATAAACCAAATAGCTGTTTGCCTTTGAGAATCGGTGCTACTAAATTAGATTTGACAGCAAATTGCTCCAGCAACTCAATATCACCATCACTAAGATCGGTTTGATGGATATTATCAATAGCACGGGTGCAACCATTCTGGTATTTTTCTATATACTCTGCCTCGAATCCAGGGTCAGAGACTGTAACCCCTAATATTTTCGGTAAACCAGGTGCTACTGATTCGGCGATAAAGGTTCCATTCGAGTTGGAGTTGAAGCAAAAGATGGTTACGCGATCAATGCTTAAAGCTTTACGAATTTCTTCTGAGGTAGTTTTGAGAACATCTTCTTTGTTGAATGATTCTCGAACCCATCGGGTAATTTTTATCAATAGTTGGGAGTAATCAGCTTCGGCTTCTTTCTCCTGTACCAAAACTGAAAGCAACTCTGTGAATAAGTTGATGTTTCTCTCTAACATCACTAATTCATCTTCGCTAGCGATGAAAACTTGAGTAAATTCACTGTCTGGACGTAGCTGATTTTTGATACTATTAGAAATTGCCGCAGCCTTGCTGACTCGACTAATAGCTCGATTTGCCACAAAAACCGCGATCGCACCTGCTAAAATTGCTGTTACCCCCATACCATTTAACAAGACTGACAGTTGGCTCTGTAGAGCAAGTTCAGTTTCTGTTGAGCTTTTTGCACTCTCAAGTCTTACTTGCGGAATTTGTTTGGTAATTAAATTAATCCCATAGAAGTAAGTAGCTGTTCCAATTGCAACCACAGGAAGGACACTGATGCTGAGTGCCCAAACTATTGCTTTAGTCTTTAAACTCCATTTTTGTTGCCACAGCCTTTGTTGACGATTTCGCCTTGCTTGGTTTTGAGAATAAGACTGATTCATAAATGAAACCTCGATTGCTGCAATTGAGAATCAAGTAAATAACCTCACCACCAAATTCTACACAAAACTTATTGAACAATGTCTGGCTTTCAGAAGTCTTTTGAGGCTCTAACTAACGTTCTCCGTTATGCCCCATAAAGCTTTTGTTGCCTTTGACCTCAAAAAAATCAGGTCTGATTAACGGGCTTGTTAACAATCAAATAGCGATCGCTTTGTTTGAATATCTTAATTTTCTCATCAGGTGTTGCGGTTTTGTGACATTACCCCGACCTAAAGGTACGGGGCTTCCAAAAATTACTTCAAGGTCTTCCTAGTTGCTCCCTTACGGGTTTTCGACTTTGACCTAGACTGAGATATCTCAACATAGGCATAACCGTCTGCATAGGCGTTTTGGATTCCCGA